>NZ_JBFODL010000007.1:0-416188 GCF_040908295.1 Aeromonas sp. R4-2 | reverse complement strand
CTGCCTCCGCCGCTGTCGCTGCCTCCGCCGCTGTCGCTGCCTCCGCCGCTGTCGCTGCCTCCGCCGCTGTCGCTGCCTCCGCCGCTGTCGCTGCCCCCACTGCCACCATCGCCATCTTTGTTGTGAACGATCAGCTCATTGGCGATGTAGCTGTGGCTGCCATCGAGCAGCAGATTGAAGAGTGCGGTAGTGGGAGATGCCTCGATCCAGCAGAGTGACTCAACCAGCAGTAATTCCGGTTGGGCTTGCAGGGCCAGATTGCCCGTCACCATGGCAGGTGCCGGGCGACACATTATCTGCATGCCGGTAAATAGCGGCAGCACCGCCAGTTGCGGGTTTTCGGTTCGGGTCATGGCCGGTGAGATGGCCGCCCAGCCCCGAGTGGTCAGCAGAGGGTGCTCTGCGGTAAAGAACGGGGGCAGATCATTGATCCCGTAGAGTCTGCGCTTGCCCAGTATGACCCGTTCGATCGCCAGGATCCGGTTACTGCCGCCGTGTTGATCCAGCACTCGTTCACCGACCCGGAGCGTCTCTATGGGGCGGGTGGAGCCATCGGCCATCGTGATGCGAGTGCCGGCGATAAAGCAGGACTTGGCATAGGCCTGATTCATTTGCCACTCATTGTGGGCGAAATCATAACTGAACGGGTTTGCAAACAGGGCGAGTGCGATGGCCGAGCCAATAAGCAATCTGCGCTGGCTGGCCTTGAATGGGGGTTGTGACATGGGGACTCCTTGTCCATCTTGATTCACAGGATCCATTATAGAGCGCCCCCTGGCGGCGGCATTTTTGACCATGAACACAATAAACATGATGGAAAAACGATTGGCGTTCGTCACAATAATGCGTAAAATCGCATACTCGATGCTTGTAGCAACGAATCCCGCCTAAAAAGCCAGTTTCATGCCCTTCCCAAGCAGTAAAAGGTAACAAGTGACGAATTTGTGTTCATTTTGTGCCTTGAAAAAGTCTTGTGATAACTGAAAAGTGATAAATATCCCCATCAGTTATCAAAAAATTAAGGACATCCATGTTTTCCTTAGTCAAGCAAAGTGTCGCCGGGCTGCAAATCCTGTTTGTCGCCTTCGGTGCCATGGTTCTGGTGCCCCTGCTCACCGGATTGAACCCCTCCATGGCCCTGCTTGGCGCCGGTGTGGGCACCCTGTTGTTCCAGCTCTGCACCCGTCGCCAGGTCCCGATTTTCCTCGGTTCCAGCTTTGCCTTCATCGCTCCCATCATCTACGCCACCCAGACCTGGGGATTGCCATCCACCATGTTTGGCCTGTTTGCCGCCGGTTTCATGTATTTCATTCTGGCTGCGCTGATCCGGGCAAAAGGGATGGGCTTTGTGCACAAATTGCTGCCCCCGGTGGTGATTGGCCCGGTGATCATGGTGATCGGTCTTTCTGTGGCGCAGGTTGCCTGCAACATGGCGATGGGCCGTGCCGGTAGTGAGCAGGTAGTACCTGCGGGGACTGCGTTGACGCTGGCCGGTATCTCGCTGGCGGTCACCCTGATTGCAGCTGTGTTCTGCAAGGGGTGGATCAAGCTGATCCCCATCCTGTGCGGCGTGATTGCCGGTTATGTCTCGGCGGTGTTCATGGGTCAGGTGAGTTTCGATGGCATGGTGAACGCCCCCTGGTTGGCGCTGCCCCACTTCGAAACCCCGGAGATCAACTGGGCTGCTGCGTTGTTCATGTTGCCGGTAGCCATCGCCCCCTGTATCGAGCATATCGGTGGTGTGTTGGCGATTGGTGGCGTGACTGGCAAGGATTACACCAAGGACCCGGGTTTGCACCGTACGCTGGCCGGTGACGGCATTGGCGTCTGCTTTGCCGGTTTCATCGGTGGCCCACCCGTGACCACCTACGCCGAAGTGACCGGTGCCGTGATGATCACTCGCAACTTCAATCCGGTCACCATGACCTGGGCTGCGGTGTTTGCCATCATTCTGGCCTTCTTTGGCAAGTTCAATGCGCTGCTCACCTCCATCCCGATGCCGGTGATGGGCGGTATCATGCTGCTGCTGTTCGGATCCATCGCCGCCATCGGTCTCAAGACGCTGGTGGAATCCAAGGTGGACCTGGGACTGTCACGCAATATCGCCATCGTCGCCGTGACTCTGACCGTCGGTGTCGGTGCGCTGGAGATGAAGATTGGCGACTTCGCGCTGGCCGGAGTTGGCCTGGCCTCTGTTGCCGCCATCCTGCTCAACCTGATCCTGCCTGCGCACTCCGAAGAGGGTGTGATGGACGCGGCCAAGGACTGAGTTCCACCAGACGTTTATTGTTGATTTGGAGAAGGCCACCTCGCGGTGGCCTTCTGTTTTTCGGGTATCTCGCGCCACTTTTTGGCTCGGCGGAGCTCATCTGGAATCTAATCTGGAAGCAGATGAGGGGGTTAGCATTCTCATTTGACGTATCTCTTTTCGTGACCTTAGCTAAAGGACAGGTTTGGCTCTGAGGTCTCCTCGAGCAGTATGGGAAAATGGATGTTGGCGTTTTATATCATTTCTCTCCCAGACCCCTGTCATAAAACGATGCGCTTCTTCTTTGCCACGGCGCTGTTGTATGGCAGAGGCTTATCCGCCCCACTCCACACTCCCCTTATGCTGCCCTGGCATGTTTCCACCTCGATTTGTTGTGAGCCTCCCTCGCCGGTTGCGTTTCGTTGCGCACAGGCAAAATCCGGAACTGTTTGCTGCTGCACATGGGTGGGCGGCGAGCCGTGAAAGCCGGCATGACCCCAGTGGGTCAGACGTGCACCGCCATTGGTAACGGCGGATGTTCAGGGATGAATGGCAAGCAAAGCGAGGTTGCAATGAACTATCAACTGCTGTGGAAAAGTGCAATTTTTTCAGTCTCTTCCATGATGGCGATAAGCGCTGTTCAGGCTGCGCCACTGAACGTGATGACCGAGGATTACCCGCCATTCAACATGCAGGGGGAGGGGGGCAAGATTGTCGGGCTGTCGACCGAGGTGGTCGAAGAGCTGTTCAAGCGTGCCGGGGTCGAATACAAGCTGACCCTGATGCCCTGGAAACGGGCGTACGAAGATACCCTCGGCACCCCCAATACCGCCCTCTACTCCACGACCCGCACTCCGGAGCGGGAAGCACTGTTCAAGTGGGTAGGGCCGCTGGTCAATAACAACTGGGTGTTTTTCTCCAGTTCGACCGCCAATATCACGGTCAAGTCGCTGGAAGATGCCAAGCAGTATTCGGTGGGTGGCTATAACGGTGATGCGGCCGCCGAATATCTCAAGGCCCAGGGATTTGCCAAGTTGCAGCTGGCGGCCAACGATACCGCCAACGTGAAGAAACTGGAGGCGGGCCGCATCGATCTTTGGGCAACCGGCCAGTATCTGGCGCCTTATCTGGCCAGCAAGGAGAAAGTAGCTTCACCCAAGCCGGTCTTCGTGTTCAAGGAAACCCAGATGAGCTTGGCGTTTAACAAGGATACGCCCGATGAGCTCATCACCAAGCTCAACGAGATCCTCGCTGCCATGAAGGCGGATGGCACCATCGACAAGATCAATGCCAAGTACCAGTAACAGTACCAATAGCAAGTGCCGCTCAATGGCACTGCGCCGGCTGCCGTAAAACCGGGAGGAAACCATGGATTGGAAAAGTCTGACGTTCAGGATTGCCGTGTTGACCTCCCTGTCGGTGAGTCTGCTACTGGTGTTGTTTGGCGGTTACAACTACCACGCCGTCAAGGCGGAGAGCTACAGCAAACAGAGTGCGCTGGTCGAACAGGCCATCGGCCGGCTGCAGCTCTCCCTGCCCGGCCCGCTGTGGAATTATGAATCGGCCTTTATCGAGGCATCACTCAAGTCCGAGCTGGCGGCCGATATCCTGAGTGCTTTGCTGGTGGTCAACAAGGACAAGCTGGTTGCCGGGTTTGCCCGTGACACGGCGGGGAGCATTGCCCCCGTGACAGCCATGCCTGCCGATGTGTCTGCCTACGGAGGGTATGATCTGGTCTATGACGACAGCGGTCAGAAAAACACCGTGGCCCGATTGCTGGTGCAAACCAGTGATGCCGCCATTCAGGCCCAACTGCGCCAGCAGTTGATCACCACCGTTTGGCAGATCCTGGTGCTCGATCTCTGCATCATCGCGTTGCTGATGGTGCTGATTCATCGCAATGTGCTCAGGCCGCTCCATCAGATGAATCAGGCGGTGTTTGATCTGGCCAAAGGAGAGGGGGATCTGACCCGGCGTCTGAAGATCAGCCGTCAGGATGAGATGGGCGCGCTGGCCACCAACATCAACCACTTTATTGCCAAGTTGCAGGAGATGGTGGCGGAGATCAACGAGCTCTCTGCCGGTGTGTTGCAAACCGCCGAACTCTGTGACTCCCTCTCGGCAGATACCCGGGTAGGCAGTGACGCCCAGCAATCCGAGCTGGATCAGGTCGCTACTGCCATTACCGAAATGAGTCAGGCGGTGCAGGAAGTGGCTGGCAATGCGGTGAAAACCTCTGGCGCTACCGATGAGGCCAACCTCTATGTGGAGCAGGGTTACAATCTGGCGGGCCATGCCAATGAGGCCATCCATCAACTGGTGGGGGAGGTGGAGCGAGTCGCCACCCTGATGCGCACCCTCTCGACCGAGAGCAGCAGCATTGGCACCATCATCGAGGTGATCAACGGCATTGCCGAGCAGACCAATTTGCTTGCCCTCAATGCGGCCATCGAGGCGGCGCGGGCGGGTGATCAGGGGCGCGGTTTTGCGGTGGTGGCGGATGAGGTGCGCACCTTGTCGGGCCGTACTCGCCAGTCAACGGAGGAGATCAGTGCCAGTATCAAGCGGTTGCAGCAAGCGACCCAGAATGTCGGGGCCGGAATGCAACAGAGTCAGGAGAAGGCATCCCGCGCCGGCATCGAGGCGGCAGATGTGCAGATATCGGTGGAGAAAATTAAAAATCAGGTCAGCCTGATCCGCGAGATGAACATGTATATCGCCCAGGCATCGGAAGAACAACACTCGGTGGCGGAGGCGGTCAGCCACAGCGTCAACCGGATTGCGACGCTCAACAGCGAGAGTGCAGCCAGAGTGGCACAGGTTGCCGAGGCCAGCAGTGATCTGCGGCAGCTGTCGGCCCAGCTCGACACCCTGCTCAAGCAGTTTCGGGTCTAGTCAGTTCACTTCGCCCCGTTGGATCATCCTGCGGGGCATGCAAGGTTCCCTTTATTGTTATTGTGAAGTGCGGCGAGATGTTGTGAGGGGCAAGGGCCTTGTCCTGCAGCGCTTTTCGTCATACCCATGTCACTGTTCAGCTGAGATTGGCGTGACCGCGATACGCGAAACTCGCAGCATCATGCTCTGCCCGATACGCAGTCCGACAGCGCTGGACGCATATTTTCATTTTCCCTGCTCATGCCTGCCTGCATCTATTGTGCCGCTGATCTCGACCCTTTAGAATTTCGTTTAATTACAGCGAGTCCTGAGCCGCCATCTGGCTTTATCAGGTGTGGAATCCCATCTTCTTCATGATGAATGCAAATAACAGGTGGTTGGTATGACGGGGGTTGCGCCAGGCAATAACATATCAGCCTATCACTTCGGTGATTATGTCTTTGATGTCAAAAGGCGAGAGCTGATCTTCTGTGCCGACAAGGACAACTTGCAAAGCGCCCGGGTGGTGCGCTTGTCATCGGCAGAGAGCCTCATTTTCAGCTATCTGCTCGATCACCATGACGAGGTGTGCGACAAGGATCTGTTGCTCGATATCGGCTGGTTGGGTCGCCCCATCAGCCCCAACTCCCTGAACGTGGCTATCGCCAATATTCGTCGCCACTTCACCTCATCCCCCCAGACGCTGGATATCAGAAGTACCCCGAAAAAAGGGTACTCTCTGCATCTGAACTGCAAGATGAAGAGCTATTACGGCAAGGCACTGCCAACAGAGAGTGAGCCCTTGCCCGAGCCGATGAGCGAGCCCACGCCTGCAGCTGCTGCGCAGCCACCGTCGACACCATCAAGCTCCGACCACGAGGTCATCAAAGATCCTGCTGCCGCCGCTCCCCGTTCTTTTGGTGAGCGGGCCAAACTTGCCTTTCTCGGCGGTATCGGGCGGCCAATGTTGGTCAGGAGCCTGATATACGTCAATCTGCTACTGGTTGTGCTGGTGGTGTTTGTCGCCAGCTATCTCCATTTCGAGTGGCTCCATGTGCACTGCACCAACTCGCCGACCGGCGTTGTTTGCCAGATGGAGGCACGGAGCGATGTGCCACCAGTCAAACCGGCATCGCTGGTGCTGGTCTCCGGCCACCAGGTTCGCGTGCTCTCCTATAAAGAGCTCGAAAAAACGCTGTAAGGGATCTCTGATGAAACGAACGCTGAAAAATACCTTGCTGCTGTTGCCACTGCTTGTCGTGCTGCTGTTTGTGGTCGGGATGTTTATCAACAGCCTAGGCTGTCATTACGACCTGAAAATGTCAGCCAATGGAGTCAACTATCACGGGGTGTGCCGCTGGGGCAAAATTACCGTGATCGAAGAGGAGGAGGCGACCAGGGAGAAGTGGCGGGTGACCGGTTTTCAACTTACCTTCTTCAACCAGCTTGTTTACCTCATCGACAGTCGTACCCAACTGCACGAATCGGGTAACGATGACTCCTATCTCAATGAGTACAACCTGATCCAGTCGCAATATGCGCTGGTCAACTATGCCTGGGTGCCGCTGACTGAAAACAAGGTGGCGATCTTCCAGCGCGATCCGGTGCATGAGGTCGTGATTGCCCAGCGAGATGGCTGGTTCGATCTCTATCGCTGGTTCTTCCCCCCGGCACCGCTGGTACCTGTTCAACCACAAAGCGCAGTTGCCGGGCGTCCCGCTAGTTTCTAAATAACTTGCACCAAGGGCCGGTGACCTCGCAGTGGCCTGTCTCATCACTGTTTTGCCAGCCCAGCCGATGGTAGAAGGCTACTGCCGCCGTGTTGCGAGTCGCAACCTTGAGCGAGCCGTGCGGCGAATCAGCGAGGCCCCGCTCCAGCAGGGCGCGTCCTATCCCCTGACCGTGCCAGTCGCTTGACACATAGAGGTGATGGACGAAGTGATCGGGCTGCCAGATGGCGATAAAGCCGCAGATATTGTCCCCCTGTTCGGCTACCCACACCTGTTCACCTTTGGTCTGTTCCTCGAAATCCTCGAGTTGGAAACGGGCGGGATCGACCCAGTGAAAGGTGTGGCGGCGGCTCTTTAAAAACAACCGGGCCAGTTGGGGAATGTCGTGTTCTTCCATGAGCCGGATCATGATGCCCTCCCGGATCAAGCCAATGTTCATTGAGGCAGCTGCACAGCGGCAGGTTAATCGATGCAAATGACAAGGGTGTGATTAAGCACTGTCCATTGTGTTTGCCATGGGGCTATACTGCCGGAGTCCCTTGTATGGATGGCTTGAGGATCGCTGATTTATGGACAATAAACTGATTGAAGGCAACATTTTTGTGCCGGCGCACATAGACGATGTCTGGCACGCCTGGACTACCGAAAGCGGTCTGCGCAGTTTTCTGGCTCCCGAATGTTTGATGGTGGCCGAACCGAATGGTCCTTTCGAGATCTACTTCAGGCCTGATGCCCCGCTGGGTGAACGTGGCAGCGAAGGGTGCAGGGTCATGGCCGTCATGCCCTATGACCTGCTCAGTTTCAGCTGGAATTTCCCGCCCAGTCTGCCCCATATCCGCCAGCAAAAAACCCAGGTTTGCCTGCGCTTTGTGCCAGAAGGGCAGGGCACTCGCCTCTACTTCCTGCAGAGCGGTTGGGCCAATGATCCGGATTGGGATCAGGGTTATGCCTATTTTCGGGAAGAGTGGCTGGAGACCAGCCTGCCACGGTTGCAGTACCGTTTTACCCACGGTCCCATCGATTGGAACAATCCTCCCGACAAGGCACAGCTGAAGGCGCTGGCCCAGTAATTCCGGATATCAGACATAAAAAAAACCGGCCAAAAGGCCGGTTGAAACAGTTCAGGCTTGTCAGGTGACAAACGTATCCAGCGGATGAGAGTCGCTTTCCACTCCTTGTGAAGCACAACCCTCTTGGTTACGTGCGGCTACTTTATGCCATTCACACTGAATCGAGGCTGAACCATGGATGATCCCGCCTCGTTCCCCTCTTCAATCAGATAGTGATCCCCATCGACTGGCGCAAGTAAGCGCCCGCACCGAGCAGCCCTGGCCCTTCATGGGTGATCAGGAACACCGGGATCTCCTTGAGGTAGGATTTGAAGCGCCCCTTGTCTTCAAAGGCGACCCGGAAACCGGAACCGGTAAAGAACTCCTGGAAGCGCGGCACTATGCCACCTGCGATATAGACGCCGCCAAAGGTGCCCATATTGAGGGCCAGATTGCCGGCAAAGCGGCCCATCAGCACGCAGAACAGGCTCAGGGTGCGACGGCAATCGAGGCACTCCCCGGCCAGTGCGCGCTCGGTAATGTCTTTGGGGGCAAAAGGTTCTGGCTCACGGCCATCGGATTTCACCAGCCCGCGATAGAGATTGACCAGGCCCGGGCCGGAGAGGAAACGCTCTGCCGAGACATGGCCCAATTCGCCTCGCATTACTTGCAGCACCGCATCTTCCTCTTCGGTGTTGGCAGCAAAATCCACATGACCACCTTCACCCGGCAGGCTCAGCCACTGCTCACCCGCCTTGACCAGATGGGCGACTCCTAGGCCGGTGCCTGCACCATAGATGGCGATGGGCTTGCCCGCTACCGGCGCGGCGCCGCCAAGCTGGATGCGATCCGATTCAGCCAATACCGGCACCGCCATCGAGACCGCAGTAAAGTCGTTGATCACTTGCAGGCGTGCCAGCCCGAGATTGCTCTGCATCTCGCTGATGGAGAACTCCCAGCTGTGGTTGGTCATGGCAACCCAGTCACCGTTGATGGGGCAGGCGATGGCGATGCAGGCTTCAGCCACCTGTACCTTGTGTTCTTCCAGATAGAGGCGTACCACGGCTTCAAGGCTGGGATGGGCCAGACCTGAGTAGGTCTTTGCCTGACAGATAGTACCGGTGGCCAGCTCACACAGGGCCAGACGCGCATTGGTGCCGCCGACATCGCCGACCAGCGCATGGGTATGCTGCATAACAACTCCTTCGTTACAGGATGGGGACGACTCTGGTGTCCCGAAATTATTGTTGGATTATGACGGCCCATTCTATCCGAGCTCAGGCTTGCTCACCCGCCGGATCGATACAAACGTGCGCCTGCTCACAGTGTTGTTGCTTTGCAACATTTGTAAGCGCTTTCATGGCTAGGTGACGTTTTGTAACGAAAAGTACGAAATAATTAGAGATGAGTCATACTTTGTATGGCAGGCGTTAGTTGCGATAACCGCTTGTCTTGTATAGTCCTTAGCTTGAATGGAAACTTGCTTAGCCGTAGATTGAGTGCAAAGACACTGAAGCTAAATTACAAAAACGCCTGGTGGTGATGATGAATACCCTTGATAAAATTACGAACAACTTGGAAAGTTTCAGTAAATCAGAACGCAAGGTTGCCGAGGTGATCCTGGCGTCTCCCCAGACCGCCATCCACTCCAGCATCGCCGCTCTGGCCAAGATGGCCGACGTCAGTGAACCGACCGTCAACCGCTTTTGCCGCCGTCTCGATACCAAGGGCTTTCCTGATTTCAAACTCCATCTGGCCCAGAGCCTGGCCAATGGCACCCCTTACGTAAATCGTCATGTGGAAGCGGAAGATGGGCCGGATACCTATACCGCCAAGATCTTCGAATCCACTATGGCCTGTCTGGATGCCGCCAAAAACAGCCTGGATATCTCTGCCATCAACCGCTGCGTCGATATCCTGACCCAGTCCAAGAAGATCAGCTTCTTCGGCCTGGGTGCCTCCTCCGCCGTTGCCCGCGATGCCCAGAACAAATTCTTTCGTTTCAACATTCCGGTAGTGAGCTTTGACGATATCGTCATGATGCGCATGAGCTGCATCAACAGCAGCGAAGGGGATGTGGTGGTGCTGATCTCCCACACCGGCCGCACCAAGGCGTTGGTCGAGATCGCCGCGCTGGCCCGCGAGAACGACGCCACCGTGATCGGCATGACCGCCAAGGACTCCCCGCTGGCCCGCGAGTGCAACCTGGTGCTCTCCATGGATGTGCCGGAAGATACCGATGTCTATATGCCGATGGCATCCCGCATCGCCCAACTGGCGCTGGTGGATGTGCTGGCGACCGGTTTTACTCTGCGCCGGGGGATGAAATTTCGCGAAAATCTGAAGAAAGTAAAAGAGGGATTGCGCGAATCCCGCTTCGAAACCCCGCACTCTTCCTGAACCGTCGGGGGCTCCGGCCCCCGACTGTCTATGCCACCCGCCTTGGTGTAGTATTGTAATTTAATAACAAAAACCACCCAGATGGTTTGTAAACGGGTGCATCGAGCCATGGGCTTGATGGGGCAGAATCTCAAGTCATATCAACTTCATATTGGAGTCTTTCATGCCTAGACGTACAAAGATTGTAACCACACTCGGTCCGGCTACCGACCGCGAAGGGATCCTCGAAGGGATCATCCGCGCCGGGGCCGACATGGTGCGGATGAACTTCTCTCACGGCACTGCTGAAGACCATATCCTGCGCGCCAATCAGGTGCGTGACATTGCTGCCAAGCTCGGTCGTCACGTCGCCATCATGGGTGATCTGCAAGGCCCGAAAATCCGTGTTTCCACTTTCAAGGATGGCAAAATCTATCTGGCCATCGGTGACAAGTTCATTCTCGACGCGGCGCTCGGCAAGGGTGAAGGTTGTCAGGAGCAGGTCGGTATCGACTACAAGAGCCTGCCAGACGATGTGGTACAGGGCGACATCCTGCTGCTGGACGATGGCCGTGTACAGCTGAAGGTCGAGCAGGTTGAAGGCACCCGCATTCACACCACGGTGACCGTGGCCGGGCCGCTCTCCAACAACAAGGGCATCAACAAGAAAGGGGGCGGTCTCTCCGCTCCGGCCCTGACCGAGAAAGACAAGGAAGACATCAAGACCGCTGCCCGCATGAATGTGGACTATCTGGCTGTCTCCTTCCCGCGCTGTGGCGATGACCTGCGTTACGCCCGCGAGCTGGCCCGCGAAGCCGGTTCCAATGCCAAGATCGTGGCCAAGGTTGAGCGCGCCGAAACCGTCGCCACCGATGAGGCGATGGAAGACATCATCCTCGGTTCCGATGCCGTGATGGTTGCCCGTGGCGATCTGGGTGTCGAGATCGGTGACCCCGAGCTGGTTGGCGTACAGAAGAAGCTGATCCGCCACTCCCGTCGTCTCAACCGTGTGGTGATCACCGCGACCCAGATGATGGAGTCGATGATCAATGCGCCGCTGCCGACTCGTGCAGAGGTCATGGACGTGGCCAACGCCGTGTTGGATGGTACCGATGCGGTGATGCTCTCAGCCGAGACCGCCGCCGGTCAGTTCCCCATCGAGACAGTGACCTCCATGGCGAGCGTCTGTGTCGGTGCCGAGAAGCATCCGAGCCTGAACGTCTCCAACCACCGCATGAGCTACACCTTTACCTCGGTAGAAGAGGCGGTGGCCATGTCCACCATGTATGCGGCCAACCACTTGGAAGGGGTCAAGGCGATCGTGGCGTTGACCGAGTCCGGCACCACGCCGCTGCTGATGTCCCGTATCAGCTCCGGTCTGCCGATCTTTGCCATGTCTCCCCACAACAAGACCCTGGCCTGGACCAATCTCTACCGTGGCGTCACTCCGGTGATGTTTGACGGTGACGAGACCAAACCGGTCTACGAAGTGTGCCGCGACGCGCTGGCCGTGCTCAAGGATAAGGGGCTGTTGCAGAGCGGTGACATGGTGCTGCTGACTCACGGTGACAAGATGGAAACCGTGGGTAGTACCAACACCTGCAAGGTGATGATGGTCGAATAAGCCCGTCCGGTTTTACTGTGCTTAAAAAGGCTGCTCCTCTTTGATGAGCAGCCTTTTTGTTAACCGCTGTCGGGCTGTGGCGGTATAAACAGGACTCAATGATTGCTTAACCGGATTCCCCTTCCGATAATGCGGGGGTGATTTTCAGCGGGTAGCCTGTTGTAGGTGATCGCCCCAGGTAACCCAGACACTCGACAATACGGGAGTGAAAAAATGAACAAGCGTAACTGGTTGCTGGCCCTGTCACTGAGTCTGGCCTTCTCACCCTGTTATGCCGACTGGGCCAAGCTCAAGGCCGCAGCGTCCGATCTGGGAGCGGCAGTGAGCGAGACCAGCAAGGAGGTGTGGCAGGATGTCAGCGATTTTTCCAAAAAGAGCTGGGCTTCCATCTCGGCCTGGGGGGAGGATGCCTTCAATACCGCCGGGGTCTGGACCGACAAGAGCATCGCCACCGGCAAGGAGTGGCTGAAGGCGGCCGACAAGGAGCTCAACGAGATGCTCAACCCCAAGACGGCGAAAGAGGCGAGGATCGCGCTCAATACCATGGCCGACACTGCGCTGATCCGGTTGTTCAACGAGCAGCCATCAGCCAAGTTGTTGTTTGACAAGGCTTATGGCTATGCAGTGTTCGATTCGCGCAAGTTCTCCCTGATGCTGCATACCAATCAGGGGGCCGGGGTGGCAGTCAATCGCAAAACCGGCAAGCACACCTATATGAAGATGTTTGGCGCAGGTCTGGCGGCCGGGATTGGTGGCAAGTTCTATCAGCAGGTGATCCTGTTTGAAGACAAGGCCAGATTCGATGCCTTCGTGACCCAGGGGTGGGAGGCTACCTCCGAAGTGGGCGTGGTGGCAGGCAAGGAGAGCGCCGAGCTTACCGCCAAATACAATGGCGGCATGGCCATCTACCAGATTGGTGAGAAGGGCCTGCTGCTCGATGCCAATATCTCCGGCTCCAAGTACTGGATTGACAAGGACTTGACTGAAACGAGCCGCTAATCCCGCCGTTATCGGTTGCTCACTGCACGCCATGCGCTTGTCGTGATCTTGCCAACAGGCCCGCAGTGCGGGCCTGTTTGTTCTCTCGGTGTCAGTGGGCCGAATAGACCTGCTTGCCCTTGAACATGGTCCAGAGCACCTTGGTCTCCTTGAGCTCTTCGCTTGCTACCTGTTCCAGATTGCGATCCAGCAAGATCAGGTCAGCACTCTTGCCCGCGCTGATGGAGCCAATCTCTTTCTCCCGTCCAATTACCTTGGCGGCGTTGAGGGTATAGGCCTGCAAGATGGCCTGACGGCTGATCTGCTCGCTGGCGGGGGGCAGCAAGCCAAGCTCCCCTTGACGAGTGATTGCGGTATACATGGCGAGGAAAGGGTTGGGGCTGGAGACCGGCCAGTCACTGGCACCGGCGATAATGGCGCCGCTTTGCAGCAAGCTGCCTGCCGGATAGAGGCGGGCTAGCAGTGCCGGGGGCACTTTTCCTTCAAGCAGCAGTGTGGTCGCCACGTTTTTACCGGCCCACAACAGTTGCATCGATGCGGCCACATTGAGCGGTTTGAAACGGGCAATGCTGGCCTGGCTCACCACCTCCAGATGGGTGATGCTGTGCAGCAAGCGGTGATCCTGATTGTGGGCCCGGGCATAGGCGATGGCATCGAGGGATTCACGGATGGCCCGATCGCCGATGGCATGAAAGTGAGCGATAAGTTGATGGGCATCCGCGGTGCGGATCAGCTCGTTAAAACGCTGTTTGTCCAGATCATCCTTGCCGCTGTAACCGGGACGGTTGAGGTAGGGCTCGCTCAACTTGGCGGTCTGGGATGGATACTCGATGACACCATCTTGCAGGATCTTGATCCCCACCAGTTTAACGTCCGGGGCATCTTGAAACTGCTGTTGCAGCGCCAATACGTCATCAATGATGGCGGGTGATGCATGTATCCCCACCAGTGCCAGTGCGGATACATGTCCGGTCAGCTTGCCTTCCCGGGAGAGCATGCTGTACGCCGGCAGCAGGCCGGTATCGCGGCGATCCGGCTCGGCGTTGAAGATGGGGGCGAGGGGGCGAATGTTGCTGATAGGGTCCATCCAGGCGGTAATGCCCACCTGATTGAGTTGTTTGGCGGCAGTCATGATGGCACTGGCAATCGTCTCGTCGCTGACGGGAGGCAGCGCCTTGAGGATGGCATCCCAGCCGCCTTCCGAGGCAAAGCCATTGAGCTTGCCGGATGGGGTGAGGCCAAAATTGCCTTTCAGCGGAGCATAACGACCGTCAAGGGTGTCGGCATCAATGCCAGCCTTGCGCAGCATGGCCTGATTGGCCCAACCGGTGTGGGCATCCGAACCTGCCAGCACTACCGGGATCTGCCGGTATTGCGGGCCATTGAACACCTCATCAAGCAGGGGAAGCTGATGCCAGTAGTCGAGGGAGACATTGCTGTATAGCTCTACATCGCCCAGTGTCAGGCGGGGATCATCCTTGCTGCGGGTCAGAAATTGCTGCACCTGCTCAACCTCATTCATGGCATCGGGAAAGTTAACTGTCATCCCCTGAAAACCGGCAAATGCCGCATGAACATGGCTGTCGATGAGCCCTGGCATCAGGTACTTTCCTTTCAGATCAAGACGCTTGGCATGGTTGCCGAGGCGGGTGCTGACCTCCTGATAGCTGCCGACTGCCACTATCTTTTTACCTTCAATGCCGACCGCTTCCGGGTGAGGGTTCGCCGGATCACCACTGTAGATGGTGCCGCCAAAGATCAGCGTCTGGCTCTGTGACTGGGCATTGGCGGCAGTGGGAAGCGTTACCAGCAGGCTGGCGAGAAACAGCGTTTTGATATTCATGGGCATGACTCCGTCGCTTCAGTGCCCGGAGGCACCGAAGTGGGTAAAGGAAATGAGGTATCGGCTTATCGGTTGATCAGCGGGATACAGATATCAAACACGTAATGATCCCGGTCGGGGTCCGTGCCTGCGTGGTATTGCTCGTAACACGGGCGATCGTCGCAGTTCAGCCCTTGGCCCACTACCCAGCGAAATGCCGTCTCCCAGCAGGCGACCAGTTGATCGCCGCGAGCGATAAAGTGACATACCGCATAGGGGCCCTCGGCGATGGTCTGGGTGGTTAACTGGCGCCCAGCGGGGATCTCTGGCCCCAGCTCGATGCAGACGTCAGTACGGCAACGGGTCTCATCGGTGATATCGGGGATATCCCAATAGAGACTCAGGGTACCCGCCGGTGTCATCGCCTCGTCTGAGGCGAACTGCGCGAGCAAATCCCGATGAGCTTGCTCGCAGGTCTCTTTGCCATAGGGGCCCAGGCGGCGCATGTACGCCACGCGCCGGGCGGGCATCTGCCTGACGCTAGCCCCCTGCAACAGACCCGGGTGTTCGGTGACCGGGTGCATGACCAGGCCATCATAGGTGTCAAAGGGAAGGGGATCGTTTCCAATCTTGCTTTTCCAGTTTCCCCCCTGCTGCTGGCGGTATTCCGAAGGACTCATGGCGAAGTGCAGGCGAAAGGCCTTGGCGAAATTCTGGGAGCTGGAGAACCCGGCGGCCAGTGCGAGGGTGGTGATGTCGCTTTGGGGGGAGGCGAGCAAGCGACGGGCAGCGCGCTCCATACGCAGGCGCCGGGTAAATCCGGCAATGGTCTCGCCGACCATCGTCTTGAAAATACGGTGGAAGTGGAAGGTGGAGATGGCCGCTGCTGCTGCGACCTCATCCAGGCCCGGATTGTCATCCAGATGGTGGCTGATGTAGTCCATCGCCTTGAACACGGGTTTGCGATAATCCAGAGCAGACTCCTTGCCAGCCAGCAAAAGTGGGCGTCAGAGTCGGATTTAATCAGAGCCACCTGCCGTTGTCGAACCCGTCCAGCCTGGTCTGGCCACTCATCCGCATCGCGCTTTTAACGCATTGGCACTCTAATTGCTTGTTGCATGCCAGCGTCAATGATTTGTCTGGGGGATGGAAAATGGAAATTAGTGCAAGCAGCCTGATGCAAGAGATGCAGGCGCTCAAGATTGAAGCAGGCGCAACGCCGCTGGCACAACCCGGTCGTCAGGTAACCTCCGACTTTGGTCTGCTGCTGCAACAGGCGCTTGGCAACGTCAACGAACTGCAAGGGGCCGCCAATGACCTGCGCACCCGTTTCGATATGGGCGACAAGTCGGTGGATCTGGCCGAGGTGATGATTGCGGGCCAAAAATCCTCCATCGCCTTTGAAGCCACGGTACAGGTGCGCAACAAGATGGTCGATGCCTACAAGACCATCATGAACATGCCGGTATAAGCGACGCCAATAAACCATGACGACTGAACATCATGAACATGTCAGCAATAAGGACATAAATCGTGGCTACTGACCAAAACGGCGATCTGCTGATAAACGATGAGGGCACCGCCGCCCTCGATGAAAATGAGCAGAAGAGTTCGGCGCTGGGCTTCCTGTCCAACACCGATGTGCTGCGGCAAATCACCCTGATCCTGGGGCTTGCCATCTGTCTGGCCATTGCGGTGTTTATCCTGCTGTGGGGCAAGGAGCCGGATATGCGTCCCCTCGGCACCTACACCACCCAGGAGCTGGTGAAGACTCTCGATTTCCTCGATCAGCAGAAGATCCCCTACGAGGTAGATGGCAAGAGCGTGCTGGTCAACGCCGAAAGTTACCCCACTATCCAGTTGGCCCTGACCCGTGCCGGTCTTGCCAATGCCACCGATAGCAACATCGGTGGTGAGGATATCCTGCTCAAAGATTCCAGTTTCGGCGTCAGCCAGCGGATGGAGAGTGAACGTCTGAAGCTGAGCCGCGAGCGCCAGCTGGCGAGCGCCATCGAGCAGTTCCAGAATGTGGCCAAGGCCCAGGTGCTGCTGGCTATCCCGAAAGACAACGTGTTTGCCCGCAACGAACGCAAACCCAGTGCCACCGTGGTGCTCAACCTGAAAGGGGCGGCGCTGGGGCAGGGGGAGGTGGACTCCATCGTTGATATGGTCGCTTCCGCCGTGCATGGCCTTGAGCCGACCCGCGTCACCGTCACCGACCAGAATGGCCGCCTGCTCAACTCCGGCTCGCAAGACCCGATCTCGGCCCAGACTCGCAAAGAGTTTGCCATGCAGCAAAAGCAGGAGCTGGAGTACAAACAAAAAATTGACGCCATCCTGATCCCGGTGCTGGGGGCCGACAACTATACGGCGGAAGTGGATCTCTCCCTCGACTTCTCCCAGCAGGAGCAGACCCGCAAGACTTACAACCCGGACCTGCCTGCTGTGCGCTCCGAAATGACCATGGAAGAGAACAGCGCCAGCGGCAGCAATGGTGGTGTGCCCGGCGCCCTTTCCAACCAGCCCCCTGCCGCCTCCAATATTCCCGAGGAGGCGACCGGTGGTGATGGTGCCAGCGCTGCCGCTTCGGGCCGTTCCCGCAAAGAGGCAACCCGCAACTTCGAGCTGGATACCACCGTCAGCCATACCCGTCGCCAGATGGGAGGCATTCGCCGCATGACTGTTTCGGTTGCAGTGGATTACAAAGCGGTACCCGGTGCCGACGGGGCTGTGACCCGTGAGGCGCGCACCCAGGCAGAACTCGATACATTGCGTCGTTTGCTGAGCGGTGGCCTTGGCTTTGATGTGACCCGTGGTGATACCCTTGAGGTGGTCGCGATTCCGTTCAATCGCCCAGAGCTGGATACCGTGGCTGAAGTGCCGCTCTACGATCAGCCCTGGTTCTGGCGTGCGGTGCGAATTGCCGCCTCGGTACTGGTGATCATCGTCTTGATCGTCACCGTGGTTCGCCCCATGCTCAAGCGACTGCTCTACCCGGATGCCAAACCGGAAGGGGAAGTGGATTTTGACAACCACACCGTACTGGGTGGCGACGACGAGTTGAGTCTGCTGTCAGCACAAGTCGAGAACGATCAGGTATTTGGTGTACGCGATGGCCAGCTGAAACTGCCGGACCTGCACCGTGACGAAGACTTGCTCAAGGCGGTACGTGCGCTGGTGGCGAACGAGCCGGATCTGGCCGCTCAGGTCATTAAAGAATGGGTAACGAACAAAGATGCCTGAAGAAAAGAAGAGTCAAGTTACCGGCAATGACATCACCGACAGTCAGCGCCAGATCCTCGACCAGATGTCGGGGATGGAGATGGCTGCGGTGCTGATGCTGAGCCTCAATGAAGAGGATGCTGCCCAGATCTTCCGTCATCTCGAGCCCAAGCAGGTGCAGCGGCTCGGTATGTCGATGGCCTCCATGTCCGACTTCAGTCACGATCGGGTGGCGGCGGTGCACCGTCAATTCATCGACGATATCCAGAAGTACACCAACATCGGTATCGGCAGCGAAGACTTCGTGCGCAAGGCGTTGGTGGCGGCCCTTGGCGAGGACAAGGCGAGCAATCTGGTGGATCAGATCATTCTCGGTTCCGGCGCCCGCGGCCTCGATTCGCTCAAGTGGATGGATGCACGTCAGGTGGCCAGCATCATCCAGAATGAACACCCGCAGATCCAGACCATCGTGCTCTCCTATCTGGAGCCGGAGCAATCCGCCGAGATCCTGAGCCAGTTCCCGGAGCAGGTGCGCCTCGATCTGGTGATGCGTATCGCCAACCTCGAAGAGGTACAACCGGCGGCACTGCAAGAGTTGAACGACATCATGGAGAAACAGTTTGCCGGTGCCGCCGGAGCCCAGGCAGCCAAGATGGGCGGCCTGAAGGCAGCCGCCAACATCATGAACTATCTGGATACCAATATCGAAGGCCAGCTGATGGACTCCATCCGCGAGTCGGACGAAGAGATGAGCCAGCAGATCCAGGATTTGATGTTCGTGTTCGAAAACCTCATCGATGTGGACGATCGCGGCATCCAAACCATGCTGCGGGAAGTACCGGGGGATCTGCTGCAACGCGCCCTCAAGGGCTCCGACGATCAGATGCGCGAGAAGATCTTCAAGAACATGTCCAAACGTGCGGCCGAAATGCTGGCGGACGATCTGGAGGCCATGGGGCCGATCCGGGTCTCCGAAGTGGAAGCGGCCCAGAAAGAGATCCTCTCCATCGCCCGTCGTCTGGCGGATGCTGGCGAAATCATGCTGGGTGCCGGTGGCGGCGAGGAGTTCCTCTAAGCCATGGCCCATAAACAGAATTGCGATGCCAAGCCCGCATCAGGCAGTGGTGAGGAGCCGCGCAAAGCATGAACAACAAACTGCGTGGTTATGTGCGCCCCGAGGGTGATGATGCCCGGGTTGAGACCTGGGGCTGGCCCGAGATGGAGGTCGAGGTAGAGGCGGGGGCGCCTACCAATGCCCTCGGCCTGGCCCCTGACTGGTATCAGCAGGAAGAGGAGGTGATGGAGCCGGAGCCCGAACAGGAGCCGACCCCCAGCATCACCGCCGAGGAGCTCGAAGCGATCCGCCAAGCCGCTTGGGAAGAGGGGATGGCCGAGGGACGCGAGTCTGGTTATGCCAAGGGAATGGAAGAGGGCAAACTGGAAGGATTGCAACAGGGCCACTCTGCCGGTCTCGAACAGGGGCGCGAGGAGGGGCTGGCCATGGGCCGCGAGCTGGTGGAGCAGGAGATCGCCCACTGGCAGGGACTCGCCGCCCGCCTTGCCAATCCGCTTAACGAGCTGGATCAGGCGGTGGAGCAGCAACTGGTCTCGCTGGTGATGCAACTGGCCCGCGCGCTTATTCGTCACGAAGCCGAGACCTCCCCCCGCATTCTGCTGGAGGCGCTTAAAGAGGGGCTGGCCTTGCTGCCTGCCGCCGAACAGGGGGTGACTCTGATGTTGCATCCCGACGATATCGCGCGAATCGAACAGGCATTTGGCGCCGACGAGTGCGCCAAGCGCCACTGGCGATTGCAGAGCGATCCCACCCTCTCCCCCGGCGATCTGCAACTGGCTACCGAGCTATCCAGCATCGATTTGACCCTCTCCGGGCGCATCGATCAGCTACTGCGCAACTTCTTGCGGGACAATGCGTCGCAGAAACCGGCTTCGCAGGACTCACGTCCATAACCGATGCCGGACGTTGCCGTCCGGCTGCACTTTTTAGCTCTCAGGAGGCCAGATGAGCGGCTCGCTACTTAACCGGTTGCAAGGGTACAAGGTACGCGACAGCGCCCCTAAACCGCCGGTCGCCGGCAAATTGACCCGGGTGGTGGGGCTGACCCTCGAAGCCATCGGCTGTCGCGCAGCCATCGGTGCCCTCTGCCGCATCGATACCCTTGATGGGACGCTGGAGGCTGAAGTGGTCGGTTTTTCTGGCGATCGCCTCTATCTGATGCCGAGCGAGCAGCTCAAGGGGGTGATCCCCGGTGCCCGGGTGGTGCCCATCACCGAAGAGCACGGCATTCCGGTTGGTATGAACCTGCTTGGTCGGGTCATCGACGGCATCGGCCAGCCACTCGATGGGCTCGGCCCCATTCTCTCCTCCCAGACCGTGCAGTTTGCCCAGCACCGCATCAACCCGCTCTCTCGCCGCCCGATCCATCAGCCGATGGACGTGGGAGTGCGCGCCATCAACGCCGTGCTGACTGTCGGTCAGGGCCAGCGGATGGGGCTGTTTGCCGGTTCCGGTGTCGGTAAATCGGTGCTGCTGGGCATGATGACCCGCGGCTCGGTGGCGGATGTGGTGGTGGTCGGCCTCATCGGTGAACGGGGCCGGGAAGTTAAAGAGTTTATCGAAGACATTCTGGGAGAGGAGGGCCGTGCCCGCTCCGTGGTGGTAGCTGCTCCCGCCGATGCCTCGCCGCTGATGCGGCTCAAGGGGTGTGAAACGGCGCTGGCCATCGCCGAGTATTTCCGCGATCAGGGGCTTAATGTGCTGCTCTTGATGGACTCTCTTACCCGTTACGCTCAGGCCCAGCGTGAGATCGCGCTGGCGGTGGGCGAGCCGCCGGCGACCAAGGGTTATCCGCCCTCGGTATTTGCCAAATTACCGGCGCTGGTGGAGCGGGCGGGTAACGGCAGTGACGGCCAGGGCTCCATCACCGCCTTCTTCACCGTCCTGACCGAGGGGGATGACCTGCAAGATCCTATTGCCGATGCGGCGCGGGCGATCCTCGATGGCCACATAGTGTTGTCGCGCGAGCTGGCCGATGCGGGCCACTATCCGGCCATCGACATCGAGAAGTCCATCAGCCGGGTCATGCCCATGGTCACTTCGCCGGAACATATGGATCTGGCGCGCACCCTCAAGCAGTTCTACTCCCTCTATCAGCAGAACCGGGATCTCATCACCATCGGCGCCTACAGTCAGGGTTCCGATCCGCGCATTGACCGCGCCATCATTCAAAAACCCTATCTGGATCAGTTCTTGCAGCAGGGGATGCGCGAGGTCATTCACTACGATGATGGCCTGCAAGCCTTGCAGATGGTGGCGATGCCATTGATGCGCTGATGATGGTCGGTAACAGAGAGGTCGACGATGAGTAAAGGGTTGGTATTGTTGGCCGATCGGCTGGTGGAAGCGGAGCAGCAGTGTGCGCTGGCACTGGTGAAGGCGCAGCAGGATCTCAAGCTGTTCATGGATCAGCAAAATGCTCTCAACCAGTACCGCCAGATCTATCACCAGCAGTGGACCGATCGCGGCCTGCAGGGTATTTCGCCCCAGCAAAATACCCAGTATCACGCCTTTATCAACAAGCTCGAACAGGCAGCGACCCAGCAGTACGAAGGGGTGTTGCAGGTGCGTCAGGCGCTGGAACAGCGCCGTGAAGAGTGGCTGGCTGCCCAGCAGCGGCGCAAGGCGGTGGAGCTGTTGCTGGAGAAGCAAGCGAGCCGCGAGCAGCAGAAAGCCCAGCGTCAGGAGCAGAAGATGCTGGATGAGTACGCCATGTTGCGACGCTTTCATCAATCTGGCCTGTAACTTGCTTTGATATGGACATTGTCGGCGGCCATCTCTTTGGGGGCCACCAGAATTCAGGGATCCCATCATGATGCAGACACTGTTGACACAAACGCCTTCGGCTCCGGCCAACGGGTTGGACAAAGCGCCTCTGAGCGGTTCCGTCGAGAGCAAAAGTATCGATGGGGGAACCGGCAGCGACAGCAAGGGGGATTTCGCCACCCTGATTGCCAAGGCCCGGAACAGCGAACAGGGCGCCGCCGAGGCCACTCAGGGCGGTAACCATGTCCGATCAGCCAAATCTTTGGCGACCGAGAGCGCCTCTCCCAAAGAGGAGACCAGCAAGGAGCAGGATCCTGACGCCGACAACAAGGTGGAGGAGGTCCCTGCCACCGACTTTCTGCTGCGCCTGCAAGACTCCCTCAAGCTCGATACCTCGCTAGTGACTCCCCAGCTGGCGGTGGCGGCCCAACAGAGCGCCACTGCGGTAGACGGCAATCCGTTGCCGCAAGAGGGTGAGCTGGAGGGGACTGCGCTTGATGAAAGCGAGCAGACTCCTGCCGCTGCCAGAATTGTCCAACAGCTTGCCGGTCAGACCGGGGCGCAGTCGCCGCTGGCGACGACCGCCAATTCGACTCTTGATACCACGGTATCGTCCTCAGCGGCGCGAGTGGTGGCTAAGGGCGATGCCTCTGCTGCCGTTCTCTCATCTGAAGGTGAAGATGCCGCCACTACTGCGGATGGGCAGGCCGGGAAGAAAGCCTCTGCCAAGGGCGAGACCCTCGGGGCAGATGGCCAGCACACCAAGCCCCTCACGGGGGCCGAGCGAATGGCCCAGCTGGCCAAGGTGCTGCCGGTCGATGAGTCGGCAAGCACTGCCAAATCCGCTGAGTCACTCGCTGCAAAAGAGGCTGGCGACAGCAAATCCGATCTCGCCGCCAGCAATGCTTTGACTAACAAGGGGCAGGCGACGCAAGCCGCGACTCAGGGGGCCGCGCTCAAGGCCTTCAATGAGGGGCTCAAGCAGCCTGAGGCGGGTGCTGCAACCACTTCAGCAGCTGCGGATGGAAGTGGGGTAGCTGGCAAGGGGGCAGAAAAGAGTGCCGCCGAGGGTAGCCAGCAGCCAGCCACCGCCGCCAATCAAGGTTCCGCGCCCGTGACGACGGCGCAGAGTGCCGCAGAAAGTGCCGCAGCCCAGAGCAGAGTGACGGCAAATGCGACGGTTCAGAGCGATAGCGCTGCCGCCCCCGTGATGGTGGCGCCGCAGCAGGTGTTGGCACAGGCTGAATCTCAGGGGCCGCAAGCACCGCTGTCGACTATTTCAGCCGGCATCAAGCAGATGGAAGTGACCGGCACTGACGAGGTGCGTAAAGCGGTTTCGCTTGAGGTAAAACCGAAGGCCGGTGAGGCGGAGAAGAGCTTGGTTGCGACGACATCTAGCAGTGAGAGCAGCCCGAGCCAGACCGTTCAGCATGGCCAGAACAGCCAGACTCAGCCACAGGTAGCCGATAGCCGGGCGCCCGCCGCTGAGACGACGCTGCGCCGTGAGCCGCAGAATTTACCCCATTTGAAACTGGCCAGTCAGGAAGCGCCTGCCGAATTGCACCAGAAGGTCAATGTGATGCTGGCCGAGAAACTGCAACAGGCGGAAATTCAGCTCGACCCCCTCGGCCTTGGCAAGATGAAAATCCAGATCCAGATGGGCGCCGACAGCCAAGCCAACGTCCATTTTGTGGTACAACATGGCCAGACCCGCGAGATGCTGGAGCAGGCGATGCCCCGGCTGCGTGACATGCTGGCAGGGCAGGGGATCCAGCTTGGTCAGACGCAGGTGCAGCAGCAGTCGCAACAACAGCAGCAACAGGGCCAGCCCACCTTTAACGGGCAGGGGCAGCAGGGGCAGAGTAGTGGTCAGCCGCGGTCCGGTAACGGGCTGGTTGAAGGGGAACTCACCACATCCAACCCCAGTTTGCTGGTGGAATCGACAAACGGTTCCGGAATTGATTTCTATGCTTGATGCAATCCCGAGTAAGTTTATGATATCGAACAAGTTTGAGACTAGGGTGGACAAGGGATGGCTGACGATAACGAGTTGACTCTAAAAGACCCGGCTGCGGGCAAGAAAAAGAAGCTGATCATTATCATTGCCCTGGCGGTAATTTTGCTGGGCGGTGGTGGTGCTGGCGCCTTCCTGATGCTCTCCGGCTCCGATAAACCGCCCGCTGAAGCTGCGGAAGGTGCCGAGGCCACACCCAAAGAGGAAGCGCCTAAACCTTCCCTCTATGTCGGTATGCCGCGCCCCTTTGTCTTCAACGTCGCAGGTGCCCAGCGAGATCGACTGGTGCAGATCAAGATTCAGCTGATGGTGCGCGGTACCGCCGACGAGACGCTGGCCAAACAGAATATCCCCCTGATTGAAGGCACCTTGCTGCGGGTATTCAGCGCAGCCAGTGCCGAACAGCTGATGACCTTTGAAGGCAAGGAGAAGCTGCGCAAGGATTCACTGGAAGAGTGCCGTCGGGTGCTCAAGGACCTGGTCTCTTCCCCCGTTATCGAACAAGTGCTGTTTACCGGCTTTGTAATGCAGTAGGTGAAGCGTGAGCGATCTGTTAAGTCAGGACGAAATTGATGCCCTCTTGCACGGTGTCGATGATGTCGAAGAGGAAGAGATAGGCGGCGCTGGAGACCCCGGCGTAGCTCAGTTTGACTTCTCCTCCCAAGACCGCATCGTCCGTGGTCGCATGCCGACGCTGGAGCTGGTGAATGAACGTTTCGCCCGCCATATGCGGATCAGCCTGTTCAACATGATGCGTCGTACCGCCGAGGTCTCCATCAACGGCGTGCAGATGCTCAAGTTTGGCGAGTATGTTCATACCCTGTTTGTGCCGACCAGTCTCAACATGGTGCGCTTCCGCCCGCTCAAGGGGACGGCGCTCATCACCATGGAGGCTCGACTGGTCTTCATTCTGGTGGAGAACTTTTTCGGTGGCGATGGCCGTTATCACGCCAAGATTGAAGGGCGCGAATTTACCCCGACCGAGCGGCGCATTATCCAGATGCTGCTCAAACTGGTGTTTGAGGATTACAAGGATGCCTGGGCGCCGGTGATGGACGTGGGGTTCGAGTATCTCGACTCCGAAGTGAACCCGGCAATGGCCAACATCGTCAGCCCGACCGAGGTGATCGTGGTCAGCTCGTTCCACATCGAGCTCGATGGTGGCGGCGGCGACTTCCACGTGGCGATGCCTTATTCCATGCTGGAACCGATCCGCGAGCTGCTGGATGCCGGTGTGCAGAGTGACAAGGGGGATACCGACGTACGTTGGAGCAAGGCGCTGCGTGACGAGATCATGGACGTCAAGGTGGAGCTGCGGGCCAAGCTGCTGGAGACCGAACTCACCCTGCGTGAACTGATGGAGCTGCGACCTGGCGATATCATTCCGGTCGATATGCCGGAAAATCTGCTGGTTTTTGTCGAGGACTTGCCCACTTTCCACGCCAAGATGGGCCGCACCAAGGATAATGTGGCGCTCAAGATCACCGACAAGCTCAAACGTCCGGAAGGGGTCAAGACGGAGATGCATCTGGTGACCCGGGGCGGGGTACGAATTGATGGCGAGGCCGAGCTGGAAGAGCTCGAGCGCAGTATCGAAGATCAACAGCGATAATTGACGGTTTATTACGGTAAACGGTCACGAAGTAGCATAAGGAAACAAGATGAGCGGAACTGAGGAAGAGGATCTGATGGCTGATGCCTGGGCTGCGGCTCTGGAGGAGCAGGTGACGGCGGAAGCCAAGCCAGCCCCGCTGGAAGAGTTGAAAGATGATGCCCCCATCAGTGCCGAGGAGCGTCGCAAGCTCGACACTATTCTCGATATTCCGGTCACTATCGCCATGGAGGTGGGCCGTAGCCAGATCAGCATCCGCAACCTGTTGCAGCTGAACCAGGGCTCGGTGGTGGAGCTGGATCGTGTTGCAGGCGAGCCGCTGGATGTATTGGTCAACGGTACCCTGATCGCTCACGGCGAGGTGGTGGTGGTGAACGACAAGTTCGGTATCCGCCTGACTGACGTCATCAGCCAGATTGAACGGATCAAGAAGCTCAAATGATGCGCCTCCTGTTGTTATTGCTGCCTGTTCCGGCCTTTGCCGAGACAGCGGCATCTGCCAACGTGCCTAGTCTGAGCTCCTGGTTGCTCTCCAGTCTGATGGTGATCGGTCTCATTCTGGTGCTGGGCTTTCTGCTCAAGAAGAGCAAGCTGGCGACCGCCATGGGTGGCGGCCAGATGCGGGTCATCGCCTCGTTGCCGGTGGGTTACAAAGAGAAGCTGCTGGTGGTCAAGGTGGGCGAACAGCAACTGCTGGTCGGCGTAACACCGCAGCAGGTCAACTTTCTCTACCGGCTGGAGGAGCCGCTGGATGAAAACCAACCTCAGGCGTTTTCCCAGCAGCTTGGCAAATTGATGGGCAAGCATGAAAAAAGCTAACGGCTTATGGCTGAAAACGGGGCTGCTGGCCAGCCTGCTGGTACCGCTGTTTTGCTCCTGGCCTGCGCTGGCACAGGACGCCATGTCGGCGGTGACCGTCAAGACCATGGGGGATGGCTCTCAGGAGTACAGCCTGACCCTGCAAGTGCTGGCGCTGATGACCGCGCTCTCCTTCTTGCCGGCCATGGTGATCATGATGACCTCGTTTACCCGCATCATTGTGGTGTTGGGTATCTTGCGCCAGGCGATCGGTCTGCAACAGAGCCCTTCCAACCAGGTGTTGATCGGCATTGCCCTGTTCATGTCGTTCTTCATCATGTCGCCGGTGCTGGATCGCATCAATGATGAGGCTTTGCAGCCCTATCTGGCCGAGACCATTCAGGCAAAGGAGGCGCTGGAGCGGGCCGAGTTGCCCATCCATCAGTTCATGTTGGCCCAGACCCGGATCAAGGATTTAAACACCTTTATGGAGATCGCCAACGTGCAGGTGGAGAAACCTGCCGATGTGCCGCTACGGGTGCTGATCCCGGCGTTTGTCACCAGTGAGCTGAAAACCGCCTTCCAGATTGGTTTTATGTTGTTCTTACCGTTCCTGGTCATCGATCTGGTGGTCGCCAGTATTCTGATGGCGATGGGGATGATGATGCTCTCGCCGATGATCGTCTCGCTGCCCTTCAAGCTGATGCTGTTTGTGATGGTGGATGGCTGGAACCTCATTCTGGGGTCACTGGCCAACAGTTTCGGACTGGGTGCCGGTTAGCCGGTCGAGCGCAAGGAGCCCGAACATGAGTCCTGAAACCTTTGTTGACGTCTTTCGCGAGGCGCTCTGGCTGGTCAATATCATGGTCAGCGCCGTGATCCTGCCCAGCCTCGCAATCGGACTGGTAGTAGCCATCTTTCAGGCCGCCACCTCCATCAACGAACAGACCCTGAGCTTTCTGCCCCGTCTTATCGTGACTCTGTTTGCGCTGGGGGCGGGCGCTCACTGGGGTCTGCAGAGTCTGATGGACTTCTTCATACTGATGGTCAATCAAATCCCCGAGGTGGTGGGATGACCTACACAACCGCTCTGATCATGGAGTGGTTGTCTTCCATCCTCTGGCCGCTGGCGCGGGTGAGCAGCCTGCTGATGGTGATGGCGGTGTTCGGCAGCCGCCTCGCTCCTGCGCGGGTACGGATGGGGCTGGCTCTTGCCATCACCTTTCTGATTGCCCCGCTGCTCCCGAAAATGCCTTCAATTGAACTCTTCTCGGCCGGCAGTTTTCTGGTATTGGGCCAGCAGTTGCTGATCGGTATTGCCCTTGGTCTGATGACCCAGTTTCTGATGGAGAGCTTCGTGATGGCCGGTCAGGTCATCGCCATGCAAACCAGCCTCGGCTTTGCCACCTTGGTGGATCCGATGAATGGCCAGTCGGCCCCCGTGGTGGGGCAGTTTTATCTGATGCTGGCGACCCTGGTGTTTCTGGCGCTGGATGGTCATCTGGTGATGCTGCGGCTGGTGATCCTCAGCTTTGAAACCTTGCCGGTGTCGGACGCTGGACTCACTTTACCGGCCATCCGTACCCTGATCGGTTTTCTCGGAGTGATGTATCAGGCCTCACTGGTGATGGCCCTTTCTGCCATCGTCGCCCTGCTGCTGATCAACTTCGCTTTTGGCGTCATGACCCGGGCGGCGCCGCAGCTCAACATTTTCAGTATCGGTTTTGCGGTCAGTATGATGTCGGGTCTGCTGATCCTCTGGCTCACTATCGGCGGGTTCCTCGGTCACTTTGACATCATGTGGGAGCGGGTGCAGGAGGTTAGCTGCGAGCTGATCAACACCCAGTGCTTCGGGGGCGCTCATGGCTGATACCGACCAGGAACGTACCGAACAACCCACGGGCAAACGACTGCAACAGGCCCGTGAAAAAGGGCAGATTGCACGTTCAAAAGAGCTGGGGACCGCCAGCGTTCTGCTCTCGGCGGTCTTTGGCCTGTTGATGCTCAAGGGCTCTCTGGCGACCGCCATGGTCAAGGTTGTCACCATGGGCTTTACCCTGGACCGGGAGCAGGCGTTCGATCCCAATGCCATGATCGCTATGGTGCCGGCGCTGCTGGGGGAACTGGTGCTTCCGCTGGGGCTGTTGTTCGCGCTGGTGGCGATTGCCGCTTTTATCGGCAACACCCTGATGGGGGGGATGAACTTCTCCACCGAAGCCATGATGCCCAAGATGAGCAAGCTGAGTCCACTCAGCGGCCTCAAGCGCATGTTCGGGGTGCAGTCGCTGATCGAGCTGGTCAAATCCATCGCCAAGGTGGTGTTCATCACCCTGTTTGCCTGGTGGATGTTATCCAGCCAGTTCAATCACCTGCTCAACCTCTCAATGGAGGGTTTCCCCGGCGGCATTATTGATGCGCTGGAGTTGTTTCTCTGGATGTTGATCATCCTCTGCTGCGCCCTGCTTCCCATCGTTGCCATCGACGTGCCGTTCCAGCAGTGGAACCACATGCGTCAGCTCAAGATGACCAAGCAGGAGGTCAAGGACGAGTTCAAGGACAGCGAAGGCAAGCCCGAGGTAAAGGGCAAGATCCGTCAGTTGCAGATGCAGATGGCGATGCGCCGGATGATGGGGGATGTACCCAAGGCCGATGTGGTGATCACCAACCCGACCCACTACTCGGTAGCGCTCAAGTATGATGCGGGCAAACCCGGTGCCGCGCCCAAGGTCGTGGCCAAGGGCACAGATGAAATTGCAATGAAGATCAGGGAGATCGCCAGAGAGTACGAGATCCCCATCATGCCGTCACCAGCCTTGACCCGGGCTATTTACCACTCAACCGAGCTGGGCCACGAGATCCCGGAAGGGCTGTTTGCGGCGGTTGCCCAGGTGCTCGCCTATGTCTTCCAGCTCAAGAAATTCCGCCGTGGTCAGGGGCGCCGTCCCCAGCCGCTGGCTAAAGATCTGCCTATTCCGACCGAATATCGAAAATGACAAAGTTCTGACGTAGTCAAAATAAATCCATTGCATTTCAATGTCTTGCATTGTTGGCTTGATGTTTGCTTTAATCTGGCACCAGCAGGTTGAAATTGAGAAGCGCGATGGAATTCAAGGCAGTATTGGGCCAGTTCAAAGAGTACCGGGGAGTATTGGGCAAAGGCCTTGGTACCCCTCTGCTGGTATTGGCCGCGCTCGGCATGGTGGTGTTACCCATCCCGCCGCTGATGCTGGACGTGCTCTTCTCCTTTAACATTGCCCTCTCCATCGTGGTGCTGCTGGTATCCGTCTATACCCGCCGCCCCCTCGAATTTGCTGCCTTCCCGACCGTACTGCTACTCGCTACCTTGCTGCGGTTGGCGTTGAACGTCGCCTCGACCCGGGTGGTGTTACTGGAAGGTCATAATGGCAGTGCGGCGGCTGGCCATGTGATCGAGGCGTTCGGTAACGTGGTGATCGGCGGCAACTATGCGGTCGGCATCATCGTTTTTACCATCCTGATGATCATCAACTTTGTGGTGATCACCAAGGGTGCCGGGCGGATCGCGGAAGTAAGTGCCCGTTTTACCCTTGATGCGATGCCGGGCAAACAGATGGCCATCGATGCCGATTTGAACGCCGGTCTCATCAATCAGGAAGAGGCGAAGAAGCGTCGTCAGGATGTAACCCAGGAAGCTGACTTCTACGGCTCCATGGATGGTGCCTCCAAGTTTGTCAAAGGGGATGCCATTGCGGGCATCATGATCCTCTTTATCAACATCATCGGCGGCTTCATCATCGGGATGATGCAGCACCAGCTGACCTTCAGCGAATCTGCCGAGATCTATACCCTGTTGGCCATCGGTGACGGTCTGGTGGCGCAGATCCCCTCCCTGCTGCTCTCCATCGCTGCCGCCATCATAGTGACCCGTCAGAATACTGATCAGGACATGGGTACCGCAGTACTGGGCCAGCTGTTTGACAATCCCAAGGCGCTGATCATCTCGGCCGGGATTCTGCTGATGATGGGGCTGGTGCCGGGGATGCCGCATTTCGCCTTCCTGAGTCTGGGGGCTCTTGCCGCCGCTGGCGCCTGGTGGTTGCTGCGCCGCGAGAAACTGGCTGCCGCCAAAGCGGCCAAGGGCGAGCTGCTGCCTGCCACTGCCGAACAACCCCATGAGCAGAAAGAGCTGAGCTGGGACGATGTGATGCCGGTGGACATCATCGGGCTGGAAGTGGGTTATCAGCTGATCCCGCTTGTGGATCGCAATCAGGGTGGCGAACTGCTCAACCGGATCAAAGGGGTGCGCAAGAAACTCTCGCAAGAGCTGGGCTTTCTGGTCCCAGCCGTCCACATTCGCGACAACCTGGATCTGGCGCCAAATCAATACCGCATCACCTTGATGGGGGTCAGTACCGGCGAGGCCAATGTCTACCATGATAAGGAGATGGCCATCAATCCGGGGCAGGTGTTCGGCCAGATCCAGGGGATAGCGACGCGGGATCCCGCCTTCGGGCTGGAAGCGGTCTGGGTTGCCAAGGAGATGGTCTCTCAGGCACAGACGCTGGGGTATACGGTGGTAGATACCGCGACCGTGGTGGCTACCCATCTGAGCCAGATCCTGACCAACCATGCGGCTCTGTTGCTGGGTCATGACGAGGTACAACAGCTGCTCGACATGATTGGCAAACATCAGAGCAAGCTGGTCGAAGGGCTGGTGCCGGAAGTGATCAGCATGGGTAACCTTGTGAAGGTATTGCAGAATTTGCTCAATGAAGGCGTGCCAATCCGCGATATGCGCACTATCCTGCAGACCCTGGTTGAATATGCGCCGCGCAGTCCGGATCCGGAAGTGCTCACAGCTGCTTGCCGGATTGCCCTGCGTCGCCTGATTGTGCAAGAGATTGCAGGCCCCGATCCCGAGCTGCCGGTGATTACCTTGGCGCCGGAATTGGAACGTATATTGCATCAATCCCTGCAGGCTGGTGGCGGTGATGGTGCCGGTATTGAACCGGGTCTGGCTGAGCGGATGCAGCGTTCGCTGGTGGAAGCCACTCAACGACAAGAATTGGAAGGCCAACCGGCCGTGCTTCTGACATCGGGGATCTTGCGCAATACCCTGGCGAAATTTGTCAAGAATGCCATTCCTGGATTGCGCGTTCTGTCTTATCAGGAAGTGCCCGACGACAAGCAGATCCGCATCGTCAGTGCGGTAGGGCAGAACTAGTTAGCGGAGACGACGGGTGAAGATTAAGCGTTTTTTTGCCAAGGATATGCGAACGGCTCTGGCCGAGGTCAAGGAGACTCTCGGGCCTGACGCCGTCATCATGTCCAACAAGAAGGTCACCGGAGGGGTAGAGATAGTCGCCGCAGTCGATTATCAATCCCAGGTTCCGGGGCCCAAAGATGCGCCGGTTCGCCGTCAGCTGAACGATGAGAGCGTCAATATTTCGTCTGCTGCTCGGCAGATGATCCGCCCCGAGCCGACGCCGGCGAAGGAGCAGAACGAACATTATGCCGATACCCTGGCCGCCTTGCTGGCGCGCCAGCAGAAGCTCAAGCCGGGCAATGGGGCGCCACTGGGTAATACCCAATCGGCCGGTCTGGCCGCTGCCAATGCAGCGCCCAGAACATTGGCCGAGCAGGGGCAGTGGGGCGCCGCTCCGGAACCTGCCAAGCCCAAGGCCCGGGTTGCGTCCGGCCAGCGCCCCCCTCAACCTGCCCAGCGGGATCAGGAGATGGAAGGGATGCGCAAGGAGATGGCCAGCATCCGTAAATTGCTGGAGCACCAGATCTCCGGGCTGATGTGGCAAGAGGTGGAGCGCCGCGAACCGATGCGGGCCCTGTTGATCAAGGAGCTCAAGAAACTGGGCTTTGATGATGCCTTTGCCGATCAATTGGCGGGACTGATCCCCGAAGATATGTCCATCCATCAGGCGATGGCCCAGTTGGCCGAAGTGCTGACGGCCCAGCTCAAGATCAGTGAGGACGAGATCATGCGTCAGGGCGGCGCGGTGGCGCTGCTTGGTCCGACCGGGGTGGGCAAAACCACCACCATCGCCAAGCTGGCGGCCCGTTTCGCCATGAAGTATGGCGCCGAGCAGGTGGCGCTGATCACCACCGACAACTACCGGATTGGTGCCCATGAACAGCTGCAGACCTATGGTCGCATCATGGGGTGTCCGGTACGGCAGGTGCGTGATGCCGAAGAGCTGGCCAATGCCCTTTATCAGTTCCGCCATCGTCGGCTGGTACTTATCGATACGGCCGGGGTGGGCCAACGGGATATCCGGTTGACCGAGCAGCTCGATACCCTGGTCAAGAATGCCAAGGTACGGATCCGCAGTTATCTGGTGATGTCGGCAACTTCCCAGCGTCGGGTGATGCAGGAAGCGGTTGACCATTTCCGGCGTATTCCATTAAGCGGCTGCATACTTACCAAATTGGATGAAAGTCTGAATCTTGGCGAAGTGATTAACGTGTGTATCCAGAATTCATTGCCCATCAGCTATATCACTGACGGACAAAGGGTTCCGGAAGATATTCAGGTTGCCAATGCGGCGCAGCTCGTCGGGGCTGCCATGGGCTCGCTGGAGCGAGAAACAGAGGAGCCCTATTTCTGGGGCGCAGGCTTTGGCGAGGCCGAAGATTCGGAGTTTTATGAGTAACATGTATATGGATCAGGCGAGTGGTCTGCGCAAAATGCGTCAAAACAATCGAGTAAAAGTAATCGCCGTTTCCGGTGGTAAAGGTGGCGTGGGCAAGACCAACGTGACCCTGAACGTGGCCGGAGCCATGGCCGCCCAAGGCAAGCGGGTGATGGTGCTGGATGCCGACCTGGGTCTGGCCAACGTCGACGTCATGCTGGGGCTGCGGGTTCATCGCAACCTCTCTCACGTGCTGGCGGGTGAGTGCACCATCGACGATATCATCGTCGAAGGCCCCTACGGCATGATGATCGTGCCTGCGACCTCAGGCACCCAGTCCATGGTCGAGCTTTCTCCGGTGCAGCATGCCGAACTTATCCGTGCCTTCAGCGAAATGAAGACCCAGGTCGACATCCTGCTGGTGGATACGGCTGCGGGGATCTCCGACATGGTGCTGAGCTTCACCCGTGCCGCTCAGGACATCATGGTGGTGGTCTGTGATGAGCCGACCTCCATCACCGATGCCTACGCCCTCATCAAGATCCTCTCCAAGGATCACGGCGTGTTTCGTTTCAAGGTGGTGGCCAATATGGTGCGCAGTCTGCGCGAAGGGCAGGAGCTCTTTGCCAAACTGACCCGGGTCACGGATCGTTTCCTCGACACTTCGCTGGAGCTGGTCGCCTGTGTACCTTATGACACCAACCTGCGTGCCGCCGTGCGCAAGCAGAAGCTGATTGTCGAGGCGTTTCCCAAGTCGCCGGCCGCACTGGCGTTCCGAGCCCTTGCCAACAAGGCGGCGAGCTGGCCGGTTCCCAACCAGCCGGGCGGCCATCTGGAGTTTTTCCTGGAAAATTTGTTGCAGAAACCGGCCACAACACAGGAAGGTTCCCGTGAATAAAGCCCAAGCGTACTTGCGTCATCAGGATTCCTACGTGCTGGTGGAGCGTCATGCTCCCCTGGTCAAGCGAATTGCCCAGCATTTGTTGGCTCGCCTGCCCAGCAGTGTCTTGCTGGATGACCTGATCCAGGCAGGTATGATTGGGCTGCTTGAAGCCTCTCGCAACTTTGACGGTAGCAAGGGAGCCAGCTTCGAGACGTATGCCGGGATCCGCATCCGTGGCGCCATGCTGGATGAGATCCGGCGTGGTGACTGGGTGCCCCGTTCAGTGCATCGCAATAGTCGCGCTATTGCAGAGGCGATCGAGAGTGTCGAGCAGACTCACGGGCGTGACGCGCGAGATACCGAGGTTGCTGCCGAGATGGGGGTATCCATCGCTGATTACCATGCGATGCTGCAAGATGTCTCCTGCGGCAAAATTATCGGCATCGAAGATTTGGGCGTCAGCGAGGATGTGATCGGCAACCCCGATGATGCCCCTTCAGGCTCGGGATTCGATGAATTGGCTGCCGAGCGATTTCAGATTCAATTATCCGAGCAAATTGGTCGTCTACCAGAGAGAGAAGCTTTGGTTCTCTCTCTTTACTACGATGAAGAGCTGAATTTGCGTGAAATTGGCGAGGTTTTGAATGTCAGCGAGTCGCGTGTGAGCCAGATCCACAGTCAGGCAATGCACAGATTGCGTGCTCGTTTGAGAGATTGGCATCTATAAGTGTTTGTACTGGCTACACTGAGATGAAACTCTAAGGCATAATCCGCACGACACAACCCGTTTTTAGCATCATGTAAGTGAGCCACTCTGGTGGCTATTTAGGAGGGAATTTTGGACAAGAACATGAAAATCCTCATTGTTGACGATTTTTCAACGATGCGCCGGATTATCAAGAACTTGCTGCGCGACTTGGGATTCAACAATACCCATGAGGCGGATGACGGCAATACAGCGCTGCCGATGCTGAAAAATGGTGATTTTCAGTTTGTAGTTACCGACTGGAACATGCCTGGCATGCAAGGTATTGACCTGCTTAAAGCCATCCGTGTCGATGAGAAGCTCAAGCATCTGCCGGTACTGATGGTAACTGCTGAAGCCAAACGTGAGCAGATCATTGAAGCCGCCCAAGCTGGCGTCAACGGTTACATCGTCAAGCCCTTCACCGCAGCAACGCTCAAAGAAAAACTCGACAAAATTTTCGAACGAATTGGCTAAGGAGCTGCAGGGATGATGGCCAAAACGAGAGCAATGATTTCGCTCGACCAGGCAAGGATGCTTGTTGCTCATCTGGAGCAAGGCGAATTTGAGCTGGCCGATGAACTGCTTGCCGAAGTATGTGCCCCCAACGCAGCCGATCTGTTTGAAAAAGTAGGTCAGCTGACCCGACAACTGCATGATTCACTTCAAGAATTTCGCCTTGATCCCCGTATTCCCGATTTGGCTACTCATGATATTCCCGATGCTCGGGAACGCTTGAGCTACGTTATCGATATGACCGACAAAGCGGCCAATCGCACAATGGATGCGGTGGAAGCCAGTTTGCCGATAGCGGATCGCCTGAATGACAATATCCAGCTGGTGATGCCGAACTGGAATGCCCTGATGTCTCGTGACATGAGCGTGGGGCAGTTCAAATCCTTATGTCACCAACTTGATGATTTTATTAAGGCTTCAGAGTCTGATGCCGATAAATTACGGCAACTGCTGACAGAAATCCTGATGGCACAAGATTTTCAGGATTTGACAGGTCAGATGATCCGCAAGGTCATCAAGCTTGTTCAGGAAGTTGAAACAAAATTAATAGAAATGCTGACCATGTTTGGTGAGGCTTCTGCTGAGCATTCAACTCGTAGTATTCCTGTCAACGGGATTGAAGCAGAGGGCCCTATCATGAACCCCGAGGCTCGTGCCGATGTGGTCAATGGTCAGGATGATGTGGACGATCTGCTGTCTAGCTTGGGATTCTAATGGAGTGACGCATGGCCTTCGAAGTTGATGAAGACATACTGCAAGACTTTCTGGTCGAAGCATCCGAAATATTGGAACAGTTGTCTGAACAACTGGTCGACTTGGAAAAGCGGCCCGATGACAAGAACCTGTTGAATGCCATCTTTCGCGGTTTCCATACCGTGAAAGGGGGGGCAGGTTTTCTGTCGCTCGGTGAACTGGTGGATGTATGCCACGGTGCGGAAAACGTGTTCGATATCTTGCGTAATGGCAAGCGAACCGTTACTGCGGAGTTGATGGATGTGATCCTGCAAGCGCTGGACGCCATCAATGTCATGTTCGCCCAGGTTCAAAATCGCGAAGCACCCAGCCCTGCGTCAGATGATTTGCTTCATGACCTCCATGAGTTGTGCAAGCCGGAAGGGGAAGAGCAACTGCGCACTGCTACGAGTGCGGCTGCGGTTGTAGAATCTGAACCTGCAGCACCGGTAGTTGTTGAAGAAGTTGCTCCAGAAGTTGTTGAACCCGCAGCCATCAGCAGCGAGCCTGCTCCTGTCAATGGCGGCGGCTCGATCGATGAAATTTCTGCAGACGAATTTGAACGTCTGCTGGACGAGCTCCACGGCGTGGGGGGGGCACCGACCAAGACGGCTGCAGCAGTCCCGATAGCGGGTGGCTCTGGCGATATCACCGATGATGAGTTTGAGGCCTTGCTGGACCAGCTCCATGGCCAGGGACAGCACATGGGGGCGCCAGAGGTTAATCCTCTGAAGTCGGTGCAAAAAGAGGTGGACGAGCTTATCGATGATGATGAGTTTGAACGCCTGCTTGATGAATTGCATGGTCGTGGTCAAGGGCCTCAGAGTACTATGGCACCTGCCGCACCTGCCGCACCTGCCGCACCTGCCGCACCTGCCGCACCTGCCGCACCTGCCGCACCTGCCGCACCTGCCGCGGTGACTCCGCCCAAACCGGCCACTCCTGTTGCCAAACCAGCACCGGCAGCCCCCGCAAAACCTGCCGAAGCAGCCAAGGCGCCAGCGCCTACCGCCAAGGCTGCGCCTGCACCAGCAGAAAATAGTGCCGTGCAAAGCGATACGACGGTGCGGGTGGATACCAAGACTCTCGATGTCATCATGAACATGGTAGGTGAGTTGGTACTGGTCCGTAACCGGCTGGTGAGCCTGGGTATTGCCAGCAATGATGAAGAGATGTCAAAGGCGGTTGCCAATCTGGATGTGGTAACGGCTGACCTGCAAGGTGCGGTGATGAAAACCCGCATGCAGCCAATCAAGAAGGTATTTGGTCGTTTCCCGCGCGTGGTACGTGATCTGGCCAGAACCCTCAAGAAAGAGATTGAGCTGGTGATGGTGGGCGAAGAGACAGATCTGGATAAAAACCTGGTGGAGGCGCTCGCCGATCCTCTGGTTCACCTTGTTCGCAACTCATGCGATCACGGGGTCGAAATGCCGGATGTGCGGGAGAAAGCGGGCAAACCGCGGCAAGGGACGATCACCCTTAGCGCCTCCCAGCAAGGTGACCATATTCTGCTTTGCATCGAGGATGATGGAGCAGGGATGGATCCTGAGAAACTCAAGTCCATCGCAATCAGTCGCGGTGTTCTGGATGCAGATACTGCCGCTCGCATGAGCGACAACGATGCCTATAACCTGATCTTTGCCCCGGGCTTTTCAACCAAGGCCGAGATCTCCGATATCTCTGGCCGTGGTGTCGGAATGGATGTGGTTAAAACCAGCATTGTCAGTCTCAATGGGTCGGTGCACATCGATTCCACTTGGGGGAAAGGTACCCGTCTCGAAATCAAGGTTCCGTTGACGCTAGCCATTCTGCCGACTCTGATGGTGGAAGTGGGTGAGCAGACCTTCGCACTTCCCCTTGGTTGTGTGAATGAGATTTTCCATCTGGACCTGAAAAAAGCCAACATGGTTGATGGCCAGCTCACCATCATTGTGCGCGAGAAGGCGATACCGCTCTTCTATCTGCACAAATGGTTGATTCGTGGCGCCAACAAGCGTTCACGTCAGGATACCGGACATGTGGTGATCGTGCAGATTGGCACTCAGCAAATCGGGTTTGTGGTAGATAGCCTGATTGGTCAGGAAGAGGTGGTGATCAAGCCACTCGATAATCTGCTGCAAGGCACCCCAGGCATGGCCGGGGCGACCATTACCAGTGATGGCGGAATTGCCCTTATTTTGGATGTGCCGAGTCTGCTCAAAGCATATGCGCGTAGACATTAATAGCTCAGGCCCAAGGAGTTAGAAAAACAACAATGGCAGTCAAGGTATTAGTTGTCGACGATTCGAGCTTCTTTCGCCGTCGGGTGAGCGAGATCATCAATCAGGATCCCATGCTGACGGTGATTGATACGGCCCAGAATGGACGTGAGGCGGTGGACAAGGCGATGTCGCTGCGCCCTGATGTGATCACCATGGACATCGAGATGCCCGTGATGGATGGCATCAGTGCGGTGCGGGAGATCATGGCCAAGTGCCCAACCCCCATTCTGATGTTCTCCTCCCTGACCCATGAAGGGGCCAAGGCTACGCTGGATGCGCTGGACGCCGGTGCACTCGACTTCTTACCCAAGAAGTTTGAGGACATTGCCAGAGACAAAGATGAAGCGGTCAGACTGTTGCAACAACGGGTGAAGGAGATCTCCCGCAAGCGCTTCCTGATGACATCCGCTGCTCGTCCCAAAGCACCTGAACCGGTTGCTCGTGCTCCTCTGGGCAGCACAGTGCCCAGAACGCCTGATCGTCAGCCTGACCTGCAACGCACTGTATCAAGTGCTTCATTCAAGCGCAGTGGCAAGAGTTATCAGTTGGTGGCGATCGGTACTTCTACCGGCGGACCTGTTGCTTTGCAAAATGTGCTGACCAAGTTGCCGGGGGATTTTCCCCATCCCATCCTGCTTATCCAGCATATGCCAGCCACTTTTACTGCCGCGTTTGCTGCCCGTCTCAACGGGTTATGCCAGATTGGCGTCAAGGAAGCGGAAGATGGCGATGTGCTTAAACCCGGGCATGCCTACCTTGCTCCCGGTGGCAAACAGATGCTGCTGGAAGGTCGTGGTGCAGGGGCTCGCATTCGCATCGTGGATGGCAACGACAAGGTAAATTACAAGCCTTGTGTGGACATCACCTTTGCCTCTGCGGCCAAAACCTATGCCGACAAGGTATTGGCGATTGTGCTGACCGGTATGGGGGCTGATGGCCGTGATGGCGCCAGACTGCTGAAAGAGCAGGGATCAACCATCTGGGCTCAGGATGAGGCTTCCTGCGTGGTATATGGTATGCCCCAAGCAGTAGCTAAGGCGGGGATTGCCAGCGAATCACTCCCTCTGGACAAGGTGGCCCAGCGTATTCTGGTTGAGTTGGGGCGCTAATCATGGGCTTGCTCGGTCTGCTCCTGGCATTGGGGGCTATTGCCATTGCCCAACTGTGGCATGGCGGCTCCCTGTTGACGCTGGTGGACGGCCCTGCTTTTGTGATCGTGCTGGGCGGTACCGTCGGTGCTGTCACGTTGCAGACCCCAGCCAAGTACATCTTGCTGGCGTTGCGCCAGCTGTTATGGATTTTTACCCCTCCCCGCCAGGATCTTGCGACGCAGGCCGAACGGTTGCAGTCATGGGCAGTCTTTGCGCGCCAGCAAGGGCTGCTTGCCCTTGAAAATCAGGCCGAGCAGGAGGAAGACAACTTTACCCGTCAAGGGCTTGGCATGATTGTCGATGGGGTATCCACAGAGGATATCCGTATGCTGCTGGAAGCGGACATCGATATCGAGCAGGAGCGCAATGAACATGCCGCCAGGGTATTTGAAGCCATGGGGGGGTACAGTCCGACCATCGGGATCATCGGTGCCGTGCTGGGCCTGATCCAGGCCATGTTTCATCTCGAAGATCCGTCTGCGCTGGGGGCGGGGATCGCAGTGGCATTTGTGGCAACCATCTATGGAGTGGGGTTTGCCAACCTCATCTACCTGCCTATCGCCAATCGGTTACGCGCATTTCACTATCACTATGCACTCTTTCAGGAGATGACCCTTGAAGGGCTGCTGGCTATCGCCCATGGTGAAAACGGCTTGCAGGTTGAACGCCGGCTCAGGGCCTATTTGAAAGGAGAGTAGCCATGCGCAAGCGCTATCGGTTGCACTTGCAGGGTCGCGAGCATCTTGACCGTTGGCTGGTCTCCTATGCCGATTATATGACGCTGATCTTTGCCTTGTTCGTGGTGCTCTACTCTGTTGCGCTGGTGAACAAGGACAAGTATCGCGCGGTGATTGATGGTATGAGCCAGGCGTTCAGTGTCATGCAGTCTGGCGGCAATGGCTTGCTTGAAGGGCAGGGTAATTCCCTGCTGGATAACGCGGTATCTGCCTCTCCATCGTTGCTGGAAAGCCCAGCATCCCCCTCTCCTTCACTTGCTCCCATTTCTGGAGTGCCAGTGCTGCAAGATGGCACGACACTTGCGAAACTTGATATGCAGTTGCAACAGAGCATGGGCTCGCTGGTGGATGCCGGTATCGTCAAACTGACGCAAGATGAGAACTGGCTGACGGTTGAACTTAGTTCCGGCTTGTTGTTTGGCAGCGGCAGTGCCTTTTTGGGGCCAAACGCTGCACCGGTCATTAATACTCTTTCAAGTATTCTCAAACCGGTCGATAACTATGTAAGGATTAGGGGTTATACCGATAACCAACAGATAAATAATGAAATTTATCGTTCTAACTGGGCGCTTTCTGCTGCTCGGGCCGAGGCGGTACTCAATGGCTTGATTGCCGATGGGATCGCCCCTCAGCGTCTGGCGTTCGAGGCATATGGCGAGTTTTCCCCCTTTGCTGACAACGGCAGCGAGCAGGGCAGACTGCAGAATCGCAAGGTTGTGGTCGCTATCTCCAAATTTGCCTGGGTGCCGCCGGCACCTGTGGTTGCAACACCGACGGTAGTTGCTGAACCGGTCCCTGCTGTACAGCAGGCGGTGGATGCAGGAGAGATAAAGGTGATCACCTTGCCCGGTGGTGGCATACGCATAACAACAAGGCAGGATTGATACAGTGATTGTTTGGACGGTTGCCAACCAGAAAGGTGGTGTGGGTAAAACCACCACAGTGGTCTCGCTTGCGGGGATCCTGGCCCAGCGTGGCCAGCGGGTGCTGTTGATTGATACCGACCCCCATGCTTCGCTGACTGCATATCTTGATTTTGATTCAGATCGCCTGGATGGAACCCTCTATGAGTTGTTTCAAGCTGTCAAACCGACAGCTGAGCTTGTCAATAAACTGACGCTCAAGACCAAGTTCGAAAATATCAACTTACTGCCAGCATCTATTACTTTGGCGACCCTTGATCGGGTGATGGGCAATCGTGAGGGGATGGGACTGGTACTGAAGCGGGCACTGCTGCGAATTCAGGAGCAATATGATTACGTGCTGATCGATTGCCCGCCAGTACTGGGGGTGATGATGGTCAACGCGCTGGCTGCATGCGATCGCATTCTGGTGCCTGTCCAGACAGAATTTCTGGCCCTCAAGGGGTTGGAGCGAATGATGAAAACATTCGAGATCATGCAGCGTTCCAAGCGTGACAAGTTCCGTTATACAGTGATCCCGACTATGTTCGACAAGCGCACCCGAGCCTCTCTGATGACCTTGAAGTCGATCAAGGATCAATATGGAGATTCAGTTTGGAATGCGGTGATCCCTATTGATACCAAGTTTCGGGATGCCAGCTTACTGCATATCCCCCCGTCTATCTATTCTCCCGGGAGTCGTGGAACCTATGCATATGAAACGCTGCTCAACCATCTTGATGCCCTTGAGCGGCAACGGGTTCATGAGGTGACGGCATGAGAGATACCATTCAAGTACGGGCGATGGATGACTATTTCCACTCCCTGCTGCTCGATGAGCCGCTAGTGCTGGATGAGGTGGAAGAGGTTCAATCTGCCCCTGTTTTACAGTTGCAACGTCAGCCCCAAAGCGTCCCCGAGGTAGTCGCCGCACCTTACCTCGAAAGCGATCCACGGCTTGCCCAGCTTGGTGAGCTATTGGCTCAGGTGGGACAAGTCCAGTTTGAGAATGACGCCTTCACCCAGGAGATAACACTCACCGCACCGCTGGAGATTGTGGCGGAGGAGTCACTGTTGCCGGTGGAGCCTGAGTGGCCTGCGGAGGTGCTGCTCCCCGAGGTTGCGGAGCCCCATACTACTATCCTGACCGAGACAGCGCTGGAGGTTGCTCCGGTAGAGGCCAGTGAACCGGTTGCCTGGGAAAATATCGATACCGGCAAAGAGTTCCAGGCCCTTTTTTTTGAAGTCGCGGGTGTGACGTTTGCGGTGCCATTGACCGAGCTGGGTGGTATTCATCAGCTGGGCGAGATCACCTCCCTGTTTGGCCAGCCGGGCTGGTACAAGGGGATCATGACCTCTCGCGAGCAGAAGATGAATGTGGTTGATACTGCCCAGTGGGTCATGCCGGGTCAGCATCTTGAGATGGATGATTACAAGTATCTGATTATGCTTGGTGAATCGCCGTGGGGATTAGCCTGCCATCATCTCAAAGGGACTGAATTGTTACACCGTGACCAGGTGAAATGGCGCCATCAGGAGGGCAAGCGCCCTTGGTTGGCTGGCATGGTCAAAGAAAAAATGTGTGCCCTGTTACACGTTCGCGAACTGCTCCTGTTGCTGGAGCGTGGGGTTAACATAGAAGGTCGCTGATAACTTCTGCAATCGAGCTGTTTTATTGCTAGTTTTAGCAGTAGACGTTTTCATAAAAGGAATAAAAACATGACAGAAAAGCGCAATATTGCACAGAATCTGGCCGAAGATGAAGTGCTGCAATGGGTAACCTTCCAACTGGAAAACGAAACCTACGGCATCAATGTGATGCAGGTTCAGGAGGTGTTGCGCTACACCGAAATTGCACCGGTGCCGGGTGCGCCTGAGTACGTACTGGGGATCATCAACCTGCGTGGCAATGTGGTGACTGTCATCGATACCCGTTCCCGTTTCGGTCTGCCTTCCGGTGATGTGAGTGAAAACTCCCGGATTGTGATCATTGAGGCCGAGAAGCAGGTGATCGGCATCATGGTCGACAGCGTGGCTGAAGTGGTTTATCTGCGCTCTTCCGAGATCGATGCGGCACCTGCGGTCGGTACTGAAGAGAGCGCCAAGTTTATTCAGGGGGTGAGCAACCGCGATGGGCAACTGCTGATCCTGGTTGACTTGAACAAGCTGCTCTCCGATGAAGAGTGGGAAGATATCGGTTCCCTCTGATAAGTAAGGTGATGTTTTGATAATCGAGATGGTTGCCTTGGGGGTGTCCCTGATTGCCTTGGCGTTTGCCTCTTATATCTGGTTCAAGAGCAAGCGCAGCAAGCAGGAGTCCGAGGCCAGTGTGGCAACCCTGCAGGGTCAGTTGGAAAGCTTGCGCAAGCAGATGATGGAACTCCATACCGGCGCTATTGGCATGGGGCAGCGTCTGCAGTCGGTGGAAGGGGCGATGCAGCAGGTCAATGAACGCCAGCAAGAACTGACCATGCAGGATCCCGAACGCAGGCTCTACAGCCGAGCGGCCAAGATGGTCGAACTGGGCGCCGATCTTGATGAAGTCATGAGTGAGTGCGAGTTGCCAAAGGCAGAGGCAGAGCTCTTGATATCGTTGCGAAAAGGTCGCTCTTGATGATTCAGGAAGGCAATTGCCTTCCTGAATTTTATGGCGTGCAGCCGCTTGTCTCCCAGCTGCGTTGAGCAGGCGGTTTCTACCGTATTTTCTTTGTGATCCCGGTCGCCAGTCAGTTCAATTGTTGCATCTTTGAAAAGACGTATTCCAATACTGTGTTAAGATGCAGACCGCTTCATTTTCTCTGAAAAAATCCCCATGCTGCTTCAAGTTAACAATCTGAGCTGCGTGCGTGAAGATCGCACTCTGTTTGAACACCTCTCTTTCTCTGTTGCGCCCGGCGATCTGGTGCAAATTGAAGGGCCCAACGGGGTTGGCAAGACAAGCCTGTTGCGGTTGTTGACCGGGCTGTCGCAGCCGTTTGCCGGTGAGGTGTGCTGGAATGGGGAGAATATTCGTCACTGTCGTGATGAGTATCATGCCAATCTGCTCTATCTCGGCCATCAGCCCGGTGTCAAAGCGGCGCTGACCCCTTTTGAAAACCTGAAATTCTACCAGCAGTTACATCACCCGCAGCAAACAGAGACTGACTTGTGGCAGATATTGGCCCGGGTTGGGCTGGCCGGATTTGAAGAGAACCCGACCGGGCAACTCTCTGCCGGTCAGCAACGCCGGGTGGCCCTGGCCAGACTCTGGCTGTCACAGAAACCGGCACTCTGGATCCTCGATGAGCCCTTTACCGCCATCGACAAGCAAGGGGTCAAGGTGCTCGAGCAGCTCTTTCTGGAACACGCCGAGCGGGGCGGCATGGTGATCCTCACCACCCATCAGGATCTGACCCTGATGCAGGGACGGCTGAAGACTATCTCGTTGATCCCCTTCGCCTCGACATTGCAGGAGTAACGCCATGTTGCGCGCTGTTATGCACCTTATTCACCGTGAACTGCTGATGGCTCTGCGCCAGCGTTCCGATATTCTCAATCCGCTCTGGTTTTTCCTCATCGTCATCACCCTGTTTCCGTTAGGCATTGGCCCGGAGCCCAAACTGCTGGCCCGTATTGCCCCGGGGATTATCTGGGTGGCGGCGCTATTGGCGGCCATGTTGTCGTTGGAGCGGCTGTTTCGCGACGACTTTGCCGATGGCGCGCTGGAGCAGATGATGCTGATGCCGTACCCGCTGGGCTTGCTGGCGCTGGCGAAAGTGGTCGCTCACTGGCTGCTGACCGGCTTGCCGCTGCTGCTGATCTCTCCCTTGCTGGCGATTTTGCTGTCGCTGGATATGAACACCTATCTGGCTGTCGTCTCGACGCTGGCACTTGGCACTCCGGTATTGAGTCTGCTCGGCGCGGTCGGGGTCGCGTTGACGGTGGGATTGCGCAAAGGCGGGGTGCTGCTCAGTCTGCTGATCCTGCCGCTCTATATTCCGGTACTGATTTTTGCCACCTCAGCCATCGATGCCGCGGGGATGAGCTTGCCCTATGGCGGGCAGCTTGCCATTCTGGCCGCCATGCTGGTGGGGGCTTTGACACTGACGCCGCTGGCTGTGTCGGCAGCGTTGCGGGTCAGCCTCAACTGATGGCCGTGAGCTGAACCGAATTTGGCTCCGAACGGAGTCTTTTTACAAAAAATAATGTTGCGATGGATCAAGGAGAGTGCCGCTTATTGCTTTCGGGGTATTTGATGCTGCCCTGCGGTCGGTATGGTAGGCCTCGCCAAACGATTAATAACAAAAAGGTTTTGTGAGCTATGTGGAAATGGTTGCACCCTTATGCCAAACCGGAGCGTGCCTATCAGCTGGCAGGCACGCTGTTGCCCTGGTTTGCGGTGATTAGTCTGCTCTCGTTTGTGATCGGTACTGTCTGGGGCCTCGCGTTTGCGCCAGCGGATTACCAGCAGGGAGATTCGTTCCGGATCATCTATATCCACGTGCCTTCCGCCATTCTCTCCATGGGAGCCTACTCCACCATGGCGGTGGCCGCCTTTATCGGCCTGGTGTGGCAACTGCGGATGGCGGACATGACGGTTGCAGCCATTGCGCCGGTCGGCGCCGTATTTACCTTTATTGCCCTCTTTACCGGTGCCGCCTGGGGCAAACCCATGTGGGGAACCTGGTGGGTGTGGGATGCGCGGCTCACCTCTGAACTGATCCTGCTGTTTCTCTACCTCGGCGTGATTGCCCTCTACAACGCCTTCAGTGACAAGGTGGTCGCTGGCCGTGCCGCTGGCATTCTGGCACTGGTTGGGGTGATCAACCTGCCCATCATCCACTACTCGGTGGAGTGGTGGAACACCCTACATCAGGGGGCCACCATCACCAAATTTGACAAACCCTCTATTTCACCCGAGATGCTCTGGCCGCTGCTGATCATGATCCTGGCGTTTGCCGCATTTCTCGGGGTCCTGACCCTGATGCGTTTTCGCAATGAACTCCTGATGCGGGAGTGGCATCGCCCCTGGGTCAAAGAGATTGCAGAGCAGGAGAAGTAAGCATGCACTTTGCCTCTTTCAGTGATTTTTTGGCGATGGGCGGTTACGCCTTCTATGTCTGGCTCTCATTTGGCCTGACGCTGGTGTGTCTGGTCGGCATCATCATTTCTACCCGCATGAAAACCCGCAGCCTGCTCGCCGAGTTACGCAGCAAACAGGCGCGTGAGGCCCGTCGCAAGGCGGCCCAGCAGATGGAGAACACCCTATGAATCCGAGACGCAAAAAACGCCTCACCATCATTCTGGCCATTACCCTGGGTCTGGCGACCGTCAGCGGGCTGGTGCTCTACGCCCTCAGTCAGAATATCGACCTCTTCTACACCCCGAGTGAGCTGGTGGAGGGGAAGGGGCCGGACAAGATCAAGCCGGAAGAGGGGCAGCGCCTGCGCATCGGTGGATTGGTCGTGCCGGGATCGGTACAGCGGGATCCCCAGAGCCTCAAGGTAGCCTTCAAGCTGGTGGATAACGGCGGTCATCTGGTGACGGTGGAGTATGACGGCATCCTGCCGGATCTGTTCCGCGAAGGGCAGGGCATTGTGGCGCAGGGCACTCTGAAGGATGCCACTACAGTCGAAGCCTTCGAGGTGCTGGCCAAACACGATGAGAACTACATGCCGCCTGAAGTGGCCGATGCCACCAACGGCATGCACTTCAAGCCGCAATATACCGAGGCGCAGTTGAAGGGGAGCAAGCAATGATCCCGGAATTAGGACAGTTTGCACTGATCCTGGCCTTTGCCACCGCCATATTGCTGGGCAGTTACCCGCTGCTTGGCGCCAGCTGGGGGCGCCTTGGCATGATGTCGGCGGCCCGTCCGCTCGCTTATGCTCAGTTCCTGCTATTGTTGCTGTCGTTCCTCTGCCTGACCTGGGCATTTATCGATAACGACTTCACCGTGCAGTATGTGGCCACCAACTCCAACAGCTTGCTGCCGCTCGCTTATCGTATCTCAGCAGTATGGGGTGCCCATGAGGGCTCTCTGCTGCTGTGGGTGCTGACGCTGGGGGGCTGGACTGCGGCCGTCGCCATGTTCAGCCGCCGTCTTCCGCTCGACGCAGTAGCGCGGGTACTCGGCGTACTGGGCCTTATCTCGGTCGGTTTTACCGCCTTCGTGCTGTTTACTTCCGACCCCTTCATTCGCACCTTGCCTTACTTCCCGGTAGATGGCCGCGACCTCAACCCGTTGTTGCAGGATCCGGGTCTCATCTTCCACCCGCCGATGCTCTACATGGGGTATGTGGGATTCTCGGTGGCGTTTGCCTTTGCCATTGCTTCGCTGATGACCGGCCGTCTCGATGCGACCTGGGCGCGCTGGTCCCGCCCATGGACAATGGCAGCTTGGGTATTCCTGACGCTGGGGATCGTGCTGGGCTCCTGGTGGGCCTATTACGAACTCGGTTGGGGCGGCTGGTGGTTCTGGGATCCGGTAGAAAACGCCTCCTTTATGCCCTGGCTGGCAGGTACCGCCCTGCTGCACTCGCTGGCGGTGAGTGAAAAGCGCGCCACCTTCAAGGCTTGGACCGTGCTGCTGGCGCTTTCCGCTTTCTCCCTGAGCCTGCTCGGTACCTTCCTTGTGCGTTCCGGCGTGCTGGTCTCGGTGCATGCGTTTGCCTCCGACCCGACCCGCGGTTTGTTCATTCTGGGCTTCCTGCTGGCGGTAATCGGCTCATCCTTGCTGCTGTTTGCCTTCAAGGGCTCGCAAGTGAAGAGCCATGGCAAGCATGAGCTGTGGAGCCGTGAAACCCTGCTGCTCTGCAACAACATCATGCTGGTGGCGGGTCTGTTGACCGTGCTGCTTGGCACCCTGCTGCCGCTGGTTCACAAGGAGCTGGGACTGGGCAGCATCTCCATCGGTACTCCCTTCTTCAACCACATCTACAGCTGGCTGATCATTCCGTTCGCCCTGCTGTTGGGTATTGGCCCGCTGTTTCGCTGGCGCCGCCAGGAGCTGGGCGAGCTCAAGAGCAAGGTCGTGATTGCGCTGCTCCTGAGTCTGGCCGCGGCCTTCCTGTTGCCGCTGACCCTTGCCGAGACATTCAAGCCGTGGGCGGCATTGGGGATCGGTCTTGGCGCCTGGATCATCGTCACCAGTGCGCAGGAGACCTGGGCGCGGGCTACCCACAAGCACAGTTTTGCCAGCGGAGTTCGCAAGCTGGGCAACAGCCACTGGGCCATGATCCTGGGTCACGTTGGGTTGGCAGTCAGCATCATCGGTATCGCCTGTACCCAGAACTACAGCATCGAGAAAGATTTGCGGATGCAGGCGGGGGATCGGGTTCATTTTGCCGATTACGAGTTTGTCTTCACTGGCATCAAGGAGAAGAACGGCCCCAACTACGACGGTTTTAAAGGCGTGCTGGAAGTGCACAAGGATGGCAAGCAGGTGGCCCTGCTCAAGCCGGAGAAGCGGATGTACAAGGTGACCCGGATGCCGATGACCGAGGCGGCCATCGATGCCGGCATTACCCGTGACCTTTACGCCGCCCTTGGTGAACAGCTCGACAACGGTGCCTGGGCGGTGCGGATTTACTACAAGCCTTTCGTGCGCTGGATCTGGTTTGGCGGCGTGTTCATGGCTATCGGCGGCGTGCTGGCGATGCTGGACAAGCGCTACCGTTTTGGCCGTCGTGAGGAGGAGAGCAAGGCATGAATCGCAAGACCTGGCTGTTTTTAATTCCCTTTGTCGTCTTTCTGCTGGGCGCCGTCTTTCTGTTCAAGGGACTTTACTCTGACCCCACCAAACTCGAATCCGTGATGGTGGGGAAAGAGGTGCCTGTCTTCACCCTGCAGGACATTTACGATCTGGGCAAACAGCACGATCGCAGCATCCTGACCGGTCGTCCCATGCTGCTCAACGTCTGGGCTACCTGGTGCCCGACCTGCTATGGCGAGCACACCTATCTCAAGGAGCTGGCGGGGCAGGGGATCTACATCGTCGGCATGAACTACAAGGATGAGCGAAACAAGGCGATCAAATGGCTGGCGGAGCTGGGCAATCCCTACCAGATCAATCTTTATGATCCGGACGGCATGCTGGGGCTGGATCTGGGGGTATACGGCGCGCCGGAGACCTTCTTTATCGACAGCAAGGGGATCATCCGTTATCGCCACGTCGGGGATATCAACCCCGAAAACTGGGCATCGACCCTCAAACCCATCTTTGATGCCATGAAGTGAGGGGCGTGCTGATGAGAGTGTTAATTGCTTCCCTGCTGCTGTTGCTGGGATGGGGGGGACAAGCCCCGGCCATGGCCGCCATCGATGTCTATACCTTCGACAACGACAACCAGGAGCAGGTCTTTCGGGAGCTGACCAGGGAGCTGCGTTGCCCCAAGTGTCAGAACCAGGATATCGCCGACTCCAATGCGGGGCTGGCCAAGGACTTGCGCGACAAGACCTACCAGATGGTGCGCGAGGGCAAGGATAAAGAGGAGATAGTGGATTACATGGTGGCCCGCTACGGCAACTTTATCCTCTATAACCCGCCCCTGATGGCCTCCACCCTGATCCTCTGGCTCGGTCCGCTGATGGTGATCCTGATCGGTGGCGCCGTGGTCGTGATGCGCAGTCGCCGGTCCCCTGCGGTTAAAAAACAACTGGATAACGCCCTGAGCGAGGAGGAGCAGCGCCGACTGGCCGAGCTGCTCAAAGAGGAAGAGAAACAATGACCGCTTTTTGGATAGTGATTGCGGGCTTGCTGGTGCTGGTGAGTCTGGCGCTCGTCGTGCCGCTGTGGCGTGGTGAAGGCAAACAGAGCATCAGTCGCTCGGCGCTCAACAAACAGCTCTATCGCCAGCGGCTGCTGGAGATTGGCGAAGAGCGCGAGCAGGGTGTCCTGGCTGAGGAGTCCGACTCGCTGGTCGAGCTGCAACGAAGTCTCTTGGATGATATCCCTGATGTGGAGCAGACTGCCCGCAGTGGCAAGAGTCTGATCTGGATCCCGGGTGTGCTGGTGCTGTTGGTGGTGAGTCTGGGGCTCTACTACAAGTTGGGCTCCTGGCAAGAGGTGAGTCGCTGGCAAGATGCCAGCAGCCGTCTTGGCGAGCTGAGCAACCGCATTCTGGTGGAACGCGATGCCCAGGTGACCGAGCAGGATCTGCTGGATTTCACGCTGGCACTGCGTACCCGCCTCAAGGATGAACCGAACGACTACCGTGGCTGGCTGCTGCTGGGACGTTTGGCGCTGGATGGCAATGATCCCGAGATGGCCAGCGAGGCGCTGGAGCGGGCCTACACGCTTGCCCCCCAGAAGTCGCTGGTGGCGGTGCCCTATGCGCAGGCGCTGATGATGACGGGGGATGAGGCGCAAGCGGATGCCCTGTTGCAGGCTGCTATCGCGCAGGATCCGGACAATATCGAGGCGCGCTCTGTCTATGCCTTTATGGCGCTGCAAAAAGAGGACTTCCAGACCGCGCTGGCTCGCTGGCAGGCGATGTTGCCACTGATGGAGAAAGGTACCCCCCGTTACGTGATGGTCGAGCGCTCCATGGAGTATGCCCGCGCGCAGCTCAAGCAGCGCGGCATTGAGGTGACGAATTCAGGCGCAGCCAAAGCGGGCGCTGTTGAGGGACAACTGCTGGCGGTGAAGGAGGGGGAATTCCCCATCCACGTCACGTTGGCGGCGGGCATTCAGATGCCGGAAGATGCCCATCTCTTCGTCTTTGCCGTGGTGCCCAACGGGCCGCCTATGCCCATCGCCGTGAAGCGTATCGCAGGGCCAACCTTGCCTGTTACCCTGTCACTCGGGGATGGCGATGCCATGATGGAAGGTAGCAAACTGGCGGCCTATCCGGAGCTGCAGTTCAAGGCACGTCTCTCGCGCGGTGGCAATGTGATGAACAAGGAAGGAGCCTTCGAAGGGGTATCCGTGCCGGTCAAGACGGCCGAGATCCCTGCTGCTCCGATTGACATCCGCATCGATCACGCCCTCTAATATGCCTTTGGATAACCCGGCTCCTGGATAGGAGCCGGGTTATCTATACTTCTGATAAATCAAAATAAAACGTCAGGACAATCATATGTATCTTCGTTCAGGGGCCATACTGGCAGCCCTCTTGCTGGCTGGCTGTGCCGGTGGCCCACCCAAGCCTGGCCCAGAGAGTCTGGATCTCAATCCCGGCATGAATAATCCGGGTGCCACCAGTACGGCGGCCGATCCCCGCGATCCCTTCCAGGGGGCCAACCGGGCCATGTGGGCGGTCAACTATGATGTGCTGGAACCCTATGTGGCACGTCCTGTGGTACATGCCTATGCCCGCTACATTCCGGTCGGGGTGAAGGATGGCATTGCCAACTTTGTTGCCAACTTTGATGAGCCAAGCAGCATGGTGAACCATCTGATCACCGGTGATTTGAAAGGGGCAGGCACCAACCTGGGGCGCTTTACCCTCAACACCACGGTCGGTCTGCTGGGTATCTTCGATGTGGCCAAACATGCCGGCCTCGAGCGCAACAAGCTGGAGATGGACACAGTGCTGGGCAGGGCCGATATCGGTAATGGTGCCTACATCATGGTGCCTGTCTACGGTCCGACCACCACCCGGGAGCTGGTTGGTGATGCGATTGACAGCTTCTACTTCCCCTATGCACTGTTGACCTTCCCGATGAAGGTCGCACACTGGGCGCTGGATGGCTTGGGCACACGCGCCAAGCTGATCGATCAGGAGCGGATCATCGACAACTCCCTCGATCCTTATGCGCTGACCAAGGACTTCTACCTGCAATATAACCAGGGCAAGGTGACGGGCAAGCAGACCGAGCTGAAAGCGTCTCAGCAAGAGCAGGCTGACGATGCCAATCTGGATGAATACATGGACGAGCTGGACCAGTAAGCGGGTTATCTCGATATGTAAAAGGCGCCTGCGGGCGCCTTATTCATTTTCGCAGCCACATAGAGATAAAAAACGCCCCGCAGTGCGGGGCGTTTTGGCAAGCGAGGTTGATTAGGCAGCCAGATTCTTGGCCACGAATTCCCAGTTAACCAGAGCCCAGAAGGTTTCCATGTACTTCGGACGCAGGTTGCGGAAGTCGATGTAGTAGGCGTGCTCCCACAGGTCAACGGTCAGCAGCGGGGTGGTACCGGCTTCAGTCAGCGGGCAGCCAGCGTTGGAGGTGTTGACGATAGCCAGAGAACCGTCAGCTTTCTTCACCAGCCAAGTCCAGCTGGAACCGAAGTTGCCGATGGCTGATTTGGTGAAGGCATCTTTGAACTCGGCGAAGGAGCCGAATGCCTTGTTGATGGCATCAGCCAGGGCGCCAGTCGGCTCGCCACCGCCATTCGGGGAGAGGCAGTGCCAGTAGAAGGTGTGGTTCCAGATCTGGGCGGCGTTGTTGAAGATGCCGCCGTTGGAGGTCTTGATGATCTCTTCCAGAGACTTGCCTTCAAACTCGGTACCCGGCACCAGATTGTTCAGGTTGACCACGTAGGTGTTGTGGTGCTTGCCGTGGTGATATTCCAGAGTTTCCTGGGAGATGTGCGGTTCCAGAGCGTTGATTGCATAGGGCAGAGCGGGAAGTTCGAATGCCATTTTCTACTCTCCATTGGCTGGACCGTGCGAAGGCGACGGTTGCAAGACATTGCGTACTCTTTTCTATATGTGAAAAGAGTTGTTTTTAAAATGATGGGGCTGGGTAGCCCAAAGCCAAGGGATTGTAGCAGTATCAAAGATGGCCTAACAACTCTTGATTGGCGCCATGATCGCGATCAATCCTGTGTGGGTTCTTTGCACAATTCGAGCCGGGTCACCCCTTTGTCAGTTTGTGCTCGGGCAAGATTGCAGTAGAATGGCCGCCGAAATCGCTCTAGTGAGGCACCTATGGAAACTATTGAAAAGATTAAGCAGCAGCTGGCTGACAACCCCATCATCATCTACATGAAGGGCTCCCCCAAGCTACCCAGCTGTGGCTTCTCTGCCCAGGCCTCCCAGGCTCTGATGTCCTGCGGCGAGCCGTTTGCATACGTTGATATCCTGCAAAATCCGGATATCCGCGCCGAATTGCCAAAATTCGCCAACTGGCCGACCTTCCCCCAACTGTGGGTTGAAGGTGAGCTGATCGGTGGCTGTGACATCATGATCGAGATGTTCCAGGCTGGCGAGTTGCAGGCTCTGATCAAAGAGACTGCTGCCAAGTACAAGAAAGATGATGCTGCAGCCGAGTAATCGGCTCTGTGTTATCGAGAGGGAGCCTTATAGGCTCCCTTTTTTATTGTCCCGGTTCTGGCAGGCAAGCAACTGATTGCCGGTTGCAAAAAGCAACGCAATTGCCCTGAAAAATCTAATCTTTACGGCTTTGTTTTTGAGTTGTTAATTATATTGCTTGCCAATATCTGATTACTTTTTTAATCCATTTGGATTCAAGTGTTGCTGTCATCACATTTTTTGATAATTTCACCGTAACGCAGTCTCTTTGTAGATTTTTTTGTGTTTATGCTCACATTAATTGCAAGTGATAGAACCTAGTATCGCTTCGCCCTGTGAAATAAAACCCTACAAATTAATAAATAAAAAGAGATTTGCGATGAAGATGTATAGCAATCTGCCCATTGGTCTTCATGATATTACTGAAGCCAAAAAAAGACTGACCAATCATATATACAAGACCGCGCAACTACCCTCTAACTACATCAGTGAACGTTGCCATGGCGAGGTTTACCTCAAGCTTGAAAACATGCAACGTACAGGCTCTTTTAAAATTCGTGGCGCCTTCAACAAACTCAGTTCATTAAGTCTGGAAGACCGACAAAAAGGTGTTGTCGCCTGCTCGGCGGGCAATCATGCCCAAGGTGTATCACTCTCCAGTGCCATGCTGGGAATTGATGCCAAGGTGGTCATGCCTTGCTGTGCCCCCAAATCAAAAATTGCTGCAACCAGTGACTATTCAGCCAAAGTGATCCTCCATGGAAATAGCTTCAATGACACCATTGCCAAAGTCAGCGAAATCGTGGAGATAGAAGGTCGCGTATTTATCCCTCCCTTCGACGATGCAAAAGTGATTGCCGGCCAGGGTACCATTGGCCTGGAAATTATCGAAGATTTGTATGATGTCGATAACATCATAGTGCCGATCGGTGGCGGTGGTTTGATTGCTGGTGTTGCCATGGCTATCAAATCTATTAATCCGACCATCAAGGTGATTGGTGTGCAATCCGAGAATGTGCACGGTATGGCGGCCTCTTTCTATGCCGGTACTATGACCAATCACAGAACCAGCAGCACGCTGGCCGATGGCTGTGATGTGGCAAGACCCGGTTCACTGACCTTCGAAATCGTCAAACAATTGGTGGATGATATTGTACTGGTCACCGAGGATGATATTCGTCATAGCATGGTTGACCTTATTCAGCGCAATAAGGTGATTACCGAAGGGGCGGGAGCTCTGGCCTCGGCAGCGCTGCTCAGTGGCAAGCTGAAACATTATGTCGAAGGTAAAAAGACCGTCAGCATTATTTCGGGTGGCAATATTGATCTGACCCGGATCGCCGAAATTATTGAACAGAACAATATTCGTCAATTTAGCCTGTAAGGAATGCAGTCATGATATTAGACAGTGTTGTCACCGGTAGTAAAGAGAATACTCGTGCATGGCGTAAATCGGATACCACATGGGGATTAGGTCTGTTCGGTACTGCTATCGGGGCGGGGGTCTTGTTCTTTCCAATCCGGGCCGGATATGGTGGCCTGATCCCAATATTAATCATGTTGGTGCTGGCTTACCCCATTGCATTTTATTGCCATAGGGCGTTGGCCAGATTATGTCTTTCTGGCAGTAATCCATCGGAAAATATTACCGAGACCGTTGAAGAACATTTTGGAAAGATGGGAGGAGTGGTAATTACCTTCCTCTATTTCTTTGCCATCTGCCCACTGCTGTGGATATATGGTGTGACGATCACCAATACCTTTATGGCATTTTGGGAGCATCAACTACAGTTGGTTCCGCTTAATCGAGGTGTGGTTGCACTGGCATTGTTGATGTTGATGGCATTCGTGATCTACTTCGGTAAAGATCTGATGGTCAAGGTGATGAGCTATCTGGTCTTTCCCTTTATTGCCAGTCTGATCGTTATCTCTCTCTCCCTCGTCCCGTACTGGAACAGTGCCGTCTTTGATCAGGTCAATCTGAGCGAGATATCGATGTTTGGTCACGATGGTATTCTGGTTACCGTCTGGCTGGGGATCTCCATCATGGTCTTCTCCTTCAACTTCTCGCCGATTGTCTCCTCTTTCATCGTCTCCAAACGGGAAGAGTATGAGCAGGAGTTCGGTCGTGATTTTACCGAGAAGCGCTGCTCGAAGATTATCTCCGGTGCCAGCATGCTGATGGTGGCCGTGGTGATGTTCTTTGCCTTCAGCTGCCTCTTTACCCTGTCACCGCAAAATATGGCGGAAGCCAAAGCCCAGAACATTCCGGTGCTCTCCTATCTGGCCAACCACTTCTCCTCAATGACGGGCAGCAAGTCTGCGTTTGCCACCACTTTGGAGTATGCGGCGTCCATCATTGCGCTGGTTGCCATCTTCAAATCCTTCTTTGGCCACTATCTGGGGACGCTGGAAGGGTTGAACGGCCTCATCCTCCGCTTTGGCTACCAGGGCGACAAGAGCAAGGTTTCCAGTAAAAAACTCAACATGGTCAGTATGTTGTTCATCATGGGTTCGACCTGGCTGGTCGCTTATGTGAACCCCAACATCCTCGACCTGATTGAGGCAATGGGGGCGCCAATCATCGCTTCCCTGCTCTGTCTGCTGCCGATGTATGCGGTGAGCAAGACACCTGCGCTGGCCAAATATAAAGGCCAGGCCAGCAACGTGTTTGTCACCATCATAGGTGTGCTGACCATCTTGAATATAGTTTCCAAACTGTTCTGAAAACCTTTTCTGCAAGTCATCAGCCATTCAGGCCCCCTGGCGGGGTCTGCATGGCGCAGTTAGAAGTGCGCAATAATCTGTTCTTGGTTGGCCCAATTATGTGGGCCCAGGGCAAGGCTATCCGTGATTTGGCCACCACACTCAGTGGTAAATATGTTCTGACTGCAGTGACTCGACATCATAAATATCGAGGCGATGTAATGAAGTTTGATTCGTTGGTTCTGGTTATCAATTGCGGCTCCTCATCGGTCAAATTCTCGGTACTGGAGAGTCAATCCTGTGAGGTGGTGATATCCGGTATGGCGGATGGTATTGAGACGGCCCATCCCCAATTGCAAGTGGGTAAAGAGCCCGCAATGTCATTAGCTGAAAATAACCACACCTGTGCATTGGCTGCCATCGCGGCGGAATTGAAAAAACGGGATCTGCTGGATGCCATTGCACTGGTTGGTCATCGTATTGCTCATGGTGGTAGTGAATTTAGTGAAGCCGTGATCATTGATGAACATGTATTGGCCAAAATCAAGCAGGTGTCACCTTTGGCTCCCCTGCATAATCACGCAAATCTGAGCGGTGTGATGGCGGCTCGTCAGCTATTTCCCACACAACTCCAAATTGCGGTATTTGATACCGGTTTTCACCAGACCCTGAAGCCGGAAGCTTATATATATGGGCTGCCTTACCAATATTTGCAGGATTATGGCGTACGCCGCTATGGCTTCCACGGTACCTCCCATCGCTATGTCGCCGAGCAGGCTTGCGTATTTATGGGGCTGGATGAGCAGCATGCCGGTCTGGTCATCGCCCATCTGGGCAATGGTGCCTCTATTTGCGCGGTACAGGATGGCAAGAGCGTCGATACCTCGATGGGGATGACGCCGCTGGAGGGGTTGATCATGGGCAGCCGAAGCGGCGATATCGATTTTGGCGCGCTGGCCTATATCGCCAGCAAGACGGGTCAATCCATCGAGGATATCGAGCGGGTATTGAACAAGCACTCCGGCCTGCTGGGTATTTCGGGGCTCTCCTCGGATATGCGGGTATTGGAAGCTGCCTATCACGAAGGACATCCCGGGGCAAAATTGGCCATTCACGCTTTTGTCCATCGTATTGCCCGCCATATCGGCGGTCATGCCATCTCATTGCGCCGGCTGGATGCCGTTATTTTCACCGGCGGGATCGGCGAGAACTCGGCCTTTATCAGAAAGCTGGTATGCGAACGACTTCAGGTATTTGGCGTAGCGATCAGCGAGCCGTTTAACCAGCGTCCCAATAGCGAGGGCTGCCGGGTAATTTCGGCGGCAGAATCCATGGTACTGGCGGCGGTTATTCCCACCAATGAAGAGAAAATGATCGCGCTGGATGCCATTCGTCTGGGGCAGCTGGTTCGTCAGGCCGAGTGCGTCTGACATCTTCCACTCTTGTGTCATGAGTAGTGAATGAGGTTTATTTGATGAAAGTTGATATGCAATTGGATCAGGATAAATTCCGTCAGGCATGGCAAGGGTTTGCCGGTGAAAACTGGAAGCACGAGATCAACGTCCGTGATTTTATCCAGCAGAACTACACCCCCTATGAAGGTGACGAACAGTTTTTAGCAGATGCGACCGAAGCGACCACCACTTTGTGGAATAAGGTGATGGAGGGGATCCGTATCGAGAACGCCACCCACGCACCGGTCGATTTTGATACCAATATTGCCACGACCATTACTGCCCACGGGCCGGGTTATATCGAGCAGGGGCTGGAAAAAATCGTTGGCCTGCAAACCGACAAGCCACTGAAAAGAGCACTGCACCCATTTGGCGGCGTAAATATGATCCGCAGCTCTTTTGAAGCATATGGCCGGGAGATGGATCCCGAATTTGAATATACCTTCAGCGAATTGCGCAAAACCCATAACCAGGGCGTGTTCGACGTCTACTCTCCCGAGATGTTGCGCTGCCGAAAATCAGGGATTTTGACCGGTTTGCCGGATGGTTACGGCCGTGGTCGCATTATCGGAGATTATCGTCGGGTAGCGCTATATGGCATAGATTATCTAATCCGTGAACGGGAGCTGCAGTTCGCCGATCTGCAACCGGCGCTCGAGCGGGGAGAGCAGCTGGAGCAGGTGATCCGCCAGCGCGAGGAGCTGGCCGAGCACAAGCGGGCACTGGTGCAGATCAAGCAGATGGCGGCCAACTACGGCTTTGACATCTCCGGGCCGGCACGCACTGCCCAGCAGGCAGTGCAGTGGCTCTACTTTGCCTATCTGGCGGCAGTGAAGTCGCAAAATGGCGGGGCCATGTCCCTCGGTCGTACCGCCACCTTCCTCGATATCTATATCGAGCGGGATCTGAAGGCGGGGCTCATCAGCGAGCAGGATGCCCAGGAGCTGGTCGATCACTTCATCATGAAGATCCGCATGGTGCGTTTCCTGCGTACCCCCGAGTTTGATTCCCTCTTCTCCGGCGATCCCATCTGGGCGACCGAGGTGATCGGCGGCATGGGGCTGGATGGTCGCACCTTGGTGACCAAGAACTCCTTCCGCTACCTCCACACCCTCAAGACCATGGGGCCGGCGCCCGAGCCCAACCTCACCATCCTCTGGGCGGAAGGGCTGCCGCGGGCCTTCAAGACCTATGCGGCCCGCGTCTCCATCGATACCTCATCCCTGCAGTATGAGAACGATGACCTGATGCGCACCGACTTCGAGAGCGATGACTACGCCATTGCCTGCTGCGTGAGCCCCATGGTGATCGGCAAGCAGATGCAGTTCTTCGGTGCCCGCGCCAACCTGGCCAAAACCCTGCTCTATTGCATCAACGGCGGGGTGGACGAGAAGCTGAAGATCCAGGTCGGCCCGAAAGTGGCGCCCATCATGGACGAGGTGCTGGATTACGACACTGTCATGGCCAGCCTCGACAGCTTTATGGACTGGCTGGCGGTGCAGTACATCAGTGCGCTCAACCTTATCCACTACATGCACGACAAGTACAGCTACGAGGCCTCACTGATGGCGCTGCACGATCGCGACGTCTATCGCACCATGGCCTGCGGCATTGCCGGTCTGTCGGTGGCGGTTGATTCGCTGGCGGCCATCAAGTACGCCCGGGTCAAGCCGGTGCGCGATGCTGACGGGCTGGCGGTCGATTTCGTAATTGAGGGGGAGTATCCCCAGTACGGCAACAATGACGAGCGGGCCGACTCCATCGCCTGCGATTTGGTCGAGCGTTTCATGAAGAAGATCCAGGCGCTGCCGACCTACCGCAATGCGGTGCCGACCCAGTCGATCCTGACCATCACCTCCAACGTGGTCTATGGCCAGAAGACTGGCAACACCCCGGATGGCCGCCGCGCCGGTGCCCCGTTTGCGCCGGGGGCCAACCCGATGCACGGTCGGGATCGCAAGGGGGCGGTCGCTTCGCTCGCCTCGGTGGCCAAGCTGCCGTTCAAATATGCCAAGGACGGGATCTCCTACACCTTCTCCATCGTGCCGGGGGCGCTCGGCAAGGAACCCGCCAATCGCGAGAACAATTTGGTGGGGTTGATGGATGGCTACTTCCATCATGAGCGGGATGTAGAAGGGGGTCAGCACCTCAACGTCAACGTGATGAACCGCGAGATGCTGCTGGATGCCATCGAGAATCCGGACAAGTACCCCAGCCTGACCATCCGGGTCTCCGGCTATGCGGTGCGCTTCAACGCCCTGACCCGCGAGCAGCAGCAGGACGTCATCTCCAGAACCTTCACCAACATGATGTAACTCTGATGCCCGGGGTGAGCAGGCTTGCTCCGGGCCTACTTTTTGTTTGTCAGCACGAGGAAGTAACAGATGCGACAGGTTATCACTACCAAGGCGGCGCCGAGCGCCATCGGCCCCTATGTGCAGGCCACCCGGATTGGCAACATCCTATACACTTCCGGTCAGATCCCGCTGGACCCGGTGAGCGGCGACGTTGCGGAGGGGATCGAAGCGCAGACCCTGCGCTCCCTGCAAAACGTCAAGGCGATTGTCGAGGCGGCAGGCGGCGAGGTGCGCAACATCTTCAAGACCACGGTGTTTGTCTCGGATCTGAACGACTTTGCTGCGGTTAACCGGGTCTACAACGACTTTTTCATCGAGCACGATGCCATGTATCCGGCTCGCTCCTGCGTAGAAGTGGCTCGGTTACCGAAGGATGTGAAGATCGAGATAGAGGCGATTGCTGCGCTGTAACCCCATCGGGAGTGTGTCAGCAAGCCAAAACAGAGCGGCTGCCAATGGCAGCCGCTTTTGTCTATATGGTCATCGGGCAGATCAGGCGAGCCGTTCGATACGAGCCATGTAGAAGCCGTCGAAGCCGGTCTCGGACGGGCTCACGGTGTGATCGTCACGCAGACGGAAGTTTTCGTTGGCGGCGAGGAACTTGTCCACCTGCTGGCGGTTCTCCTCGGGCAGGATGGAGCAGGTTGCATAGACCAGCAGGCCGCCGACTTTCACCATCTGGCTGTAACGCTGCAGGATCTCTTCTTGCAGCGCGACCAGCACCGGCAGACGCTCGGCGGTATCACGCCACTTGGCATCCGGATTGCGCTTGAGCACGCCAAGACCGGAACAGGGCACGTCAAGCAGTACGCGGTCGGCGCTCTCTTTGAGGCGCTTGACGGTCTTGCTGCTGGTGATGACCCGGGTCTCCACGTTGTGGGCACCGGCGCGACGAGCGCGTTGCTTGAGGTTCTCCAGCTTCCACTCTTCCACATCCATTGCCAGCAGACGGCCTTTGCCCTGCATCATGGCGGCGATATGCAGGGTCTTGCCACCGGCACCGGCGCAGGCGTCGATAACGCGCATGCCTGGGGCAACTTCCAAAGCGGCAGCAACCAGCTGGGAGCCAGCGTCCTGCTGTTCGAAGCAACCATCGGCAAAGGCCTTGGTACGGAACAGGGCGGCGTCGGAGGTGACCTGCAGGGCAGTCTCCACACCTTCAACCGGAATGGTGGTGACCTGCTCTTTGGCCAGCATGGCCTGCAGCTCATCACGGGTGCACTTGAGGGGGTTGACCCGCAGGTAACGCTTGGGCATCCAGGCCAGGGCGGCACGCTCGGCAGGCCAGGCTTCACCCAGCTGCTCGCTACCCAGTTTCTCCAGCCAGCTCGGGCAACCATCCATCAATACCGGGTTCTTCTTCGCCTCGGTCAGACGGCGGCGGAATGCCTCTTCATTGAAGCGATCCAGGGTCGGGTGGTTGGGCTGGGCAATTTTGTGGAAGGCATGCCAGCTGTGCAGCAGCGGCCAGACATTCTTTTCGGCCTGACGCACCTGAATACCGGTGAGGAAACAATAGAGGCTGAGACGGCGCAGCAGGTCGCCGGTGACCAGGGCAATCCTTGCCTGTTCTTGCGGTTTGAGTTCGATGCCGGAGAAGTGACGGGCATAAGCGCGGTCGAGGGTAAGACCCTGACCGAGCACATCGTCAACAATGGCAACGACCAGATCCCCGAAACGGGGCAACAGTGGGGATTTGAGCATGAGATTAACCTTGGCCAGATAAAGATGAACCGCACCTTTGTGAAGAGGGGCAGTTCTAAAATTGACAAATCCGCGCAATGATAGGGGTTAGACGGGGTTGGCGCAACACTCCCCATGGGTGAGTGGCTGAAACAGTGGCGCCGGGCTTTTTGATTCGGCGGGATAATGATGCCGGTAATGGTTCAAAAAAGTGCATGACTACAAGGATGACAAAGATGCATGTGACCAGTAAGTGTTCGTTGGCCTTGTTGGTGGCCAGTTTGTTGGGGTCAACCAGCCTGATGGCCAGCGAGTGGAGTACGGTAGCCGCCAGAGCGACTGCGGAGCAAGGTTATGAGGTGCGGGCCAATCAGTTTCGGGTGGCCAAGGTGCCGCTCGACTATTTTGCCGGGCTGCAAGCCGGGGCGAGTGAGCTGACCCTGCCGCTGCCCGATGGGGGGGAGGTCACCTTTGCTCTGGAAGCCTACGACTTGCTGCCTGCAGATCTCGCAGCCAAGTATCCGCAGATCCGCACCTTCAAAGGTCACAACCCGGCGCATCCGATAGAGACAGGGCGCTTCGATCTGGGGCCACAGGGTTTCCACGCCATGTTCAGCCATCAGGGCAGGATGGTGTTTGTCGATCCGCTGCGCAATGCCGAAGGCTACGCCGTCTATTACCAGCAGGATGCCCATAGTCGATTGGAAGAGACGGCAGATGAGGTGATAGGGCCCAAGCTCAGCAAACTGGTGCGCAAGGTGCAAGTGGATGGCAATGTTCGCAAGCGCTACGTCATTGCTATTTCGGCGACAGGAGAATTTACCCAATACCACGGTGGCTCCAAAGCGCTTACCATGGCGGCGATTGCGACCTTGCTCAACCGCGTCAATCAGGTCTATCAACGGGATGTGGGCGCCGAATTCGTGCTGGCCAGTGGCAATGACAACCTGATCTTTACCGATCCGGCCAGCGACTTGTTTGCCAATGATAATTCGGATGCGCAGACCAATATCGGGGTACAGGCTTATTACTTTACCAATATGCAGCTCGGTAATTTTGATATTGGCCATGTACTCAATACCGGTAGCGGTGGTCTGGCCGGTTTGGCAGTGCTCTGCACCAATCAGAAGTCTGGCGGGATGTCGGGTTCACCCACACCGGTGGGAGATGCCTTCTTCGTTGACTATGTGGCTCATGAAATTGGCCACCAGTTTGGTGCTGATCATACCTTCAACGGCACTACCGGGAGTTGCGGTGCTGGGACCCGGGTTGCCAATCAAGCCTATGAGCCTGGTAGTGGCAGCTCCATCATGGCCTATGCCGGTATTTGTGGTGATGAGAATATCCAGACTCACAGCGACCCCTATTTTCATAGCAAGTCCATCGAGCAGATGCGTGCGCACATGGCGACCGTATCGACTTGTGGAACCACACTCGCGTTGAGCAATAATGCCCCGCAGGCAGCAGCAGGGGGGGACTATGTGATCCCTGCCAATACGGCCTTTATGTTAAAAGGGGCTGGTGGAGATCTGGATAATGATTCTCTGCTCTACAACTGGGAGCAGATCGATCTGGGTACTGAATCGAGTAGTGCCGCCACCATGATTGACGATGGCTCCCGGCCGCTGTTTCGTTTTGTCTCTCCCACGGCATTGCCGGAGCGGATCCTGCCGAGTTTGCCATCCCTGCTCTCCGGCACGCTTGCCAAAGGAGAGGCCTGGCCGACTACCAACCGGGATCTCAATTTCAGACTGACGGTGCGTGATGGTCAGGGTGGCGTTGCCAGTGATGACATGAAAGTGCAAGTGATCAATACCGGCGCGGCATTTCGCATCACCAACCCGTTTTACGGGGTGACTCTCACTCCGGGGGCCAGTCAGGCCGTAGCATGGGATGTGGCGGGCACAACTGTGGCGCCGATCAGTTGCAGCAAGGTGGACATCTCGGTGACCCAGGATGAGGGCGTAAGCTGGACAATGCTCACCGCCGGACAACCCAATAACGGCGCAGCAACGGTAACGTTGCCTGCCGATCTCACCAGCAGCGTCAGGCTGAAAGTGGCATGCAGCGACAATATCTTCTTTGCCATCAGTCCCCTCAAATTGCCTCTGGTGCAAGGTGGCTCGACTTCAGGTGGCGGCGGTGGTGGCGGGGCGATCGGATTGTGGGCGCTGGCTCTGGCGCTGCTCGGCTGGCAACGGAGGCGCACATGAAGGGAGTCCCTCTGTTGCTGCTTGTCATGCTCGGCGGTTGTCAGGCCGATGCCATCACGCTGGAACAGGAGCTGAGTGCAAACCTCGCCAGGCAGGATTACCGCCTGATAGTGATAGCCGGGCGGGGAGAGTTCGCCCCCGGTATTGCAGCCGAGCAGCAGGCAGAGGCCAAGGCGCGCTGTGGCAAGCGTTATCTGGATGGATTGGGCGATGTGATAAGGCCCGGTCAGCAAGAGATACATGCCAAGTTGAGTGCTTACGCCAGCGAGTATAACCAGCGTATGGTGATTCATTGCCCGATAACATCGGGCGCTGGCAAGCAGTAATACACCAACGAACCAATCCAAATGGAGGGGATACTCATCCCCCTATCTATCCGTGAAGGCGCCAATGGCGCCTTCACTTTTTTCCGTTGTTGAATGGGGCCAGTCTGTATTGCCTGAGATGGGGAGCGCGGGTGTAGCACGATTTTTCAGCGTGACAGAAGTTTTGTGCGAATTTTCTTTTCTGTCTGTCACGCAGATCGTCAATTGACGCTGCACCATACTTGTTGTCACCAAGGTAGGGCAAGGAGGCTCTATGAAGCATGGCATTGCGGTGATTATCACCAGTTTGTCTGTTCAGGTTGCAGCAGAACCACAGTGGACCTTCATGGATGAAAACTTGGAAAGGGGAGGGATCTATGATGTGCGAGCTGAAAAGGTCAGAGTGGTGGTTCCTGACAAGCCTTTTGAACCCGGGCATCTCGCCAGTGTATTGACCTTGCCATTGCCGGATGGCACTACGGTGCAGTTTGATGTTCATCCCAATGCCTTGCTCCCGGAGCCTTTGGCCCAGCGCTACCCTTCTATCAATACTTACAGTGGGAAGGCTATTGATCGGGCGGCGGATACAGGCCGATTTGATGTCACCATACATGGTTTTCACGGTATGTTTACCCATCAGGGGCGTACCTTTTATGTCGATCCGCTTCAGGACGGTTTCTCTTATGCTGTTTATGAACAGCAAGATGCCTGGCGGCGACAGGATGTGGATCAGGTGATTGATCCTCATGGTATCGAGCGTGAGCGAGCTGTGCTGGTCGATGGCAATTTGCGCAAGCGCTACACTATCGCCATCTCGGCAACCGGGGAATATACCCAGTATCACGGTGGTACCAAGGTTGCAGCACTCTCGGCCATTGCAACACTGCTTAATCGGGTCAATGAAGTCTATCGCCGTGATGTGGGGGCCGAGTTTCAGCTTGCAGCTGATACGGATAATGTGATTTTCACCGATCCTGCGACGGATCCTTTCACCAACTCGACCCAGGATATCGCAATCAACCAGACCCAACAGGGGGTGTTGCTCAATCCTTCTTTTGATCTGGGCCATCTGCTGGCGACATCAGGCGGCGGGGTGGCGACCCTGAGATCTTTATGCAACCCTTTCAGCCGTTCACGGGGCATGACCGGAGGCTCACAGCCTATCGGTGATGCGTTCTTTATTGATTATGTGGCTCACGAATTGGGGCACCAGCTGGGGGCCGAGCACTCCTTCAATGGCATGGCCGACAGTTGTGCAACAGGTCGCAAGGCTAGCTCAGCCTGGGAACCGGGCAGTGGCTCGACCATCATGGCCTATGCCGGGATCTGTGGTGAGGAGAATCTGCAGGTTAACAGCACACCTTTCTTTCACAGCAAGTCGATCGAGCAGATGCGGGCTCTGATGGCCTCTCTGCCCTCCTGCGGCACCGACCTGGCGCTTGCCAATAACGCGCCGGTTGTGGATGCGGGGGGCGATAGGGTGATCCCCGCCAATACGCCTTTCACTCTTGTCGGTAGTGCGCTGGATCTGGATGGTCATCCCCTCAGTTACACCTGGGAGCAGGTTGATCTTGGCAATGCATCCTACAGCGTGGCAACCATGGTGGATGATGGAACCCGCCCGCTGTTTCGCTTTGTTTCACCAACATCGGATCCCCGTAGAACATTACCCGCCATGAGCTCTCTGATATCGGGTGTCTTGGCCAAAGGAGAGGCGTGGCCTGCGACCAATCGCAATCTCCAGTTCCGCCTTACCGTACGTGATGGTCAGGGGGCGGTGAGCAGTGATGAAATGGTGGTTCAGGTGATCAATACCGGCGCGGCATTTGCCATCACAGCTCCGCAGATCGGCGCCATGGTGGCGGGTAGCACTCAGCTAGTGACATGGAATGTTGCCGGGACCGATCAGCCTCCTATCAATTGTCCCAGCGTGGATTTGGCACTGACACAGAATGGTGGTTCTACTTGGACTACGCTGGCAAGCGGGCTTGCCAATAACGGGTCGGCCAGTGTGGTGTTGCCTGCACCGTTGACCAGCACGGCCAGGCTGAAGCTGGCATGTAGCAATAATATTTTTTTCTCTATCAATGGGATAAGAGGTAATGCGTCTGCCACTACGGAAAGTGCAACTGTCATTACCGACAACAATGCGGGTGGCGGCGGTGGTGGTGGTGGTGGTGCAGTGAATCTTATCGTGATCCTCCTGATGGGAGGGATAGCTGGATGGCGCAGGTATTACGGTTAGTCGTCAGTTTGCTGTTTCTGCATATCTGCGTGGTGCCTGTTGTGGCCGCATCACTGACCGAGGCAATAGATGAGAGTCTTGCTGCTCAGGATTATCGGCTCATCGTGCGCGGCGGGCGCGGTGGTATGGCCCCGGGGGTTGTGGAGTCATTGCAAGCAGAAGCGATAACCCGGTGCGGAGTCCGTTATCTGAAAGGGTTCGGTGATGTAATTGAGATGGGCAAGGAGTCGGAGTTTGAGCAGCGGATTGACTATGCCACCCGATATAACCGACAGATGCTGGAAAGGTGCATGCCGGAGGCAATTTCAAGGCCGTAGTGGCTGTTCAACAACGGCATGTAATTCGGCATGATTGGAGTTATAACTCTAATATTCCAAACATAGTGATAGCCTCATGGGAGTGATTCGATGACTCACATATGAGCCCCATATACTTTTTTGGAGTTTTAACTCTATTAAAAAGAACTGCTGAAAATGCTAACAAAATGAGCTGTTTATAAACTTTAACTCACTAACTTTATGATTTTAAATGAAATTAAATTCATTTAATTCTTATTGAAAAAGTTGAATTGTGATTTGTGTCACGTTATTCTCGCCGGCTGTTCAGTCAGGTGATTAATAATGATGAAGTTCACAATAAATGCAATCTCAGTTGTCATCGCAATGTCAGCCAATATCGCGCTGGCATCCCCATGGCATATGGTCGAAGCACACAATAGGCAGACGGCTGATACAGTCACAACTAGTGCCTATACCAGCTTTAAGGTCGATGAAGAGTTTATTCAAAATCTGCGTGCTGGCGATACGCTGATTACCTTGCCATTACCCAATGGTGGAATGGTGCAATTTGAAGTGCAACCCTCGTCGGTATTGCCACCTGCATTGGCCGCCAAGTATCCGGATATCATGACCTTTAAAGGCCATGAGGTGGGTAATGAAAATAACACTGGTAGTTTTGATATTTCCCCACGTGGTTTTAATGGCATGTTTATGCACCAAGGGGAGCAGGTGTTTATTGATGTTCAACGTAGTGGTCTTTATTCTGTTTATTACAAGAAAAATGTAAAGCCGCGAAAAAATGGGCATCATGAAGAGCTGATGCAGAATAATACAAGTGAGCATGAAAGTGAAAAAAAGCGCTCATTGTTAGATAGTGCAACTAAGCAAGCAGCACAAAATCATAACTTTCCTGGAATAAAAATATATCGGATTGCGATATCTACCACTGGAGAGTATACCACCTCATTTCATGGTAAAGTAGGCGCTTTGTCATCTATTGTAACATTGCTGGCTCGAGTCAATGAGATATATGAGCGTGATCTCGGTATAAAATTTATCTTGGCTGATGGCAATGACAATGTCATTTTTGAAGATGCATCTACAGACCTGTTTTTTAATGGGGACAATGCAGATGCAACTCTCACCACGCCAATCATGGATAGAAACGATGCTTATCGAAATGAGCTCGTCCAGCTGATGGCTCACAGAGAGACAGATCTCACTAAAAAACTAGGCGATTTTGATATTGGTCACGTGCTTACGACTACCAATTATTCTGGTCTGGCAATGGGAACGCTATGCGCAGCTCCAAATCGGGGTTATAGCGGGGAAAACTCCCCTGGTCGAAATTTGCGTTCTAATGCAATGAGTGGAGCCGGTAATGGCAGCTCGGGGGCGGGAATCGCAGAGATTGATGCGGTGTTTGTCGATACCTTTGCGCATGAAGTGGGTCATCAGCTCGGTGCAGAGCATATCTTTAATGTCGACATCCTCGGACGTGTAGCTAATTCCGCTTGGGAGGTTGGTAGCGGTGCGACCATCATGGGTTATCCGGGCAGAGTTGGCATGGGGTCACAAAATCTGCAATCTAAAACGACTGGTTATTTTCATAGCAAGTCCATTGAGCAGATGCTTGCTATGCTAGCCAGTCGTCCAGATAATTGTGGTGCTGTTGAGCCTATGACCAAGCAAGATATTGATGTGAACATCTCACCAGCATCGCAATCAAAAGTTATTCCTGTTAGAACTGCATTTTCACTCACAGGGATTGGTTCTGATGAAGATGGAATGACCTTTACCTGGGAACAGGTTGATCTTGGTCGAGCGACAGAGAGTGCATCTGATATATACTATGGGAAATTGAACGATGGCCCCTTATATCGTTTTGTGGCGCCTACAACGTCTCCTGAACGTCACTTTCCTTCTTTAGCGACTCAGCTAAGGGGATATGAACGATTTATGTTGCAACAGCCTGAGCTAATAAAAGATGAAGAGAAGGGCGAACCATGGGTCAATGTACCGCGCACCCTTAACTTCCGTCTGGTCGCCCGTGATGGCAAAGGTGGTGGTGCCTATGATGAGACCTCGGTCGAGGTGGTCGATACAGGTTCACAAACCTTCAAGATATTGCCAGCCCCTGACCAGCGTATTCTGGTTGGTAGCCCGACCACAGTGAATTGGCAAGTAGCTGGAACCGACGGTGGCCGCATCAACTGTCAGCGGGTCGATATCAGTTATAGCAACGATGAAGGCAAGAGCTGGCAGCCGCTGGTCAATGGCGTGAACAACAATGGCGCCCATGAGGTGACCATTCCGGCCAATGCTGGCAGCGCTGTTCGCCTCAAGCTGGCCTGTAGCGACAATATCTTCTATGCCATTACGCCAAAACTGGCGACCAAGAGCAGTGATACACCGGCTCCCCAGCCTGAAAGCAATGGCGGCGGTGGTGGCGGCGGTTCGACCGGTCTGTTCGCGCTGTTGGGCCTTGGTATCGCTGCGCTGCTGCGTCGTCGTGAGGTCATGAGCAACTAAACCAGATAACCCAAGGGTGAGATTACCCATCTTTGGTAAATTGATAAACCAAGCGAAGAGGCGTTAGCCTCTTCGCTTTTTTTGTATGGTTTACAAGGTCGCTTTATCGAGCGCACAATGCCTGCGTCACTCTCTTGATGGTCGTGGAACCATTATTTATTTGAAGGAAAATCAAGATGATGGATGTTGCTGATCTGCGCCGTGAATACTCCCGTGGCGGGCTGCACCGGGCCGATCTGCCGGCCGAGCCGCTGGCGCTGTTCGAGAAGTGGTTGGCGCAGGCTTGTGAGGCCAAACTGACCGATCCCACCGCCATGGTGGTAGCGACGGTGGATGCCGATGGTCAGCCCTGGCAGCGCACTGTGCTGCTCAAGCACTACGATGCCCTGGGAATGGTCTTTTACACCAATATGGGTAGCCGCAAGGCGCAGCAGCTGGAAGGCAATCCTCGTATCAGCCTGCTCTTCCCCTGGCACACGCTGGACAGACAGGTTCATGTGACCGGCCGAGTGGAGAAGATGAGCACTTTCGAGGTGATGAAGTATTTCCACAGCCGTCCCAAGGACAGCCAGATCGCTGCCTGGGTCTCCAAACAGTCGACCCGCATCTCGGCCCGCGGCGTGCTGGAGGCCAAGTTCCTCGAGCTCAAGCAGAAGTTTGCCAATGGCGAAGTGCCGCTGCCGAGCTTCTGGGGCGGATTCCGGGTGGTGATCGAGACGGTGGAGTTCTGGCAGGGGGGCGAGCACCGGCTGCACGACCGCTTCTACTACACCCGCGACGGGGATGGCTGGCATATCGAGCGTCTGGCCCCCTGATCGCGCTGTTCAAATCTGTTTTCACAAGGAGTGTGTATGCGTCTGTATGGTGATCTGCGTTCCGGCAACTGTTACAAGGTGTGGCTGCTGGCCCGCTGGCTGGAGCTGCCCCTTGAGTGGGTTGAGGTGGATATTCAGGCGGGGGATACCCGTACCCCCGCATTTCTGGCCAAGAACCCCAACGGCAAGATCCCGGTACTGGAGATTGGCCAGGGCGATGCGCTGGCGGAATCCAACGCCATCCTCTTCTATCTGGGGCAAGGCAGTGCCTTGTGGCCAACCGATCCGCGCCAGCAGGCCGAGGTGCTCAAATGGATGTTCTTCGAGCAGTACAGCCATGAGCCCTACATCGCGGTGGCCCGCTTTATTGTTCACTATCTCGGCCGACCCGAGTCGCAGGAGGCGCGTCTCGACGGGCTGAAAGCCGGTGGCGAGAAGGCGCTGGCGGTAATGGAGCAGCAGCTGAAACAGAGCCCCTACCTGTGCGGTGATGCGCCGACCATCGCCGATATCGCCCTTTATGCCTACACCCACGTGGCAGAGGAGGGGATCTTCTCCCTGCAGGGGTGGCCCGCTATCCGTAGCTGGATCGCCCGTATCGAAGCCCATCCCCGCCATCTGACGCTGCCAGTGGCTTGTCAGGCCAGCTGATGGAACTGCTGATCGAGGCCAGTCTGTGGCAACCGCAGTGGGCTGCGCTGTTGCTGCACTGGCAGCAGCAAGGTCATCGCTGGCAGCTGCTACTGGGCAAAGAGGCGGCCGCCGTCCTCGATCAAACCGATGCTCCCTGGGCGAGCAGTCCTCCTGACGGGGTGCTCTGCCCGGGGGCCCTGCTGGCTGCCTGGCTCGATGGGGATCTGCTGGCGGATTTTCATGTTGATCCCAGCCGCCAGATCCTGATCAGCGCCTCCACCTCGCTGCTGACCCTCGCCAGGGAGCAGGGACTGCTCACCCTTGGCCCTGTGGGGGCCGATCTGCCGCTCACCCCCGAGGCCGATTTGGGCGCCGTGCTCAATCGCCTGCTGGCGCGCCGCGTGACGGTGCCGACCCTGGCTGAGGGGCATTCGCTATCAGGTGTCGTATTGCGACCACTGCAGGCCGACGATGAACGCGAGATAGTGCGCTACTGCAGCGACGAGGCGCTGGCGCGCTACACCCTCAATATTCCTCACCCCTATCCGCCGGAGGGGGCCCGCGACTGGCTGGCGCTCAGCTGGCGCAAGGCGGCGCTTGGCCTTGGCTGGAGCTGGGCCATCACCTTGCCAGAGGAGCAAGGTGCGGCGTTGCTTGGGGTGATCTCCCTGCACTGGAATGGCGAGCTCGCCTGGTGGGTGGGTGTGCCCTGGCAAAATCGCGGTCTGGCGACCCGGGCCGCCAGCTTGGTCAAGGAGTTCGCCTTTGGCCAACTGCAACTGCCTGCGCTGACGGCTCGCCATATGCCAGACAATTTAGCCTCCGGCCGGGTGATGGCAAAAGTGGGCATGCACTATCGCGGGCGGCGCCATATCAGTGGTCGCCAGCCGTGCGAGGTGAGCTACTGGCGGCTGGATCGCGCTCCCTCCTTACCCAATCCTTTGCCCGAGGAAATTTCCCGCTGGCTGGCTGATGAGCGGATCGCCGTGGTGATCCTGTGGGATCCTGTAACGTTGGATCGGCAGAGCGCCAACGGTAAGCTGGCTATCTCGCTCTTTGTGGATGAGAGGGGCGCGGGGGAGAAGCCCTGTTTTCTGCGCTGCCCGCCGCATCTTGAGAGGTTGCTGGCGCTGCACTGTTATCCCGTCGATCTGCTGGAGCAGGCCGAACCGGAGCAGTTGTCCCATCTTGGCGGCGTCTTGCTGAAAGACAGGGATGAACAGGGGCTGGCGTGGTTGCTGCAACTGGCCGCGCTGCAGCGTCAGGGTCCCGACCTGCTCAGCCGCGAGGAGCGCGCATCACGGCGCCACTGGTTCAACCAATTGATGGCGCAGGCGCTGGGTGGCAACGGTGACTCGTCGCAGATACGCTATCAGCAGTTACGGCTGCTGGTGGAGCTGCCAGAGCTGGTCGATGAGCTGGATGGCTGTTGGCATCAAACGCCCGAACTGACCTTTGAGCGGTTGGCGCGGGAGGCTCCCGCCCTCTGGCTGGCCTACCGCGAGGCGATGAACAGGGTCACCCCGGCTACGCTAACCGACTTGCAGCAGCAGTTTGCCGCTCGTTTTCCTGAGTGCACCCTCCCATTTTTGGACAAAGGTACTCAGAATGACCAGCCGTTGTGTGGAATAATGCCCGCTCTGCTGTACGAGGAGTAATACCTGATGTTGAGAACCGAGCGCCCCGGTGACATGCTGCCGGTCTATGAGCTGCTGAGTGCCGCCTTCGGTCGTTCCGATGAGGCCGAACTGGTCAACCGCCTGCGCGAATGTGGTGCTGCCGTAGTGACCATGGTCGAAGAGGAAGAGTACGAGTTCATGGGGCACCTGATGCTAAGCCCGATCACCATTAACGGCATGGAAGGGCCCTGGCTTGGTCTGGCGCCGGTTGCGGTTCATCCCGACTGGCAAGGCCAGGGGATTGGCTCGGATCTTATCCGTGAAGGGCTTGATACGGCGCTCGAAATGGACTGGAAAGGGGTGGTGGTACTCGGGGATCCGGCCTATTACAGCCGTTTCGGTTTCCGCCCGGCCAGCGAGTTTGGCCTCCACTGCATCTATGAGGTGCCTGCCGACTGCTTTATGGCGATGGAGCTGCAGGAGCGCGGTTTTGCGGGTGTGCAGGGTGAGGTGCTCTACCACCCCCTGTTTGATGAACTCCCCGACGAGCTGCCGGACGCGCAGGCAGAAGTGTCCCATTTCTAGCGAGACGTCGCAGCGACAAGCCATAACGAAAAAGCCCTCATCGAGGGCTTTTGCATCTTGTATTGGTCCCTGCCGGGCTTATTCGAGCAAATTGGCTCAGGCAATGATATCGAGCTGGGTGCCCTTGCGTTTATCTTCACCCAACATGTCCCCCATCTGCTGGGCGAGCGGGCTCTGCTGGAATTGCATGTAGTCGCTCAGATTCTGCTGGCGCTGGTAGCGATTCGCAGCCTGATACATATCAGCCGTGCTCGGGCCCGACTTGCTGTCGCTCTCCTGACCGCTGGCCTCCAGGTAGCGCTCCACCACGGCTTTATCTTGCTGGTTAGCCGTATAAGAGACCGCCAGGGTTCTGCGAGCCGTTGCTTTCTCTTCGCTCTGTGCCTGCAATTCATCCTTCTTGGTCAGTGCTTCGTTACGGGCCTGACTGACCTGCTCGGGTGTGACAGCCGGAGAGGAGGGGGATTTGCCGTAATCGGGCAGCGGCATGGGCCGGGAGGTGATTTGCATGGTGGCGCTTCTCTTGTGAACAGGGACGGACGCATGATACCCATCCATGTTAGCTCAATAAATGACCACTTGTCGGTTCATCAAGAGTAGGTTCAGCTTCGCGCATCGATTGTTAATTGAACCGCCTCTGAGTGACAAAAAAGGCGCCATAAGGCGCCTTTTTATCCTTCGCTTACCACCGGATCAGTTGAAGAACCAGTAACCACGGTTGACCAGACGGGTCAGCAGTTGCAGGAAGCCAGCCTGATCGGCCAGCTCCACCATGTCGGCTTGAGTGATGATGTCTTTGTCACACAAGAGCGAAATGGCTGCCGCGTCTTCGCTCTGCAGCGTCCAGGCTTCGCCGTCGATGAAGCACTGCTGGCTCTCGCCGCTAAACCAGACGGTGCGCAGACCCGGCACCTTGATGGCGGGCTCGCCCTGGGTCAGCAGGTCGGCTACCTCCTCGGCGCTGTAGTCCGGCTCGACCGGATTGACGTCCAGATCGTGCTTGGCCTCGGAGATCATGGTGCCGAACCACTCCTTGAACAGGGTCTCGTCATCGAGGGCCTGCTGCATCAGCTCGCGCAGACGGTGCAGCTCGTGGGGCTGGATCTCGCCGTGACGGGCGCGGGGCTTGAGATCGGCATCGCCGTAACGCTCGGTACGCACCTCGTTGTCGATCAGATGATCGGCAAAGGAGGAGATAAGCGCCTTGGCATCCGGTGCGCGGAAACCCACCGAGAAGTTCATGGAGGGCTCGATGGCGTAGCCTTCGTGGGGGAATCCGGGCGGAATGTAGAGGATGTCGCCCGGCTCCATGATGACGTCGATGATCGCCTCGAACGGCTCGCAGTGCAGCAGGGCGGCGTGGGCGGCGAACTCGTTGAGCGGCTTGGCATCACCAACGCGCCAGTGGCGTTTGCCCAGACCCTGGGTGATAAACACATCGTAATTGTCGATGTGGGGGCCAACACCCGCATGGGGGGTGGAGAAGCTCACCATCACATCGTCAAAGCGCCAGCCCGGAATGAACTGGAACGGTACCGCCAGCTCGTTCACCTCGGGAGCCCAGTGGTTGCAAGCCTGTACCAGAATGGTCCAGTTCTCTTCGCCCAGATGGTCGTAGGATTCGAAGGGACCGTGGGCGGCATCCCACTTGCCGTCGAAACGGGTGACGAGGCGGGACTCTACCACCTCTTCCATGGCCAGACCCGCCAGCTCGTCCGGGCTGATAGGGTCCTGAAAGTCGGTGAAGCCACCCTTGATAAGGAGCGGGCGCTTCTGCCAGTAGTGCTCGAGGAAGTGAGCGATATCCAGATTGAGTTCGTACATGCTGTTTCTCGTGTCTCGCAAAGAGGTTTTGCCCAAGGCAGGCTTGGGAAAAGCCACTCGGGACCCTACCGTGGCAGGGAAAATAACAGGGGCCCTGTGGCGTATCGTGCACAGGGCCCCTTCGTCAGTAGCGGCTGGCTTACTTCAGCAGGTCAACCAGACGCTGGGCGTCACCGATGTAGTTGGCCGGGGTCAGCTTCTTCAGCTCAACCTTGACAGCTTCCGGCAGCTCCAGGGTGTCGATAAAGGTACGCATCCCTTCGGCATCGACGCGGCGGCCACGGGTCAGCTCCTTGAGCTTCTCGTAAGGCTTCTCGATACCGTAGCGGCGCATCACGGTCTGGATCGGCTCGGCCAGCACTTCCCAGTTGGCATCCAGATCGGCGGCCATGGCGGCGTCGTTGGCTTCCAGCTTGGAGATACCCTTGAGGGTCGCCTGATAGGCAATCAGGGAGTAACCCACCGCCACACCCAGGTTGCGCAGCACGGTCGAGTCGGTCAGATCACGCTGCCAGCGGGAGATGGGCAGCTTGCTCGCCAGATGCTGGAACACGGCGTTGGCCAGACCCAGATTGCCTTCGGAGTTCTCGAAGTCGATGGGGTTGACCTTGTGCGGCATGGTGGAGGAGCCGATTTCACCCGCGATGGTGCGCTGCTTGAAGTGACCCAGGGAGATGTAACCCCATACATCGCGGTCGAAGTCGATCAGGATGGTGTTGAAGCGGGCCATGGCGTCGAACAGCTCGGCGATGTAGTCGTGCGGCTCGATCTGGGTAGTGTAGGGGTTCCAGGTCAGGCCGAGGGAAGTCACAAACTCCTCGGAGAACTGGTGCCAGTCCACATCCGGGTAGGCGCTGAGGTGGGCGTTGTAGTTGCCGACCGCACCGTTGATCTTGCCGAGGATCTCCACCGCCATGATCTGCTTGAACTGGCGCTCAAGACGGTAGGCGACGTTGGCCATCTCCTTGCCCATGGTGCTCGGGGTCGCCGGCTGGCCGTGGGTGCGGGAGAGCAGCGGCATGTCACGGTACTCGTGGGCCAGACGCTTGAGCTCGCTGATCAGCATTTCGCAATAAGGCTTGATGACCTCTTCGCGGGCGGTTTTCAGCATCAGACCGTGGGAGTTGTTGTTGATGTCTTCCGAGGTGCAGGCGAAGTGGATGAACTCGCTGACAGCCGCCAGCTCCGGGTTCACTTCGACCTTCTCTTTGAGGAAGTACTCCACCGCTTTCACATCATGGTTGGTGGTGCGCTCGATCTGTTTGATGCGGGCGGCGTCACTCTCGTTGAAGTTGCTGACGATGCCGTCGAGCAGGGCGTTGGCGGCCGCGCTCAGGGCAGGGACTTCCGGGATCCCGGCGTGGCTGGCCAGTTTTTGCAACCAGCGCACCTCGACTTCGACGCGAAAACGCAGCAGGCCGAATTCGGAGAAGATAGGGCGCAGGGCATCGGCCTTGTCGCCATAACGACCGTCAATCGGGGAAACAGCAGTCAGCGCGGACAGCTCCATGGGGTGAACTCCTGATGATTTGTGTGGGGGATCCGTATCCACTCGCGCGTGGGGCTGAGTCGTCATCAAGGCGGATGTGCGGCTGTTCACCCTGATGTCGATCACGCTTGCCCGCGCGCGAGCCGATGATTAGTAACGTTTGGCCAGCTCCACCATCTTCTTGCGAGCGAAGATGATCTGGGTGCGGCTGCCACCGAGCTGACGCCACAGCACGCAGGCACGAATGCCTGCCAGCAGCAGGGCGCGCACTTTGTGCTGCACCAGTGGTTGCTGCAGGAACAGCGGGGTACCCGCCACCTGGATGCGTGGCCCGATGGGGCTGATAAGATCGCTGTAGATGCTCGCCATGTTGGCTAAAATCTGCTCGTCGAGCAGATCGAAGTGCTGTTGCTGGCGGCCAATCTGGCTGATCCGCTCACCCAGCATATTGAGAATGTCCTTGCGCTTGGCCAGCTTGCGCTCCAGTGCAATCAGGCTGACCACGTAGCGGGTCAGCTCGGCATTCTTCTGGCTGCCGTCGGCACCCAGCTGCTCGACCAGCGCACGGTAGCCGTCGCGAATGGCCAGATGGGTGTTGTTGAACACCTCGAGCGGCTGGCTCGGGTTGGTCACCAGAATGCTGGAGAGGCTCTCGCGCAGGGCGGCCTCGTCACAGCTGCCGTCTCGGGCCACCTTCTGCACCAGATACGCGGCCTGGCAGATGCCGGCAAAGGCCATTGTTCTGTCTTGGAATTTATCGCTCACGTCTGCTGCCTTCTGTTAAGGATTCAAACCGGATGGCTGAAACGTTGTTCGATGATGCCGCCGCCCAGACACACTTCCCCGTCGTAGAAGACGGCGGATTGGCCCGGGGTCACCGCAGCCTGCTTCTCGTCGAAGATGACCCGGATGGTCAGATCGTCGATGGGCTGGATCAGGCAGGGGATATCCTGCTGACGGTAGCGGGTCTTGACGGTGCAGCGACGCGGCTCGCGGATCGGAGTGCGATCCACCCAGTGCAATTGGCTGGCAATCAAACCATCGGAGTAGAGGCGGGGATGTTCGCCCTGCGCCACCACCAGCACGTTGCGCTCGACCTCTTTGTCGACCACGTACCAGGCCTCTTCGGTGGCATCTTTGCGACCACCGATACCGAGCCCCTTGCGCTGACCCAGGGTGTGATACATCAGACCCTGATGCTCGCCGATCACCTTGCCATCCACGGTCTCGATTTTACCTGGCTGGGCGGGCAGGAACTTGGCCAGGAAGTCCTTGAACTTGCGCTCACCGATAAAGCAGATGCCGGTGGAGTCTTTCTTCTTGGCGGTGATGAGATCGAGCTGCTCGGCGATGCGGCGCACCTCGGGCTTCTCCAGATCGCCAACCGGGAACAGGCTCTGACCCACTTGCTTCTCGCTCAGGGTATAGAGGAAGTAGCTCTGATCCTTGTTGGTATCGAGACCGCGCAGCAGGCGCGGGCGGCCGGTGCTGTCGTCACGGCGCACATAGTGGCCGGTGGCGATGTAGGTGGCACCCAGCTCTTCGGCGGCAAATTCGAGGAACGCCTTGAACTTGATCTCCTTGTTGCACAGGATATCGGGGTTCGGCGTGCGGCCAGCCTTGTACTCTTCGAGGAAGTGCTCGAACACGTTGTCCCAGTACTCGGCCGCGAAGTTGATAGTGTGGAGTTTCATCCCCAGCTTGTCGCAGACGGCCTTGGCATCAGCCAAATCCTGGGCGGCAGAGCAGTACTCGTCCGTGTCGTCTTCTTCCCAGTTCTTCATGAACAAGCCTTCGACCTGATAGCCCTGCTGCTGGAGCAGGTAGGCCGAGACGGAAGAATCCACGCCGCCGGACATGCCGACGATCACCTTGATTTGGCTGTTGTCTGTCATTAGTCGAAGTTACCAGTTCGTTTAAACGGGGCGTATTCTACCAGAGTTTTGCGCCCCCGGTCACATATCCATGCCGCAGTTCCCATCAGGAGCCTGATAGCAGGAAATCGTTTTTCTGTTATTGGCCAGCGTGGCCGTAAAAGAGTGTCAAATAGCCTCAAATAAAGGCCTTGAGGGCCGACAGTGGCAGTCGTGTCCCCGCCAGATAGTCCTGAATGCACTGCCACACCAAGGGGCTGCGCAGGGCCGGTTTGCATTCCGCTATTTCTTCCAGAGTGAGCCAGTGGCAAGCGAGCACATCGCCGTCAGGATCCTCTGGATGGTGTTGACCCGGCGCTTTTTCAAGGTCGAAGATGATGGCGGTGCGCACATAGGTGGCTTCGCTGTCGGCCGGTTTGAACAGATAGGTACCAAGCCAGGCGGTCGGCGCGGCGGTCAGACCCGTCTCCTCTTTGAGCTCGCGGCAAGCCGCTTCAAGCAGGTTTTCCCCCGGCTCCACATGGCCGGCGGGCTGGTTGAAACGGCGCTGGCCTTTTATCTCCTCTTCCACCACCAGAAAGCGCCCCTGCCACTGCACCAGGGCGGCGACCGTCAGGCGCGCCTCCATGCGGGCGTGGCTGGTGGCCGATTGCTCTGCCTGATTGCTCATCATGACTCCTTGTCGTTGCTATCGGGATTGCCCGCTCGGGCCGGTCGGCGTGCCGTTCCTCGACCACTGCTGCGGGGTTTGCCGCTGGTCGGGTTTGAAGTTGAACGCTCGGTTGGGTGAGTGGTGCGGGGGCGCTCGTCCCGTCTCGGCTGGCTGGGCCGCCGTGGCGCATCCCCTGCCGGTTTGGCGTTCCCGCCTGAACGGGATGAGGAGGGCCGCAGGCGGCTGCTGGAGCTCGGCGCCTGCTCGGGGGCGGGCAGGCTGCGGCTCTCGCCGGGTGCCAGACCATCCAGGGTCCAGTCGCCGATGGCGTAGCGAATAAGGCGCAGGGTGGGGTGGCCGATGTGGGCAGTCATCCGCCGTACCTGGCGGTTGCGCCCCTCGATGATCTTGATCTCCAGCCAGCTGGTGGGGATCTCCTTGCGCTCGCGGATCGGCGGATTGCGCGGCCACACTGCAGGTTCATCCATGATGCGCGCTCCGGCGGGCAGGGTCATGCCGTCATTGAGCTCCACGCCGGCGCGCAGGGCGGCCAGTTTCTCTTCGCTCGGGATCCCTTCAACCTGCACCCAGTAGGTCTTGGGGGTCTTCTCCCCCGGCTGGGTGAGGCGCGCCTGCATCTTGCCATCGTTGGTGAGCAGCAGCAGCCCCTCGCTGTCGCGATCGAGCCGCCCTGCGGCATAGATGCCGGGCTCTTTGATGTAATCCTTGAGGGTCTCGCGGCCCGCCTCGTCGGTGAACTGGCAGAGCACCATGTAGGGCTTGTTCAGCAGGAGCAACTTGCGATCCTCTGGGGCCAGCTCCGGTTTGCGGGGGGATGCATGGCGGGGTGCGGCTGGTTTGGCCGCCGTGCGCGGGGCGTTATCGCGCGGCGCGCGGCTGACAGAGAGACGGGAGCGGGGAGATTTCATCGGATACACACTTCAGACAGACGATGGCAGCGAGTGTACCACAGGGTGCTGAGGGCAGGATGAATGGCTGGCGTTACAGCAAGCAGCGCCCAGAGCCAATTCGCCTAGCTCAGCAGGCTCTCGATCACGATAGCCTGACGGGCGGGGGCCGAGCCCGCCAACAGCAGGGCGTGGCTGACCACATCATCGATCATCGCCTGCGCCAGTCGGGTGAGGGGGCGCAGGGTCTCCCGTCCGCTACCAACCGGTACCGCCAGCAGAATGATGGTCTGCACCGGCCCGATTTGAGAGCCCCACTCGATGGGCTCCTTGCAGCTAAGCAGGGCCAGCGTTGGCTGGCTGATCCCTTCGCTCAATACATGGGGCATGGCAAGGCCGGGGCGGATGATGGTGGCCGAGACCTGCTCGCGCCGCTCCACCGCGGCGGTCAGTGTGGCGCGGTCGGTGACCAGCTCGTCGGGCAACAGATCGATCAGATGCTCGAGCGCTTCGGCTTTGGTCAGCGGTTCGGGGCTGTGGGCCAGCTGGCGCAGGGCAAAATGGTAGTCGGGCAGGGCGTTGGCCAGTCGCAACTCCGCCAGCGCGGCGGTGCGCGGGCGCACCAGCGGTTGACCCAGTTCGCCGCACCAGCAGGTGAAGGCCATGTGGGCCAGCTCGGCATCGCACCCTTCAATTTGCAACTGGCAGAGATCGCCGGGCTGGGTGGCGAGGGTCAACAGGGAGAGCTGGTTGCTGGCGGCAACGGTCTGGCGCCGGGTGAGGTTGGCGCAGCGGATGGTGGATTTGAACATCCCCGCCAGCCGGTTCAACTGCTTGGCCTGGGTGATGCTCAACCCCTGCTGGCAGTAGAAGGTGATTTCGCGGGTCAGCATCAGGCCGGGATCGGCAGGGCCTTGAGTACGGCGTTGGCATCCAGCAGCACGGTTTCCAGTCTCACTTGATGGATGGTGCAGCCGAGGAAGCGCTCTTTCTGCTCAATCTCGATATCGGAGGCAATCAGCACCAGGTCGGCGCTGGCAATATCGCGGGCGGTCAGCATGTTCTCCATGCCCATGGCGCCCTGAGTTTCGACCTTGATCTTGAGTCCCAGCCCAGTGGCGGCTTTTTGCAGGGCATCGGCAGCCATATAGGTATGGGCAATACCGGTCGGGCAAGCGGTGACGGCGACGATCTTCATCTGCTCTCTGTGATGCTGACAAGGGGGAGCAACAAGATAGCGCCAGCGGGGGGCTTTTACCAAAAGTCCATATGAAAAGTGGGATCTTGATGGGGATATGCCCGTCCCTTGAACGGTAGTGCAGGCTCATGCCGGGCCAGTCGGGTGTCTGATTGCTCCAAACAACAAGGGCCACCCCTGTGGGTGGCCCTGAACAATCTGCGTCTGTTGTTATGGCTATCAGGCGGTCTGGGCAGCCAGCTCGGCGGCTTTCAGTTCGCGCTTGATGCGGCGGATCTTGCGCTCTTCGGCGACCGCGACACAACCCATCAGCACCAGACAGGCGGCGGCTGCGATATCCAGCGCCGCGAAGGTGCCGGTCCAGCCGGTCAGACCGAAGATGGGGGTGCCATCGGCGATCATGCCCAGACCCAGCTTGGCGAAGCTGTCACCAATCAGGTAAGCGAAGGTGCCCTTGACGCCATCGGCTACGCTGATGCCCTGCTTGGGGACGAAGCCCACGGCGGCGACGCCGATCAGCAACTGCGGACCAAACACCAGGAAGCCCAGGGTGAACAGGGAGCCCAGGAACATGAACTGGGTAGTCGCATGCTGGTAGAGACCCAGAGTCGCGATGATCAGCGCCAGTGCCACACAGGCAACCAGACCACGACGGCCATTGGCCAGATCGGAGAGGTAACCCCACATCAGGGTACCGACCAGTGCGCCCACTTCGAAGAAGGTAAAGCCCTGAATGGCAACGTCTTTGGAGAAGCCCAGCTCCTGGTGGGCATAGACGGTAGACCACTGGTCGATACCGATACGCACTACGTAGAGGAAGATGTTGGCAAAGCAGAGCAGCCAGATCACTTTGTTGAGCAGCACGTACTTCACGAAGATCTGCCACTTGGTCAGCTGCTGCTCCTCGGTAGCGATATCCTCTTCGCTCGCCACTTCGTCAAACAGCTCTTCCACCTTGCCCAGGCCATAGGCTTCCGGCGAATCGCTACCAAAGCGCAGGCCGATAAAACCGACGATCAGCGCGATGATGGAGGGGAAGATAAACATGCCGAGCACGTTGCCATCGAACAGGTAGTTGGCACCGAACAGCGCCACACCGGCCGCACCGGCACCGCCCACGTTGTGGGAGAGGTTCCACATGCCCAGATAGGTGCCGCGCTTGTTGCGAGGGGTCCACTTGGTGATGGTGGAGTAGCTGCACGAGCCACCACAGCTCTGGAAGAAACCGCTCAGGGCATAGAAGAAGATCATGAAGTAGAGGCTGAAACCGGTGCCGCCCATGCTGGCACTGAAGCCCAGCATGCACAGCGCGGAGAGGATCAGCATCAGCGGCAGGAACTGCTTGGTGTTCTTGCCGTCGGCATAGTAGGAGACGATGGTCTTGCCCACCCCGTAGGTGATGGAGAAGCCAAGGCCGATCATGCCAAGCTCGGTCATGGAGAGACCGTACTCCTGGATCATGTCATTCTGCGCAATGTTGAAGTTCTTGCGGATCAGATACATGGTCAAATAGCCAATAAATACAACCAGATAAGATTGCATAAACGGCTTGAACCAGAGCTTGCGCCGGGCTTCGACCGGCAGGTCCAGGGTGGGGACCCGGACCTGTTGGAGCAATTTCAACATCTTCGTTCATCCTCTGCGAGATAGACGGTATTTCCGCCGCGCCCCTCATTTGTAGATAGGTTGTTCGAGGTCACGCCACGGAAGGGGGAACGGAACGTCGGGGCTGTCAGCCGTTGCTGCGCTCGACGCTCCATCCATATAAACCCGGGCCCGGCACGGGATGACGGGGCACATTGCCCGTCGCGGTGCGGGTCACGACATCAGGTGAGGTGACTCTAATAAGAGGGGCAAAAAATGGCTTGAGAGCCATCCCTAGTGGGGCTAGGAAATTTTCCTAGTTTTTGCGCTTTCGCGGACAAAGCGTGAGAAACATCACACCGCTGATGCCGGATTGCTGCCATTTCAGCCAGTTTGGCGCTTTGTGCGAGTGCTGGGCTGGGCTGGGCTGGGCTGGGCTGGGCTGGGCTTGGCTTGGCTTGGCTGGGATGGGGAGGTGGGATGGATTGGCCAGAAGGTAGCCAGGGAAAGGTAAGGGGAGAAGTTAAGGGAAAAGTGAAGGGAGAGGGCTGATTGACCACCAATTCTCAGGTGGCGATATTGGGGAAAGGCCCGTCAGCCATCCCAAAAACAAGAGGCCACCCCGTGGGGTGGCCTCTTGTCATGTTTTACGAGCCGCGATGGCGAGGGGGCACTCAGGCCGCCTTGGCCAGAGTTACCTCATCACTCTTTTTGACCCGCAGTTTTTTCAGGGCAACCGCCACCACGCCGGTGACGATGGCACCGCAGATCATGCAGAGCAGGGCCAGCAGCGGCTTGTTGACGGCACCCAGCAGGGCCACGATGGGGCCACCGTGGGCAACGCTGTTGGTGATGCCAAACAGGAAGGCCATCACAGCGGCGGTCATGCTGCCCAGAATGTTGGCCGGGATAACGGCCAGCGGGTCACGGGCGGCGAACGGAATCGCCCCTTCGGAGATACCCACCAGACCCATGGCGCCGGCAGCTTTGCCCGCTTCGATTTCAGAAGCATCGAAGATACCGAGCTTGCGACCGAGCACGGTCGCCAGCGACATGCCAAGGGGCGCAGCCGGGATGGCGCAAGCCATGGCGCCCATAAACTGGGTCTGGCCGGAGGCGATCATGCCGACGGAGAAGAGGAACGCCACCTTGTTGACCGGGCCACCCATATCAAAACCAGCCATACCACCGAGCACGATACCCAGCAGCACCAGACTGCCACCGCTCATGGAGAGCAGCATGGCGTTGAGGCCGGTCATCATGTCGGCAATCGGGGCGCCGATGATGAAGATGAATACCGCAGCGATAAACAGGGAGCCGACGATGGGAGCGATCAGGATCGGCACCAGCGGTTGCACCATCTTGTGGTACTGGCGAGTGGCAATCCAGCGCACCAGATAACCGACCAGGAGGCCCGCAATGATGGCACCGATAAAGCCGGTACCGGCATCCGCGCCGTAGAAGCTGCCGTTGTTGGCGATCCAGCCGCCGATAAAGCCCGGTGCCAGCGCCGGACGATCACCGATGGCGTAGGCGATATAGCCCGCCAGAATGGGGATCATCAGGGTGAAGGCGGCCACGCCCACGTTGAGGATCTGGTTCCACATGCTCCCTTCCGGGATCTGCATGCCGCTCGGGGTCGGGTTGCCGCCGATGGCCAGTGCCAGCGCAATCAACAGACCGCCGGTCACCACGAACGGGATCATGTGCGATACGCCGTTCATCAGGTAGCGATAGAGATCGGAACTGCCACCCGCGCTCTTCTCTTCACCTTTTGTATCTTCTTTGCCAGCCACATAGGCGGGGGCTTTCAGGGCCTGCTCGATCAGACCCTTGCCATCCTTGATGGGGGCCTTGACGCCGGTCTTGATGAGGGGCTTGCCGTTGAAGCGGGCCATATCCACCTGCTTGTCACAGGCGACCACGATGGCGCTGGCGCGAGCGATCTCGTCCGCGGTCGGGCTGTTCTTGACGCCGATGGAGCCGTTGGTCTCCACCTTCACCTCATAACCCAGCTCCTTGGCGGCGCGCTCCAGCGACTCGGCCGCCAGATAGGTATGGGCAATACCGGCCGGGCAGCCGGTGACACCGATGATAAAGCCTTTGCTGGTGGTCAGGGCCGCGCTCTGCTCCTCTTTCTTGGCCAGCAGCAGCGCCAGCGCATCGGCCGGAGTTTTGGCCGCCAGCAGCTTGGCGATAAAGCCCTCTTCGATCAGCTTGCCGGAGAGCTCGGCCAGCACCTCGATATGGTGGTTGGCGCCGCCATCGGGGGAGGCGATCATAAAGAAAATATGGGACGGCTTGCCATCTTCGGCGCCGTACTCGATGCCGTTGCGGCTGATGCCGATGGCGACCGCCGGGTTGCATACCGCTGCACTCTTGGCGTGGGGCAGGGCCACGCCCTCTTCAAAGCCGGTGTTGCCCAGCTCTTCGCGGGCCCACAGATCTTTGATAAAGGCCTGCTCGTCGCTGACCTTGCCTTGCGACGCCAGCAGGCGGGCCATCTCGGTGAAGACCTCTTCCTTACGCGTCGCTTTCAAATCGAGGTTGATCAGATGTTCATTGATCAAGGTGGTGATCATAGCGCTCTCCCCGCTTCCGGTGACGGAAGCTATGCGTGAGTACGTATCTACGTACTGGATAAAAATGACCTGATCATTATCGCGGCTCGCCCGCACCCTCCCTATCGGACAAATGTGCTAATCACTAGATTTTTGTGCGCAGTAAAACGCGATGTGATGAAGATCCCGTTTTCAGGCAGGACTCGCCATTTTCAGCCGCCCATCCATTTTTTCTTTAAAAACAGATAAATGTATTGATGCCAGGCTCGCCGTCAGGTTTGTGATGCGCCATATCAATAAATTAATCATCAGCATGGTCTGGATTTATATGTGGTTAAACGGCGCCATCAGATGTGACCCTTATCACAAAAAATCGCCATTTCGCCGGGAGGATTAGGATTTTTATGCGCCTGATGGCGGAGGCCAATCGAATTGGCTGGGCGAGCGCAGAGGGGTGTTGTTTGGGAAGAAAGTGTGGTGGCAAGAGAGGGGATGGACGAAAAGAGAGAGGTGATAACGCGAACGTTCGAATACGCTCCGCTATTCGAACCTACGGATTACACAATATGCGCCACCGACCCCAGCCAGTGGGGAACTTGTTGCCGATACCACTCCAGATATTGCTGTGCCTGCGGCTTCTCCCTTCTGGTCAACAGATTGGTGACTTCAATAATCAGCCAGCACTTGGCCATGACGAGATGGCGAAGCAACCGGTCGCCAGAGAGCAGCGAACTGTGGCGCAGATAGCGTTCAATGATGGTTTCATATTCAGCCAGCGAACCCATCCGCGGCACCAGCGGGGCCAGATCGATGGCCGGACTGCCATAACCAAATCGCTCCCAGTCAAACAACACCAGCTCACCATTGTCGCGGGTGCCCCAGTTGCCCTCATTGCTATCTCCCGAAATCAGGCATGACTCCTCGAATAGTTCGTGACCAACTTGCTGGATATGGCGGATCTTCTCGTTTACCGCTTCCGGCAGGCAGAGTACAGAGAGCGCCTCGTTGGTGTCGGCGAGCGACCAGCCGTGAGTTTTCACCGCAAAGTCGGGCTGATAGTTGGCGTTATGCAGGCAGGCCAGCTGAGCAAAGGTCTGTTCGTTGTGGTGCAGCTGCGTGAGCGTGACCGGATGAGGGATCTGCTCAAGGAACAGGGTCTCCCCTTCGACCACCCATGATGGCTCTTGAGCAAGTGTTTGAATGGCATGGTCAATCTCATGCCGGGGCCGTATTTTGTTAAACCCGCCCGGTTGCCAGACGATGGTATCGAGATTGACCTCGCGGATAGTTAACTGTTCAGCCAATCGAGCCGCTAACCAGCTCTTGCCCGATCCCGAGTTGCCAATAATCAGAATTCGTTTCATCTATGAGCTCTCTTTTTTGGAACAGATATCTGGAGGCTGGAAAGTAGAGATGATGACGTGAATGTCCGAATACGCTTCGCTATTCGAACCTACGGCCAAAATACCATCTCAAATAGATGTTATTTAAGTTATTCGACTATAAGTTATACCTTTCATAACTCTCTGGACTTGAAGTAAATTTCTGGCGTCAACAATTTTCAGAATTTCCACATCCGTGTAATTCAGTGCGCTTAATTCACGAATTTTTATAACTTGTTCTACAGAGAGCCTTTCATCTGAACTACAAATAACCTTTGCAGCGTATTCTTTATCTTTCCATAAGTTGCTTATAAATAAGTTTGCTATACCGGCTTTGGGGTGAAGCTTCTGGCAATTCCTCGATTGCAGCATCTCTTTCTGATAGTGAAACCTTGTCTTGTTTTAGTAAACTGTGTTTATAAAGGTATTGCATGCCTTTAAATCCACCAGGAATCATATTTAGCGAACGATTATCCTTCATAAGTCGATCTACCATTGTTTCCTCCCATGCCATTATTTGCTCATAAGAGTGATCATTTACAATTAACTCGCTGCTTAATAATATATTTTTGTTTCCAGTAAACTCCCGCCAAGTCTTATGGAATAGCTTGTTACTCCCTGATTTTATCTCACGAAAGTGTTCATTCATCCGCTTGAGCCAATCTCGGCTAGTTACTCCAATATATACATATTCATTTTCAACTATTCCATTGTTATCTAAAAAAGCAATTTTATGGCAATAGCCAGAGTGCTGATTTTCAACTTTCGGAAAATCTTTCATTATGTATTGTAAAGGAAATGATATTGCCCAAGGTGTGCCTTCAAATTCATCTACGATTGCATGTATAACTATCCTAGATTCATCCTTTGTTCTTTTGTATTCATCAAAAGCAAAGTAAGGCTTTACTTGAGTTGTTACCGCCCTACCTGGGATGCATTGATGTACAACATCAAAATCCAAATCATTAAATAAGTTCCATTTTCCTTGCTGATAACATCGATTTGAATTAAGCAACTTATCAGCGATGCCTTTTAAAGCTGTGGGAACATTATATATATCTGATTGATATGCACCATTAGCATCCATGATACTTATTCCGGTGTCATTCATGGCGGTTAAGAAACACTCTAATAGATATGAAAAGCTTATGATGGAAATTGGTGACCATTTCCCCATTATTTTCTTTACTGCATCAGGGTCTATGTATCGGTATTTATGTTTTTTAGCATTTTTAATGGTATTTGCTAGTTTGATAACTTCTTTATCTATTTTGTTGGTTTTTCTTGACATTGTCTTTGTCAATAAATTTGGCAATTTAAATGCTCTCGATTATATAATTTCAATATGGGTTTTGATAGTGGTCTTGACTATTTGTTTTGTTGCTTATCAATAGTGTTAGACTTTATCCTTGGAATACATATTGCTGGAGTAAACATGTATGAATCATTATTTTTTGTTGCAATGACAATTTCATTTTCATTGATGACAATAACCTTCGAATCATTGTTTTTAATTTCACATCGGGAATGTTTTACTGCTTCTAGGTTATAAATGAACCATTTAGTCCATGACTCTACCCTCTTACCATATGCAGGCATCATATCACTACCAAAAGATAGGAAACTACCAATAACTAATGGATAAATGATTAATCTTGATATGAATGTCGCTTTTGGATAACACTCTTTTGGGACAATTGTCATAAGATTAAAGCATTCATCATCTTTTAGGTTTTCTAATGTAGATGCAATAATCAGATAGAATTGACCAAATATAAAGATCCCAATAAATAATAAAAAGCTAAATCCTAAAATAAAAACAGGTATTAATAATATAGATGTAAATGTAATTGAATTAGTTAGCTTTGATGAATCAAAAGCAATAACATCATTTACTAACTGAGATGCAAAAGCATATGAAATGGTAGTGCACATGGCATAACTTATGAGAATGATGCCTTTTCCAATAAAAGTATCCCAAACTTTTCCATATAAAAGTAACAAGTCGGAAATGATGCCAAATAATAGTAGTAAAAATGAAAAACATATAAATGCAATTGATGCTTTACTCATCGATAAAATATAAAATACTAGCGTCGGAAAAATAAGGATTGTTCCGAAAAAGAAAAATTTTTGGCTGCGGTTGAGGTTTTTACAAAGAGTTTGGCTTTTTTTAAATAAAATGGTTAGGAGTTGTTTAAAACTCATAAAATTTACCTAATGGTTTATTGCATATGCGGCCCTGCCATATCAGCACTCATCTCGCTCTGGCAGGCCAAACAATGTTTATATGTTGGGTATTGTTTTGCACTAACTATCCCACACCACGCTACCGCCCGTGGATTACAGCCTCCAGCCTGCTGCTGTTTTCCGGCGATGTGGTGGATGGCGAAACGGCTGCACAGGGTTATCTCTGCAAGAGTGGTTGCCAAGTGGAGCATATTAGTCGAGAGAGGAGCAGGGTAAAACCGCAGTCGGGCAAAAACCTGCCAAAGATCAACAAATTACTTATTAAGCGACTGCTATCTGACCGCTTGGCACAGCAGCCGCAGACAGAGCTTCATCTCTTGCCGGGTGCTACCGCCACTCAATACTCCAGAAACTTCTCCCCGCAGCGTTCGCAGATCAGATGTTTTACATGGGTGGCCTGATAGGCGAGGGTCTGGCCGAATACCGCATTGGTCAGGCTGCTGGAGCTAAAGGCTTGCCAGAAGGCTTTGCGCGGATCCTTGGGCATGATGTCCTGGCTGTGATCGCGGGCGACCAGCACCACGAGATGGCGGGTACGCTCGCCGCATTTGTCACAGCGGTGGATTTCAGTTGGCGGATTCTGGTCGTGCGGGTGGCTCATAAATGGGCTCGTGAAGTGAGGCAGGCGCCCATCATATTCCTCTCCACTTGGCTCTCAATCTTTCCTTGCCGGCGCAGTGAGCTGCCTCACGTTTTGCGCTGCTGCGGGCTTGCTCAGCCAGCTCAGGCCGATGCCCGCTTCTGCGGTTTGCTGATGAGCGGTGATGATATGGCGGATGGGGCGAGCTAGGGCTTGCTCAGCCAGCTTAGGCCGACTCCCGCTTTTGTAGATTGGGGGTGATGATATGGCGGTTGGGGGCGAGCTCGGGTTGCTGCATCCGGGTCAGCAGTCGTCTTGCCGCCTGACGGCCGATTTCGCGGGCCGGTGAGCTGACAAAGGTGAGGGCGGGGGAGGTGAGTTCGGCCTCCGCCACATCGTCAAAACCGAGCAGGGCCACCTGCTGGCCGATGTAGTTGTCCTTGCCCACGGTGCGGCCGCTCGCCTCGACGCCATAGATGGCGCCGAGCGCCACCTCGGGGTAGTGGCAGAGCACGGCGGTCACCTTGGGGTGCTGGTGCAGCAGCTGGGCGATGGTGTCGGCGGCGCTGCGCTGGGTGCGCTCGCACTCCAGTACCCACTCCGGTTTGAAGGGCAGGCCATATTGCAGCAGGCTGGCGCAGTAGCCGCCGATGCGCTCGGCGCGGGTGAGGGAGTCGGCCCGCCCGCCGACGTAGGCGATATGGCGGTGGCCCTGCTCGATAAGGTAGGTGGTGGCCTGCTTGGCGGCGTGGGTGTTGTCGGGGCCGATAAAGTCCACGTCATCGCGATAGTAGGAGCGGGCGGCGCACACCACCGGCAGCTCGGAATCGAGCAGGGTCTCCAGGGTTTTGGCTGCCGCGCCGCGTACCGGATTGAAGATGATGCCCGCCACCCCCTGCCGCGACAGGGAGTGGATGCTCTGCTGCAGCCGCTCCGGGCTGTGACCGCACTGGGTCAGAAACAGCAGATAGCCCTGCTGCTCCAGCACCTCGCTCACTCCGGCGGTCACCTCGGTATAGAAGGGGTCGGTGATGTCGCGCAGGATCAGCCCCACCAGATTGGATTGCTGGCTGCGCAGGTTGGCGGCGGCGCTGTTGGGCACGTAGTCGAGCTCTTTTATCGCTTGCTGCACCCGCTCGGCGGTGGCCGGCGAGATGCGCCCCTTGCCGTTGAGCACCATGGAGACGGTGGTGACCGACACTCCCGCCCGCTGGGCGACATCGGTGATCTTGGTGGCTTTGGCAGAGAGGGATTTGGGCGACATAGGGCGAATGGACGACGGACAGTTGAGAGAGAGGCCCCAGCATACCTGCTTGGGTTGCCAAGTGAAACGTTACATCACCATCTGGCCGATCCGGCTCACAAATTTGGATCCTGCTGCCAGCCAGCCCCCTTATTCTGTGATCCTGTCGGCACTTGTAAATTGATAAAACGTTTTATCATCCGGCAAAACCTGATGCTGACCCGCGCCTCTGCGTCGAAATTGCCACGAGCAGCCACGGGGAAAGCCGCAGACATTGCTGTCTATTCACAAGGAGCCGTTTCATGGCCAAGCCTCAAGCCAAATCCACCATATGGGAGTTCCTGCAGAGCCTCGGCAAGACCTTTATGTTGCCGGTCGCCCTGCTGGCCTTCTCGGGCATCCTGCTCGGTGTCGGCAGCTCGCTCACCAGCGATGCGGTCAAGCAGAGCATGCCCTTCCTCGACAATACCGTGCTGCAACTGCTGTTCCTCTGGATGACCAAGGTGGGGCTGGTGGCCTTTATCTACCTGCCGGTGATGTTCGCAGTGGCCATTCCGCTGGGGTTGGCGCGGGAAGAGAAGGGGGTGGCGGCCTTTGCCGGTTTTGTTGGCTATGCGGCGCTCAACCTCTCCATCAATTTCTACCTGACCGTGGCCAACGTCATCGGTGACGGGGCGGCGGAGAAGGCCTACGGAGTGAAATCGATCCTCGGCATCAGCTCCATCGACACCGGTATTCTGGGGGCCATCATCGTCGGGGTGATCGTCGCCAAACTGCACGCCCGTTTCTACACCTACAAGATGCCCGATGCGCTCGCCTTCTTCGGCGGTGCCCGCTTCGTGCCCATCATCACCGCGCTGGTGCTGGGTGTGGTCGGCTTGGTCGTGCCGTTCGTCTGGCCCTGGTTTGCTGCCGGCATCAACGGCATCGGGTCGCTCATCTCCCACGCCGGTCCCTTCGGCCCCTTCCTGTTCGGTACCGGTGAGCGTCTGCTGCTGCCGCTCGGCCTGCACCACATTCTGGTGGCGCTGATCCGCTTTACTGAAGCGGGCGGCACCCAGCTGGTATGCGGTCACGAGGTGAGCGGCGCCCTCAATATCTTCTACGTCGAGCTCTCCTGCGCCGACACTTCCGGCTTCTCGGTCTCTGCCACCTCCTTCCTCTCGCAGGGCAAGATGCCTGCCTTCCTCGGCGGCCTGCCGGGTGCGGCGCTCGCCATGTATCACTGTGCTCGCCCGGAAAATCGCGGCAAGATCAAGGCGCTGCTGGTCTCCGGCGTGGTGGCCTGCGTCATCGGCGGCATCACCGAGCCGCTGGAGTTCCTGTTCCTGTTCGTGGCGCCGGTGCTCTACGTTATTCACGCCATCCTGACGGGTCTGGGCTTTATGACCATGGGGCTGCTCGGCGTCACCATCGGCAACACTGACGGCAACCTCATCGATTTTCTGGTGTTCGGCGTGCTGCAAGGCACCGCCACCAAGTGGTATCTGGTGCCGGTCGCGGCCGCTATCTGGTTTGCCATCTACTACAGCGTGTTCCGCTTCGCCATCGTGCGCTTTAACCTGAAGACCCCGGGCCGTGAGATTGAAACCAGCGAGACTGCTCAGCCCGCAGGCAAGAAGGCCGGCAACAGCGGTTACAACGGTGAAATCATCCTTAACGCCTTGGGCGGGGCCGATAACATTCTCGCGCTCGATAACTGCATCACCCGCCTGCGGATGTCGGTGCAGGACATGAGCCGGGTCGATGACAAGGTATTAAAGGCAAACGGCGCCATCGGGGTGATCAAGCTCGACGAGCACAACCTGCAGGTGGTGATCGGCCCGCAGGTGCATCTGGTGAAAAACCAGCTGCAGAGTCTGATGGGGGCCTGAACCGGCCAATAAGATCCGAACGGGGGGCGCAAGCCCCCCTTGTTTGCCTCTCCCAATATGTCTCCTGTTTATGGAGGGAGAAACTTCATGCACGATATTTATGATTTCGACCATGTGGTCGACCGCCACGGCACCTACTGCACCCAGTGGGACTATGTAGCCGACCGTTTTGGCCATGCCGATCTGCTCCCCTTTACCATCTCCGATATGGATTTCGAGACCGCCCCCTGCATTCGCCAGAACCTGGCAACCCGTCTTGAGCACGGGGTATTTGGCTACAGCCGCTGGAATCACGACGACTTCAAGGGGGCGGTGAGCAACTGGTTTGCCCACCGCTACGGGGCGAGCCTCGACCCCGAGACGCTGGTCTACGGCCCCTCGGTCATCTATGTGATTGCCCAGCTGGTGAGCCTCTGGTCGGCGCCGGGGGAGGGGGTGCTGGTGCATACCCCCGCCTACGATGCCTTCGGCAATATGCTGGCAGCCAACGACAGGGTGCTGCTGCCCTGCCCGCTAAAAAAAGAGCAGGGGAGTTACCAGATCGACTGGCAATGTTTCGAGCAGCAAGCCGCTCGTCCCGATTGCCGGATTTTGCTGCTCTGCAGCCCCCACAACCCCACTGGCCGGGTCTGGACGCGGGATGAACTCGGCCGAATGGCCGCCATCTGCCAGCGTCATGGGGTCAAGGTCATCTCGGACGACATCCATATGGATGTGAGCTTTGCCCGCTATCTGCCGTGGAGCGAGGTGGCACCGGACGATCACTGGGCGCTGGTGAGCTCGGGCTCCAAATCCTTCAATATTCCCGCCCTTGGCGGCGCCTACGCCTTTATCGCCAACGCCGCGGTGCGCGCCGCCTATCTGCTGCGGCTCAAGGCGGCCCATGGCCTCTCATCGCCGCCCATTCTCGGGGTGCTGGCCCATATCAGTGCCTATCGGGACGGCGCTGCCTGGCTCGATGCCCTGAAAAGCTATCTGCACGGCAACCTCGCCTATGTGGCGGCGCGGCTCAACGCGGCGTTCCCCGCCATCGATTATCGGGTGCCCGAAGGGACCTATCTCGCCTGGATTGATCTGCGCGGGCTTGGCATCGACTCCACCGAGCGGATGGATGCCCTGCAAACCTTGCTGGTGGAAAAATACCGGGTCGCCATTATGCGCGGCGACACCTACGGCCCGGAAGGCAAAGGCTATATCCGCCTCAACGTCGGCTGCCCGCGCTCAAAGGTCGATCAAGGACTCGACGCCCTGATCGGCGCGCTGGGGGAGGTGGTGTAGAGCAAATCCATTCAACATGAGAAACATAACGGGGCCATCAGTGATGGCCCCGTTATGTGGGGCAATATAAAAAACCGCCCCGGAGATCCGGGGCGGTTTTTTATTTAACGATACCGAGATGGGCCGTGTGGGTGGGCAAGGGCTCAGCGATAGCGGCCGCGTACCGAGCTGCTGGCGCGGCCGGCCATCTTGATCAGGCTCTGGCGGGTGTGCAGGTGGCAGAGCGCGACGCCGAGGGCATCTGCTGCATCCGCCTGCGGGGTGGCGGAGAGTTTCAGCAGATGGGTCACCATATGCTGCACCTGCTCCTTGGCGGCGCCGCCGGTGCCCACCACTGCCTGCTTGATCTGGGTGGCAGAGTATTCGCTCACCGGCAAATAGGCGTTGACCGCGGCGACGATGGCGCTGCCCCGGGCCTGCCCCAGTTTCAGGGCCGAGTCGGCGTTGCGGGCCATAAAGACCCGCTCGATGGCAAACTCGGTGGGTTTGAACTGGGTGATGATCTCGCATACCCCGTCATAGACCTGCTTGAGGCGCTCCGGCAGCTCGCCGCAATCGGTGCGGATGCAGCCAGAGCCCAAGTATTCGGCCTTGCCGCCCACGACCCGGATAACCCCGTATCCGGTGATCCGCGAACCCGGATCGATGCCCAAAATAATGCTCATGGGTGTTGATTGCTCTAAACGCGAGTGATGGCCGCCAAGATAGCAAACTGTGGCCCGTTTGGCTGTATGTCCCGGGTCAAGCGGGCAAAGATTGGCCAGCTTGCGTCGGGCGTGGTTAGCCCTTGAACAGCGCTATGGTGTCGCCATCCTGCAGGCTGCCGGCGCCGCGCACCACCACCCGATCCCCCTGCTTGAGGGCGCCGCTCACCGCAACCTGCTGGCTGTCGCCAAACAGCACGGTGACCGGCACCCGATTCACTTTGAGCGCCTTGCCGCTTCTCGCCACCTGATAGACCACACTGCCATCGGTGCCGAGCACCAGGGCATCCCGGGGCAGCAGCATGCTCTGTTGCTCCCCCAGTGGCAGGGCAACCCGCACCGGCGAGCCGATGATGAAGGTGCCCGCTTCCGGTTTGAGGCGCAGCTCGATGAGGCGCGACTTGGGATCGGCGCTGGCGGCTCGCTGGTAATAGACGCCGTGACCGCTCAGCTGCTCCCCCTCCACCCGCAGCCGGGTTTGCGGCGCCAGCTGCTGGGCCCAGAGAATGGGGGCCTGCAGGCGGATATCCGGCTGATCCGGGTTGACCAGCTCCAGCGCCTGCTCGCCCGCGTCCACATGCTCGCCGGGCTGGATGAAGTGGTTGTTCACCACCCCGTCGAACGGGGCATAGATGTGGCTGCGGCGCAGCTGTTCTTCAATCTGGTTCACCTGTATGGCGGCCAGTCGCTCGGCCAGCGCGGCCTGCTCCACATCGTAACTGGCCTTGTCGTACTGGCTTTGGGAGGCGCTCTTTTGCTGGTGTAGCCGGGTGATCCGCTGGGATTCGGCGCGAGCGAAGCGCAGGTTGCTCTGCCATTTCGCCTGCTCGGCGCGAGCCTGCTCCAGCGAGAGGCGCAGTGCTGCGCTGTCGAGGCGCAGCAGCTCATCCCCTTTTTTGACCCGGCTGCCAAATTCGGCGATCCACTCCACCCGGCCGCTCACTTCGGCGCTGAGCGCAGCTTGCTGGCGACTCGCCACCGTGCCGCTGACCCAGATATTGGCGGCCGCATCCCCTTGGGTCACATCCGCCAGGGTCACCATCTTGCCCTGATCGGCCAATACCGGTAGCGCGCTGCCTGCAATCAACACAGCGCCAGCCAACATTCGGTTAATCATATGTGTCATCGATGAGCTCCTTGCTCAGGCCCGCTGGCGCAGGGGTTGTGGGATCGCCACCTGCTCCCCGAGACGCAGGAAGGCAGGCAACAGGATCAGGGTAAACAGGGTGCTGCAGCTCATGCCGCCGACAATGACGGTGGCGAGCCCGCGGTAAATTTCGCTCCCTTCGCTCGGGCTCAGCATCAGCGGCAGCATGCCGAAGATGCTGGTGAGACTGGTCATGGCGATGGGACGCATCCGGCTTTGCAGGGCATCGGCCACCGCCAGCTGGCGGCTCATGCCGTCCCGCTCGGCGGTGCGGGTCTGATGCACCAACAGGATGGCGTTGTTGACCACCAGTCCCAGCAGGATGACAAAGCCGATGATGGTGAGCAGGTCCATCGGCAGCGGCACCAGCAGCCCGCTCAGTTGCAGCGCCAGCACGCCGCCAACCGAGGCAAGGGGCAGGGTGAGCAGCACCAGCAGGGCATCCTTGATGGAGGCAAACACCCCCCACAGCAGCACCAGCAGGATCACCACGGCGAACAGGAAGATGGTCCCCAGATTGTCGAGCGCCTGTTGCAGGCTGTCGGCATTGCCGGCAATGCGCAGCTCGCCACCAGCGGGCAGCAGGGGGCGGATGGCGGCAAAACTGCGGTTTTTCAGGGTGTCGAGCACCTGCTCCATGGTCATGCCCGCCGGGGGCGCTATCTGCAGGCTGATGCTGCGCCGCCCATCGGCCCGGAAGATACTGGCCGGGCCCATGTCGTGCTCTACCCGCAACAGCTCGCCAAGGGGAACGATGCGCCCGGAGGGGGTGGCCAGCGGCACTGCCTTCAGTTCGTCCGGATTGGCGGAGCTCTGCCCCATCAGCATGATGTCGAGCCGATCCTCGCCGTCGAAATACTCGCCAACCCGCAAGCCGTCGCCAAAGGTCTGGATGATGGTGGGCAGGGGCGTGCGATCCCAACCCACTTCGGCGAGGCGCCGATCTTGCGGCACCAGTTTGAGCTCGGGGGCGGTGAAGTCGAGGCTCGGCTCGGGCCGGATCTGTGCTCCCGGCAGGTCCTTGCTGAGGATCCCCATGCTGGCACGGGCCGCCTGATAGAGCTCGGGCAGGTTGCCCCCCTGCAGCAGCAGGGAGACGCCGTTCTCGCTGTCAAAGCCGCCAAACAGCGACCCCTGACCGCCGAACACCCGGGTGTCGGGAATACCCACCAGCAGCTGTTTCATCAACAGGCTCTCCAGCTCCTTGATGCGGGTCTCGTCCTTGGGTCGCACGCCAATCTGGGCGCCCCCCGGGTAGCGCAAGATGTAGTAGTTCTTGAGGGCAGGCTCTTTCTCCCCCTTCATGTAGGGGGCGAGGCGGGCGATCAGGGTATCGATCACCTCTTCGCGCTGGGCTTTGAGATTGACCCCGGGGGTGAAGTTCATCCAGACATCCACCGCGTCCCGTTTCACGTCCGGCAGATAGTCCATCTTCGGCAGCAGCGCCCAGGTGGCCAGTGCCGGCAGACTCATCATCAGGGTGATGACCGCCCAGCGCTGGCGTGAGGTAGAGGTCCAGCGGATCACATGACGGGTAGTGCGCTGCCACAGCGATTCATAGGGATCGGTCAGCGTTTCACGCCCCATCCAGCGCGCCGCCACCGCGGGCAGCACGATGACGGCGACCAGCATGGAGACCGTCACGGCGCAGGCGATGGTCAGCGCCAGATCGGCAAACAGCTGACCCTCCACATCGTTGAGCAGCAACACCGGCAGGAAGATGGCGACTGTGGTGAGGGTGGAGGCGACCAGCGCCGTCCACACCTGACGGGTGCCTTCGAGCGCCGCCTCCGCCTTGCTCAAATCCCCCCGCTCGTGGCGCCGGTAGATGCTCTCCAGCACCACGATGGCGGCGTCGAGCACCATGCCGACGGCAAAGGCGATGCCCGCCAGCGAGATGATGTTGAGGGTGCGATCCATCACTTTGAGCAAGCAGAAGGTGAGCATGATGCTGATGGGGATGGCGAGGGCAATCATCAGGGTCGCCTTGAGCTGGCGCAGGAAGAGCCAGAGGATGGCACAGGAGAGTAGCACCCCGAGCCCCAGGTTGGCGGTGACCATGCTGACGGCGCGATTGATGTAGAGGGAGGCATCGAACGACTGCTCCATGTGCAGCCCGACCGGCTCCAGCACCTCGCGGTTGAGCTCGTTCACCCGGGCCTTGATCGCCTCAAGGGATGCCAGGGCATTGGCGCCGCTCTCCTTGAAGATCTGGGCGGCGATGGCGGTATTGCCGTTCTGGATCCGCAGCACCGGGTTCTCTTCCCGGGCCACCCTTACTTCTGCTACATCCCGCAGATAGATGGGCAGGCCATCGCGCCAGTCCACCACCTTGTCCCTCAGCGTCTCGACATCATAGCGACCGGCGAAGCGCAGCTTGTACTCCCAGCGCCCGATGTCGAGGGTACCGGCCGACACGTCCCAGCCGGTGGTGGCCCGGCTGGCCAGCACCGGGATCTCCACCCCCAGCTCGGCGGCGCGATAGGGGTCGAAGCGGATCTGGATCTGGCGCTCGTTGATCCCCTCGACTGCGACCGTCGAGACCCCTTCAATGCGCTCCAGCTCGGGTTTGACCCGCGCCTCGATCAACGCCTGATGATCATCGATCACCCCCTTGGCGCCGGGCAGCTGCTGGATGAAGAAGAAGGTGAGGGTGTCGTTGCTGCTGTAGTTGTTGACGTAGGGGCCGCCAATCTTGTCCGGCAATCCCGAGACCCGGTTCAGCCGCGAAATCACATCGAGCTGGGCCCGTTGCATGTCGGTGCCGAGGGCAAACTCGATGTCGATTTCGGTAAAGCCGGGATAGCTGTTGCTGACAAGGCTCTTGAGTCCTTGCACCCCCTGCATCTCCTGTTCGATGGGGTCGGTGATCTCCGACTCCATCTCCTGGGGCGAGGCGGAACGCCAGCTCACCGAGATGTTGAGGTGTGGACGGTCGATGTCGGGGAACAGCTGGATCGGCAGTCCCCGGATGCTGAGCAGGCCCAGCAGGAAAATCAGCACGATCGAGACCGCCACCCAGATGGGGCGTTCGATCGCCGTTTTGGCGAGGTTCATTCACTCTTCCTGAGTCGTTGTTATCGGCCATTCCGCTGGCCTTGCTTCCAAAGCCCCTGCAACAGGGACTCAAGCATTTAACTGGAATTCTCCCGGCTTGTAAATGCATGGTTAACAAACAAAAAAACCGGCCACGAGGGCCGGTTTGGTACTGGTTTGCCAAGGGATCAGGCGGCGTGCTCGACCTTGTTTGGCTGCTTGTTTGCTTGCTGGGAGAAGCCTTCCAGCTCGCCCGGGGCGAAGTTGTCTACCTGAATGGCTTCGTAGCGCAGGGCATCGGCGGCCAGCAGTTTGTCCGCTTCGTCCTTGCTCAAGATGGAACCGGCCAGTGCGGCGGCAACCAGCTCCGGTAGCGCCAGTTTGCGGGGCAGTTTGCCCTCTTTCTGGGCCTGCACCAGCTTCTTCTCGTAGGGCTGCACAGCGACCATGGCCTGGAAGGCACGCTCCATCAGACCGACCGGATCCGCCTCGTCCTTGCCCACGTAGCAGAGGGCGGTCAGACGGTCGCGGAACTCGCCCGGCTTCATCATGGCCAGACAGATGGCGTGGCAGCGATCGTCGGCCGGCATCTTGTAACCGACGCCGAACGGGAACACCACGCGCTTGAGTACGGCACCCACCACCTTGTTCGGGAAGTTCTGGAAGAAGCCCTCGAACGCCTTGCCAATCAGGTAGAGGTTGCGCTCCACCGCGTACTGCACGAACGGCAGATCGGAGACCATGCGGCCCTGATCCTCGTAATGTTTGAGGGTGGCGGAGGCCAGATAGAGGTGGCTCAGCACGTCACCCAGACGGGCGGAGATCATCTCCTTGCGCTTGAGATCGCCCCCCAGCATCAGCATGGAGACGTCGGCGCACAGGGCCAGCCCTTTACTCATACGGGAGAGCTGTTTGTAGTAGCGGGCGGTTTCACCGGCCACCGGCGCGCTGTTGAACTGACCCAGAGTCAGCCCCTGGAACAGGGAACCGAAGAAGTTGCCGGCGCCGAAGGCGATGTGCTTCATCAGCAGGGCGTCAAACTTCTCGAGACCGCGTTCCACGTCGGTATCGGCCGCCGCTTCCAGCTCGGCAAACACGTACGGGTGACAGCGAGTGGCCCCTTGCCCGAAGATCATCAGGTTGCGGGTCAGGATGTTGGCCCCTTCCACCGTGATGGCCACCGGAATACCCATGTAGGCGTAGCCGGTGTAGTTTTTCGGGCCCAGCTGGATGGCACGACCGGCGTGGATGTCCATGGAGTCATCCATGATCTGACGCGCCATTTCGGTCATGTGGTACTTGGAAATCGCGGTGACGATGGCCGGTGCCTGACCCAAATCCAGCGAACCGGCGGTCATGCGACGGGCCCCTTCCAGCTGATAGGTGAGGCCGCCGATGCGAGCCAGCGCCTCTTGCACCCCTTCAAACTTGCCGATGGACATGCCGAACTGCTTGCGTACATAGGAGTAAGCGCCTACGGTGCGGGTCGCCATGTGACCGCAAGCGGTGCCCAGCGCAGGCAGCGAGATGCCGCGACCGGCGGAGAGGCACTCCACCAGCATGCGCCAGCCACGACCGGCGTAATCCGGGCCGCCGATGATCCAGTCGAGCGGAATGAACACATCCTTGCCGAAAGTCGGGCCGTTCAGGAACGCCAGACCCATGGGGTAGTGACGATCGCCAACGCGCACACCGGGGTGGCTGGTTGGGATAAGCGCGCAGGTGATGCCGAGCTCTTCCTTGTCACCCAGCAGCTTTTCCGGGTCATAGAGTTTGAACGCCAGCCCCAGCACGGTAGCGCGCGGCGCCAGGGTGATGTAGCGCTTGTTCCAGTTGAGGCGAATACCCAGCACCTCTTCACCCTTGTGCATCCCTTTGCAGACGATTCCCTTGTCAGGAATGGCACCTGCATCGGAGCCCGCCTCCGGCCCGGTCAGGGCGAAGCAGGGCACTTCCTTGCCGTTGGCTAGCCCCGGTAGCCAGAAATCTTTCTGGGCCTGGGTGCCGTAGTGCATCAGCAGCTCACCCGGGCCGAGGGAGTTCGGCACCATGACGGTAACCGCCACGCTCAGGCTCTTGGTGGCGATGCGGGTAACGATGGTGGAGTTGGCAATCGCCGAGAACTCGCGGCCGCCATAGGATTTCGGGATGATCAGGGAGAAGAAGCCTTCCTTCTTCAGATAGTCCCACACCGGCTCCGGCAGGTCTTTGGTTTCGTTGACGATCTTGAAGTCATCAACCATGGCGAGCAGGGTTTCGACCTGATTGTCGATAAAGGCCTGCTCCTCTGCGGTCAGCTCGGCCTTGCCGTAGCCGTGCAGTTTTTTCCAGTCGGGGTTGCCGCGAAACAACTCGCCATCCCACCAGACGGAGCCGGCTTCCATGGCCTCCCGCTCGGTAGCTGACAAGGGCGGCAATATCTTTTTGAAGATGCCGAACACCGGACGGGTTACCACCTTTTTACGGATGGAGGGTACGCCGAGCACAACGGCTATCGCCAGCACCAGCAGGACAAGCAATGTGATCATACCGAAGTTCCTTCTATTTCACTGTTTCCGTTGATTTATTGTTGGTTGTTACACGGCCAGGGATAGCCTGGTCGACTCCACGGGCGCCCCGACTCCGGACGCCAGATAAGGAATAACGTTGCGCACCAGCCCTTCCACATCGAGTTGCTGGCCAAAGTCGGCCAGGGCGATGTCGCGCAGGGCATCGGCAGAGGCCATGGTGAATACGACGGTGCCCAGGGTGAAGTGCAGGCGCCAGAAGAGATCCGCGGGCGACAGGGCCGGATTGGCCTTGGAGATCGCCTGGGTGATCCGCTGCAAAATGGGGCCATAGTGGGCGGTGATAAAGCGGCGCAGGTGGCCCTGGCTGTCGATATAGCCGCGCCCCAGCAGCTGCATAAAGATGGCCGGGCCGTTGGCCCGCACTGCCGAGAGCTTCATCAGCGGCTCGACAAAACTTTCAAACAGTTGCAGCAGGGTCAGCTGCTCCTGCTCCATCAGTACCCGCAGGCGCGCATCGAGGTCGGGCATAAACAGGCTCAGATAGCGGTCGAGTACCGCCTGGATCAGCTCCTTCTTGGAGCCGAAGTGATAGTTCACCGACGCCAGATTAACGTCGGCTTCACTGGTGATCAGACGCAAAGAGGTATCGGCGAATCCCCGCTCGGCAAACAGCACTTCAGCGGCGTCGAGAATACGGTTTTTGGTATCGATTTTACTCACTGGACACCTCACTTAAACGAATGTTTAAAAAGTACGTTTCATAACGTGAAGTGTCAAGAGAATGTGAATGAGTGTTAGCGGAATGTTTTTCGATGAAAAAAGCAAAGTGGGCGGAACTTAGTCAAAAAGCAGGACTCTATATCTATGCCACTGCAATTAAACATTAAGTCTCGCCCAACCTGCACCATGCTAGTTGGGCATTTTTTTGCCCGGCTGGCTGTGGCAGAGAGTAACAAACAGACAAAAAAAACCGCCGCAGGGCGCGACGGTGGGGAAAGTGAGTTCGCGTCATCCTGACGGCAAACTGTCGATGCGAGTTCAGGCATGTATCGACGGGGGCAGTATGCCAGCCAGAGCCCCTCAGACTATGTCAGCTTCGCGGTATTTTGTGACAAAGTGTGGCAAGCATTGGCGTGGCCCAAGCTGCCGCTCTTTGTTATGCTGCCCTTTCAAAATATGAGGGGAGAGAAGATGAAGTACCCGGTCGATACCCACACTCACACCATTGCCAGCACCCATGCCTACAGCACTATCCACGACTATCTGCCGATAGCCAGGGCCAAGGGGATCAAGCTGTTCGCCACCACGGATCATGGCCCCGAGATGGCCGATGCCCCTCATGTCTGGCATTTTGCCAACTTGCCGATATTGCCAAGAGTGGTGGATGGGGTGGGGATCCTGCGGGGTATCGAGGCCAACATCAAAAACCTGGAGGGGGAGATCGATTTTCCCGAGCGCTATGAGTCGCGCCTCGACATGATCATGGCGGGTTTTCATGAGCAGGTATTCCCTCCCTGTGATCAGGCCACCCATACCCAGGCGATGATCAACGCCATCAAGAGCGGCCGGGTCGACATGATCAGCCACCCGGGCAACCCCGCATTTCCCATCGACATTCAGGCGGTGGTCAAGGCGGCGGCGGACTATCGGGTGGCGCTGGAGATCAACAACTCCTCCTTCATTCATTCCCGCCCGGGGAGCGAAGGCAACTGCCGTGCCATAGTCGAAGCCGCGCGAGATCTGGGGGCCTATCTCACCTTCGGCTCCGATTCCCACGTGGCATTTACTCTTGGAGATTTTGACCATTGCCACCATCTGGTGACCGAAGCGGGTTTCCCGCAAGAGCGGATCCTGGTGCGCTCCCCCCGCGCCCTGCTCGATTTCCTCGAGAGCCGCGGCCGGACCCATATCCCCGAGTTTTCCGATCTGTAAATCGGGCTCTAACACCATGAGCCAACTCATAAAATCGAGCTGGCTCAATTGACTTGCCGGTCATTTTTTATGAATGTGGAGAGCAACAAGCCGGTATAGCTCAGTTGGTAGAGCAGCGCATTCGTAATGCGAAGGTCAGGAGTTCGATTCCCCTTATCGGCACCAGATCGTGAGGGCAGGTTTCATTTGTGAAACCTGCCCTTTTTACATGGCTTTTGCCAAGGCTTGCTCCACATAGAGATAGCCAATCCCCATCACCTGCTGGGCGCGGCTGAGCTGGCCGAAACGGATATGGGTGGCGTTGACCGCATCGCTGCAGTCGAACGGGTTGGCGCCGGTCTGACTGACGATCGTTTGCAGCCAGGTTTCACCAAAGTGGCAGCTGCGGCCATAGAGCCAGATGCGGTTGATGTTGAGGATATTGAGGAAGTTGTAGAGGCTCAGGCCAATGGCGCGGGCCCCTTCGTCCACCAGGGCGCGGATCATTGCATCCCCCTGATGGTAGAGCGTGAGCAGTTGGGCGGTCTCCAGCTCTACACCAGTCTGCGCCGGGTTGTCGGCACTGGCTTGTTGTTTGAGAAAGACCCGGGCCCGTTTCTTGATGGCAAACAGCGAGGCGACTGTCTCCAGGCAGCCATAGCGGCCGCATGCACAGGCGCTGCCGTCCGGATTGATAATGGTGTGCCCTATCTGGCCGCTGCCAAACAGGGCGCCCCGGTAGATCTGGTCGTTGATGATAAAGGCCGAGCCGATACCGTAATCGACGTTGATGACGCAAAAATCCCCGTTCTTTTCCCGGTCCTGCCACTTCTGGGCCAGTGCCAGCATGATGCAGTCGTTATCCACCATCACCTCGCAACCCAGCCGCTCCTCCAGCAGGTACTTGAGCTCAACTGGCGCATGCCAGGGTGCTTGCGGCATGGTTTGCGATACCCCGGTCGCCGGGTTGACCTGACCGTGTACCGCCAAGGCCAGCCGGATCGCCAGTCCCTTGTGGCGGCGCTTGTGCTGGTAGTAGTGCGCTTCAATCAGGTGTAGCAGCTCATCGGGGGTTTGTGGGGCAATCTTCTGGTCGCTGAACTCACCCAGTGGGGTGATCAGGTTATCCACCAGGATGCTCTCCAGATGGGTGGGGCTGATATTGAGGCAAAGAATGGCCCCCTGGCCGCTGGCGATGCGGTAGCTGCCGCCATTGATGCCGCGCTGGGAGAGGTTCTGATCGCTGTGGCTGATGGCGCCATCGGCCACCAACTCGTCAAGGATCTTGCTGACCGCCGGAATGGAGAGCTCGCAGTGGCGCGCCAGGGTGGACTTGCTCGCCTCTTTTAACTGATAGAGCAGGGCAAGCAGCACCTGCTTGTTGTGGTGGCGGACTTTCTGGTTGTTCAACCCTATGCTCATCGCTTCACTAAACTCCGCTTACTGTATTGCGTGATCTTTCAGCAATTAATGCAGGTTTAACCATTCTAATCTGGTCTCACTGAAAACTTTACTAACAAATGTTGAGTGAGGCGAGATTAATGAGAGCTGATGTCAAGGTCTGGGTAGAGACCATCTCACTGCCGACCTACGAGGTAGGCGCCGAAGATCCCAACCCCATGTTTCTCGAGAAGCGGGTCTATCAGGGCTCCTCGGGGGCTGTCTATCCCTATGGGGTGATCGACACCCTCACCGGCCAGAAGCAGATGAAGTCCTATCAGGCGGTCTGGCTGGAGAACGACTTTATCAAGGTGATGCTGCTGCCGGAGTTGGGTGGCCGTATCCACCGAGCTTACGACAAGGTGATGAATCGCGACTTCGTCTATTACAACGAGGTGATCAAACCGGCGCTGGTGGGGCTGGTGGGGCCCTGGATTTCCGGCGGCATCGAGTTCAACTGGCCGCAGCACCACAGACCCACCACTTTCATGCCGGTGGACTTCACCATTACGGAGCGGGAGGGGGGCGCCAAGACCGTCTGGCTCGGCGAGGTGGAGCCGATGCGTGGTCTGCAGGTGATGGCGGGGTTTACCCTCTATCCCGACAAGGCGCTCATCGAGATCACTGGCAAGGTGTTCAACGGCAACGACACGCCGCGCCACTTCCTCTGGTGGTCCAACCCGGCGGTGAAAGGGGGCGATGCCCACCAGAGCGTCTTCCCGCCCGATGTGACCGCCGTCTATGACCACGGCAAGCGCGACGTCAGTGCCTTCCCCATCGCCCGCGGTACCTACTACAAGGTGGACTATTCCGCCGGGGTCGATATCTCCCGTTACCGCAATATTCCGGTACCCACCTCCTATATGGCGGACAAGTCTGACTACGACTTTGTCGGTGCCTACTGCCATGACGAGCAGGGCGGCCTGTTGCACGTGGCGGATCACCACGTTTCGCCGGGCAAGAAGCAGTGGAGCTGGGGCAACTGTGACTTCGGTCTGGCCTGGGATCGCAACCTGACCGATGACAACGGCCCCTACATCGAGCTGATGACCGGGGTCTATACCGACAACCAGCCTGACTTTACCTGGCTGGATGCGGGGGAGGAGAAGGTGTTTGTGCAGAACTTCCTGCCCTACAACACCCTCGGCACCCTGCAAAATGCCAACACCCGCGCCGTCATCAAGCTGGAGCGTAGCGAGGACGGTCTGTTGTGCGGTGCCTATGCGATCGCGCCGCTGTGCCACGCCCGTTTCGAAGTGAGTGATGAGAGTGGCGTGCTGTTCACCCAGACGCTGGATCTGCAGCCGGGTCAGGCCTGGCTTGAGTCGCAGGCCATCACCAGCGAGGGACGCTTGCAGGCTCGTCTGCTGGATGAGCAGGGTCAGACGATCCTGAGCTATCTCGAGCATCAGCCTGCGGGCGAAGCCCTGCCTGATCCTGCCACCGCGCCGGAGCCCGCCGTCAATCTCGACTCGGTCGACGAGCTCTACTTCATCGGCCAGCATCTTGAGCAGTATCTGCACGCCAGCCGCTCGCCCTTTGATTACTACCTGCGGGCACTGGAGCTGGATGGCGGCGACTATCGCTGCAACCTGGCGCTGGCAACGCTGGAGTACAACCGCGCCAACTATGAGCAGGCGCTAGCTTACGTCAATCAGGCGCTGACCCGCGCCCATCGCCTCAACAAGAACCCTCAGTGTGGCAAGGCGAGCTTGCTGCGTGGCCACATCGAGGAACGTTTGGGGCAGTTCGATGCCGCCTTCGATGACTTCTACAAGGCGACTTGGAGCGGTAACTGCCGCGACAGCGGCTTCCTCGGGCTGGCTCGCATCGCCATGGTGCGCCGGGATCCCGCGCAGGCGCTGCAATTTGTCGAGAAGAGTCTTGCGGTCAACGGCACCCACTACGGCGCTATCGCCCTCAAAGGGTTGGCGCTGCTGGAGTCTGGCCAGCGGGAGGCAGCCATCGCCTATATCGACGAGCAGCGCGTTCGTTATCCACTTCACTATCAACTGGCCTTCCTGCGCTGGCTGGCAAGCGAGCAGCCGACCGATCTCGAGGCGCTGCGCACCCTGTGCAACGGGCGCGGGGTGAATCTCTGCTTCCTGGCAAGCGATCTGCTGGCATTGGGACGTCCCGAGCTGGCGCAGCAACTGCTCTCAACACTGCCGGTGGAGGAGACCCTGCCGCTGCTGTTCCAGGCTGCATTGTTGCCGGAAGGTGAGGCGCAGGATGCCCTGTTGCAACGGGCCGAGCAGGCGTTTGGCCGCAAGGTGCGCTTCCCCAATACCCTTGGCGAGGTGGCCATGCTGGCGCAACTGCCACACAGCTGGTTTGCCAGCTATCTGCTGGGCTGCTTCCACTACAGCAAGCGCAGCTACCCGCAAGCCATTGCCCTGTGGCAGCAGGTGTGCGAGCAGGCGCCCGGGTTTGCCCCGGCATGGCGCAACCTTGGCATCTATCACTTCAACAAGAGCGGCGATCCGGTGGCGGCCGAGCAGTGTCTGAGCCGGGCCTTTTCCCTCAAGCCGGATGATGCCCGTTTGCTGTTTGAACTGGATCAGCTGCACAAGCGCTGCGTCATGGCGCCAAGCGAGCGGTTGGCGCTGCTGGAGGCGCATCGTGAGGTGGTCCTCAAGCGCGACGATCTGACCGCTGAACTGCTCAGTCTCTATCACATCACCGGCCAGCTGGAGGCAGCGGCAGAGATCTTGCGGCTGCGCGAATTCCACCCCTGGGAGGGGGGCGAGGGCAAGGTGACCGGTCAGTACCTCATCAATCAGCAACGCCGAGCGTTGGCGTTGATGATTCAGGGACGCCACGAGCAGGCTATTCCGTTGCTGCAACAGGCGCTGCACTACCCCCTCAATCTGGGGGAGGGACGTCTGGTAGGACAGACCGACAACGATATCCACTACCTGTTGGCGCTCTGCCATCTGGCCTGTGACAACCAGAGTCTGGCGGCCCAGTGCCTGCAACTGGTCTGTCTGGGTCAGGGTTCGCTGGGGGCCAGCCGCTACTACAACGATCAGCCGGTGGATTATCTCTTCTATCAGGGTATGGCGCTGGCACGTCTTGGTCGGGTTACGGAGGCGCAGCGTCTCTTTGAAGGGATGGTCGGCTGGGCCGAGCAGGCGATGGGCGAGTCGGTCGAGGCGGACTTCTTCGCCGTCTCACTGCCGGATCTCATCGTGCTGGATGACGACCCGCAGCACAAACATCGCCAGCACTGTCTGCTGGTCAGAGCGCTCGGTCTGTTAGGGCTGGGTCAGCGGGATGGTTGTGAACAGACCTTGCGAGAGCTGCTCACCCTTAACCCGGCTCACGACAAGGGACACCTCTTTGCCCTGATCTGCCGCGAGCTGTCACTCCACTCATAACTCTCATAACAAAAACCGGCGCCCCGCCACGGTGAGGGGCGCCACTGCACCCTACAATCGACAAGATAGAAAGGATGAGTCATGGAACGCACTAAAAATCAATTGGATACGAATGGGCTCAATATGAGCTACATCTGGATGATCTGTTTGGTGGCCGCCTGCGGTGGCCTGCTGTTTGGTTATGACTGGGTGGTGATTGGCGGGGCCAAGCCCTTCTATGAGGCCTATTTTGCCATCACGGATCCGGCCCAGTCCGGCTGGGCCATGAGCTCGGCGCTGGTGGGCTGCGTGCTGGGGGCCGCCATCTCCGGTTGGTCAGCCGACCGCTTTGGTCGCAAGAAGCCGCTGATCCTGGCCGCCATCCTCTTCACCATCTCGGCGTGGGGCACGGCTGCGGCCAGCAACTTCGATCTGTTTGTGGTTTATCGCATCATCGGCGGGATCGGCATCGGTCTGGCCTCTGCGCTCTCGCCCATGTACATCGCCGAGATCAGCCCGGCCAACAAGCGCGGCAAGTTCGTGGCCATCAACCAGCTCACCATCGTCATCGGTGTGCTGGCGGCTCAGCTGGTGAATCTGATGATCGCCGATCCGGTGGCGAGCAATGCGACTCAGGCCGATATTCTGGCGACCTGGAACGGCCAGTCCGGCTGGCGCTGGATGTTCGGTGCCGAGCTGGTACCTGCGCTGGCGTTTCTGGTGTTGATGTTCTTCGTGCCGGAGTCGCCGCGCTGGTTGGCCAAAGATGGTCAGTATGAGAAAGCCTCCCGCATGCTCGGCAAGATTGGCGGGGATGCCTATGCCAAGCAGACGCTGGCCGATATCCGCCAGACTCTGGTGGGCGAGACCCACAAGGTCTCGCTGGCGGAGCTGGGCAAACCCTCGGTGCGGCCGATCCTCATCATCGGGATTGTACTGGCAGTCTTCCAGCAGTGGTGCGGCATCAACGTCATCTTCAACTATGCGCAGGAGATCTTTGCTTCCGCCGGGTTTGACATCAACAGCACCCTCAAATCCATCGTCGCCACCGGTCTTATCAACTTGCTGTTTACCCTGATCGCGCTGCCCATGGTGGACAAGATTGGCCGCCGCAAGCTGATGCTGATTGGCTCGGCGGGCCTGACCATTATCTACGGCATGATGGCGGCGGCCTACGCCACAGGCGTACTGGGGCTGCCAGTGTTGCTGCTGGTATTGGCGGCCATCGCCATCTATGCCTTGACCCTGGCGCCGGTCACCTGGGTGCTGCTCTCGGAGATCTTCCCGAACCGGGTGCGAGGATTGGCGATGTCGGCCGGTACCCTGGCGCTCTGGATCGCCTGCTTCGTGCTGACCTACACCTTCCCGCTGCTCAATGCCGGGTTGGGGGCTGCGGGCAGCTTCCTGCTCTATGGCCTTATCTGTTTTGCCGGTCTCATCTTTATCTATCGCAAGGTGCCCGAGACCAAAGGGGTGACGCTGGAGGCACTGGAAGCCCAACTGGCCCAGGGCAAGGTCGAACTGACGCCGACCAAGGCGAGCGCCTCGGCATGACGGTTTACACATTGGGCAACCCGCATCTTCGGATGCGGGTCTCTGCACAAGGGGCTTGTCTACTGGGGCTGGAGGATGAGCAGGGGCGCCCGCTGTTGCGCGACACGGACCCGGCGCAGCCCTGGCATCCCGGCCAGAGCGCGCTGTTTCCCATGTTGCCGCTGGCCAACCGGGTCGCAGGCAACCGTTTTGAGTTGTGGGGGGAGGAGCATCGCTTGCCAGAAAGTCCCGTCGATCCCGACTTCTTCCTGCATGGCGATGGCTGGTTGCAGTCATGGCAGTGGGTGGCGGGTTCTACCAGTTCGGTGACGTTGCAGTTGACCAGCCAATGCGGCCCTTTTCACTATCTTGCGGAGATAGACTATCGGCTGCATGGTGCGAGCCTGGTGGCGCGGATCAGCCTGACCCATCTTGGGGAGAGCCCCTGTCTCTATGGCGCGGGTTTTCACCCCTTCTTCTGGCGCGACGAGCAGACCCGCATCCGTTTTCTGGCGAGCGGCGTCTGGCAAGAGGGAGCAGATCATCTGCCGATCGACTGGTCGAGCAGGCTGGCGCCCCACCTCGACTTTCGTCAGTGGGCTCGCCCGCAAGGGTGGCTCAACCACTGTTACGGCGGCTGGCGCGGTCAGGCCGAGCTTGACCATCCTGCCCGCCAGCAGCGGCTGCTGGTTTCAAGCGAGTGTGCCTTCCTGATGCTCTATCAGCCCGATGAGGGGAGTGGCTTCGTCTGTCTGGAGCCCCAGAGTCATGCCGCCAATGCCCACCACCTGGCCGGTCACCCCGGTTTGCGGCTACTCGCCAGAGGTGACCGCATGAGTATCGGTATGACCCTGACAGTGGCGTCCGGGGGCTGATAATGATCTGGCTTGTGGTATTGGTGAACGCAAAGAGCCACCCGTCGGGTGGCTCTTTTTATTGCGGATTATCCTGCGTGTTACCTGATCTCCGGTCAGGCTATCTCCATCTCTGGCTGTGGTGTCGAGGTGTGTTGGCTGGTCAGCTTGTCGATGCGCACCGCAGCTACCTTGAACTCGGGGATCTTGGCGTGAGGGTCGGTGGCATTGATGGTGAGCCGGTTGGCCGGGGCTTCGGCAAAGTGGAACGGGATAAAGGCCACGCCCGGTTGCATCCGCTTGGTGACGAAGGCGGGCAGCTCGATATGGCCGCGGCGGCTGGTGACCTTCACCTGCTCGCTGTTGCTGATGCCCATCCGCTGGGCATCCACCACGCTCATCATCACCCGCGGGCCAGCCAACTTGTCGAGCCCCTTGGTCTTGCGGGTCATGGTGCCGGTGTGGAACTGCTCCAGCAGGCGGCCGGTGGTGAGCACGATGGGATAGGTTTCGTCGGGCAGTTCGGCGGCATAGCGGAACGGGGTGGCGACCATCCCTCCCTTGCCACGGGTGAACTGCTTGCCGTGGAGCAGGCGAGTGCCTTTGGGCGCCGCGTCGTTGCAGGGCCACTGTAGCCCTTCTACACCTACCTTATCCCACTGGATGCCGGCGTATTGCGGGGTGACTTGGCAGATCTCGGCGGTGATATCCTGCGGGTGTTGATAGCGCCAGTCGCCGCCCATGGCGTTGGCGATCTGCTGGATGATCCACCAATCCTCCCGCGCTTCACCCGGCGCCTTGAGGGCGGGGGAGATGCGCTGCACCCGCCGCTCGGTGTTGGTGAAGTGGCCGCTCTTCTCTGCAAAGGAGCAAGAGGGGAGCACCACATCGGCGAGCTGGGCGGTTTCGGAGAGGAAGATATCCTGCACCACCAGAAACTCCAGCTGCTTGAGCCCCTCGATGACGTGATGTTGATCCGGATCGCTCAGCACTGGGTTCTCCCCCATCACATAGAGCCCCTTGATGCTGCCCGCACAGGCGGCATCTATGGTTTCGGTGAGGGTGAGGCCGGGCGTGCGCGGCAAGTTCGGCTGCTGCCAGGCAGCTGCGAAGCGGGCATGTACTTCGGGGTTGGCCACCTTCTGATAGCCGGGCAGGCAGTTGGGCAGCGCCCCCATGTCACAGGCACCCTGCACGTTGGATTGGCCCCGCAGCGGGTTGATGCCGCCCCCTTCGATGCCGATATTGCCGCACAGCAGTTGCAGGTTGGCGATGGCCCGCACGTTGTCGTGGCCGGTGGTGTGCTGGGTGATCCCCATGGAGTAGTAGATGGCGGTGCGCTCGGCGGTGCCGATGAGGCGCGCGAGCTCGATCACCTGCTCGGCCGGTACGCCGGTGACCAGAGCCACCTTGTCCGGGGCATAGGTGGGGGAGAGCACCTCCGCTTGCAGCGCTTCGAACCCTTCTACCCGCTCGGCGATATAGGCCTTGTCGTGCCAGCCGTGCTGGATGATCTGCTGCATCAACCCGTTGAGCAGCATCACGTCGGTGCCGGGGCGATGGGCCAGATAGAGGCTGGCGTGGTCCGCCATCTCGATCCGCTTGGGATCGGCCACTACCAGCCGCGCCTTGCCCATGGTGACGGCCCGCTTGATATGGGAGCCGATGATGGGGTGGGCCGCTGAGGTGTCGGAGCCGATGATGAAGATGAGATCCGAGTGATCAATGCTCGGGATGTCGTTGGTCATGGCGCCGCTGCCGAGTGACGCCTCCAGCCCGGTAACGGTGGAGGCGTGGCAGAGCCGCGCGCAGTGATCCACGTTGTTGGTGCCAAGCTCCCGGCGCATGAACTTCTGGAACAGGTAGTTCTCTTCGTTGGTGGTTTTGGCCGAAGAAAAGCCCGCCAGTGCATCGCTGCCATAGCGCTGGCGCAGGGCGGTGAAACGCTCGGCGACCAGGGCGATGGCCTCCTGCCAGCTGGTGGGCACCAGCTCGCCATCCTTGCGAATGAGCGGGGTAGTGAGGCGCTCCTCGCTCTGGATAAAGTCAAAGCCGAAGCGCCCCTTGACGCAGAGCAGCCCCTGATTGACCGGCGAGTTGCGATTTCCCTCCACATAGCGGATGCGGTTGTGCGCCTCATCGACATAGAGGGTGACGCCGCAGCCGACCCCGCAGTAGGTGCAAATGGTATTGACCGGCGTGAGCAGTTCGGTGCGCCCCTGCGACTTGTCGCGGGCATCCACCAGGGCGCCGGTGGGGCAGACCTGTACGCAGGCGCCGCACTGCACGCAGTGGGAGTCGCCCATTGCCAGCCCGCTGTCGAACTGGGGGCGGTTCGAGAGGGTGCCATCGCTGTGCTTGGCAAAGTGCAGCACTCCCTGCACCGCTTGCGCACCACAGGTCTGCACGCACTGGCCGCAGCCGATGCAGCGGTTGGCATCGAACACGATAAATTCGCTGCTGTTATCCACTGCAAACTTCTGGCACTGGCTGGTGTCGAGAGCGCTCTGCTCGACCTTGTATTCGGTGGCGTAGTCGCGCAGTGCGCAATCGGTGTTGGCCTGACAGCCGCACTCGAGGCAGCGGCTGGCTTCGCTGCGGGCATCGGCATCACTCAAACCACGCTCCACCTCGGCAAAGCTGCCCTCGCGATCCTGCTCTGCCAGATGGGGCATGATGGTGCGGGCGACTTTTTTCAGGTGAGCAAACTGGGCGGGATCAACCTGTTTGAGTGTGGGAGCCTTGCAGGCGTTGAAGGGGCGAACCGGATCGATCATGTCACCATGGAGGAACTGATCGATCGCCAGCGCGGCCTTGCGACCATCGGCAACCGCTTCGATGGCGGTGGCGGGCCCGCGGCGCAGATCGCCGATGGCGAACAGGTTGCCGTGGCCGCTGTGCATGGTCTCGGGGTGGGACTCCAGCGTCTGCCAGCGGGTGAAGGGGAGGGTGAGGGGCTCCCCTTCCATAAAGCTAAGATCCGGCTGCTGCGACACTGCCGCAATCACGGTATCAAACTCTTCAATGAGGTACTCGCCGGTGGGCTCCGGGCGGCGGCGACCGGAGGCATCCGGCTCGCCGAGGGCCATCTTCTCGAGGCGCACCTGACAGACGCGACCACGGTTGTCCGGCAGATTCTCCACCGGATTGGTCAGCATCATGAAGCGCACCCCTTCGTGCTCCGCCTCGTCGATCTCGTAGGCTTCGGCAGGCATCTCGGCACGGGTGCGGCGATAGATAAGGGTGGTGTCAGCCCCCAGCCTGACTGCCGTGCGGGCGCAGTCGATAGCGGTATTGCCGCCGCCGATCACCGCAACTTTCTTGCCGGTGGTGAACCGCTTGGCCAGCATCCGATCCTTGAGGTAATCGACCCCGAGATAACAACCTGCCAGGGTGCTGCCCGGGTAATCCATCGGCACTGCCTTGGAAGCGCCGACTGCCAGACAGACCGCATCGTAGTCGCGGCACAGTGCCGAGAGGGTGATCTGGTGGCCCAGTCGCTGCTGGGTGTGGATCCGCATGCCGCTCTGGCACATCAGGCCGATCTCCTGATCGAGGATCGCCTTGGGCAGCCGGTACTCGGGGATGCCGTAGCGCAGCCAGCCACCCGCTTCGGGCATCGCCTCGAACAGATCGACCTCGAACCCCTCGTAACCCAGATAATAACCGCAGGTGAGACCGCCCGGGCCGCTGCCGATAATGGCCACCCGCTTGCCCTTGGCAGGCTTCTTTGCCGGTTGATAGGGGGCAACCTCGGCCAGATCGAGATCGGCGGCATGGCGCTTGAGCTGACGAATGGCCAGCGGCTCATCCACCAGCGCACGGCGGCACTCCGCTTCACAAAAAGCGGGGCAGACCCGGCCAATGGAGAGGGGCATCGGCAGGGTCTGTTTGATGACGGCCATCGCCGCCTCGTGCTCCCCCATGGCGATGTGGTGCAGATAGGATTGAATGTCCACCCCGGCCGGACAGGCGCGTTGGCAGGGGGCTTCGCAATCGGCGTAGTGATCTGCGAGGATGCGGCCGAGCGCCTGCTGACGGTGGGCGCGCAGGGTATCGCTTTGGGTCGTGATCACCATCCCTGCCTCGGGGCGCGTCTCGCAGGCGCGGCGGATGCCGAGACCGGCAATCTCGACCACGCAGAGGTCGCAGGGGGTCTTGGGGCCGCTGGTGTTGTCACCGCACAGGGAGGGGATATCAGTCTGGTGCTGTTTGGCTATCTGGAGCAGGGTTCTGGTCGGGTCAACCGTCAACTGAGCTCCATCGAGGGTGATGGTGAGCATGGCGTCATAAACTCGCTTTCAAGGCGCAGAAAATGCTGCATCTGGCGGAGCCAGCAGGGGAAGCGACAGGGAGGCCGCTTGCTATACGCTCACCATAACAAAGATTATTTACAACTTTATTTGATTTTAGACAGCTTATTGTTCAAAAGGGAAAACGATTTCAGGTTGTCTTGTCTACCTCATCGGCACGGCGCATCGTTGAGAACCATTCCTGTTAAAGCAGGAGATTCATTGTCTTATTGTCAGTTTATGCGTCTGGTAGAAGAGAGGCCGCTCTCGCTCGCGGTAGACGTGATCCGCCAGTAGCACCATTTGTGATGCAACTTATTTTGCATAAATGGTGACTCTGATGAAGGCATGCAGAGCAAAGGGGGTGGGTGGCACTCGGCTGGATAGACGGTTGCTGGAGAGGGGGCGGGCATGCGTGAGTGGCGAGCCCGACACAAAGAAAATGGCCACCTTTTGAAGGCGGCCATTCACGTTGCCGATCGGTGCCCTGTTGGCCCGAAGGGTTGGTCGCAGGAGATCAGCCGGATATCAGGGTGGGCAGCCGGGCTTGCCAGATCTGGTGCCAGTGCTGCAGTTCGCTGCGTGGCATCGGGCGGGCGGTAAAGAAGCCCTGGCAGATATCGCACCCCAGCTTGGCCAGCAGTTGCCAGGTCTGTACATCTTCCACCCCTTCGGCGACTGATTTCAGCCCCAGCTTGCGTGCCAGCTCGATGCTCGATTCGATGATGGCCAGACGGGAGGGGTCGGCATAGCAGCGATCGACAAAAGATCGATCAAGTTTGAGCTCGGTAAACGGCAGCAGCGCCAGCTGCTGCATCGAGGAGTAGCCGGTACCGAAGTCATCGATGGAGAGGCCAAAGCCGTGCATCCGCAGCCGGGTCAGCACCTCCAGCGCCTTGCCGATATCCTCGACAAACGAGCTTTCGGTCACCTCCAGGGTGATCAGCTCGGGGTTGACGCCCCAGCGCTGGCACTGGTTGATCAGGAAGTGGCAGAGGTCTCCCTCAATCAGCGAGGTGGTGGAGAGGTTCATCGACAGATTGAGGGAGAGGCCGGTCTGGCCCCACAGATGGCAATCCTGCAGCGACTTGTTGATGATGACATCGGTCAGCTGGTCGATAAGGCCGTTGTTTTCCGCCAGCGGGATAAACATGCCGGGGGAGATCAGCCCGTATTCCGGATGCTGCCAGCGGGCCAGCGCCTCCATCCCCACCCACTGGCCGGACGCAAAGCCGACCTTGGGTTGATACCAGGGCAGCAACTGGTCGTTGTCGAGGGCGCGTTTGAGCTCGTCCACCGACAGGACGAGGCCATCGTCCTTGCCCGAGGGGGCCGACTTGGGGGCCCAGGAGTCGATCAGCTGGCGCAGTCGCTGCGGGCTGGAGGGTTTCTCGATGCGACCCAGCACATGGAGACCATAGGCCGCGCTCATCCGCAGCACGGCCTCCACCACGTCATCTTCCAGCGCGCTGGAGAGGATGATGCCGCCCTGAAAGCCACCCAGCGAGAGGCGGCGCAGCAGCGCCATGCCATCCATGCCGGGCATTCGCAGATCGCAGAACAGGATGTCGACAGTGTGGCTCTGGCACAGCGCCAGGGCTTCGATGCCGTCTGCGGCCTCCAGCAGTTGCTGATAACCGAGCGCCCGGATCTGGTGCATCAGGGTCTTGCGTTGAAACCCGTGATCCTCGACCACCATAATGACCAACTCGTCTGCCGTTCTACTCATCGAGCCACAATCCCATTTCACGTTCAATATTGTTCATCTGTTCTTCCACTCTCTGTGTCAGCAGCGCGAGCTCGCTCAACTGTTTGAGGCGGGCCGCCGATTCCAGTTGCGCCGCCTGCTCGGCCAGGGAGAGCTCCCCGACCATTCTGGCTGCCCCTTTGATGCGGTGGGCGATCTCCACCAGTTCCTGGCTATCATCGGAGGAGCGCGCGCTCATCATAGCGTGGCAATCTTTCCGGTTGGAGGCCAGATACTCCCTTGCCATGCTTTTGGCAATCCCTTCATCGCCAAACAGATCTTGCCAGCGACCGATCATGTCGAGATTGATGGCCTGTCGTGCGGGCACTCTCTCTGTGATCGTAGTCGCGGGCAACCACCGCAGCAGCATCTGGCGCAGTGACTCCAGCGAATAGGGTTTGCACAGCATGCCGTTCATGCCGGCTGCCGTCATATTGGCTGCCGCCTCCTCCGAGGTATCGGCGGTGACGCCGATGATGGGGGCCTGCTCCTCTTGTTCCCGCAGGCGGCGGGTCAGGGTGTAGCCATCCATGTGCGGCATGTGGCAGTCGGTGATCAGCAGGGCGAAATTCCGGGTTTGCCAGGCGCGCAACGCCTTCTCGCCATCTTCCACTACCTCGCACTCCACTCCCAGAATCGCCAGTTGACGGGTCAGCAGGGCGCGATTAACCAGATGATCATCGGCGACCAGCACCCGCCCGCCCAGTTTTTCGATGCTGGCGGCATGGGTGGGTACGGCTCGCTCGGTGATCAGTTCGCGGCAGCTTTCGAGCAACAGATCCGGATAGAGGGGGGATTGGCCGAGGCGCCACCAATTCTCCGAGCCCATGCGCCCCCGCAACGCTTCGCGGGGGGAGAGGATGACCCCCTTGAGAGTGCCGGATTGCAGCAAGGTGTGCCAATCGCTCCCCATACTGGACTCCAGCGCGGCCTCTTCCGCCAACAGCAGGCCGTCGAGATCGGCGGTGAGCTGGCGGATCTCGAGGGGGCTCAATCGGGCGCCTAGTCGTGCCATGGTGACCTGCAAGGTGGCATCGCTACCCAGCCACCACCATTCGCTGCCCGCCAGTGCGGGTGGTTCCCACAGGACATTGAGCAGCGGGATGCTGAAGCGGAAACAGGCCCCTTCACCGAGCTGGCTCTTGACCGTCAGGGTGCCGCCCATCTTCTTCACCAGCTGATCACAGATGGCCAGGCCCAGACCGGTGCCACCAAAGCGGCGATTGATATCGGATTCCACCTGCTCGAACGGGGTAAAGAGAAGCGCTTGCTTCTCTTCGGCGATGCCGATGCCGGTATCCGTCACCGCGATAACCAGCTGCTGGTCGTGATAGCTGGCCTGGATCGAAATGACGCCCTGCTCGGTGAACTTCACCGCGTTGTTGAGCAGATTGGAAATCACCTGGCCCACTCTGACCGGATCGATATCGGCCAGGTCGGGGAGTTGATCCTCCCACTGGAGCGTGACCTTCAGCCCCTTGCTGTAGGCCAGTGCGGCATGGCCGCGGATCACATCGCACACCACGGGTTGCAGACGGCAGGATTGGCGATTGAGGTGCAGCTGACCCGCCTCGATTTTGGAAAAGTCGAGGATATCGTTGACCAGATAGAGCAGGTGGTTGGCCGAGCTCTCCACATTGCGCAGCAGATAGCGCTGGTCATCATTGAGCTCACTCATGCGCAGCAGCTCCAGCATGCCGTGCATGCCCGAGATGGGGGTTCTCAGCTCATGGCTCATGGTGGCCAGAAAACGGCTGCGAGCCTGCATCGCCTGCTCGGCTGCGGCGCGCGCCTCGCGCAGTTCATGCTCCTGTTGCTTGATGGCGGTGATGTCCTGCACCACGCCGTTGAGCAGGCGATCATTGCCCTGTTGCGCCACAAAGTTGCCGCGGATCTGGATATATCGCTCCCCCTGAACAGAGGGCACCAGCACCTCCATATCGAGCGGCTCAAGGGTTCGCGCATGTTTGGCCACCTTATCGATAAAGGCTGCCAGAGCCTCGTCGTTCAAGCCGAGGATCACGCCGCCAGACTCGGCTGCCATCAACTCTTGATGGGTCATCCCGAGAATGTCGCTGGCTCCTTGGGACAGATAGAGGAATTTCCCCTTGCCGGCCCCTTGCCAGAGATATTGATAAACCAGACCCGGCATGCTGTCGGTGATGTCCCGCAGCCTGCCCTCCACTTCTCGCACCTTGTTTTCGGCGGCCTTGAGGGCACTGACATCGGTCAATACCGTCAGCACCCCCTGAATCGCGCCGTCTGCTGCGCGATAGGGCAACTTGACGTAGACCACGTGAAGGGGAATATCCCCCTCGCGCTGGGTATAACCCGATCCTTGGAAGCTCTCGCCGGTTTCCCAGACCGCACGCTCCTCGCATAGCATCTGTTGCCGCTCGTCCTCGGTCATATAACCCCAGCCATCTCCTGCGGATCCGTCACCGATAAACAGCTCGCGGTATGCCCGGTTGCAGAGGGTCAGGCGATGCTCGTGATCCCGCAATGCCACCATATTGGGCAGGGAGTCGAGCAGGGTCTGGACGAACACCAACTGCTCATTGAGTGTCTTCTCGGCCCGTTGTCGCTGCACGATCTCCCGTTTCAGGGTTCGGTTCCAGGCCCAGAACAGGGTAAACAGCAGGGTGGCTGTCGCGCCGCCCATTGCGAACCAGAACAGCACTGTTTCGCTATTGATGCCGGTCTGCACGCTCATGGAGAGCCAGCGTCTCTCCACTTTATTGAGCTCCTCCGGCGGTATCGAATAGAGCACCTTGGTGAGGATCCGCTGCAGCATGGGATCTTTGCGCGTGGCCATGGCGACCGGCAGGCGCAAGTCTTTGCCGGCATAGACCACCTGATAGCGTTCGCTCACCCGCTTGTTGATGGATGGCAGGGTAACCATCACGTAGTCGGCATCGCCCGTGTCCAGCAGCTCCAGCAAGCGGTTGTCATTGTTGACCTCTACCGGATGGGCGCCAATGTTGGTCAGTAGATCTTTATCCAGCGAGCCATGCACCATGCCGACCCGTTTCCCTCGCAGCAGTGAGAGATCGGTGATATCGGTACTGCCTTTGGGGGCAATAACGACCCGATCGACAAACAGATAGCCGGGGGTGAACAGCGCAAACTGGCCGCGGTCGTGGTTGGGGGAGATGGCCGGAATAAAATCGATCTGCCGCAGCTTCAGCATATTCTGGGTTTCACCCCAGCTATTGGTGCGAACCAGAGAGAACTTCAGCCCGGAGACTTGCTGCATCAGCGCCATCAGGTCCGCCACATAACCGACCAGCCTGCCCCGGTAATTGAATTCGCTCATGGAGGTCCAGTCCGGAGAGACGCCGTAAGTCAGCTCAGGATGCTGGTTGAGCCACTCCTGCTCCTCAGGGGTAAACTGCACAGACTTCACCGCTCCTGAGTCCGCATGTTGGCTAGTCGTAGTGGCGGCCAGCATGTGACGACGATCTTCAACCGGTATCTCGTTGAATGCCTTGCTCACCAGGCTGACCAGTGCCGGGTCGCTCTTGTGCATATTGATGGAGAGAGACGTGCCGCTTACCCATTCCGGAGTGGCAATGGTGAAGCCAGCCTTGGGATGCTGATCTCTCACCATCACCAGTGACGGCATGTCGGCAAGATAGGCGTCAGCCATGCGCTTTTTGAGCATAAAGGCTGCTTCACTGCGACTCTCTGCCTCGGTCACACGGAGAAATCCCAGTTTTTTCAATTCACTGCAAGCATTGACTCCTGTGACACAGACCCAGTGCAAACCATGGGCATCCTGTCGTGACAACTTCGTTTTGCCATTGTTGAGCAGCACGCCGCGCGGCATGGAGAGCAAAAACGGGAGGGAGACAATATTGGATCGCCATTGTTCGCTTGGCTGGTCGTTCACCAGTATGTCGATTTCGCCGTGGTCAAGCCCGGTCAGCGCATCAAGGTAGGAGGGGTAAACCTTGTAGCGCAGGGTCAACCCGAGCGTTCTGGCAATCTGCTGCGCAATATCGGGGACAGGGCCGGTAAAACGTTGATCTGCATCCTTATAGCTGTATGGAGGGTCACCCATCATCGGCATGCCGATGACCAGCTCCTGGTGTGATGACAGCCAGGCGCGCTCAGACAGATCAAACTCGTCTTCATTCAGACTGGTAATGGCGTGCGCCGCCACGCCCCAGAGCAGTAGCAGGAGAAACAGGAATAGACGATCACATTGGCGGAGCATAAGAAGGAATCCAACAGAATTGGGCGCATATTGTAAGTGCATTAAAATGCAGCGGCCAACATCAATTTACTCAATATTGGGCCACGACATGCCAATGTGCGGCTGTGAGTCCGGCTAGTATCGGGATGGCAACCTGATGATAAAGCCTGCGCGGTGATGCGCCTGATTTTTTGTCAAAGGCCAGTTCAAGGGGGATATTGGAAAAAAATCCAACCAGTTTGATATTGGTAAACAACATGGACATGGACAAATAAAAAGGGCCACCTCTTGCGAGGTGGCCCTTTCCAAACGTTTGGTGGAGCTGGGGGGATTTGAACCCCCGTCCAAAATTACTACATCCTTGGCACTACATGCTTAGTCACTCTTTACATTCGCCAACCCGCTGCGGAGAGACACGCCACGCATTGACTAGCTCGATTGGTTTTAATGCTTCCGCCCCGAGCAGGACTTCCACACGATCCTGTGAAGGATGACCTTCCGATTCCCTAGGACACAGGCAAGCTAGGGTAGAAGGGCTCTATGCAGGTTATTAAGCTGCTAGTGCGTAGTTTTCGTCGTTTGCGACTATTTTTTTGCGGTTTATTAACGAGGCCTACCGCACCTCGGCATGCACCTTGGGTTTCGTGAATCTTGTCGAATCCAGAATCAGCCCCAAGTTGTTAATTGCGATTGTACGCAAAAATGCTGTCATAGCAAGGCGTTGATACCCATTCCCTCTGGCAACCAGTCTGTTTGCCGATTTATTGTACGCAGCTGAGCCTGAAGAGTCAGCTGCGCCGGGGGAAGGTGTACTGGCGTTCTGATCCTGCCAGTCGCAGGTTAGCCGCGATGCTTGTTCTTCATGATGCGAGCTTTCTCCCGATCCCACTCGCGGGCCTTGGTATCTTCGCGCTTGTCGTGCTCTTTCTTGCCCTTCACCAGGCCGATCTCGACCTTGACCCAGCACTGTTTCCAGTAGAGGGCGAGGGGAACTATGGTGTAGCCCTGACGGGCGATCAGGCTTTCGAGCTTGTCGAGTTCACGACGGCTCAGCAGCAGTTTGCGGGTGCGGGTCGGGTCACATACCACATGGCTGGAGGCCGCTTGCAGTGGCAGGAAGCTGGAGCCGAACAGATAGGCCTCGCCATCGCGGAAGATGACATAGGCTTCACTGATGTTGGCCTTGCCCGCCCGCAGGGATTTGACTTCCCACCCTTGCAGGGACAGACCCGCTTCGATCTTCTCTTCGATGAAGTATTCGTGGCGCGCGGTTCTGTTGAGTGCAATGGTGCTGGACCCGGCTTTGTTTTTACTGTTTTTTTTGCTCATGACGGGCGATTTCCGGCAATGACTAGGAGGCTCGTATTATACGTAGGCAGGGACGGCTGTAAAACGCGCAGCAGGTCAAGTGGTGGCTTTCTGAGCGGTTTGGCTGAGGTTTTACCTCCACAACCCTAAACATGGTGATAAAATCGCGCCGATTGGATGAGGAAAAGCCATGCCCCGAATTACGCGCAGTGCCCTGGTGATGTTCAGTGCAGAACAGATGTTCAAGTTGGTTAACGATGTGGATGCCTACCCGCAGTTTTTGCCCGGCTGTGTCGGCAGCCGTGTCCACGAGGCTGGCGATGACTACATGATGGCGTCGGTCGATGTGGCCAAGGCGGGGATTGCCAAGACCTTTACTACCCGCAATCAGCTGGATGTGAACCGCCAGATCAGGATGGAACTGGTGGATGGCCCGTTCCGCAAGCTGGCGGGCTGGTGGACCTTTACCCCGCTCGATGTCGACGCCTGCAAGGTGGAGTTCGATCTCGATTTCGAGTTTACCTCCAAGCTCATCGAGGTGGCCTTTGGTCAGGTATTCCGCGATCTGGTGAGCTCCATGGTCTCCGCTTTCTCCAACCGGGCGAAGGAGGTCTACGGTGTCTGACCAGCTCAATATCGAGGTTGTCTATGCCTTGCCGCAGCAGCAGACGGTGATTGCCCTGCGGGTGGCGCCCGAGACCTGTGTGCTGGCAGCCATCGAGCAGTCCGGCATCGTGCAAAAGCACCCCGAGATCGATCTGGCGGTCAACAAGTTCGGCATCTACAGCCGACCGGTGAAAGGGAGCGAACCGCTGCACGACGGGGATCGTATCGAGATCTACCGCCCGCTCATCGCCGATCCCCGCGAGATGCGTAAAAAGCGCGCCGAGAAGGCTAAAGAGGAGGGGAGAGCCGATAGCGTGACCGGTGGTCGCCCCGATGTGCATCGCAAGCTCCGCGAGTAGCGCTCAGGTTTTTCTTGCAGAAAAAAGGCGCCGAGGCGCCTTTTTTTGATCCCGTTAACCAGTGAGCTGGCCGAGGGGATATCAAGAGAGGGTTGCTTCTACCACACCCAGTCGGGCACGGGCCCAGGCGGCCAGTAGCTCTACCCCGCTTTGCATCACTCGCTCATCGAAATCGAATTCGTTGTGATGGTGTGGTGCCGCCAGATCGGCCCCCAGGATGAGGTAAGCCGCTTCGCCCCCCTGCTTTTGCACCCGCTCCATCAGAAAACCGGCATCTTCGCTGGCGCCAAAGCGGCGAGTCTGGATGGTGGCGAGCCCCTGCTTGCGGGCCAGCGCCGCCAGCTCGGCCTGCAGTGCCGGGCTGTTGTCGAGGGCAATGGCCTCACCCTGCTTGATGATGCGATAGGTGACACCGTGGGCGAGGGCGGTACCTTCGACGATGCGCTGTACCTGACTGAACATGTAGTCGTTGAGCGCGCTGTCGGCGCCGCGGGTCTCACCGCGCAGCTCGGCATGATCGGGGATGACGTTGCGGCCGCTGCCAGCGTGAAGCTGGCCGACGTTGATGCGGGTCATGCCGTCTCGGTGGCGGGGAATGCCGAGCATGGCGGTGGTGGCCATGCAGGCGGCAGCCAGCGCATTGCTGCCGGCATTGGGCTCGAGCCCGGCATGGGCGGCGCTGCCCATAAAGTGGACGTCGAACTTGGTGGAGCAGAGAAACTCGGTGGGGTTGATCACCAGCTCGCCGCTGCCAGCGTGAATGCCGATATGGAGCGAGAGCAGGGCATCCACGTCATCGAGTGCACCACCGGCAGCCAGCGCCTTGCCACCGCGACACCCCTCTTCGGCGGGTTGGAAGAAGAGTTTGATGCGACCGCACAGCTGCTCTTTCATCGCCATCAGGCTGCTGGCCAGCCCCATGCCGATGGCGGTATGGCCATCGTGGGCGCAGGCGTGCATCCACCCCTTGTTGTGGGAGGCAAAACCCTCCTGCTGCGGTTGGTGTTGTTCAGCGTCGGACTCTTCCACCTCCACCGCGTCGATATCGAAGCGAAAGGCCAGGGTCGGACCGGGACGGCCGGTATCCAGCTCTCCCATCAGGCCAGTGACATCGCCGATCCGCTCCAGCCAGTCGGGATGGGCTCCCTGACGACGGGCGCGAGCCTTCTCGGCCGCCACATCCACATCACGGCCCATCATCAAATTGCTGGCCAGCAGCTTGTCGCCGAGCACGATGCGATAACCGAGCTCGCTCAGGTGGTGGGCAATCAGGCTGGTGGTGCGAAACTCTTTCCAGGCAGCTTCCGGCAGGCGGTGCAGGTCGCGGCGCCACAGGATCAGGTGCTCAAGGGTCATCTTGGCTTCCTTGGTGATTCGATTTGTCGGCTATTGTGCCTTTTTTCCTGGCTGACCACACGGGGCCCGCAGCTGGTCGGGGGAGCTGTGAGTGCAAGTGGTGGCTGTGAGGGCCGTGAATAGTGGTGAGCGCCCATAAAAAACGCCTCCACAAGGGAGGCGTTGTCGATAGCTGGTTATCAGGCCGCGTGATGGTACGCGGAGGCTTCAAACAGCTTCTTGTTGGCCACCAGATCGATGGGGTCAAAATCATCGACGTTGATGGTGCGAAGGCGACTTACCTCGGCGCGACGCAGCAGCTCGGCTTCGCTCTGGGTCAGTACGCCAGCGGCCAGGCCGATGTCGGCCACCTTGTCCAGCGCCATGAAGGGACGCTTGATACCATCTGCCTTGCAGACTTTCTCGAACAGCGGCTCGGCGGCCAGCACGTCATCGAGCGCCTGCTCCAGCAGACCGAAGGGGTTGCCCTCTTCGCGAGTCAGGTATTGCCCCTTGGCCAGGCGGCTGCGGGTCTCGCTCGGGGTTTGCAGCAGACGGGCCACTTGCTGGTCCAGCTTGTCGCACGGACGGTTCAGGTCACGACCCAGCGGCAGCACCACGGCGCGCAGGGCCAGACCAATCCAGCGGTTCGGGAAGTTGCGCAGCAGCTCGTCGATCGCCTCTTGTGCCTTGAACATGGCATCTTGCAGTGCCCAGTGCAGCAGCGGCAGGTCGGCCTGCTGGCGTCCCTCGTCCTGATAGCGCTTGAGGGCGCTGGAGGCCAGATAGAGCTGGCTCAGCACGTCGCCAAGACGGGCGGAAACCCGCTCCTTGCGCTTGAGCTCGCCACCCAGGGTGCCCATCGCCATGTCTGACAGGAACGCCAGGTTGGCCGAGAGGCGGGAGAGCTGCTGGTAGTAGCCCTTGGTCTGATCCTTGTACGGTGCCGCGGCAAAGCGGGCGCCGGTGATACCGAGCCAGAAGCTGCGTACCAGGTTGCTGATGGCAAAGCCGACGTGGCTGAATACCGCCTTGTCAAAATCCTTCAGCGCCTGCTCCTTGTCGGGGTGGCTGGCGGCCAGCATCTCCGGCAGTACATACGGGTGGCAGCGGATAGCGCCCTGACCGTAGATGATCATGCTGCGGGTCAGGATGTTGGCCCCTTCCACCGTAACGGCGATGGGGGCACCCTGATAGCCACGGGCCAGATAGTTGTTGGGGCCCATGCAGATGGCCTTGCCGCCGTGGATGTCCATGGCATCGATGATGCACTTCTGGGCACGGTCGGTGAGGTGGTATTTGACGATGGCGGAGATGACCGAGGGCTTCTCGCCAAGGTCGATGCCGGTCACGGTCAGGTTGGCTGCGGCGCCCATGATGTAGGCGTTGCCGCCGATGCGGGCCAGCGGCTCTTCAATCCCTTCCATCTTGCCGATGGGCAGTTTGAACTGGCGACGAATGCGGCTATATGCGCCGCTTGCCAGGGCCAGCATCTTGACGCCGCCAGTGCTGTTGGAGGGCAAGGTGATGCCGCGACCGACCGACAGACACTCGACCAGCATGCGCCAGCCCTGACCGGCCATGGCCGGGCCACCGATGATGAAATCGAGCGGGACGAACACATCCTTGCCCTGGGTCGGACCGTTCTGGAACGGCACGTTGAGCGGGAAGTGGCGACGGCCAATGCCGACACCCTTGATGTGAGTGGGGATCAGCGCGCAGGTGATGCCGAGCTCTTCCTCTTCGCCCAGCAGGTGTTCCGGATCACGCAGTTTGAAGGCGAGACCCAGCACGGTAGCAATAGGGGCGAGCGTGATGTAGCGCTTGTTCCAGGTGAGGCGCATACCGAGCACCTCTTTTCCTTCCCACTCGCCCTTGCAGACGATACCGAAGTCGGGGATGGAGCCGGCATCAGAACCCGCTTCCGGGCTGGTCAGGGCGAAGCAGGGGATCTCTTTACCTACCGCCAGACGGGGCAGGTAGTAATCCTTCTGCTCGTCAGTGCCATAGTGCTGCAGCAGTTCGCCCGGGCCCAGCGAGTTGGGCACGCCAACGGTGGAGGCGAGCACGGCGCTGGCACCGCACAGCTTTTGCAGGACACAGGACTGGGCGTAGGCAGAGAACTCCAGACCGCCATATTTCTTCTTGATGATCATGGCGAAGAACTTGTTGTCCTTCAGGTATTGCCACACCTCGGGGGAGAGGTCCGCGCGCTCGTGGGTCACTTCCCAGTCGCTCACCATGCGGCACACTTCCTCGACCGGGCCATCCATAAAGGCCTGCTCTTCGGCAGAGAGGGCGCTGACCGGAATGGCGTGCAGCTTTTTCCAGTCCGGGTTGCCCGCGAACAGATCGGCTTCCCACCAAGTGGTGCCCGCTTCAATCGCCTCTTTCTCGGTGCGGGACATCTCCGGCATGATCGATTTGTAGATCTTGAACAGCGGCTTGGTTATTTGATTGCGGCGAAATTCCACCAGATTGAGCGGGATGGCGATCACCGCGAACAGCGCCCATACCAGCAAGGGCACATGACCATAGATGGCGCCAAGCACCAGGGCGGCGCCGGTGACCAGGGTGGAGATGAACAGGGATGCCCGGCGATAGGCCAGGGCTCCGATAACCAGGATCACCCCGAGCAGAGTGAGGGTCGTCGTCATTGCTTGCTCCTTGCGTGGTTAGGTTGCCAACGTGGCGTAACTGATCCAGAGGTCTGACCTGTTGGATATGGCCCCTGTTGTAATTCATACGCACAAAGTTATCAAGCTGTTTACATCTTCATTACCTTCTCTCTGTGATCCCCATAACGCTCACGCGCCGCCAGCGCTGTGGCTCGCAGGGGGGCGACTGTGCGATTCGCTTGTGCGAGAATAGCCGCGATCTACACGCACACTAAAAACAGTGGAAGAGACATCATGTACCAAGAATTGATCCGCAATGAACTGACCGAAGCTGCCAGCGTGCTGCAGGCCTTCCTGGCTGATGAGCAGAACCTGAAAAACATCGAAGCGGCCGCCAAACTGCTGGCTGACTCTTTCAAGGAAGAGGGCAAGGTGCTCTCTTGTGGCAACGGTGGCTCCCACTGTGATGCCATGCACTTTGCCGAAGAGCTGACCGGTCGTTACCGCGAGAACCGCCCGGGTTATGCCGGTATCGCCATCTCCGATCCGAGCCACCTCTCCTGCGTCTCCAACGACTTTGGCTATGACTATGTCTTCTCCCGCTACGTAGAAGCGGTCGGCCGCCGTGGCGACGTGCTGCTTGGCATCTCCACCAGCGGCAACTCCGGCAATATCCTGAAAGCCATCGAGGCTGCCCGCGCCAAAGGCATGAAAGTGATCGCCCTGACCGGCAAGGATGGCGGCAAGATGGCGGGTCTGGCGGATGTCGAGATCCGCGTGCCGCACTTTGGCTATGCCGACCGTATTCAGGAAGTGCACATCAAGGTGATCCACATCCTGATCCAGCTGGTCGAAAAAGAGATGGCCAAGTAATCAGGCCATCGTCACCAGACAAGGGCAACGCCGGTAGCATGGTTCGCCATCGGCCGGTTGTTGCCAGTCACAGGGGAAGGGATTGCGCCTTCCCTTGCTGTCTGTCGAACCAGCGTGCTGGTCGAACATGACACAAGCCAAATCATGAAAGGAGTCTGCCGGATATGTGCGAACTGCTCGGCATGAGTGCCAATGTGCCGACCGATATCTGCTTCAGCTTTACCGGGTTGATGCTGCGCGGCGGCAAGACCGGGCCCCACAAGGATGGCTGGGGGATCACCTTCTACGAGGGGAAGGGCTTTCGCACCTTCAAGGATCCCGAGCCCAGCGCCCAATCTCCCATCGCCAGACTGGTACAGGCGCTGCCCATCAAGAGCTGCGCTGTGGTCAGCCACATTCGGCAGGCCAACCGTGGCTGCGTGTCACTGGAAAATACCCACCCCTTTACCCGTGAGCTGTGGGGCCGTTACTGGACCTTCGCCCACAACGGTCAACTCACCGGCTACAAGAAGCTGCCCACCGGCCGCCACCGGCCGGTGGGGGATACCGACAGCGAGCACGCCTTCTGCTGGCTGCTCGACAGGCTGGAGCAAAAATATCCCAAGCGTCCGGCCAACTTTCCTGCCATGTTTCGCTATCTCGCCACCCTGTGTGACGAGCTCAGAGCGTTCGGGGTGTTCAACATGCTGCTCTCGGACGGGGAGTATGTGATGAGCTACTGCAGCAACAACCTGCACTGGCTGACTCGCTGTGCGCCCTTTGGCGAGGCGAGCCTGCTGGATGAGGAGGTGGTGATCGACTTTCAAAGGGAGACCACCCCCAACGATGTGGTCACCCTGATCACCACCCGTCCGCTGACCGGCAATGAGAATTGGGTCAAAATGGCGCCCGGCGAATTCAATCTGTTTCGCATGGGGGAGCGGGTGGCGACCAACCAGGTCGCGTTTGAGCAAGATAAAAAAATACCAGGGTAGATACCTACCCTGGTTCTTCGCAGCAGCCATAAAAGGCAAAAGGGATGAGAGGTGTTGCTGAGCATCATCACTCTGACGGCATTGAGTGTTGATCAATTGTTAATTTTTAGCAATCAAATTGTTGTCTTGATGGGCGTTTCAGCATCGCTATTTCGATACTGATCACATTTTTTGCCACTTTATTCCCTGAGCCATCCAATCGGGTGCTTCATCACTGCCTGGTCGTGAGCCACGACATCGAAAACTATCTATAGTATGGTCTGTTTGAATACCGTTCTGGAGGAGCCTCGCATGGAGTGGGTGGATCGCAAGGTGTTGCAGCAGCTGGCAGAGGATATCGGTCCGGATATGCTGCCCGTGGTCATCGCAGTCTTTATTGAAGAGGTGGGCGAGCAGCTGAGTCAGCTCAGACCCCTCTATGAACAGGGAGAGTGGGAGGCGCTGGCTCGGGTGGCGCACAGCATGAAATCATCCTGTGGCAGCTACGGCGCCATGCCGAGTTATCAGCAGGTGATGGCGCTGGAGATGGCCAGCAAGCAGGCCGATGTGGCCGAGGCAGAGCGCCAATTGCAACTGCTGGAGGCCTCCTTGCCCCAAGTGCTCGCGTTTCTTGTCGATTATCAGTAACGGCGCCATGCAGGGATGCCGGGGCGCCGTGACCGTTGCCTAACGCTGGTTGAGCAGTTGCTGGATGATTCGGTCCAGCGCCAGTTTCAGCTTCAACCGATCGTGCCGATGGGGCAGCTCAAGCTCGCCCAGCTCGGCTTCGATCACTCGCCCTTGCCAGTCCCCCGCATCACCCGCGCCTTGTGGGGCCAGGATGGCATCCAGCCGACCCTGACCGACCCGGGATTCCAGCCAGCGACATTGACTCATCAGGTCCAGCTGACTGGCAGGGCCGTTTTCCGCCACCAGATTGCAGACGAAAACCAGCATGGCGCTGCTCTCGTTGATGGCCTGGGCGATCTCGGCCAGCAGCAGTGGCGGCATGATGGAGGTGAGAAAACTGCCCGGCCCAAGAATGATCATGTCCGCCTGCTGCAATGCCAGCACCGCTTCCCGGGTCGCTTGCACCTCCGGCATCAGGCCGAGGGAGAGGGGTGGTGTTGCCAGTTGATCGATGGATACCTCTCCCAGGATCTGGGTGCCACACTCCATATGGGCGCAGAGATCAGTGGGAAATTCAGACATGGGTAGCAATTGTGACTCGATTTTGAGCATGTCACTGATCAGCTTGATAGCATCAAGAGGACGGACACAGAGATTATCGAGCGCCAGCAGCATAAGGTTGCCAAGGTTGTGGCCCGCCAGCTCGCCTTTGCCGGCGAAGCGGTACTCGAACAACAGGCTGCCGATGCTGGGATCGGTCACCAGCTGGTTCAGGCAGTTGCGCAGATCGCCCCAGGCGATGCACTCCTGACTCTTGCGCAGGCGTCCGGTCGAGCCACCATCATCTGTGGTGGCGACGATGCCGGTGAGCCGTTGACCGAGAAACGAGAGGGACGAAAGCACTCGTCCCATGCCATGGCCACCACCGATGGCAACGACCCGATCGAAGTCATTGATGTTTTTTTGCCACATATGGGCGTCCTGTTATTGGTCTCAGTTGACCGCTATGTTAGCAAGCGAAGCGAGATAATTGTTTGATAAAGGTATGATTTTTGCTTGAGGCTGCCATTCGATAAAACAAGGAGATGGTGTTGAAATTTCTGACCGTTCACTCCCTCGCCCAGAATTCATCGCTGGCGGCCCAAGATATCTGCGCGCAGCTGCGCCACCATGCCGATCAGGCCCCCTCCCTGCTGTTACTCTATTTTACCCAAGCCCATGACGGGGCGATACTGCGCGACGCGCTCAAAGGCCAGTTCCCGACGACCCGCCTGCTTGGGTGCAGCTCTTGCGGTGGCGTCATGACCGAGATGGGACACCATGCCCGAGATGGATATGGGCTGGCCGTTGCTGCCCTGTACGATGAGAAAGGGGCATTCGGGGTAGCCGGTGCCAGCGGTGACGGGGTGGATGTGCGGCAGTTGCTGCGCCGAGCCATGAGCGACTGTGGTCGACCGGGCGAGCTGCCCCAGTTGATCCTGTTTCACGCCAGTCCCGGCAAGGAAGAGGGGCTGCTGGCCGGTATCGAGGCCGAACTCGGTGCCTCGGTGCCGGTGGTCGGTGGATCCGCGGCTGATAGCAGTGTCAGCGGTGACTGGCAGCTCTGCTGGGATGAGGCGGTGGCTCAGGATGGCATCGGTCTGGCGGTGCTCTATCCCGATTGCCAGCTGGCCTTTCAGTTTCACTCCGGTTATGTGCCTGCCGAATTCAGTGGCGAGATCACCGCCTGCAACGGGCGGGAGGTACTCACCATCGATCACCAACCTGCCGCCGAGGTCTATGCCCGCTGGTGCGGGCGCGAGCAGCCCTGGCCGGTGGGAGCGATTTTGCGGGAGACCACGCTCACCCCGCTGGCCCGTCAGGTGGGGGCGCTGGATGGCATTCCTTACTACAAACTCTCCCACCCCGAAGCAGTGACCGAACAGGGCGGGCTGCGGCTCTTTACCGATGTGGTGCAAGGGGAGCGTCTGCTGTTGATGTACAGCAGTCAGGAAGGGTTGTTGCAGCGCAGCCTCAATGCCATGCGCGTTGAGCCAGGGTATGGGGTCGACGTGGAATTGCAGCCTATCGGCGCTCTCATCATCTTTTGTGCTGGTTGCCGTTTGGCGCTAGGTGATATGTTGTGCCAATTTGTCGAGCAGAGCCAGGCTCGCCTCGGCAAGATCCCTTTTATCACCCCCTTTACCTTCGGCGAGCAGGGGCGGCTGCCCAATGGCGAGCTGGCCCACGGCAACCTGATGGTATCGAGCGTGATTTTCCTGACCCGTTGAGTCGGCAGAACATAACAGAGCAGGCAACAAGATGATTGGCAACAGTGAACTGGAAGCCCTCGGCGACAAATTGCAGACCACGCTGGTCGACCTTATGCGTTGTCGCGAGCGCGAGGCCAAGTATCGTCACGAGTCCCAGACCCTGCTGGGCGGGGTTGCCACCCTCGCCGATGCCAAGACGCTGGAGCAGGTACTGGAGAGCCTTATCCAGGTGCTCAAACCCTTTATCGGCTTTGAACACGCGGATGTAGTGGCCTGGGAAGGGGAGCAGGGGAGTACCCACCTCAGTACCGAGCCGATGCTATCAGCCCGCAGCTGGCGTATGACCCCGGCATTTGCCCGCGCCATCTCGGGTGAAACCCTGGTGATTTACGATCCCGCCCAGCTGCCCGAGCTGGCGCCGCTGGCAAGCGAGCCGGGCTGGGCCAGTGTGATGCTGACCGGGCTACAGGCCCCCGGTTTTACCGCTACCCTCATCTGCCGCCACGCCCGGGCGGGCACCTTCGATCTCACCAGCAAGGCCGCCATGGAGCGTTGCCGTCCGCTTATCGCCCAGGCGCTGGTCAACATCACCTATCGGGCCCGCTTGCAGGAGCAGGTCGCGGTAAAAACCGAGGCGCTGCAGGCCAGCGAACGCCGTTTTCGCAGCTTCGCCGCCATGGCTTCTGACTGGTTCTGGGAGACCGATGCCGAGCATCGCCTCAGTTACGCCTCTGAGCCGGGTTATCTGGATGAGATGACCCCGCAGGCGACCCGGCCGACCCTCTATGACTACGTCTGCAACAAGCAGAGCTGCGATGCCCAGAAATACCTGCAGCTTTTGGCGCTGCGCCAGCCGGTGCGAGGGGTGCGGATGCAGGTTGCGCTGCAACACGGCCCCTGCTGGATGGAAGTGAGCGCCGAGCCCTGTTTTGACCATGATGGCCAGTTTATCGGTTATCGCGGCACTGCCCGGGATATCAGCAACCAGATCCGTAGGGAAGAGGAGCTGGCGCGGGCACGGGATGAGGCCGAAGCGGCCAACCGTGCCAAGTCCCAGTTTCTGGCCATGATGACCCACGAGATCCGCTCGCCTATGAATGCGGTGTTGGGGATGCTCGATCTGGTGCAGCATGCCGAGCTGGCGCCGGAGCAACAGAGCCTGCTGCGCCATGCCACCCACTCGGCCAGATTGCTGCAAACCATCATCGACGACGTACTCGATTTTTCGAAAATTGAGTCGCAAACCCTGGTGTTTCACTGCGAGACCCTGCAACCCGTCCAGCTTTGCCAATCTCTGGTCGAGCCGCTGCAAGCTCGCGCGACCGCCAAGGGGATTGCGCTGGTTTATCGGGTCGATGAGTCGGTCCCCCGGGAGTTGCAGGGGGACCCGATGCGTCTGTCGCAGGTGATGGGCAATCTGCTGGACAACGCCCTCAAATTTACCGAGCAGGGGCAGGTGACACTGCACCTGGGTTGGCAGGATGAGAAGCTGCTGATCTCGGTCTCCGACACCGGGATCGGGATCGCCGATGCGGATCAGGCGCTGCTGTTTGAACCCTTCTCCCAGGTCGACAACTCGGCCACCCGGCGTTTTTCCGGTACAGGTCTCGGTCTTGCCATCAGCAAGCGTCTGGTGACGCTTATGGGGGGAGAGATCCACCTGAAGAGCGAGCCGGGCAAGGGAAGCTGTTTCTGGTTCGAACTGCCCGGCATGGCGCTGCCTTGTCATAGCCAGCCGCAGCGGGAGGAGGGGGCTTCGGCACTGCTGCCACTGGATGTGCTGGTGGTGGAGGACAGCCCGGTGAACCAGTTGGTGGTGTCGCTGATGCTGCAAAAACTGGTGGGCAAGGTACGGCTGGCAGCCAATGGTCTGGAGGCGCTGGCGCAGGTGGATGAGCAGCTCCCGGATCTGATCCTGATGGATATGCGGATGCCCCTGATGGACGGACTGGAAGCGACCCGGCGCTTGCGTGAGTTGGGATGCACCATGCCAATCGTTGCCCTGACGGCCAATGCGATGGCGGAGGATAAGGCGTGCTGTCTGGCGCAGGGAATGGATGACTTTCTCGCCAAACCGATCACCTTGTCACGGCTGAGAGAGTGTTTGCAGCGTCACTTTGGTCAGCGGTTGCCGACGCGCGGATAAAAAAAATGGTCAACTTTGTGGGTTGACCAGTTCTTCAGCAAATACTGAAGAGAGCACGGGATAAATCGGGTTGTATCAATCTATATGAAAAATCTGTGCCAACTTTTTTAGACTCTTTTGTGTTCAATTTTGGCCGTTTAGCGCAGCGGCTCTCTCTTGTTATGGCGTTCTGCGTTCCTACTCACTCGCAAAATGCGAATTTCACATTTTCATTGTTGGAATAATTGCATTTTGCAACGCTGTTTTTGTCATTGTGAAATCAGGCGATGCAGGAATTTACGGGCCGCTTCGCTGTTTTGTTTGGCAATCAGCATTTGCTTTTCATAAATCGGCATCGGCAATATCTCGAGCCAGCGTTGGCAGAGCCAGGCGGCATCTTCAAAGCGCTTGTCCGGATAGAGCTCATCAAGCTCCGGATACTGCTCGAATACTTCCCGCAGGCGATTGACCAGCAGCTTGTCGTTGAAATCGGAGTGGGTGCTCGGCCAGTTGGGCAGCATCTCCACCTTGGCCCGACGCAGGCCCATCTCGTCTGTTTCCATCTCGTGGATGCAGAAGCGCTCCAGTCCCAGCACCGTCACACCCAGCAGGCCATCATTGAGGGTGTAGAAGTCGGTCACCTTGACCCGGGTGCCCACCGGCAGAATGCGGCCGGATTGTCCCGAGGTGGTCGACTCTTCCATCACGATGCCAAAGCCCTGATCGTTGATGAATGACTCCTTGAGCATCTGCAGGTGGCGTGGCTCGAACAGACGCAGAGGAAGCTTGCCGCCCGGCAGTATGTGGGAAGGCAAGGGGAACAGTGCCAAAGGTTGTAGTTTCATGTTCCATCCTCCATTGAGTAGTTGCTGAATATGACAATGCAGCGACTGTGCCAGAGAATGAAAAAAGCCACCGGAGGGTGGCTTTTCGGGCGGTTGAGGGCGCTTAGTTGCGCTGCTCCAGATACATGACAGCCGCTTCCACGCGGCTTTGCGCCTCGAGTTTCTTCAGCAGGCTCTTCACGTGAACCTTGACCGTTCCCTCGGAGATATGGAGTACCGAGGCGACCTGTTTGTTGGAGAGGCCTTTTGCAATTTCGCGCAGGATTTGCATTTCGCGACGCGTTAAGCTTTCCAGCTTCTGCTGCAGGTGATCCAGCTCGTAGATGTTTTCGAGATAGGGGCGCAGCGGTTCGCTCAGGATCTGCTTGCCGGTCATCACGTCGGCCAACTGGGCCAGCAGCAGATCAGGCTCGGTATCCTTGAGCAGGTAGCCGTCGGCACCCGCCTTGAGCAAAGCCACCACATCCTGACGGGCATCGGAGACGGTGAGGATCACCACCCGGGAGGTGATCTCTTCGGCCCGCAGCGCCTTGAGGGTATCGAGGCCGGAGAGCCCCTTCATATTGAGGTCGAGCAGGATCAGGTCCGGCTCGGACTCTTTGGCCAGCGCCACGGCATCTGTGCCGTTGGAGGCTTCACCGGTCACCTCCATGTTCTCTTCCAGAGCCAGCAACTGCACAATCCCTTTGCGCATGAGGGGATGGTCATCTACGACCAGAACTGTGTATTTCATCTCGTCCATCAGGCGTCTCTCGCTAGACTGGTGGGAAAGGTCAGATGCACGCAGGTGCCTTGTGGTTGCTGCTCGTTGATGGTCAGCAGACCGTGCAGTTTGCTGGCGCGCTCGTTCATGATGCTCAAACCGTAATGGTTGATCGCCGAGCTGGCGAGTCCGATCCCGACACCGTCATCTGAAATCTGAACCTCGATGTTACCACTGGCGAGGGTCTCACAGCTAACATCAATCACTTGCGCGTTGGCATGTTTGATGGCATTGAGCACTGCCTCACGGATCAGCTGCAAAATGTGGATATGCTGGCCCGCCTCCAGGTCGTTGTCGGCCAGTCCGTAATGGAACCGGATTTCGGCCTGGGTCTGAGGCTGCAGTTGATCAAGCATGACGCGGATCGCTTCCCCCAGATTGGCATCGCCAATGGTGAGACGGAAGGTACCGAGCAGTTCGCGCAACTGGGTATAGGCATTGCTAAGCCCCTCGTCGATCTGCTGCATCGCCTCCTGCGCCTTGTCATGCTGCCCCTTGGCGTAAGAGCGCTTGAGCAGGGTGGACTGGATCTTGAGATAGGAGAGGGCCTGCGCCAGCGAGTCGTGCAGCTCCCGGGCGATCACAGCCCGCTCCTCCATCAGCAGCAGTCGCTGCTGTTGCAGCAGGGTCTGGTCTTTGTGCAGCACCTGAGCCAGCAGCATGGTGAAGTTCTTGATCAACCGCTCATCGATGGGGTGCTGGCTGATGATGTCGAGGCGGCCGAACTCCTGCTCATCCATCTGCAGATAGAAGCTGGCTACCGCATCGAGATCACCGGGCCAGCCGGTGCGCCCCGAGATGTAGACCGGCATGGCATTGTGCTCGAAGCGGGTCAGCCGGATATGGTCGATATGCTGGTGGGCGGCAGCGCGGTCCAGCAGTTTGATGAGGGTACGGGTGCTGAGCGGGGCAGCGTGCAGCTTCTGGGCGGTCGAGTAGAGAAACGAGAGGGTGTCATTGGCCTGCTGCAGCTTGGCGGTTTTCTCTTCCACCTTGTTTTCCAGTTCCCGATAGAGCTTGCCCAGCTCATCTGCCATGGTGACGAAGGCGCGCGAGAGCTCCCCCAGCTCGTTTTCGCCGTGGGCGGGCAGCTTAAGATCGAAATCCTGCCGCTGGATCTGGCGGGCGCAGTAGACCAGCTGGTTGAGGGGGGCGACCACCTGCTGGCGGGTGAAGCGCACTGTAAACCAGGCGATGGTGATGATGGCCAGCAGGCCGAGCCCCTCTGCCAGTGCCAGCATCCGCACCTTGAATTCCACGTGGTATTGCATCTGATTGACGAAATTGTCGATGGCCGCCACAAACTGCTCGGTGTTATCGGTGTACCGTCTGGGGGTACGATCCTCGATGTGCTGGCGCATCACCTGCCACTGGCCGAGCACCTCGCCATAGGTGCGACGCAGGGAGGCAGGAGTGATCCAGCGCTGGGTCTCCTGCAGCTCTTCGGCGTGCAGGGTCTCTTCAAACTGGGAGAGGCGCCCCAGCACGCTGTCGCCCCGCTCGATTTCGTAGGCCATCCGGTAGGCCTGCATCCGTAGCGAACCGGAGAGGTTGATCGCCTTGGCATCGGGTACCGAGTAGAAGAGGGTGACCATGGCGACCAGCGCGATCAGGCTGGCCATGAAGAGGATCAACACCATGGCGCGGCCAATGGCACTGCTGACCGAATGGACCCTGAACCGTTTTCCCATACTGATGCGCACCTCTGAATAGTGATAAGGACCCCGCAAGATGCGTGGGAGTGTACTCCAACTTGTGTTAGCATCGAAAAACTAGATGAACTCCGAGCGGTTTTGCCTAAGTCCTAGCGATAGGGGGAAACCAGCCGTCAGCCGACGTTCGAGCTGTAAGGGTCAGGAAAGAAATGCCCTGGCCTCCCGTATTTGGAAAGGTGTTTATGTTGCCACTTGAAGATGGTTTTTCCCGTCGTTTTTACTATTTGCGTCTGTCAGTGACCGATGTGTGCAATTTCCGTTGCACCTATTGCCTGCCTGACGGTTATCGACCCCCGGAAGGTCACAAAGCGGGGCGTCAACCCTTTCTCTCGATTGACGAGATCCGCCGCGTGGTCAGCGGTTTTGCCGCCATGGGCACCCGCAAGGTGCGCATCACGGGGGGCGAGCCCTCCCTGCGCCGCGATTTCACCGAGATCGTCAAGGTGATTGCCACCACCCCGGGTATCGAGAAGGTCGCCATGACTACCAACGGCTATCGCCTCAAGGAGCGGGCTCAGGAGTGGTTTGATGCCGGACTCAACGCGCTGAATGTCAGTGTCGACAGTCTCGACCCGCGCCAGTTTCACCAGATCACCGGTGAGAACAAGCTGGCCGAGGTGATGGAGGGGATCGAAGCAGCACTGGCCGCCGGTTTCAAATCGGTGAAGATCAATGCTGTGCTGCTCAAGGGGCTCAACGACTATCAGCTTGATGCCTTTCTGGGCTGGATCAGGTACAAGCCTATCGAGCTGCGCTTTATCGAGCTGATGCAGACCGGCGAGATGGATACCCTGTTTCGTGACCACCATGTTAGCGGCGAACAGATCAAACAGCGCTTGCTGGAGAGCGGTTGGGTGCAACAGTTGCGGGGCACGGATGACGGTCCGGCGCAGGTCTTTATGCACCCCGATTCGCAAGGTGGGGTGGGGCTTATCATGCCCTACAGCAAGGATTTCTGTGCCGGTTGCAACCGGCTGCGGGTCTCCTCGCTGGGGAAGCTGCATCTGTGCCTGTTTGGCGACAACGGTATCGACCTGCGGGATCTGCTCGGCGCAGATGCACAATCTGATGAGCTGCAACAGCGCATTCGCGCGGCACTGGTGGGCAAGAGTGCTACCCATCGTCTCCATCAGGGCAATGCCGGCATCACCCCTCATCTCGCCTCGATCGGCGGATAACCGCAAAAAATCGCCAACGATTAAATAGCAATCCTCACATGGAGGTATTTTAACCGATACCTCCATTTTTATTGCGCTGCAAGGCTTTGATCTGGCGCAAGAATCCCCCCTGTTTATCTCCCTGGTGGTATATCCCTTACCTTGTCAGGGCCGCAATATACACCCACTCTTATAATTGGTATCAAGAATGCCAATCATGGACTCGCACTGTCCCCTTTTTCACCAGAACAGGAGTCAACATGCCGGATGAGATCGATCTTGCCCGCCGCGGCCTGTTCCGGGGGCGGTTGAGAACTGCCGAACCGCCGGTGCAGTTGCCCTGGTCAGTCAACTGGTCGGCATTTGTCGCCGACTGCACCCGCTGCGGGGATTGTCTGGCGGCCTGTCCGGAGCAGATCCTGGTGAATGGCGAGGGCGGTTTTCCGGTGGTCGATTTCCAGCGTGGCGAATGCACCTTCTGCACCGAGTGCGTCACTGTCTGCAAGGTGCCCCTGTTTCGCCCGACCAGCGAGTCCCCCTGGCACTACAAGGCCCATATCGAGGCCAACTGTCTGGCCAATGGTCAGGTGTTCTGCCAGCGCTGTCAGGACAGCTGCGAGCCCAATGCCATTCGTTTTATTCCGGTGCTGGGGCGTGTGCCCACCCCGACGGTCGAGCCGGATCGCTGTAGTGGCTGCGGCGCCTGCGTGCAGGATTGTCCGGTTGGCAGCATCAAGGTCGACGGGCGAGCCGCCCCATCCGGTGGTGCGAGCCAGCCCACCCTCAAGCAGGAGTCAGAATGAGTCAGAAGCCGTTTGGCACAGAAGCCACAATGGATCAGGAGTTCCATGTATCGAGTCTGGTGGTGCTGACCCAGCCCCCATTGCGTCATCAGCTCGCCGAGCAGATTGGCGCCCTTGAAGGGGCCGAGATCCACGCCGTCAGTGACGAGGGCAAGCTGGTCGTGACCCTGGAAGGTCCGAGCCAGCGGCCGATCATGGCGGCCATTGATGCGATACAGGCGATGCCGGGTGTGCTCTCTGCCGCCCTGATTTACCACCAGTTCGATGAACTGGGTGGTCACTGAAAAGAGTGATGGGATGCCGGGCGTGCCCTCCGCCGCTGATGGCTGGCTCCCGTTCGACAGATTCGACAACTATTACGCGATAAGCAATGCGAGGATATGCCATGAAGCTGAGTCGACGCGACTTTATGAAGGCCAACGCGGTGGCAGCTGCCGCAGCCGTGGCCGGTGTCAGTGCCCCCACGCTGGCAGCCAATCTCATCACCAGTACCGACAAGACGGCCATCCATTGGGATAAGGCTCCCTGCCGCTTCTGCGGTACCGGCTGCTCCGTGCTGGTGGGCTCTCAGGATGGTCGGGTCGTGGCGACTCAGGGCGACCCCGATGCGCCGGTCAACCGTGGCCTCAACTGCATCAAGGGCTACTTCCTCTCCAAGATCATGTACGGCCAGGATCGCCTGACCCAGCCGATGCTGCGGATGAAGAACGGCCAGTTCGACAAGGATGGCGACTTTGCCCCCATCAGCTGGGATCAGGCGTTCGACATCATGGCCGAGAAGTTCAAGGCGACCCTGAAAGAGAAGGGGCCGACTGCCGTCGGCATGTTCGGCTCCGGCCAGTGGACCGTCTGGGAAGGCTACGCTGCCGCCAAGCTGATGAAGGCCGGTTTCCGCTCCAACAACATTGACCCCAATGCCCGTCACTGCATGGCCTCTGCGGTCGTCGGCTTCATGCGTACCTTCGGCATGGACGAACCGATGGGCTGCTATGACGATATCGAGCAGGCCGATGCGTTCGTGCTGTGGGGCTCCAACATGGCCGAGATGCACCCCATCCTCTGGTCGCGGATGTCTGATCGTCGCCTCTCCAACCCGGATGTGCAGGTGCACGTGCTCTCGACCTTCGAACACCGCAGCTTCGAGCTGGCGGACAACGGCATGGTGTTCACTCCGCAGACTGACCTGGCGATCCTCAACTATGTCGCCAACTACATTATCCAGAACGACAAGGTGAACTGGGACTTCGTCAACAAACATACCGTGTTCAAGAAGGGGGCCACCGACATCGGTTACGGCCTGCGCCCGACCGATCCGCTGCAGCAGAAAGCGAAGAATCCGGATAGCGGCGATGCCACTCCGATGACCTTCGAGGAGTTTGCCAAGTTCGTGGCGGATTACGATGTGGAGTCGGTCTCCAAGCTCTCCGGCGTCTCCAAAGAGAAGCTGGAAAAGCTGGCCAAGCTCTATGCCGACCCGAGCAAGAAGGTGGTCTCCTACTGGACCATGGGTTTCAACCAGCATACCCGTGGCGTCTGGGCCAACAACCTCTGCTACAACATCCACCTGCTGACCGGCAAGATCTCCGAGCCGGGTAATGGTCCTTTCTCACTGACCGGCCAGCCCTCTGCCTGTGGCACCGCGCGTGAAGTGGGTACCTTTGCCCACCGTCTGCCTGCCGACATGGTGGTGACCGAGCCCAAGCACCGCGCCAGTGCCGAGCAGATCTGGAAACTGCCGGAGGGGACCATTCCCGACAAGGTGGGTTTCCACGCCGTGCTGCAGGATCGCATGCTCAAAGATGGCAAGCTCAACGCCTACTGGGTGATGTGTAACAACAACATGCAGGCTGGCCCCAACATGAATACCGATCGCTTGCCTGGCTATCGCGATCCGCGCAACTTCATCGTGGTCTCTGACCCTTACCCGACCGTCACTGCCCAGGCCGCTGACCTCATTCTGCCCACCGCCATGTGGGTGGAGAAAGAGGGGGCCTACGGCAACGCCGAGCGCCGCACCCAGTTCTGGCACCAGCAGGTGAAAGCGCCGGAAGGGGCCAAGTCCGACTTGTGGCAGCTGATGGAGTTCTCCAAGCGCTTCAAAGTCGAGGAAGTGTGGCCGGCTGAGCTGATTGCCAAGATGCCGGAAGTGAAGGGCAAAACCCTGTTCGATGTGCTCTATGCCAACGGTCAGGTCAACCAGTTCCCGAAAGAGCAGAGCAAGGGGATGCTGAACGACGAAGCCGAGCACTTCGGTTTCTACGTCCAGAAGGGGCTGTTCGAGGAGTACGCCACCTTCGGTCGCGGTCACGGCCACGATCTGGCGCCGTTCGATCAGTACCACGAAGCCCGTGGTCTGCGCTGGCCTGTGGTAGATGGCAAAGAGACCCTGTGGCGCTATCGCGAAGGGTTTGACCCCTATGTGAAAGCGGGCGAGGGGGTGCGTTTTTATGGCAAGCCCGATGGCAAGGCGGTCATCTTCGCCCTGCCGTTCGAGCCCGCCGCCGAGTCGCCCGATAAAGAGTACGATCTGTGGCTCTCCACCGGCCGCGTGCTGGAGCATTGGCACACCGGCACCATGACCCGTCGGGTGCCCGAGCTTTATCGCGCCTTCCCGGATGCGGTGCTCTTCATGCACCCGGACGATGCCAAGGCTCGCGGCGTGCGTCGTGGTGAAGAGGTGATCGTCTCCTCCCGCCGTGGCGAGGTGAAGACCCGTGTCGAGACCCGTGGTCGCAACCGTCCGCCGAAAGGACTGGTCTTCATGCCCTTCTTTGATGCGAGCCAGCTGGTCAACAAGCTGACCCTGGATGCCACCGATCCGCTCTCGAAAGAGACCGATTACAAGAAGTGCGCCGTCAAGGTGATGAAGGCTTAAGGCGGGGGAGTGCGAGATGAGTCGTAGTCGTCGCCAGTTTCTGGCCGACATGGCCAAGGGGGCCTGTGGTGTGGGCCTGCTTGGCGTGGGGCTCGGTGGCGTGGCCCGCCAGCAGGCACAAGCTGTGCCTGCCCAGGCGCTGCGTCCGCCCGCAGCTCTCGATGAAACAGAGTTCCTCAGCGCCTGCGTGCGTTGCGGGCTCTGCGTTGAGGCCTGCCCCTACGACACCCTCAAGCTCGCCCGGCTGTTTGACCCTGTGACCACTGGTACCCCTTATTTCAAGGCGCGTGCCGTGCCCTGCGAGATGTGTGATGACCTCCCTTGTGTGGTGGCCTGTCCGAGCGGGGCGCTGGATCAGCAGATGACCGACATCGATCAGGCCCGGATGGGGGTGGCAGTGCTCATCGATCACGAGACCTGCCTCAACTATCTGGGGCTGCGCTGCGATGTCTGTTATCGGGTCTGCCCGCTGATTGACAAGGCGATCACTCTTGAGCTGCAGCATAACCAGCGTACCGGCAAACACGCCATGTTCCTGCCCACGGTACACAGCGATGTCTGTACCGGCTGTGGCAAGTGCGAGCATGCCTGCGTGCTGGAGGAGGCCGCCATCAAGGTGGTGCCACGCCAGCTCGCCAAAGGTGAGCTGGGCCATCACTACCGGCTCGGCTGGGAAGAGAAGGCCAAGGCGGGGAACAAGTCGCTCATCGGCGACAGGCTCACCCTGCCCACCCGCAAACCGGAGGGGTTATGAGTCGTTATCCGGGGGAAGAGGCGCGCATCAAGCTGGGGTGGTGGCGTTCCCACCGATTCCTGCTGCTGCGCAGGCTCAGTCAGTTCAGCGTGCTCGGGCTGTTTTTGCTGGGGCCGCTGGCGGGCATCTGGATCCTCAAGGGCAACCTCTCCAGCTCCCTGTTGCTGGAGACGGTGCCGCTGACCGATCCCCTCACGCTGTTGCAGTCGCTGGCGGCGGGTCACTGGCCCATCACCACTCTCTGGCTGGGGGCTGCCATTGTGCTGGCCGGTTACTGGCTGGTCGGGGGGAGGGTGTTCTGCTCCTGGGTCTGTCCGGTCAACCTCATCACGGATGCCGCAGCTTGGCTCAGGGGGCGACTTGGCCTCAAGGGCAATGGCCAGTTCAGCCGTGCGACCCGCTACTGGCTGCTGGCCATGGTGCTGGTGGTGCCAGCGGTGGTCGGGGTGATGGCCTGGGAGTTGGTCAATCCGGTGTCGCTCGCCATGCGCGGTCTGCTGTTTGGCATGGGGGCGGGCTGGGCCCTGCTGGTGGCGCTGTTCCTGTTCGATCTTTTCGTGGTTGAGCGGGGTTGGTGCGGTCATCTCTGTCCGGTGGGGGCCTTCTATGCCCTGGTCAACCGGGTCGGATTTATCAAGATTTCTGCCAAGGGGCGCGAGCGGTGCAACAACTGCATGGATTGTTATGCGGTCTGCCCGGAGCGTCCCATCCTGCGCGGGCCTGTTCATGGTGCCAAGCGCGGTCACGGGCCCTTGATTGCGGCTCAGGAGTGTACCAACTGTGGCCGCTGCATCGATGTCTGCGCGGAACAAGTTTTTGAAATCACTGTAGGTTTTGCCGTCAAGGCAGAAAAAACGTCGGAGAACAAATAATGAAAAAGCTGATTGGAGCAATGCTGGCCTGCCTGATGGCGGGATCCTTGATGGCAGCGGCCCCCGAGATCACCAACAGTACCGGTGGCCTCAAGTCCGAGCGTGGCGCCACCGATCTGGTGACCGATGCCACCGCCGCGCCCCTGAAAAACTTCCGCAAGGATGGCGCGCCCTACGATCGCCAGTACATGCATCAGCCGCCGCTGATCCCCCACGACATTCGCAACTATGAGGTGGACACCAAGGTCAACAAGTGCCTGGCTTGCCACAGCTTCAAGAATGCCAGCGCCATGAAGGCCCCCAAGATCAGTCCGACTCACTTCGAGACCCGCGACGGCCTGACCCTGGGTGAAGTGTCGCCGCGTCGCTACTTCTGCCTGCAGTGCCATGTACCGCAAGCGGATGCCAAGCCGCTGGTGGAAAATACCTTTAAACCGGTTGAAGCGCTGAACTGAGGAATCCATAGATGAAATTACCCGGCTTTATCCAGCGTCTGTGGACCACCTTCAAGTCACCATCGAAGGCGGCTCTCTGGGTCATCCTGCTGATGGGCTTCTTCGGTGGCGTGATTTTCTGGGGTGGTTTCAACACCGCCATGGAAGCATCCAACACCGAGGCCTTCTGCACCAGCTGTCACGAGATGAAGGACAACGTGTTCGAGGAGTACCGCGACACAATCCACTACGCAAACCGCTCCGGCGTGCGGGCCAGCTGCCCGGATTGCCATGTACCACACGAGTGGACCTACAAGATCATCCGCAAGGTGCAGGCTTCCAAGGAGCTGTGGGGCATGATCACCGGCAAGGTGGATACCCGCGAGAAGTTCGAGTCGCACCGACGCGAGATGGCGGAGCGGGAGTGGCAGCGGATGAAAGAGACAGATTCGCGCGAGTGCCGCAACTGCCACAACTTCGAGTACATGGACTTCTCCCTGCAGGGGCAGCGTGCCGCCAAGATGCACTCTACCAATCTGGCCAGTGGTGAAAGTACCTGCATCGACTGTCACAAGGGGATAGCTCACCAGCTGCCCGACATGACCGGGGTGAAAGGGTTCTGATCCTGCGACGACAGGCCGGGTTTGCCCGGCCTGCGTTTTGTTCATATATGGGACAAGCATCAGATTTGTGTGTCTTTTAAATCCCATATCTCGTGAAACCTTTGATAGAATCAGCCCGCCGTCACACGCTTGAGCAAGTTGGTCACCTCTGTCTGCGTCCGTTTTTGCGCCCTGACAACTGGCCTCTCATACCCCTTCTCTTCCTGCCTCGTTGACGGCCCATAGCCACAAGGAGCTGCCCGATGGGACAGAAACACAACGCATTTATTCCCCTCAAGATCGCCGTGCTGACGGTTTCCGACAGCCGCACTGCCGCCGATGACAGCTCGGGCGACTATCTGGTCTCGGCCCTTACCGACGCGGGCCATCAGCTGGCCGATCGGGCACTCTGTCCGGACAACCTGTTTCGCATCCGCGCGCGGGTGAGCGAGTGGATCGCCGATGAGGGGGTGCAGGTGGTACTGATTAACGGCGGTACCGGCTTCAACGAACAGAACCGGGTGCCGGAAGCGGTTGGTGTGCTGTTCGAGCGCACCGTACAGGGTTTTGGCGAGATGTTCCGTCAGCTATCTTTTGCCGAGATTAAAGGCTCCGCCATGCAGAGCCGTGCGCTGGCGGGACTCGCCAATCGCACCCTGATCTGCTGTCTGCCCGGCTCCACCGGCGCTTGCCAGCTGGGTTGGGAGCAACTGATCCGCGATCAGCTCGATGCCCGCACCAAGCCATGCAACTTTGTCTCCCACCTCTGAGAGCAAGCGATGAACCAGACCGATCCCAAGCAGACCCAGCCCAACCTGACGCATCTGAACCAGAGCGGCGAAGCCCATATGGTGGATGTGACCGACAAGCAGGTGACCGAGCGCGAAGCCCGCGCCGAGGCGTTTGTTGCCATGGCCCCCGAGACGCTGGCGCTGATCCTGAGCGGCCAGCACCACAAGGGTGACGTGTTCGCCACCGCCCGCATCGCCGGCATCATGGCCGCCAAGAAGACCTCCGATCTCATCCCACTCTGCCATCCGCTGGCCTTGACCAAAGTCGAGGTGGAGATAGTGCCGCTGGCCGAGCAGAATCGGGTGCATATCCGCACTCTCTGCAAGCTCTCCGGCAAGACCGGGGTGGAGATGGAGGCGCTGACCGCCGCGTCGGTAGCGGCGCTGACCATCTACGACATGTGCAAGGCGGTGCAAAAGGACATGGTGATCGAGCAGGTGCGGCTGGTAGAGAAAAAGGGCGGCAAGTCCGGCCATTTTCAGCTGGGGTCAAATAGCGGGGAGCAAGCATGATCAAGGTACTGTTTTTTGCGCAAGTAAGAGAGCTGGTGGCCTGCGATGAGCTGAGCCTGCCCTGCGACTACGCCACCGCCGAACAACTGCGCGCAGCGCTCTGTGAGCGCGGCGACAAATGGGCGCTGGCGCTGGAAGCAGGCAAGCTGCTGGTGGCGGTCAACCAGACCCTGGTGCCCCTCGATACCCCCATCAACGATGGCGATGAGGTGGCCTTTTTCCCGCCGGTGACCGGAGGTTAAGGATGAGCGAGGCAATCATGACCGATCGCATTGTGGTGCAGCGGGAGGATTTCTCGCTGGGGGACGAATATGCCCGCCTCGCCACCCGCGCCGACAGTGGCGCCATCGTCACTTTTGTTGGCAAGGTTCGCGACTTCAATCAGGGGGAGGAGGTGAAGGGGCTGGCCCTCGAGCACTACCCCGGTATGACCGAGAAGGCGCTGGCCGATATCGTGCAGGAGGCCCGTCGCCGCTGGCCGTTGCAGGAGTGTACCCTCATTCATCGTATCGGCGAGTTGTGGCTTGGCGATCAGATCGTGCTGGTGGCGGTGAGCAGTGCCCACCGCGACGCCGCCTTTGACGCCTGTCACTTCATCATGGATTTCTTGAAAACCCGGGCGCCGTTTTGGAAAAAAGAGCTGACTGCCGAGGGTGTGCAACGCTGGGTCGAGGCCAAGGAGAGCGACAACGCCGCCGCTGCCCGCTGGCAAGCCTGACCTGTTCATCACGAGGGGCGCAGGTTCAACGGGAACCACGGCCCCGCCAAGGGGCGCGGATGTGCGGGCCCCATCAGGAGAAAGGGAATGAAACCGTTGTTATCTGTTGTCATCGCCGGTGTCTGCGCCGCCACCTTGCATACCGGTGCCGTGCAGGCTGATGAAGTGAAAGTGGCCGTGGCCGCCAACTTCAAGGGAACCATCGAGCGTATCGGTAAGGAGTTCACCGCCAAGACCGGCCACACCCTGGCCATCTCGTCTGCCGCCACCGGGGTGCTCTACACCCAGATCAGTCACGGCGCACCATTCGATCTCTTCCTCTCCGCCGATGCGGCGACCCCCGAGAAGCTGGAAAAAGAGGGCAAGGGGAGCGATCGCTTCACCTACGCCATCGGCCAGCTGGGGCTGTGGAAGAAGGGGGGGCCGGCCCCTGACGAGGCGACCCTGCGCAGCTGGAAAGGCAACCTCGCCATCGCCAATGCCCGCACAGCTCCCTATGGTGCTGCCGCCATGGCGACCCTCACCCATCTCAAGATCGATCCCAAGCAGTACCGGCTGCTGACCGGTGCCAACATCGGCCAGACCTGGCAATTTGTCGACACCGGCAATGCCGAGCTGGGCTTTGTCGCCTGGGCCAATCTGGTGGAAGCGGGCAAGACCGACGAAGCCTGGGCGGTGCCTGCGAGCTTCTATCCCCCCATCGAGCAGCAGGGGCTGGTATTGAAGAAAGGCGCCGCGGTCGAGGCGCTGGTCGCCTGGCTCAAGGGGCCGGGTCAGGCGCAGATCAAGGCTGCAGGTTATGCCCTGCCCCAATAAGGGGATGGGCCTGATGCGATACCCTGAGTGGTCGGCCTTCGGGTCGGCCACTCTTTGCAATAAGGATGGATACCATGCTGTTGGGGGCATTTATCAACCGGGAGGTCGGCAATGAGTGAAGGGGATCTGCTGGCGGTCTGGCTCACCCTGAAGCTTGCGGCCAGTACCACAGCGATTTTGCTGTTGCTGGCTCCGCCGCTGGCCTGGTGGCTGTCGCGCAGTCAGAACCGGCTGCGGCCGCTGGTGGAGGCGCTGGTGGCGCTGCCGCTGGTGCTGCCCCCCACGGTACTGGGTTTTTATCTGCTGCTCGCCTTCTCCCCTGAATATGGCTTCGGCGCCTGGTGGCGCGACACCTTTGGTGCCCCGCTTGCCTTCAGCTTTCTCGGCCTGCTATTTGCCTCCATCCTCTATTCGCTGCCGTTCGTGGTGCAGCCGCTCACCTCCGCCTTCGTCAACATGGGCAACAAGGAATTGGAGGCCGCCGCTACTTTGGGACTCGGCCCGCTGGAGCGCTTCTTCCACATCATCTTGCCGATGACCCTGCCCAGCTTCGTGATGGCGGCGGCCCTTGGCTTTGCCCATACATTGGGGGAGTTTGGCGTGGTGCTGATGATTGGCGGCAATATCCCCGGCGAGACCCAGGTGCTCTCCATCGCCCTGTTTGATCATGTGGAGGCGATGGACTATCAGAACGCCCATATTCTGGCGGGCGGCCTGATGGCCTTCTCGCTGGTGATGCTGGTGCTGGTCTATGGTGTGTTGCAGCGTAGACAGCGGAGAGTGTTCGGATGAACCAGCCAGCTACTATTCCGCCAGTGAACGTGCCGCCCCGCCATGCCCTGAACCTCCATGCCCGGCGCGAGTTTGGCCCCTTTACCCTCGATTGCGCGCTGACCCTCGAGCTGGGGGGAATCCTCGGCCTGTTCGGCCCCTCCGGCTGCGGCAAGAGTACACTGCTGCGCATTATCGCCGGGCTCGATCGCCAAAACGGGGATCGCTTGCGGTGGCGCGATCGGGAGTGCGCCGTGCTGCTGCCTGAAGCTCGCCGGATCGGGCTGGTGTTTCAGGACTCGCGGCTCTTCCCCCATCTGACGGTGCTCGGCAATCTGCAACTGGCGGCCCGCAAGGGGCGAGGGCGCTGGCAGCCCGAAGCGCTGGCGGCGCGACTCGGCTTTGCTGATCTGCTGGGGCAGCCTGCCCATGCCCTCTCTGGTGGTCAACGCCAGCGGGTGGCGCTGGGGCGGGCGCTGCTGGCCGAACCCGATCTGCTGCTGCTCGATGAGCCTTTCTCGGCGCTCGATCGGCGTAGCCGCATCCATCAGGCCCATGTGCTCAAGGGGTTGCAGCAGGAGAGCGGCATCCCGATGATCTTCGTCAGCCACGCCATGGAGGAGGTGAGCCTGCTCTGCGATCAGCTGGTGCTGCTGGAAAGTGGCAGGGTGGAGGCGCAAGGTAGGCCGAGCGAGATTTTCGCCCGAACCGACCTGTCACTCGCCAGCCGTGACGATGCCGGGGTGATGCTGGCAGCGACCCTCTCTCACTACGATGAAGAGGAGCAGATGGCGACCCTGCAGCTTGGTGAGCAGCAACTGCGGGTCACCATGACCCAGGTGCCGGACGAGAGTGGCCCCTTGCAGATCAAGGTGGCCGGGCGCGATGTGGTGATTGCCACAGCACCTATCGAGCACTCCAGTCTCTCCAACTGTCTCGTCACCCGTCTGCTAGCGGTGCGCGAGGTGCGCCCCGGCCAGACTCTGTTGCAGTTGGCGCTGGGTGAGCAGATACTGCTGGCCCGGATCACCAGTCGCTCCGCCAGGCGGCTGGCGCTGGCGCCGGAGCAGCAGATCTACGCTTATATCAAGGCGGTGAGTCTGGTCAGCGAAGGCTGATTGGGCGCCGTGCCGTGGCAGGATAACCACGGGTGACATAACAACAAGAGATGGTTCAGGTGATGAGTCGAGAGGCAATACACTGATGCGCCGCAATCAGGTGATGAAATTCAATGGTCTTGCCCTGCGCAGTGCGGGGGAGGGCCCCTTGCTTTTGCTGCTGCATGGGCTGGGCTCCTCCAGCCTCGACTGGCAGGCGCAGATCGAACGGTTTTCCGAACACTACCGGGTGGTGGCGCTGGACTTGCGCGGCCACGGCCAGAGCATGCAGGAGGGGCCGTTCGATGTGGCGACCCTGGCAGCCGATGTGGTGAACTGGCTCGATGCACAGCCAGAACCCGCCTGGGTGGTGGGACTGTCGCTCGGGGCCATGGTCGCGCTGGAGCTGGCGCTGCAACTGCCCCACAAGGTGCAGGGGCTGGTGCTGGTCAATGGTTTTAGCGAGTTTCTGCTGGAAACACCCAAAGAGCAGGAGCGTTACGCCCAGCGTCTCAAGTGGCTGCGCTGGTTTGGCATGCGCCCCCTCGCCTGGTGGCTGGGGCGCGAGCTCTTCCCGGGCCCGGATCTGGCGCAGGTGCGCCACACCTTCCGGCTGCGTTTCGTGCGCAATAAAAAGAAAACCTACAAGGCGCTGCTGGAGGCGTTACCCGGCTGGTCGGTACGTGCCCGGCTCGGCGCCATCTGGCAGCCGGTAGCCATCATCTCCACCAGTCATGACTACTTGCCGCTGGCCAAACGAGTAGAGCAGTTTGCCGCCCTGCCCAACGCCACCATCCACACCCCCAACGGCCACCACGCCTGGCCTGCGGAAGATCCCTCGGGCTTTAATCACCTGTTGCAACGGATCCTCACGACCCATTGAGGAAGGGGTTGTTAGGTGCAGGTACCAAAAAGCCGAACCACAGGGTTCGGCTTTTTTTGATCCCGTTTGCGTCAAGGATGGGAGCAGACGGGGCAGTCGGGGCGCTTGGGCAGCTTCATCTCGCGGAAAGTGCCGCTTAGGCCGTCGATCATCAGCAGGCGGCCGCTGTAGCTTTTGCCCATGCAGGCCAGGATCTTGATGGCTTCAAGTGCCTGCAGGCTGCCCACCAGACCCACCACGGGGGCGAGCACTCCCGCCTCGACACAGGTGAGGGCCTGCTCGCCAAACAGGGCGCTGAGGCAGGCGTAGCAGGGCTCATCTTCCTGCCAGGTGAAGCTGCACAGCTGTCCCTCCAGCCGGATGGCGGCGCCGCTGACCAGTGGCACGCCATGCTGGCGTGCCTTTTGGTTGAGCAGGTTGCGAATGGCCAGGTTGTCGGTGCAGTCGAGCACCAGCTGATGCCGGGGCAGCAAGGCATCGAGCTGCGCCTCATCGGCTACGGCAGCGTGGGTCTCCACGTTAAGCCAGGGGGTGAGGGCACGCAGCGACTGGGCGGCAGAGTCTACTTTGTAGTGACCGATGCGCTCATCGTTGTGCAGCACCTGACGCTGCAGATTGGAGAGCTCCACCTTGTCGAAATCGATCAAGGTGAGCTGGCCAACCCCGGCCACCGCCAGATACTGGCTGGCGGCGCAACCAAGGCCACCGGCACCGATCACCAGCACACGGGCCTGCTTGAGCGCCTCCTGTCCCTCGAAGTCGAAGGATTTGAGGATGATCTGGCGGTTGTAGCGCAGTAGTTCGGCGTCGCTCAGGATCTCGCTCACAGCAGCAATCCCCCGAATGGTTCGACGGTGACCGTCTCGCCCACGGCTACGCGGCCCCGTTCCCGTTCAAGAACGATGTAGCAGTTGGCTTGCGACAGGGAGCTGAACACGGCGGAGTCCTGCGAGCCGGTGCTGCGCACCTCGAGGCCGTTTGGCCCTTGGCTCATGATGCCGCGCTGGAAGTCGAGTCGGCCGGGGCTCTTTTTGAGTGGTTCGGCCGCAATGGCTTGCAGCTGAAGCGGGCGCTCGAAGCGTTGGCCCGCCAGCTTGGCCAGCGCCGGTTGCACCAGCTGATCGAAGGTGACCATGGCGGAGACCGGGTTGCCCGGCAGGCCGAAGAACCAGGCGCGGGGCAGGCGGCCGAAGGCAAATGGCTTGCCCGGCTTGATGGCCAGCTTCCAGAAGCCAATCTCGCCGAGCTCGTCCAGCAGTTGTTTGGTGAAGTCCGCTTCCCCCACCGAGACGCCGCCGGTGGTGATGAGTACATCGGCCTCTTCGTCTGCGCGGATAAAGGCGGCGCGCAGCTGGGCGGGATCGTCCGGGATGATGCCAAGGTCGAGGCAGTCGCAGCCCATGCGCGCCAGCATGGCCCGCACGCCGTAGCGGTTGGAGTCATAGATATCGCCGTGGGCCAGCGGGGTACCAACCGGCTTGAGCTCGTCACCGGTGCTGAAGATGGCCACTTTCAGCGGGCGGCGTACCGGCACGGTAGCCACGCCGAGGGAGGCCAGCAGCGGCATTTCGCGCGGGGTGAGGCGAGTACCGGCTGGCAGCACGCAGGCGCCCTTGCCGATATCGCTGCCGGCGCGGCGGATATTCTGGCCCGGTTCGGGTTGTGCCAGAAAAGTGATCCGATCGCCGTCGGCCTGCGTTTCTTCCTGCATCACCACTGCATCCGTACCGGCCGGTACCGGGGCGCCTGTCATGATCCGCACGCAATGGCCAGCGGGCCACTCGCCCTGATAGGGCTGACCGGCAAACGCCTTGCCCGCCATGATGAGCGGGGTGCCGCTGGCGAGATCCGCAAGGCGTACAGCATAACCGTCCATGGCGGAGTTGTCGAAGGGGGGCACGGCGAGGGGAGAGGCGATGTCGCTGGCAAGAACCCGGCCAAGGGCCTCTGGCAGGGGCTGCTGCTCGCTGTCGCAGCAGCAGGCGAGTTGTTCCAGCATCCCTTGCAGGGCATCGCTTAAGGGGAGTAGTCCGCTGGTATCAAATCCCATCGTCATGACCTCTTTCTATGATTGAAGGCGGGATTATCACAAAAATCCCCGGGGATGGGCAGGTTATCTCAAGGGAATCTCGGGGTAATCGGCGCTGAAACGGGGTGAGATGGCCATAAAGTATGAGGTGACGCACAAGTTGACTTGAATCTTGGCGGCAATGGCCGTTTACTATGCCGCCATAACAGATGGCCGTCACATCCCGAGTGGCGACCATTACAGCGATACCGTCGGCCCTGTACGCCGCAATAACATAAGGGGTTGCTCCTTGAGCTGCCCTCACAGTCCCTGAGCGTGGGAGAGAAGATAATGACAACCTTAAGTCCGGAAGCCTTGCTGGTCAGGGCTGCCCTCGAAGCCCAGGGACTGGAAACTCCCCTGGTCACCAACGAGCTGAACAGCCAGCAGAAGCGGGAGAAGATTGAAGGCCATATGCGCTCCATCATGGAGACGCTGGGGCTGGATCTGACCGATGACAGTCTGGCCGAGACGCCGCATCGCATCGCCAAGATGTACGTCAACGAGATCTTCTCCGGCCTCGATTATTCCACCTTCCCCAAGGTGACAGTGATCGAGAACAAGATGCAGGTGGACGAGATGATCATGGTGCGGGACATCAGCCTCACCAGCACCTGCGAGCACCACTTCGTCACCATCGACGGCATGGCCCATGTGGCCTATATCCCTCGTGGCAAGGTAATTGGCCTGTCGAAGATCAACCGCATCGTGCAGTTCTTTGCCCGCCGTCCCCAGGTGCAGGAGCGGCTGACCCAGCAGATCCTGCTGGCGCTGCAGACCCTGCTCGGTACCAAGGATGTGGCTATCAGCATCAAGGCGACCCACTACTGCGTCAAGGCACGCGGAGTGATGGACTCCACTTCCTATACCACCACCACCTCCCTCGGCGGTGTGTTCAAGACCCAGCCCGATACCCGGGCCGAGTTTCTCGGTGGCCTGCGCGGATAAGATGGTGGTTGTTTTGTAACCGCCACGCTGAATAAACGAGACGCCAGCAGCTATTGCTGGCGTTTTTCATTGGTTCCGGATGAGAGTGGCGGCCTGCAACGGCTTGACCCGCGCGGCTTGCCTTATGCAAACGTTATGCATTTTTTCGATTTATTCATCTGAGCGGTATATTTAATCGAGTACGATAAATCCCTCGTTTTCACCTTACAAAAAGTAACCGGACAGACTCTTTCCGAACCATCACAATCCGGTTACTCTAGCGCCCCCTCACGGCTCTCGCTGCCGCTCATGGAATTCAGAGATATTCATCAAGGTTGGATGGTGCGCCACTGAACAGGTGGCCAGATAGTTCATGCCAGGAGGGCGTGAACCGGACGAGTGCTACGAATTTAACGACCACCAGGATATCCCATGAATACCAGTACCATGACCATAGGTAAAAAACTCACCGCCGGCTTTGCCGTGCTCGGTTTGATGGTCGCCTTTATCGGCGGTTTTGCCCTTGTCCAGTTTGGCAACATGAATGATGTTGCCATCCGGTTTACCGACAGCATCTTGCCAGCGGTCAATCGCACCAGCGCGATCGGGGATTCTCTCGGTGAGTTGCGTCGTTATGAGCTGGGTTATTTCGTGGTGGCTGCCGAGCCGCTGAAAAGGGCTGAATATCGGAATATTGCCAGTCAACAGCTTAACTCGATCGCGCAGCAGCTGATTGCCCATGACAAGACGATCTGGCCTGAAGATGTGGCGGAGCGCCGTACCTTCGATACGGTGAAATCTGACTGGGATCGTTACGTCGCCCTGCACCAGCGAGTCAAACAGCTGCAAGACAGCGATCAGCTTGCCGAAGCCCAACGCATCTTCCTTGAGGAGGGAGTTCCCCTTTACACCGCGCTGAGCAAGTCAGTGGCCTCCCTTATCCAGATTAACCATGGTTATGCGTCTGAATCCCGCAGCGACATTGTCGACTCTTATCAATCCGCCAATCTGAGTGTCACCATCGCGCTGGTGATCGGTCTGATCCTTGTGGTGGTGCTCTCCGTGGTACTGACCCGCCAAATTCGCGACCCGCTGATCATGCTGGCCCGTCAGGCCCAACGTATTGCCAATGGCGATCTGGGTCAGGGCGAACTGCAGCAGTGGATCCGTGACAACCGTTTCAACCGTGATGAACTGGGTCAGCTGGGCTCCGCCATCAACCGGATGCAGGGCTCCCTCTCCGATCTGGTGAGCGAGATCGCCGGCTCCGTGAGCCAACTCAGCAGCGCAGTGGAGGAGGTGAGCGCCATCTCCAGCCAGTCCGCCAGCGGCATGGCTATCCAGCAGAACGAAGTGTCCCAGGTGGCGACCGCCATGAACGAGATGCAGTCCACCGTCAACGAAGTGGCCCGCAACACCACGGATGCCATGAGCGCCGCCAAGGATGCCTCCCGCACCTCTGCTGCCGGCAGCGAAGTGGTACGCAGCTCCATTGCCAGCATCGAAGAGGTGTCGGTCAAGATTGAACAGGCGGGCACAGTGGTGCAGCAGCTGGAGGCCGACAGCGCCAACATCAGCGTGGTGCTGGATGTGATCCGCGATATCGCCGGTCAGACCAACCTGCTGGCCCTTAACGCCGCCATCGAAGCGGCCCGTGCCGGTGAGCAGGGTCGTGGTTTTGCGGTCGTTGCGGATGAAGTGCGCTCCCTAGCCCAGCGTACCCAGGACTCCACCGCCGAGATCAGCAAGATGATCGAACTGTTGCAGAGCCGCGCCGCCGAGGCTGGCAACGCCATGCAGCTGAGTCGTCACCAGATGCAGGAGAGTGTAGGTCTGGCGCGGGATGCCGGTACCAGTATCGAGACCATCAACGGTGCCGTGGTGCGCATCACTGACATGAACACCCTGATCGCCACCGCCACCGAAGAGCAGAACGCGGTGACCGAAGAGCTCAACCGCAGCATCGTCAACATTCACAATGCCGCTGACGAGAATGCCCAGGGCGCTCATCAGATCGCCCAGGCTTGCGTCGAGCTGAGCAAGCTGGCCAACACCCTGCACCATATGACCCAGCGCTTCACCCTCTAAGGGTTGATGCATGGATAACAGAAGGCCCCGCCAATTGGCGGGGCCTTGTTGTTTCTGGGGTTGTGGAAGGGCTCAGCTCAGGCCGACTATCTCGCCGTTCTCATCGATATCGATATGGCGATAGGCAGGCAGACTGCCCAGCCCCGGCATGGTCATGATAGGGCCCGCCAGCGCATAGACGAACCCGGCACCGGCGCAGAGCTTCACCTCGTCGATGGGCACCTCGAAATCGGTCGGCACGCCCTTGAGAGCGGGGTCATGGCTGATGGAGAGCGGCGTCTTGGCTACGCAGATGGGCAAGTGATCCCACCCTTCGGCGGAGAGTTGTGCCAGCTGCTGGCGCGCTTTGTCGGAGAGCTGCACTCCGCGGCCGCCGTAGCCGCACTCCACCAGGGTCGCCAGCTTGGCGTCGAGGCTCGCCTCGTCGGGGTAGAGCAGTTTCACCTTGCCGGGTTGCTCGCAGGCGGCGACCACGGTGCGGGCCAGCTCGCTGGCACCGGCACCACCCTGGGTGAAGGCGTTGGAGATGGTTGCGCCACAGGCACCGGCTTGCTGTGCTTCATGGGCCAGCAGCGCCAGTTCGGCCTCGCTGTCGGTAGGGAAGCGGTTGATGGCGACTACCACCGGCACCCCGTAGCGGCGGGCGTTCTGGATATGCCAGGCGAGGTTGGCGCAGCCCTGCTTGAGGGTCGGCAGATCTTCCCCTTGCAGGCTGGCTGGCAGCGGCTGGCCCGGGCGGATATCGAGCAGGCCGCTGTTGGCCTTGAGGCCGCGCACCGTGGCCACCAGCACCACGCAGGCGGGGGTAATGCCGGATTGGCGGCTCTTGATGTTGAAGAACTTCTCAAGCCCCATGTCGGAGCCAAAACCTGCTTCGGTTACTACATAGTCGGTCAGGCCAAGAGCGATGCGATCGGCGATCACCGAGGAGTTGCCGTGGGCAATATTGGCAAAGGGGCCGGCGTGCACCAGCACTGGGGTCTGCTCTGTGGTCTGCATCAGGGTCGGTTGCAGCGCATCCTTGAGCAGCACCGTCATGGCGCCCGCCACTTCCAGCTGTTCGGCGGTAACGGGCTTGCCGTGGATATCGCGGGCCAGCTGGATGCGGCCGATGCGCTGGCGCAGGTCTTTCAGATCGCTCGCCAGCGCCAGAATGGCCATCAGCTCGGAGGCGGCGGTGATGACGAAGCGATCGCTGCGCTCCACACCATCGGCAGCGCCCCCCTGTCCAATCGTGAGGTGGCGCAGGGCGCGGTCATTCATGTCGAGGGTGCGCGGCCAGAGGATGTTATCGGCATCGATATCGAGCCGCGGCAGGCCGGTTTTGGCGCTGAACTGGTCGCCGAGTTTGCGCTCATGGAACAGGCGGGCATCGAGGGCTGCTGCCGCCAGATTGTGAGCCGCCGTCAGAGCGTGAAAATCGCCGGTAAGGTGGAGGTTCATCTCCTCCATCGGCACCACCTGGGCGTGGCCGCCACCGGCGGCCCCCCCCTTGACCCCGAATACCGGGCCGAGGCTCGGCTGGCGGATAGTGGCGATGCTGGGCTGGCCGATATGGTTGAGCCCCATGGAGAGGCCAAGGGTGGTCACCGTTTTTCCTTCACCGAGCGGGGTCGGGGTGATGGCGCTCACCAGTACCAGCTTGCCGCTCTGTATGGGTTGAGACTTGAGCAGGTCGAGGCTGAGCTTGCCTTTGTAGTGGCCATGGGGGCTGAGCAGGTGCTGGGGGATGGCGAGGCGTTCGGCCAGCGCGTGGATTGAGAGACGGGGGGACTGGCGGGAGATCTCGATATCGCTTAGCATCAGCACCTCGTTGGCATATCGGGGTAAAATATGCGGCGCAGTCTAGTGGAATATAACGGGTAATCCAATGACGAAAACGATTTTATTTGGTGAGGGTGAGGTTCGTCAGAATCCTGTTCTGCTGGATCTCAACGCACTCTATCATCCCCCCAAGCAGCCGATGACGGCGCTGGGGATTGTCAGCGCGCTGGTGCCGTTGTTCGGTTTCGGCTGGCAGGCGATGACCCAGGACCCCGAAACCCAGCTGCGCCACGAGATCCGCAAACGGGTCAACAAGCACAAGACCGACGAGGCAAACCTCATTTTGATCCTGCAGCTGGCCGCCATGTTTGACTGCCCCGAGATTGAAGTGGCGCTCCCCTATGCCCTCAGTGAGCCGCAGTTGTCGGTGATCCGCACCCGTCTGCCACGCTGGCAGTTAAGCCTCGAGCAGGAGCGTCTGCTGGCGAAGCTGGTTCCTGCCGCGGCCCCTGGCCAGCGCTAGGTTGCAAGCCGGGCCAGCAGGCCGTACCCTCTGCTCTGGCAATCAGGTCGGCGCATCCCACTGTTGCGGGGCGAGATAGCGCTCCTGCACGAACTCGATAAAGCAGCGCACCTTGGCCGAGACGAAGCGGCGGTGCGGATAGACCGCATAAAGTCCCACCTCTCCCTTGTCCCACTCAGGCAGCAGGCTGACCAGCTGCCCTGACCGCAGGGCCTCCCCCACGATAAAGGTGGGCTGCAATATGATGCCCTGATCATCACAAGCGGCGCGGGTCAGCGCCACCCCGTTGTTGGCCCGCAGCGGCCCCTGTGGCCGGATGCTCTGCTGCTCGCTTCCCCGTTTGAAGTGCCACTCCGGCTGGGTCAGGGTGTAGATCAGACAGTCGTGCTGCTTGAGATCCTCGGGCTTTTCCGGTCTGCCCTTGCGCGCCAGATAGGCGGGGCTGGCGCAAAGTTCGACCCGAATGGTGGCAAGCTGGCGCGCCACCAGCGAGGAGTCGCTGAGGTGGCCGATCCGCAGCGCCAGATCGAACCCCTCTTCCACCAGCGCTACCCGCCGGTCGCTGTACTCGATATCGAGCTTGAGATCGGGAAAGCGCTGGCGAAACAGTGGCAGGGCGGGTGAGAGGTGCAGATAGCCAAAATCCATCGGCACCGAGAGCTTGAGGGTGCCGTTCGGCTGCTGGTTGTGGTGAGTCAGCTGGCTGTGGGTCTCTTCCAGCTCCGCCAGCAGGGCGAGGGAGCGCTGGTAGTAGAACTGGCCCGCTTCGGTGGGATTGACCTGACGGGTGGTGCGCGACAGCAGCCGGGTGGCGAGGGACTCCTCCAACTGCTGCATCAGTTTGGAGGCCATGGCGACCGAGATGCCGAGCTGGTTGGCGGCCTTGGTAAAGCTCTGGCACTCCACCACCTTGATAAAGGTACGCATGGCGGCGATCTGGTCCATTTTCCATCCTCAGTAAATAATGAATTTAATAAATCACTGATTATTCATCTTCAGAACGAGGTTAGCATTTTAACCACTGATGTGAACCCCAAGATGAAGGAACGAACGGATGAAAATGACCAAGGCTCTGCTGGCCTCCTGCCTGTTTATGGCTACCCCTCTGATGGCGGCGGATTACGATGTGGATGCGGCGCACACCACTGTGCAGTTCAAGGTGGGTCACCTGGGCTTCTCCGAGCTGGTGGGTCGCTTCAACACCTTCAGCGGCACCTTCAGCATGGATGACGCCAACCCGGCGGCCGCCAAGGCGAGCTTTGAAGTGGATGCCGCCAGCGTCGACTCCAATCACGAGGCCCGCGACAAGCACCTGCGCAGCCCGGACTTCCTCGACGTGAAACAATATCCCAAGATGACCTTCGTCAGCTCCGCTTACGAGGGCACCAAGGATAAAGGCGTGCTGAAAGGGACCCTGACCCTGCACGGCGTCTCCAAGGAAGTGGCCTTCGATCTGGTCAAAATTGGCGAGGGCAAGGATCCCTGGGGCGGCTACCGCAGCGGTTTCAACGCCTCCACCACCATCAAGCGCAGTGACTTTGGCGTGAGCTACATGCTGCCCGGCATCCCGGACGAGATGAACATCAACCTGTTTGTCGAAGGCGTGCGCAAGTAATGGGCGCGGAACTTCTGCTGCAAACCCTGGCGGCTCCTCTGGGAGCCGCTTTGCTGTCGTGGCGCTGGCCACGGCTGGGCTATCTCTGGGGCGCACTGGCGCTCTGGCTGGTGGGCTCCTTGCTTGGCGGTCTCTATGGTATTCCGGCCAAGGCGTGGCAGTGGCTGCCGCTGACCCTGCTGGTGCCCGCCATTGCGGCTCAGGTGAACGATCTGCGCGGTTCACCACTGCTCTTTGCGGTGGTCAGTGCGCTGGTGTGGTGGCAGGGATTGGCATCGGTATTGGCGAGCGAACTCGGGATCTGGCTGGCGCTACTGCCCGCCATCCTCTGGTTTGGTTGGAGCGGTCTGCGCGGTGATAGCCGCGAAGGGCTCGGGTTTGCCCTCGGCTTTATCTGGTTGGCGCTGGTGATTGGCATCGATGGCAGTCTGCTGATTGCCCAGCTGGCCGGTGCTCTGGCCGCTTTCGCCGGTTTTCGCGCCCTGCTTGCCACCTTTGTTGGCATCAAGGCAGCACCCGCTGGTCTGGCGCTGGCCCTCGCCTTCGTCCAGATGCTCGCCTGGCAATATGTGGAGGTGCCGCTGGTGGTGTTGCTGCCGGTCTGGTTGCTGCCGCTGCTGGAGTGGGCATTGCGTGACAAACCGTTGCCAGTGCGTTGGGGTGGGCTGATCTTGCTCGCAGCGGCGGGAACCGGGCTCAGCCTGTGGTGGGTGTGGCCTGCTGCTTCTTTGTACTGATTTTTGCATGAAAAACAGGCAATTACAGTCATTTTTGCATACTCGCTCATACTCTTGGCAGATAATGATTGAGCCCCATATGTGTTTCAGATAAAAAGGATTTTCATTTTATTTGGACACACACAGAACCCGGCCGCGCCGGGTTCTGTTTGCCTGCTTTGCGGCACATAAGGAGGCCACAGTTGCGCAGTCAAGGATCTGAGCATCTGTTTTTTCGCCATTTCACCGGACAGGGACGTATCGACGGTCTCTGCATTCTGCTGGTCACTCACCTGCTTCCCGATCGCCCCCGTTTTATCGACGCTCTCGGTCAGATTGGACGGATTGGCGCCATTTTGCCCAAACCGAAATCGGTACACGGTCCGACCCTGGAGTGGGTATCCCAGCACTATCCGGTGCTGCCCCTCAACCGACGCTGGACCAATGAACCCGACAGCATCATCCAGCAGATTGCGCCGCTGGTGGCCCCCCACGAGCGGTTGCTGATCCTCGATATAGGCGGTTACTTTGCCAAAACCCAGGTGATCTTGAGTGAATACTTCGGCCCCCGTTTCCTCGGGGTGGTGGAGATGACCGAGAACGGCCATCAACGCTATGAGCAGGAGGTGCTGGCGACCCCTGTGGTGTCGGTGGCGCGCAGCCCCCTCAAGCAGGCCGAGGATATCCAGATTGGTTTGAGCGTGGTCTACTCCGCGGAGTCGCTGGCTCGTAATCTCAACCGTACTTTCAACGTCTGCGAAGCCGTGCTGTTTGGCTATGGCAAGGTGGGGCGCAGCATCGCCCGCGACCTGCGTTGTCGCAACCTCCATCTCGGGCTGGTGGAAACCGATGTGCTGCGACAGGTCGAAGCGCTCTCTCACGGTTTTCGCTTGATCACCAAGGCTGAAGCCTTGAGCCGTGCCGAGCTGGTGATCTGCTCTACCGGCAACGGCTCGCTGGACTTGGTGGATCTGCAGGCGCTGCGCCCCGGCACCATGGTCGCCTCGGTCACCTCGGCCGACGACGAGTTTGCCTTCTCGCTGGCCCAGTTGCCGTGGCCGAGCGAAGAGGTGTGCCCCCATGTGCTGGCCCTCAACCGGCCGGATGGTACCCAGATCTACCTGCTCAACCGGGGCGAGGCGGTCAACTTCGTCCATGGCGCCGTGATTGGTGAATATGTCTATCTGGTGCTGGCGGAGATCATGGAAGGGATCCGGATGCTGGCGGCAGGCCCTCTTGCACCCGGCCTGTTCGAGCTGCCAGAATCGGCGATGCGTACCATTGCCCGCCATTGGCTGGCCGATTTTCATGGGGTTGATCAGCACTGATTTGACCAAACCGGGAGCGGCCATTGGGCGGCAGTACGCCACTTCCCGCCATTGTCGCTTTTTTATGGAGTCACTCATGACCGAGTCTGAAACCCTGATCAGCAAACCCCGCATCGAAATCCGCTACTGTACCCTCTGTCGCTGGATGCTGCGCGCCGCCTGGCTGGCGCAGGAGCTGCTATCCACCTTCGACAGCGATCTGGGGGAGGTGGCGCTGGTGCCGGCCAGCAAGGGGGAGTTCCGCATTCTGGTGGGCGGGGTGCAGGTGTGGGATCGAGTGGTCGATGACGGCTTCCCCGAGGCCAAGGAGATCAAGCAGCGGGTGCGCGATGTTATCGCCCCTGAGCGGGATCTCGGCCACTCGGATCGCAAGGCGGCCGAGTAACGTCAGATGGGCCGAGCGCCTCGAAAAGGTGCTGAGCATGAGAGCGAAAGGAGAGGGAGGCGATGGCCTCTCTCTCCTTTTTTGCCTTTGGCTGTTTGCCTGGCTCCAGCAGGGTTATAAGCGCGGCTCGACCAGATGACTGCCGATATAGCGGGCCCGCTTGTGGGACTTGATGCGGCTCACATCGACCCACACCAGCCCGTCGATGCAGTGGTTGAAGTCGGGGTCGATACCAAAGTCCATGAACTGCACTCCGCCCGGCTCGCACAGCTCGGAATACTGCTTGTAGAGGGTAGGGATGGCGCAGCCCAAATTGTCGAGGCGGGCCTTGAGCGCTTTGAGGTCGGCGCCGTAATCCACCCCTTCGAACAGAGGCTGCGTTTCGGGGTAGGGACGGCGGGAGGGGGCCAGCGCCAGCTCGGGGGCAAAGTGCTGGCGGTAAAAGCTCACCAGCAGATCCTTGGCCGCCGGCGGTAGGCTGCCGGAGAGCGACACCGGGCCAAACAGGTAGCGGTAGCGGGGATAGCGGGCCAGATAGGCACCGATGCCGAACCAGAGATAATCGAGCCCCCGCTTGCCCCAGTAGGCGGGCTGAATAAAGCTGCGGCCAAGCTCGATGGCCTGTTCCAGCCGGGGCAGCAGCTTATCCTCAAAGCCGAACAGGGTGTGGCTATAGAGGCCATCCTTCCCCTTGCTGGCCAGCAGCTCCGCCACCGGGGCGAACCGGTAGGCGCCGATAATATCGAGTCGGGCCGGATCCCAGAGGATCAGGTGGTGATAGTCGTTGTCAAAGCCATCGAGATCCCGCCTTTTGCCGGATCCTTCCCCCACTGCGCGAAAGGCGATCTCCCGCAGTCGCCCCAGCTCGCGCAGGATCACCGAGTGGCTCAGTTCGTGGCGGCGGTAGAGGTAGATCCCCTGACCATCCGGGGTGGTGCCGAGCTGTTCGCAGCTTTCGATGGCCTGTTTGAGCTGGCGACGATCCTCCGGCAGGGCGATGGGGGCCTCGGTCTGCAGGCGCCCCGCCTTGCCACGGCCAATCCGGTAGAGGTGGTTGCGCACCAGCCGCGCCGCCGTCTTGGCGGGCAGATCCTGAAAACTGCCGAGTGGAATGCGCGCTCCTATGGTCACCGGCAGGGTCTGCCCCTGCTGGCGAAACAGCTGGCGCACCAGCAACAGGGCGGAGGCGGGCTTGTTGAGCCAGGAGGCGAGATAGAACCAGAGGCTGTTGCGCCCTCCCAGATGGATGGGCACCAGCGGGGTGCGGGTGCGCTTGGCCAGCTTGATAAAGCCTGCCTGCCAGGGGCCATCTTTCACCCCCTTGAGGCCAAGCCGCGAGACTTCACCTGCGGGGAAGATCACCAGCGCCCCTTCATGGGCGAGGTGTTCGTTCATGGCGAGGATGGCCTGTCGATCGGTCTTGCCCTCCATATTGTCTACCGGCAATAGCAGAGAGCGCAGCGGCGCGAGCTGGGCCAGCAGCTGGTTGGCGACGATCTTCACATCGGGGCGGATGCGACCGAGCAGTTGTAGCAGCGCCAGTCCGTCCAGCGAGCCGATGGGGTGGTTGGCGACAAGAATGACCCGGCCGCTGGCGGGGATATGCTCCAGTTGCGCCTCGCTGACCCGATAGTCGAAATCGAGCTGGGTCAGCGCCTGCTCGACAAAGTCGAGGCCGCGCAGGTGCGGGTAGCGGGCGGCAAAGTCGGCAAAGGCCTGTTCGTTGAGCAGCCAGCCCAGCAGCCGCTTTAACAGCGGGGTGATCAGGGGGTAGCCAAGCAGGCGGGGGAAGTGCTGGGTCAGCAGGGTATCGATAGTGAACATCTGGGGGGCTCCGGCGATCCGTTGCTCCCAGCATGATGTGACACTGTTCCGGCGACATGTCAGCGGGATGACAGTTTGATGGCAGCGGCAGCCAGTTGCTCCTGAGCGACCCTCCCCCGGTTTCCCTTTGTTGATGGGTGATGGCCAGATAGCAAGGGGGGAGCCGGTAAACCGGCTCCCCCCTTGGTGGTCATGGTAATGATAGTGACCCGATTAACCGCGCCAGGCTGCGGTGAGGCGCACCAGCTCCACCAGGGTGGCGACCGATTTCTCCATGGATTGCAGCGGGATGAACTCGTGCTTGCCGTGGAAGTTGTGGCCACCGGTGAAGAGGTTGGGGCAGGGCAGGCCCATAAAGGAGAGGCGGGCGCCATCGGTACCGCCGCGAATGGGCTTGATTTTCGGCACCACGTCGGCGGCTTCCATGGCGGCCTTGGCCAGCTCGACGATATGCATGTGCGGCTCGATCTGGCTGCGCATGTTGCGATAGCTGTCGGTCAGGGTCAGCTCGATGCGGGCCTTGGGATACTCGGCCTGCAGGGCGGCCACCCGGTTCTGCATCTCGGCTTTGCGTGCGGCGAAGTGCTCGTCGTCGAAGTCACGGATGATGTAGTGGAGGGTGCTCTCCTCCACGGTGCCGCTCATCTGGGCCAGATGGAAGAAGCCCTCATACCCGTCGGTGCACTCCGGGGTCTGCTCGGCAGGCATGGCGGCGTGGAAGCGGGCGGCCAGGGTCTGGCTGTTGATCATGCTGCCCTTGGCGGTGCCGGGGTGGACGTTATTGCCGATAAAACGCACCGTGGCGCTGGCGGCGTTGAAATTTTCATACTCCAGCTCGCCCAGTTCGCCGCCATCCACGGTATAGGCCCACTTGGCCGGGAATCTCTCCAGCGGGAACAGGTTGGCACCGCGGCCGATCTCTTCATCCGGGGTAAAGCCGACCCAGATATCGCCGCGCGGGATCTCGGGGTGGGCCTGCAGGTGGTCGATGGCAGTGAGGATCTCGGCGATACCCGCCTTGTCGTCGGCGCCAAGCAAGGTGGTGCCGTCGGTAGTGATAAGGTCCTGACCCAGATAGTTTTTCAGGAAGCGGTAGTCACGGATGGCGAGCACCTCGTCACCCTTGCCAAGGCAGATGTCGCCGCCCTGATAGTTTTCGATGATTTGCGGTACTACGTGCTCCGCCTCGTAGTCGGCGGTATCCATGTGGGCAATCAGGCCGATGGCGGGGGCGTCCGGCTGGTTGCCCGGCAGGCAGCCGGTGAGGTAGCCGTGTTCATCCAGGGTGACCTGGGTCAGCCCCAGCGCCTTCATCTCTTCTTGCAGGGCGCGGGCAAAGATCAGTTGTCCCTCGCTGCTCGGGCAGGCTGGATTGGTCTCATCGGAGCGGGTATGAAAAGTTACGTAACGCAGAAAACGCTCAAGCAGGGTATCCATTAGTCAGCCTCTAACCGATTGTGAGCGGCCATTGTGGCCAATCCGTGCGGGGCACTCATTGCGTCAGCGCAGGTTTTTCCCATTTTTTGACGCAAGGGAAGAGCGGCGAATGTGCGGCTCGCGGGGCAACGTCCGGGAGGGAGATCGCATAAATGTGGCATTTATTACGATATTTAGGCGCTGGCGGTGGCGACCAAATTCCCCTCAGCCACCGCACAGCAAGGCGTCAGCCCAATCATGGCGTTTTCACACACTTTTCAAGAGGAAACTGGGCTGTCGCATAACCTACGCCATCCCAGAGCCCGCCTGCCCGCCAGCAAGATTTGATCGACTTATTAAAAGGGGATTTTGAACACTATTTTTTATTGTCACTGCCCGCGGTAAGTGTGTACACTCCGCGCCGATCCAAGGGCAACCCTGAAGCAGGCAGAGCCGCCAGAAACCCGACCGATCATACGCCTATAGGGCGAGGCACGCAGAAACGACAGACACTGCTGGGGAATGGTTTCTTTAATACCGGTTAGGCTCCGGTATCAGGGAGAACAACAGACTCTCATCCTTCATTTGACCGAGTGGGCCAGCGGCTCATCATCTTCCCTTGTCATGGGCGGTCACTGACGGTGAGGTGGGCTGTGGTTGTTGTCGTCTATCAACACGCATGCGTGCTGGCGCCTTCGCTTCTCTTCCTTGGAACCCTCTCCTTCTGTCGGGATCGCTGCCGAATGATGAACTGACGGCGTGGCTGATGTCGTCTGTCATCAAAGTACCGCGGCGCTACGGCATAGTGGCACCGCATACCGTTGAGCTTGATGTAAAGCCACCAGCCCCACATCAAGACTCGTTACTTCCCCAAGATCCACCAGGCAGCCTCTGGCTTGCCGCGATGTGCAAAGTGTTGGTTTGGGTGGCTGCGTCTCGTGATGGCAGCGCTCGCCGTACTCTGCACTAGATGGTCTGGATGTGATTGAGGGTAACGAAGGCGACTTTGGGTCGCTCATTTGCGAGGCATAGCCCATGACTAACTGGTCCAGCAAGGACTCCTTGAAGGTCTACAACGTTCCCTACTGGGGTGCGGGTTTTTTCAATATCAATGACGCCGGTCATGTGACCGTCGCCCCCGACAAATCACGCCCTGACGCGCATATCGTGCTCTCTGACGCCATTGAACAGTTGCGTCAGTCCGGGCTGACCACCCCCGTGTTGCTGCGCTTCCCCGATATTCTCAAGAGTCGGGTCGATGCGCTGTTCAACGCCTTTGGTCAGGCCATCGAGAAGTCAGGCTATGAAGGGGACTACCTCTGCGTTTACCCGATCAAGGTAAACCAGCAGCGTCGTGTCATCGAGACCATCAGCCAGTCCTACAGCGACAAGCCCCGGCTTGGCCTGGAAGCTGGTTCCAAACCGGAACTGCTGGCCGTGCTGTCCCATCACCATGAGCAAGGCTCGGTGATCGTCTGCAACGGTTACAAAGACCGCGAATATATCCGCCACGCCCTCCTGGGCAACCTGATGGGCCACAAGGTCTACATCGTGGTGGAGAAGCCCTCCGAGCTGGAAATGGTGCTGGACGAGTCAGCTCGTCTCAACATCAAGCCCAACATCGGGGTGCGTGCCAAGCTCGCTTCCACCGGCTCCGGCATGTGGGAATCGAGCGGTGGCTCCATGTCCAAATTTGGTCTCTCCGCCTCCCAGATCCTGGCGCTGATCGAACGTCTGCGCGGGCTGGGCAAGCTGGATTGCCTGCAACTGCTGCACTTCCATCTGGGTTCCCAGATCGCCAATATCCGCGACATTCAGGGCGGCATCCGCGAATGCGGCCGTTTCTACGCCGAACTGCGTCGCCTCGGTGCCAACATCGAAGTCGTGGACGTCGGTGGCGGCCTGGGTGTGGACTACGAGGGAACCCGTTCCCAGAGCCACTGCTCCGCCAACTACAGCCTCTCCGAGTACGCCAACAACGTGGTATGGGGCATCGGCGATGTCTGCCGCGAGTTCGATCTGCCGCACCCGACCATCATCAGCGAGTCTGGCCGTGCCCTGACCGCCCACCACGCCGTGCTGGTCACCAATATCATTGGTGCCGAAGGGGTGGAGATGAACGACATCAGCGCGCCGGACGAAGATGCACCGACCATTCTGCAGAACATGTGGAAAGGCTGGCTGGATCTGCGCAGCGAAGATCCCTCCCTGCTGGAGATCTTCCATGACTCGGTGGCAGATCTGGGTGACGTGAATACCCAGTACACCATGGGCCTTTTGAACCTTGAACAGCGTGCCTGGGCCGAGATGCTGCACCAGAACACCTGTCTGGCACTCAAAGAGATGCTCAACCCGGTCAACCGTAACCACCGTGCGCTGGCTGACGAGCTGAGTGAAAAGCTGGCGGACAAGTGCTTTGCCAACTTCTCCCTGTTCCAGTCCCTGCCGGATGCCTGGGGTATCGGTCAGGTATTCCCGGTGATGCCGCTGGCTGGTCTCGATCGTCCGCTTAGCCGTCGCGGTATCCTGATGGATATCACCTGTGACTCCGACGGTCAGGTCGAGCACTATGTCGACGGTCTGGGGGTCGAGAGCACCCTGCCAATGCCGGTCTACGGCGAGCACGAAGAGTGCCACGTCGGCTTCTTCCTGGTCGGTGCCTATCAGGAGATCCTCGGCGATCTGCACAACCTGTTCGGTGACACCCACTGCGCGGAAGTGTGGCTGGACGAAGAGGGCAAGATGGACATTCGCAACGTGGTGCGCGGCGACACCGTCGACCAGCTGCTGCGTTACGTCAACATCGACCCGTCCGTGATCCGCGAAAACTACCAGCGGATCGCTGCTCACCCGGCGCTGGACGATGCCACTCGCAAAGCCCTGCTCGACGAGCTGGAGCTGGGCCTGCAAGGCTACGCCTATCTGGAAGACGAATAAGCGCCCGCGCTTGACGTTCGCCGTGAAGGCATAAAAAAAGGGAGGCATTTGCCTCCCTTTGCCCTATCTGTTTCTCCTGTGGTGGTCAGGTCTGCGAGCTCAGCGCCTTGTGCAGATCCCGCTGCAACTGCTGATTGTCGTCTCTTTGCAGCTCCACAATACCCAATTGCAGTCCCTGCTCGATGGTGAGCGACCCATTCAACATGGCGTTGATGGCGGCTTCACTCAGCAGCATCACCCGGTCTTTGGGGTTTGGGCCGCTGGTGTGCAGCTGGAGCAGTAGGGACTCCTTGCCTCGTACTCTGGACCAGAGTCCTGAGTCGATAAGCAGGATGGAGATCCCGCCGCCTACCCCTGCCTGCTGGAGTCGACTTTTGAGGGTTTGGAGCCATGCCTGGCTACGGGAGAAGCCGGCTTCGCCTGTCAGGGCTGCCAAGGGGGGTAACTGCTCACGGCTCACCGCAGTCGCCGTGGCCATGGCAATATTGACCGTCCCCGGCCAGCTCTGTTCGAACGGATTGGGATAAAGGGCATCATAACCACAGCTCTGCCCGATCCCGGGGATGAGGCAGAGCAGAACCATGCATGCGCGCAAGGTGCGTTGCATCATGGCGTCACTATGTTGAACCAGAAGTTGAACTTGTCGAGCAGGCTGATGAAGTCACTGAACTTCTGCTGATCACCCTCGATCTTGATCTCGCCGTTGGCGATCTTCTGCTCCATGGTGCCCTGACCGAGCTGGATATCATCCAGCGTCTTCTTGCTCAGGGTAATGGTCACATCAGGCTTGGCGGCATAGCGGGTTGTGTGGTTGAGCACCGAGTTCTCCAGACTCAGGGTATGTTTCTCCCCGATGTCGGTGAACGCCATGTTGATGACCATCTTCTTGCCCGCCACTTTCTCGGGGTTAATGCGCACCGAGAGATAGTCAAACAGCATGCTGGGGCTCATGGCCCGGATGGTGTCCGGTGAGGCGGTGACTGTTCCGCCAACATTAGGAACGCCATTGCGCAGCTCATAGGCGCCTTGCAGATAGACGGAGCGCCACGGGCCGGATTCAGCCTGATAGCCCAGCTGCTCCAGTGCATCTGCCAGCAGCAGCTTGCCCTCTGTGTTGTTCGGGTTGGCAAACACAAGATGTTTGAGCACTTCTGCGACCCAGCGATATTCCCCCTTGTCGAACGAGGCCTTGGCTTTTTTCAGTACCTCCTGCTCGCCCCCCATGAACTCGATATATTTGGGGCCGACCATTTCTGGGGGCAGGTTGTCGAGATCGGAGGGGTTGCCGGAGTACCAGCCCATATAGCGCTGATAGATGGCGCGGCTGTTGTGGCGCAGGGTGCCGTAATAACCGCGGTTCGGCCAGAAGTCGTTGAGCTCGGGGGGGAGGGTGATCTGCTCGGAGATCTCCTCGCCGGTGTAGCCCATGTTCATAAGGCGTACCGACTGATCGTGGATGTATTTGTAGAGGTCACGCTGCTTCTTGAAGTAGTCGACTATGTTGGCATTGCCCCAGCGTGGCCAGTGGTGACTCTGGAACTTGACCTCGGCCTGATCACCCCAGGTTTCGATGGTCTCGTTGAGAAAGCTGGCCCACTTCAGCGCATCACGCACCTGGGCGCCGCGCAGGGTGAGGATGTTGTGCATGGTGTTGGTGGTATTTTCGGCCATCCACAATGCTTTGCTGTCCGGGAACCAGGTGTTCATCTCGGCCGGGGCTTCGGTGCCCGGGGTCATCTGGAAGACCATCTTGACGCCATCGACCGTCAGCGTCTCACCGGTTTTGGTGATAAAGCGGGTCGGCAGCAGCAGTGAGGGCACGCCGGTGGAGGTGGTTTGCCCCAGACCGCCGTTGACGCCCCCCTGCGGGTTGCGCGGCAGCAGGGCGCCGTACATGTAGACGGCGCGGCGGGCCATGGCATTGCCGGCGATGACGTTCTCCGACACCGCGTGTTCGGTAAATCCTTCCGGCGCGATGATCTCGACGCCGTTCTTTTTCACCTCGTCCAGCGAGTTGAACAGACCGGCGGCACCGCCGTAGTGATCCACGTGGGAGTGGCTGTAGACCACCGCGGTGACCGGGCGCTCCCCTTGGGTCTTGTTGATGAAGGCCAGCGCCGCCTTGGCGGTTTGCGGGGAGATCAGCGGATCGAACACCACCCATCCCTTGTTGCCTTCAATAAAGGTGATGTTGGAGAGATCAAAGCCGCGAATTTGGTAAATCTTGTCGGTGACCTTGAACAAGCCGTACTGCATGTTGAGCTGGGCATTGCGCCACAGGCTGGGGTTGACGCTGTCCGGCGCGGCCTTGTCGAGGCCGATGTAGCTCTTGTACTGCTCCAGATCCCACACCACGTTGCCCTTGTCATCCTTGATGGTCAGGGTCTCCGGTTTGGCGATAAAGCCACGCTGGGCATCCTCGAAATCCTGCTTGTCATTGAAGGGCAGGGTGGTGAGCACCTGCTGGTTTGCCTTGATGGTAAATTCGCTGGCAGGTTTGGGGTCGATGGCGGCCTTGGCCGACTGCACAAGAGCAGGCTGCACAAGCAGTGTGCCACAGAGCAAGAGCGAGAAAATCGTGGGGGTGGAAAGCCTCGGTTTCATCGGTATGACTCCAGATGGTGGTGTGGGTCGACAGGGCTAAGTGTAGTCAGGCTCAAGTCAGGGAAGAGAAGAGCGGGGACTTGCGCTACACAACGCCATCTGGGAAGAAAACAGCAGGAATTGCGCCCGCAGGAGTACAGCCGTTGCACATCTTGATCTGTATCAAGATAGGTCGCAGCGGGTTGTCTTACGGTCAGGAGTGATGTTGATGGAATGTAACAAAAGGATGTGCATATGGAACTGAAAAGGGACCCGAGATGCTATACCGACGTCTGTATCGACGGTAAGTGGTATCACTACGACCACTGCAGCACCAACGTCTACATGCTGATGGGAGGCGCCGCGCCGAGCCTTCAGCTGGCCTATGAGCCGAGCAGCGAAGAGGAGCTGATCGAGATGCTCCAGCAGCTGGGGCGCTTCTGACTTACCGAATTGATGTCTTGCCATATGGCCATCGGGCGCGTTGCCACGATGGCCACCACTCTTCACCGCTGTACCTTATCTCAGCGGTTTTTATTGCCCAATAACCCCTTGCCAATCTCCAGCATGGCGACGGCCGCGGCGTAGCTGCTATCAGACTTGCCAATCTCGTCCGCCACATAGAGAAAATTGGATTGGTACTTCTCGACGGCCTCCCGTGGGCTGGTTGCGTCAATAAAGTCCTCCTCCACCTCGAATCCTTGGGTCAGCAGTGCCGCCTTTTCACTCAGAAAAGTCGGTGATGCCATGTCGATAAAGGTGTATTGCTGCCGATTGGACGCCGGAATGGTAAAAAACTGGTATCTGGCCATGGGTAAATCCTCGCTTGAAGCGGGTGATAGATGACGTGACGCTGGTTTTAATCTGTGGCTCGCAGGCGGCTTGTTTTCCCTCGACATCGCAGACCGTGCGTGTCGGGAATGCCGCATTTTGTTTTCGTTCGAGACTACTTTGTTGGCGTTTGCCCGGCAAGTGGGTCGCAGAGATTTTCTGGATGATCCGAGCAACCGAGATGTTGTGGGCAGGGGCGAGACCGGGATAATGCCGGGCTCACGTTGAGCCCGGCTTGTCAGCGCTATGTTACAGCACGAAGCTCTGTACCATGGCGCGCAGCTGTTCGGTGAGCTGGTGGATCTGGCGGGCGGCATCGCGGGCGGCGTTGGCCACTTGCAGCGCCTCGTCGCTGCCATCGGAGATGCGCACCACGTTGCGTTCGATCTCGTTGACCACGGCGCCCTGCTGCTCGATGGCGCTGGCGATGATGGCATTGGTATCGACCATTCGATCCACCTTCTCGGTGATGGCGCCGAAAGCCTGTTTTGCCTCCTGCGCCAGCCCGACCCCCTCCTGCGCTTCATGGCTGGCCGCCGACATGGCGGTGACCGAGGCGCGGGCGCCGGATTGCAGCTGTTCAATCATCTGCTGGATCTCGACGGTGGCCCCCTGGGTGCGGTTGGCAAGAGACCGCACCTCGTCGGCCACCACAGCAAAGCCGCGACCCTGCTCACCGGCCCGGGCTGCTTCGATGGCAGCGTTGAGGGCCAGCAGGTTGGTCTGCTCGGCGATGCTGCGGATCACGCTGATGACGCCGCCAATCTGGCTGCACTGCTGTTCCAGTTGGCCTATGGTGTCGGCGGTACGCAGCACCTCGCGGTTGATATGGTCGATTGCCTTGATGGTGCGTTCCACCACATCCTCGCCCTGACCGACCACGTTCTGCGCCTCCTGGGTCATGCGGGCGGCTTGCAGGGCGTTGCCCGCCATGTCTTGTGAAGTCGCAGCCAGCTCCTTGATGGCGGTAGCGACCTGATGGGTCTCCCCTTGCTGATCGGCAATGACCTCCTGCGAGCGGCAGGTGCGCGCTTCGATCTCGGTAGCGCTCTCCACTACTGTGACGCCATTTTCCCGCACTCGCAACATCAGGGTGCGCAGGGTCTCCAGGGTCACGTTGTAATCCCGGCTGATGGCGGCCAGCTCGTCCTGACCGACGATTTCGATATGCTGGCTGAGATCCTGGGCGTTGACCCGGGCGGCAATATCACGCACCCGCCCCACGGTGTCGCGCAGGGAGAGATAGGCGCCGATCATCAGGTAGAGGTAGAGCAGCAAGCTGGCGGTCAGCGGCGCGGTGACCCACCAGAAGTGGCGTTGGTTGTCGGTCAGCCGCTGATGCAGGTCGGCCTCCAGCCGCTGGCGTACCTGGCCTGCCAGTGCGGTGATGGCCTCGTCCATCTTATCCCCCAGTGCTTGCACCTCCTTGGTGGAGAGCTGCACCAGCTGATCCTTCATCATCTTGTTTTCAATGGTCTCGACCCCCTGACGCACCAGCTGTATCAGAGCATCGGTCTGCTGACCCAGCTCGGCGCGGTAGGCCGGTTCAATCTGGTAGAGCAGGGTCAGATCGGCCTCCAGCTCTTGCAGAGTGGCGCTGATAAGGTCTAGACGAAAACGCAGGCCGCTGTAGCCCTCGGCCTGAAACAGGCCGAAATCGGCGATGGTGGCGGCGCGATCCCGCACCTGGGCCAGCAGGTCGCGCAGCTGCGGCAACCGCTCGCTGGCGAGGATCACCATGTAGTAGGTACCGAGCGCCGGATCCTGGATCAGGCTGCTACTGGCAGTAATGTGCTTGTAGAGGTGGCGCACCTCGGTCAGCAGCTTGTCGTGGCGCAGGTTGCTCTGCTCCACTTCCAGCTTGCCCGCTTCACTCTGCAGGGCGGCCCAGCCCTGCTGGATCACCTCAAAGGAGGGGTTGTTCTGGCGGGTGTCGGCAAAGGCTTGCAGGCTCTGATCAACGGCTTGCGCGGCTGCCTTGACCTGATCATCACCGACCGGATCCACCTCATAGGCGTGACGGGTCACCAGATTGCGATGGGTGAGCAGGGCTTGCTCGATAGCGGGCACGGGGGCGAGATTGGCCACTCCCGCCAGCTCGCGGTTGGCCTGGACGTTGTCATCCTGCAGCCGCCCCAGCAGATTGGTCATGCTGTAGGCCAGTGGCAGCAGCATCAGGCAGGACCAGAGCAGGAATTTGTATTTGAAGGAGAGCTGATTGCCCAGCCGGATGGCGGGGTTGAAAATCCATTTCATGTTAAGCCTCGATACCTGAGTGCGGGCGTGAGTCGTGTTGCCTGAATAGTACTCCGAGCGGCCTCCCTTGGGTGATGGCCGGTTGCAAGTTGTGATCCCCTTGGCTTTTTACTTCCGGGCGGGGGCGCGGTCAGCCGCACCAATAGAAAACGGGCCACCCGAAGGTGACCCGTCTGTTGGCTGTCTGGTTATCTGGCTACTCAGTTGAACGCCAGGAAGGGCGAGACACAGAGCAGTAGGCCAGTGACGATGATGATGTAGAGGGAGGTGCCCTTGTACTTGTGCAGCGCCGGTACCTGATAGACCAGATAGGCCGGGATGAGACAGCCCACCATGCCGAAGATGGGGCTGCAGATGGAGGTGAAGCTCAGTACCGGTGCGTTGAGCACGATGGCACCCCAGGAGAGCATGACGGTAAAGACCATGATCCCTTTGCCTACCAATCCTTTATTGATGCGGTTTTCCGGCAGCACCCGGCGCAACAGGTTCATCGCCAGACCCTGACAGGCTTCACGAAAGCCCAGATAAACGCCGAAGTAGGCGGTCATCACCGCGAAGATGTTGAGGGTGAGGCTCAGGAGCTTGAGGGTCTGGCCGGGCATCCCCTGGGCCACCATGGCCAGTGCGGAGATGTTCTCTTCGGAGGCTTTAACCGCCTGATCGTGGCCCATGGCCAGAGTGAAGGAGACCGCGTAGAAGAACACCACCACGAACAGGATGCCGAAGGCGATATTCATGGCGCGCATCGCCTTGAAGCGGGCCACCTCCAGCGACTTTTCCCGCGAGCGGTAGGAGATCACCATGGGGCTCAGGCTTTGAATAAAGAGGATGGAGGTGAGGGTAAAGGGCAGCATGATGATGGCATCCTTCATCCAGTCACCGGCGGCGGGCATGGCGGTGATGTTGGCCGCATCCCACTTGTCCACCATCATCAGGCCGAGCACTGCCACCACGCTGATCTTGGTCAGCACCATAAAGGTGGAGATCTTGAACAGCAGGTTTTCGCCGCGCGAGGCCAGTGCCACCAGACCGCAGATCAACACCAGACCGTAGAGCGGGTTTTCGGAGAGCAGGCCGTCGGTGACGCCGAAGCTCTGCAGGAAGGAGGCGCTGTCATTGGTGATGGCGGTGGAGTAGACGAAGACCCAGATCACCAGCATCACGAAGTAGAGCGCGCCGAGCAGCACACCCCAGTTCTTGCCAAGGTAGCCGGTGATGACGCTGGGGTAATCCTTGCACTCCGGCGAGGTGGCCAGGGTGTTGATAAAGAGGCGCTGGAACATGTACATGGCGGGGTAGCCGATCACTGCCGAGAGCAGAAAGACCCACAAACCCATCAGACCCACCTGTACCGGCAGGAAGACGATCCCCGCGCCGATGGCCATGCCGATGCTCATGATGATCCAGCCCCAGTCGGTGCTGTCGAAGCGAACCGCTTCTTTCCATTCCAGCGTGCCCATCACGGGGCTGGCGAGTGTAGTGCTATGCGCGTCCATTAAAACCTTCTTTTTTGTAGGGATGTGGGAAAGCGGCGCAAATATAGTTGAATGAAACTGTCATAAACAATGCCCATAAGAGTACTTTTGTTCAAATCAGGATGGTGATCACGGTTTATATTGAGGCCGAAAGGTGCCTTTAAACGCCATTTTTGTATCTTTTTGTTGAATGGATAAAATAAAAAGCAAATAATGTTGAACGGAATGAGATTTGTGATTGCAAAAAAAATTGCACAAACAGGAGTGGCTATATGAAACGCATCATCACAGCAGCAGCGGCACCTGACGCTATCGGTCCCTACAGCCACGGCACTGCCTATGGCGACCTCATCTTTACCTCCGGTCAGTTGCCGGTCTGCAAGCAGCAGGGTGGTGTGGTGGAAGGGGGGATTGCCGCCCAGACCCGCCAGTCACTGGAAAACCTGAAATCCGTGCTGGAAGCCGCTGGCGGCTCGCTGGATACCGTGCTCAAAACCACCTGCTACCTCGCCGAGATCAGCGATTTTGCCGCGTTCAACGAGGTCTATAAAGCCTATTTCCAGAAAGATTGTCCGGCGCGCAGCTGCTTCGCAGTGAAGGATCTGCCGATGGGCGTCAAGGTTGAAGTGGAAGCGATCGCCCATATCGCTCGTTAATGCTGATAAAAAGGTTCAAGTGATGAAACAAGCGTGGCAGCAGTATCTGCAGATTATTCAACAGGTTGTCAAACCAGCGCTGGGTTGTACCGAGCCAATCGCCGCCGCCTATGCCGCGGCTGTCGCCGTCCGGCAACTGGGTTGTGAGCCCGGTCGCCTCGAGGTTGCGGTGTCGGACAATCTCTATAAAAACTCGATGGGTGTTTATGTGCCGGGCACCGGCAAGATCGGTCTGGCCATTGCGGCCGCGGCCGGTGCCATCGGTGGCAACGCCGATGCCGGGCTGGAGGTGCTGGCCGCGATCCCGCCAGCACAGGTGGAGCGTGCCCAGCAGCTGATCGATGCCGGCAAGGTGCAGGTGAGCCGCACCGTCGCCCCCGAGTTTATCTTCTGCCGCGTGACCGTTTATGGCACTGATGACAAGGGTGAAGAGCACAGCGCCGAAGTGACCCTCTGCGGCGGTCATACCCGCATCGTCGAGCAGCGCCGCGATGGCGAGGTGACCTTCACCGCCGATCAGAGCCAGGGCGGCGCCACCGGTTCCATCTGCGATGGCGTCGATATCAGCATCGCCGCCATCTACGAGTTCGCCACCCAGGTGGAGTTCGAGCAGATCAGGTTCATCCTCAAAGCCTCCGAGCTCAACGGCAAGCTCTCCGCCGAGGGGATGAACAACCCCTATGGTCTCGAGATCGGGCGCACCATGCAGCAGAACATCAATGCCGGTCTTATCGGCGAGGATGTGATGAACCGCATCGTGATGATGACGGCGGCCGCCTCCGATGCCCGCATGGGGGGCGCGACCCTGCCAGCCATGAGCAACTTTGGCAGCGGCAACCAGGGCATTGCCGCCACCATTCCGGTGATGGTGATTGCCGAGCGTTTTGCGGCCAGCGAAGAGCAGCTGGCTCGCGCCCTCATCATGAGCCATCTGGGCGCCATCTATATCAAGTCCCACTATCCGCCGCTGTCGGCCTTCTGTGGCAATACCGTGACCAGCGCGGCCGCCTCCATGGCCATGGTCTATCTGGCGGGCGGCAGCTTCGAGCAATCCTGCTTCGCCATCCAGAACGTACTGAGCGACAGTGCCGGTATGGTATGTGACGGGGCGAAAGCCTCCTGCGCTATGAAGGTGAGTACCTCCTCCGGCGCGGCGGTGCGCGGCTTCCTGATGGCCCTCAACAGCCACTCGGTGTCGGGGCAGGGGATCGTCGCAGGTGACGTGGATCAGACCATCCGCAACGTCGGTCAGATGGTGAAGGAGGGCATGTCTGCCACAGACAGCACCATTATTGATATCATGTCCGCCTGATGTCCCTGTCGGTTGCTGCCCGGCACCCATTGTCCGGCAGCAACCCTTGCAAGAAGGTCCCATTGTGAAGCTGCAAGAGTTGAGTCCGAGCGATTTTGAGATCCTCAAGTCGATGGAGAACATAGTGGACGGCATCGCCGCCATGTATGGTCAGCACACCGAAGTGCTGCTCCACAGTCTGGATGCGCGCAATCCCTCGATCGTCAAGATTGCCAACGGCCATATCACCGGCCGCAGTGTCGGCGCCCCCATCACCAACCTGGCGATGATGAAGCTCAAGAGCGGGCAGGATATCTCCAGCCCCTACATGACCAAGTGTGCCACCGGCAAGACGCTGCGCTCCATCACGACCGTGATCCGCAACGGGGAGCACAGGGCCATCGGGTTGCTCTGTATCAACAGCGACATGGATGCCCCGCTGCAATCCGTGCTACGCACCATGATGCCGGAGTGCATGCATCCCCACGAGAGCCATGCCACCCCGGAGGTGTTCGCCCGCAACATCGACGAAGCGCTCAACAGCACCATCGACACCGTCAGTGCCGAGGTGCGTGGCAACGAGGCGGTGCCTCCGTCCCAGAAGACTCGGGTTATCGTCAACCAGCTGCACGACATGGGGATCTTCGAGTTAAAAGACAGTGCCCAGATTGCGGCGCGCCAGCTCGGGATATCGGTCCACTCCATCTACCGCTATCTGCGGGAGATCAAGAAGGGCTGAGCCGATACACTCTGGCCAAATTGGCAGCAAACGGGTCAGCCTTGACCCGTTTTTTACGCCCGCTTTAGCCTCTCTGTTTGGGCCATCCTTCGGGCTCATCTGCTATCATCTTCCCCCTTTATTTTTCTATCTCTCTGAACGTACTGGAGAAATCATGTCTCGACTCATCTATCTGCTGCGCCATGGCCAGACCCGCTTCAATGCCTAGCAGCGTCTGCAGGGGCGTTGCAACTCCGATCTGACCGACAAGGGTGAGGCGCAAGCCATCGCCATGGGGCGGCGCCTTGCCGCCGAACTGGCGGATCCCGCCCGCTGGACCGTCTATGCCAGCCCGCTTGGCCGTGCCCGTCAGACTGCACTGCTGGTGTGTGAGCAGTTGGGGCTGTCAGCTGATCGCATCATCTGGGACGATCGGTTGATGGAGCTGGGGATGGGGGAGTGGGAGAGCTGCCAGATCCCGGTGCTGCGGCTCGCTCATCCCGAGCTCGATACCGGCAAGGGGGACTGGTATCTGCAGGCACCGGGGGCCGAGAGCTTCGAGAGCATTCAGCGCCGGGCACACCAGTGGTTGCAGGATCCTGCCATCGCCGAGCGGGCCATCGTTATCTCCCACGGTCTGCTCGGTGCCATGTTGCGCGGCGTCTATGCCGATCTCGACTATGAGGCGACCTGGTCACAGGAGTTGCCCCAAGATGCCTTCTATAAGCTGCAGGATGGCCACATCACCCGCATTGCCTGCTAGTTTCGTGGACGTTGCCGCCATCAGTGCATGGACGATGCAGGCTGCAACGCGCTACGGATTTTGCTTTGCGAAGATTAGACATCAACGAAATGATGAATAGACTCAAAAAGCGCATTATCAATAAGGGCATTGGCCCTTCTCCTGTGGTGATGTGTTTAAGGTCTGGTTTTGCGAACAGGTTGCAACTTGCATTGCACTATGGTGCACAGACCGCGCTTTTTAATGAGGTTAGCGGGTGATTGTATTGAAATGAGTGGTCGCGTGATGCTTGGTGTATCAATTGCATATTAAACGACCAGTGGCCTGAGTATGAGGACGACACCATGAAAGGGATCTCGGTTCGTAGCAAATTATTGATGCTGGTTGTGGTACCGCTGTTTTGTATGATTTTGCTGTGCACTCTCTCCCTTTGGGGGATGCGCCTGATGAATCAGGCTGCCCATCAGGTGAATGAAGAGGAGGTGCAGCAGTTATCCGAACTGAAGCTGATTTCAGACTTGTATGCGGTCAGTGTCGTTGATGCGCTCAATAAAGCGCATGTTGGCTTAATCACCCGTGAAGAGGCAAAACGTTCCGTTACTGAAGCGCAGTTAAAAGCAGCAACGGAATGGAAGCATTACAGGGCCCAGAAGATGTCTGCGGAAGAGCGGGCGATAGCGGAGTCTGCCCAAGTATTGATGAACAAAGCCGATATTACGCTGGATGGTATTAAGAGTGATCTTTCATTAAAAGCTCCTCTTGAAAAGGCAATTCATCAGTTATACAGCACGGTTGATCCTTTTAATGAGGAGCTGGGCAAGCTGGTTGAACTCCAGCTGAGATTTGCAGATGAGCATGTTGGTACCCTGGAAAGTCTGGCCGTTGATTTTTCATTTGCCTTCCTCTCCATCACCGGGATTGCCCTGTTCGCTTTATCCGTGCTGGGGATCTGGATTTTTCGCGGGATCAGCCAACCGCTCACCGCTTTGCGCAGAGCACTTTATAAATTGCAGCATGAGCAGGATTTGACCGTCACCGTCCCTGTTATTCGGGAAGATGAATTGGGGCAAGTCGCACGTGCGCTGAATGATATGGTTAACCATTTCCGCAGATTGATTGGCGAGATGGATGACGTGGCCGAACAGTTATCGACAGGCGCCGATGCACTGAACGAGCTGGGGCTAACCAGTGCAGAGCAAATGGCCCAGCAGCGTTTGGAGACAGATCAGAGCGCTGCGGCGATGAATGAGATGAGCGCAACGGTTAACGAAATCGCCCAGAATACAAATAGTGCTGCAATTGCCGCCCGTCAGGCCGAAAACAAGGCAGAAGAGGGGCAAGCGGTTGTCAAAGAGACCATTGGGAATATGGCTCTGCTCTCTGGTCAATTGCAAAATACATCCACTGTGCTGCAAAACCTGGCTATCGAAAGCAATAACATTACTCAGGTGATGGGGGTTATTCGCTCGATTGCCGAACAAACCAATTTACTGGCACTGAATGCAGCAATTGAAGCCGCCAGAGCTGGTGAGCAGGGGCGCGGTTTCGCGGTGGTGGCTGATGAAGTCCGGGTACTTGCTCAGCGCACCCAAAACTCTACCGGAGAAATCCAGAATACCGTCAACCGCCTGCAACAGAATGCAACTATGGCTGTTGATAGTATGAATATCGGATTATCTGAAGTGGAGAAGACGAACACCCTGATGCTGACCTGCGGCGTCTCTTTGGAAGAAATTGTGAGTGCGGTGGATGATCTGAATAATCTCAATGTGCAAGTCGCTGCTGCAGCCGAAGAGCAAAGCAAAGTCACCGAAGAGATGACGCGCAGCATGGTCAATATTGCCGATATCGCAGTACATACCTCGGACTCGGCAGCCCATGTATCGGCCAAGTGTCAGCGTCTTGATGAGATGGCCAAGTCAATGAGAACACAGATTAATCATTTTAAATGGCGCTCACATGCCGCTTGATATAATTCGATGACATTACCCCCAGGCCCCGAGAGTTCGGGGCCTTTTAGTATCATGTTGGTCGTACTGCACCTGCGTTGAAACATGTTATCGACTCCCATGTATATGAGGAGATTCATTGCAGGACTGATGAAGTGACGCTTTCCGAAAAATTGTGCATTTTTGACGGCAGCCGTCACCCTGAATGGCCATTTTTGCCGCAGTTCAACACATCAGAGCACCTTATCGCGGCAAGATGAGGTATCTTATGCCCCGATTTCATCCATTAAACGGATCCGAGACCCCATATGATCATCAAACCCAAGGTTCGCGGCTTTATCTGCACCACCACTCATCCGGTCGGTTGTGAAGCCAATGTTCGTCGCCAGATCGCTTATACCAAGGCCAAGGGCACCATCGAGAATGGTCCCAAGAAGGTGCTGGTGATCGGCGCTTCCACCGGTTATGGCTTGGCCTCCCGGATTGCGGCTGCCTTCGGTAGCGGCGCCGCCACCCTCGGCGTCTTCTTTGAAAAAGCGGGCACCGAGTCCAAGACCGGTACCGCTGGCTGGTACAACTCTGCCGCCTTCGACAAGGCAGCCAAAGAGGCGGGCCTCTACGCCAAGAGCGTCAACGGCGATGCCTTCTCCAACGAGTGCCGCGCCAAGGTGATTGAGCTTATCAAGCAGGATCTGGGTCAGATTGATCTGGTGGTCTACTCCCTGGCCTCTCCGGTACGCAAGATGCCGGAAACCGGCGAAGTGGTGCGCTCTGCCCTCAAACCGATCGGTGAGGTCTATACCACCACCGCCATCGATACCAACAAGGACCAGATCATCACCGCCACCGTCGAGCCGGCGAACGAGGAAGAGATCCAGAACACCATCACAGTGATGGGCGGTCAGGATTGGGAGCTGTGGATGGCAGCCCTGCGTGATGCAGGCGTGCTGGCTGACGGCGCCAAGTCCGTGGCTTACTCCTACATCGGTACCGATCTGACTTGGCCAATCTACTGGCACGGTACTCTGGGCCGCGCCAAGGAAGATCTGGACCGCGCCGCTGCCGCCATCCGTGGCGATCTGGCTGCCAAAGGCGGCACCGCTCACGTGGCCGTGCTCAAATCCGTGGTGACCCAGGCCTCTTCCGCCATTCCGGTGATGCCGCTCTATATCTCCATGGCCTTCAAGATCATGAAGGAGAAGGGCATTCACGAGGGCTGCATGGAGCAGGTGGATCGCATGATGCGCACCCGTCTCTACGCGTCCGACATGGCGCTGGACGAGCAGGCTCGCATCCGCATGGATGACTGGGAACTGCGCGAAGATGTGCAGCAGACCTGCCGCGACCTGTGGCCATCCATCACCAGCGAAAACCTCTCCGACCTGACTGACTACACCGGCTACAAGCAGGAGTTCCTGCGCCTGTTCGGTTTTGGTCTGGACGAGGTCGATTACGATGCGGATGTAAATCCGGACGTGAAATTTGACGTGGTCGAGCTCTGAGTCTGACTCAAGTGAAAACGGGGCCCCGCGGGGCCCTGTTTTTTTGGCAAACATTCCGCTAGTTTGCGGAATTTTATTATCAGCGATCACCTTTTTCCCATATCAAACCCGCTAGTCTTGCGCTGATCGGATCACAAACGGCATTGCCGAGGTACGGAAGCTATGACCACTCCAAACGAGGCGCCCAAGAAGCGCCAACTCCCCACTGTTTATACCCTGCTTTTTATCATCATCGCCCTGATGGCCGCCCTCACCTGGGTGCTGCCAGCGGGCAAATATGACTATGTCACCGCCAAGACCCAGCAGCCGGTGGCGGCAGCGGCCGTGGCCGATTACAGCGGCGACGAGCGGCTGTTGCCGGTGCCCGGCAGTTACACCGCACTCCCCGCCCACCCGCAAGGGGTATTCGAGGTTCTCAAGGCGCCCATCCAGGGTTTTCACAAGGCGGCCGACGTGGCGCTGTTCGTGCTCATCATCGGCGGTTTTCTGGCGGTGACCATGCAGAGCGGTGCGCTTGATGCCGGGGTAGGGGCCATTGTGCGTGGCTTTGCCGGGCGTGAGCGGCTGCTAATTCCTGTGTTGATCGCCCTGTTTGCCCTCGGCGGCTCCACCTTCGGCATGGCAGAGGAGACGGTGGCCTTCTGGGCGCTGATCGTGCCGGTCATGATGGCGGCGGGCTTCGATCGCATGGTTGCGGCGGGGATTATCCTGCTTGGCTCCGGGGTTGGGGTGCTCGCCTCCACCGTCAACCCGTTTGCCACCGGCATTGCCTCCGGTTTTGCCGGTATCCCCATCGGTGAGGGGATTGGCCTTAGGGTCATCCAGTGGCTGCTGCTGGTGATCTTCGCCTCCTGGTTCGTGATGCGCTACGCCAAGCAGGTGCAACAGGACAAATCCCGCTCAGTGCTGGCCGACATCACCTATGACGACGAGTTCTCCCAGATGAAGAACGGCAACCTCGCCTTCACCGGCAAGCAGAAGCTCACCATGCTGGTCTTCTTCGGCACCTTCCTGCTGATGATCTATGCGGTGGTGCCCTGGTCGGACTTGGGGATCGACGTGCTGCCCACCTTTGGTTGGTGGTTTGACGAGCTCTCTACCCTGTTCTTCAGTGCCTCCATCCTGATTGCGCTGATCAACCGGATGCCGGAATCTAACTATGTGGCCACCTTCCTGAGCGGCGCTCGGGATCTTATCGGGGTGGCGCTGGTGGTGGCGGTGGCGCGCGGCATCTATGTGGTGATGGAGCAGGGCGTCATCATCGACACCATTTTGCACTGGGCCGAAGGGCTGGTGACCGGACTCTCCTCGTCGGTCTTCATCCTGATGGCCTATCTGGTGCACATCATCCTGAGCTTCTTCATCCCCTCCACCTCGGGGCTGGCGACTGTATCCATGCCGCTGATGGGGCCGTTGGCGGACTTCTCCGGTATTTCGCGGGATCTGGTGATCACTGCCTATCAGTCCGCCTCCGGTTGGATCAACCTGTTTGCCCCCACCGCCGCCCATCTGGTGGCCGGTCTGGCGCTGGCCAAGATCCCCTACGATCGCTTCGTGCGCTGGGTGCTGCCCTTTATCATCGGGGTGGCTCTCATCACCATGGCGGTGCTGGTGGCCGGTGCCCTGCTGCACGGCTGATGGCACGGATAAAACCACAGATAACAAAAAGGCTCCCGCGGGAGCCTTTTTCATGAGCTTTGCTTACTGCTTGTAGCCCTTGAGGAAGCGGGCGAGGCGGCCGATGGCATCTTCCAGCTCCTCTTCGCGGGGCAGGAACACCAGCCGGAAGTGATCCGGCGCCGGCCAGTTGAAGCCGGTGCCCTGTACCAGCAGCAGCTTTTCCTGTTGCAGCAGGTCGAACACCATCTTCTGATCGTCGCGTATGTCATACACCTTGGGGTCGAGGCGCGGGAACATGTAGAGCGCCCCCTTGGGTTTGACGCAGGAGACCCCGGGGATCTCGTTCAAAAGCTCCCACGCCTTGTCCCGCTGCTTGCGCAGGCGGCCGCCCGGCAGGATCAGCTCGTTGATGCTCTGGTAGCCGCCAAGTGCAGTCTGGATGGCGTGCTGCATCGGCACGTTGGCGCACAGTCGCATGGAGGCCAGCATCTCCAGCCCTTCAATGTAACCGCGAGCACGGCCTTTGGGGCCGGTGATGACCATCCAGCCCTGACGGAAGCCGCAGGCGCGGTAGGCCTTGGAGAGGCCGTTGAAGGTCACCACCATCACATCGTCGCACAGGGTGCAGACGCTGGTGTGGGAGATATCGTCGTAGAGGATCTTGTCGTAGATCTCGTCGGCGAAAATGATGAGGTTGTGCTGGCGGGCGATCTCGATCACCTCCAGCAGGAACTCGCTGCCGTAAACGGCACCGGTCGGATTGTTGGGGTTGATCAGCACCAGGCCGCGGGTGCGCGGGGTGATGCGGGCGCGGATGTCGTCGAGATCCGGATACCAGTCAGCCTCTTCGTCGCAGCGATAGTGCACCGCATGGCCACCGGAGAGAGTGACGGCGGCGGTCCAGAGCGGGTAGTCGGGGGAGGGTACCAGCATCTCGTCGCCATTGTTGAGCAACGCCTGCATCGCCATCACGATCAGCTCGCTGGCGCCATTGCCGATATAGATGTCATCGATATCGACCTTGCGCATCCCTTTTTGCTGGTAGTACTGCATCACTGCCTTGCGGGCAGAGAAGAGCCCCTTGGAGTCGCAGTAGCCCTGGCTCAGCGGCATGTTGAGGATGACATCCTTGATGATCTCTTCCGGCGCATCAAAGCCGAACGGGGCCGGGTTGCCGATGTTGAGCTTGAGAATGCGGTGGCCTTCGTCTTCGAGACGGCGAGCCTCTTTATGCACCGGGCCGCGGATGTCATAGCAGACATCGTCGAGCTTGTGCGACTTGTCGATTGTGAACATGGTGAGTGTGATTCCTTCCCCACAGGGACGCGTTGGCGAAAAAGGCGATTTTTAGTATCAAATTTCTTTTCCCCTATTCTTCACAGAATTGAATGCTAGAACAATCCTCTTTTTAGAAGAATTCCCTGATTTTTAGCCCTAAAACAGGGTTGCTAGAACGTTAAATTCAGCACGATCTTTGGTGCTAACCAAGGTTAACTAGTGAAACATGGGGAACGAATTAACAAAGCTGCCTGACTGTGTTGCAATATCCGGATCCTGTGGCACGATTGGCTTGTGTAAAAAATCGTCTTCGTCCCCCTTTTCGATGAGTTGAATGGCACTCATGGTGTCATCTTTATGTGGTTCGCTCATCGGTGTTCACTTCTGCGAGGTTTTCCCATGCAAGCACCCGTTCCAGGTCGCTATCGCCACTTCAAGGGGGGTTACTATCAAGTGCTTGCCCTGGCTCTGCATACCGAAACCCAGGAGCAGCTGGTAATTTATCAATCCGAGCAGGATGGTCAGGTCTATGCCCGACCCGTCGCCATGTTTATGGAGTGGATTGAGCATCAGGGGCAGGTTGTCAGCCGTTTTGCCCCTGCAGGAGACTGACCACGCCTCCGTTTATATCGTTCAAGGGATGAGCACTCGAGCTAAACGGTGTCACAAGTTGTCGCATGACGCCCTTGGGTATGAGATGTGCAGCCAGCTGTCTTAATGATAAATCCCTTATCTAATCAACTAATTGTGACGAATGTCACATTGAGTGAGCCCCGCCTGCAGGGTTCGCAATCTGGACTCACACTCCCATAATGCTGCGCTTGTTCAAGCATGGGCCCTTCTCGGGTCTTGTTCGGTGTTATCTCAAATGGGAGAAATAATGTGAAACCTGTTGCTGCTGAGTTTATGGGCACTTTCTGGCTGGTATTGGGCGGGTGCGGCAGTGCCGTGCTGGCTGCAGCCTTCCCTCACGTCGGGATTGGTCTGCTGGGGGTCTCGCTGGCTTTCGGTCTGACCGTGCTGACCATGGCGTTTGCCATCGGTCATATCTCCGGTTGCCACCTCAATCCGGCCGTGACCGTCGGTCTGTGGGCGGGAGGTCGTTTTCCGGCATCCGGTGTACTGCCTTATATCGTGGCGCAAGTGTTGGGTGGCATTGCCGCTGCTGCCGTGCTTTACGTAATTGCCAGCGGTCAGGCCGGGTTTGATCTCTCTGCCGGTTTTGCTTCCAACGGCTACGGTGAGCACTCTCCGGGTGGTTACAGTCTGACTGCCGCACTGGTGTGTGAAGTGGTGATGACCGGTTTCTTCCTGTTCGTCATCATGGGCGCCACCGATAGCCGTGCGCCTGCCGGTTTCGCGCCGATCGCCATCGGTCTGTGCCTGACCCTGATCCACCTCGTCAGCATTCCGGTGACCAATACCTCGGTCAACCCGGCCCGCAGTACCGGTGTTGCGCTGTTTGTCGGTGACTGGGCTATCAGCCAGCTGTGGCTGTTCTGGGTTGCCCCGATTGTCGGTGCCATTCTGGGTGCGCTGGCTTATCGCCTGGTGGCGACTGAGCAGAAGTAATCATTTGCGAAACAAAGTGTGGTATCGACACGCCTGCGGGCGTGTTTTTTGTTTCTGGAGGGGGCGAGAAAAGAGCATTAACCGAGGCTAACCTCAGAGCCCTTTGGCCTGCAGCATCTCTTTGTAGCGCAGGTGGAGGAGCTGGACGCGCTCCACATAGGCACGGGTTTCCGCATAGGGCGGGATACCGCCATGTTTTTGTACGGCGCCCGCGCCGGCGTTGTAGGCCGCAGTCGCCAGCGCCACGTTGCCATCATACTGCTTGAGCAGTCCCGCCAGGTATTTCACCCCGCCGAAGATATTCTGCTCCGCCAGCAAGGCATTGCCGACCCCCAACTCCCGCGCTGTGGCGGGCATCAGCTGGGTCAGCCCCATCGCCCCCTTGCGGGAGACCGCCAGCGGATTGAAAGCGGATTCCGCATGGATCAGCGCCCGGATCAGCGCCGGCTCAACCTGATAGGTTTTGGCGGCCGCCTTGATAGTGCTGGCATAGTCATAGAGAAACAGCCCTGTGGTCTGCCAGTTGACGCTGGATTTGGGGTCGCAGGCGAAGCAGTCGTTGAACAGCAGCAGCTCGTAATGGCCCTCTTCGGGTGCCATATCGGAGTAGCGAACCACCCCGTTTTGTTGCACCGATTTATAGACCTGGATCTGCTTCTTGCCGTTGGTGGCGACTGCCGCTGTTTGAGCTGTGTCGGGTTGTGAGGCGGGAGTGGCATCTTTGCTCGGACGCAAGGGGGAGGGAGCTGCGGTCAGGAAGATCACCTCCGCGGGAGGGGGAGTCTGGCTCCATCCGCTCAGGGGGATCAACAACATATGGCCTGCCAGCATCCATGCTTTCAACCCTGATACTCCTTCTTGTGATGACCATGTTGAGTAAAGCATCATGACGAGGGCAGAACAAGCGGCCAACAGGGGGCAAATGATCCGATTCGGTGACCGGGATCAAAGTATCCGCCGCAATAAAGGATTGTCATCATAAAGCACGGTTTTGGCAGTCAGGCGGTGGGTCATGGCCTCTTCTACCCGGTAAGCAAGCTGCCCATGACGCCCGCTTTTTTGTTGACGAAAGGCATGCTATCGTGCTGGCGTCATGTGGTCGGATTAGCGCACCGTATCTGGCACTAATAACTGATTATCAAAGGATTTGTCTGTGACAAGCAAGCTGGCGATGGAACTCACTTTCGAAGAGTACTGCGACGCCGACCTCTCCCTTATCAGGGACTATTACGAGACGACGTTTTCCCACTATGTGCCGGATCTGGCCGAGCGGATCTTTGTCGTGCGTGATGCTCACTGGCTGGTGGGGGCGGTACGGTTGCGGGACGAGGAGGAGTTTTACCATCTGTGCGGCTTTCGCCTGTTGCCCCACTACCAGTCGCTGGGATTGGGGTCACGGCTGCTGCAGCACGCCTGTCACGGTCTGTTGGACAAACCTGTGGTCTGTCAGGCGCTGCCCTTCGAGAAGCCTTTCTATCTCAAAGCCGGGTTTGCCGATATGCCCCTCAATCAATTGAGCGGGTCGCTTTTCTCCCTTTACGAGCGGCAGCAGCAGCAGGGTTATCAGGTGGAGCTGCTGGTACGGGATACCCCCCAGCCCCTCCTGAATTGAGCGGTTTAGCGGGGTTTGGTCAGCAGGTGGATCTTGCCCGGTGACAGCTCCAGCCCCAGCAGATTCTCCTTCAGCCAAGCCTGATCCGGATCCTTGTCATTGAGTTTGTAGACCGGTTTGGTCTCGAGCCGCTTCTCCATGCTCTGCAGCAGCATGTTGAGCATCAGCCCGAACTTCTTCTCGGCCGCCTCCGGCTCCAGCTTGTACGCCACCAGCTTCATGTTATCGAGAAACAGCGCGCTCTGGCTCTTGTCATAGCGGGGTCTCGCCTCATAGGTCATCTGCAGGCGGGCGTCATATTCGGTATTGTCTGGCAGGGCGATTTTGAGCTTGCCCTTGCCATAGACCCGGGCGGTATCGGGGCGTTGGCGACCGATCTGGACATCGCTCTGCTCAAGCGTCACATGGGCCTTGATGATGCCCGGCAGCTCCAGCTGTTTGTCGACTTGCACCTGAGATTGCAGGTACTGGTTTATCTGTTGCTCATTGATGTCATATGAGCCTTGGCCTAGCATGGCCAGGCTGAGCAGCATAGATTGCAGGATCATGCGTGCGACCTGATAGAATGGATTTGCCTTACAGCATACCATCCCGGCCGGTTGGGGTCTGCCCACCGCGCTGTTTGTCGATTAGAAGGAGTCCCCGTTGTTTAACGGTCTGGAACACGATCTTCAACTGCTGTTTTCCCGTTTTCTGGGTTGGCTGCTACTGCTTTTTCATACCGTGATTGTCACCGGTGTGTCGTTTCGGGTGGTGATGAAACGCCGCCCCATCGGGGTGTCGCTGGCCTGGCTGGCGCTGATCTATGCCATTCCGTTTGCCGGGGTGGGCTTCTATGTGCTGTTTGGTGAAATAAAACTGGGGCGCCGTCGTGCCGAGCGCGCCCAGGCCATGTATCGCCCTTATGCCATCTGGATCCGTCAGCTGGCCCGTCTGTTCCCGCAGCACTGCTGCGAAGTGGGCGCCAAGGCGCAACCGCTGCACGATCTGATCCAGGGACGGCTCGCCATGCCGATGCTCTCCGGCAACCGCATGACCTTGCTCAACAGGCCGGACTGGATCTTGCGCGAGATTGCCCAGGATATCCGTCGCTCGACGCTCTCCTGCTATCTGGAGTTCTACATCTGGCATCCGGGCGGCGATGCCGACGAGGTGTGCGAGGCGCTGATTGAAGTGGCGCAACGCGGCGTGGATTGTCGCTTGCTGCTTGATTCGGTGGGCAGCAAGCAGTTCTTCCGCTCCCACTGGCCCAAAAAGCTGCGCAAGGCGGGGGTCAAGCTGGTGGAGGTGCTGCCGGTCGGCGCCTGGCGCATTCTGTTCCAGCGTCAGGATCTGCGGATGCACCGCAAGCTGGTGGTGATCGATGACAGGGTGGGCTACACCGGCTCCATGAACATGGTGGATCCCCGTTTCTTCAAACAGGATGCCGGGGTTGGCCAGTGGGTCGACATCATGATCCGGGTGCAGGGGCCCATGGTGCCGCTGATGTGGTCGATCTTCGTCTGGGACTGGGAGATGGAGACTGGCGAGCGGCTGCTCGACAGTCTGCAGCATGAGCCGGAGGCCTGGCCCCAGACCAACTACCGCGCCCAGCTGATCCCGTCCGGCCCATTCGTCGGCGGCGACTGCATCCAGCAGAGCCTGCTGCTGGCCATCTATCAGGCGCGCAGCCATCTGGTGCTGACGACCCCTTACTTTGTACCCGACGATCCGCTGGCGGCCGCACTCAGCTCGGCGGCGGCGCGCGGGGTGCAGGTGCAACTGGTGTTGCCGGCACGCAACGACTCCATCATGGCCAATTACGCCTGCAACGCCTTTATGGAGGAGCTGCTGGCGGCCGGGGTGGAGATCTACCGCTACGATGCCGGTCTGCTCCATACCAAGAGCGTGCTGGTGGATGATGACTTCGCGCTGGTGGGGACGGTCAATCTGGATCGGCGCAGCCTCTGGCTCAACTTCGAGGTGACCCTGTTGGTGGATAACCCCTCGTTCGTGGCCCAGATGACCCGGCTGGTACAGGGCTATATGGCAGAAGCCACCCCGATGACCCTGGCCCAATGGCAGGCCCGCCCCTGGTACAAGAAGGCGATGGAGAACATCTTCTATCTCTTTAGCCCCTTGCTGTGATGTTGTGGCGAGCCGCAAGAAAGTGGACTCGCCATCTGATTGGACTTGCCTAGCCCCGAGTCCGCCCCGTAGAGTGCAGTGACAACTCCCTGGAGACACATGGATATATGAAAAAGATAGTGGCCCTCGCCGTGGGTGCGGCACTGGTAGGTGGTGGTCTGGCTGCGTGCTGGTACACGGGCAACAGCTTCGACAACATCATGGCGGAGCAGATCGCCAAGGTGGAGAAAGAGAGCGGGCTCGACATGCAGTGGCTGCCGGGCAGCAGCAACCTCTTCACCCGTGACGGGATCCTGAAGGTCGTGGTGACGCCGGAGGAGCTGGCTGCCATCGACAGCGAGCTGGAGGGTAGTCAGCCCATCGAGCTGCAACTGGTGGTCAAGAGCCAGATCCTGCCGCTCTACATCAAGAGCCACTTCCTGCTCGATACCCATAATGGCACTCTGGCGCCGGTTTTCACCGCACTGGGCATGGAGCAGTGGGAACTCGGTCTGGAGTCGGTCACCAGTCTCTGGACCCAGGGTAACAGCAGCCGTTTCTGGGCCAATGAATTCAAGATCAAACAGGGGCTGGACGAGTTCAGCTTCCTGCCCCTGAGCGGCGAGTTCCACGGCAATCTGGAGGGGAATGGTCACCTCACCATGACCTGGCAGGGGATGACGGTTCATGAAGAGCAGAGCAAGATGGACTTGGTGCTGGCCGATCTGAAAGGGAGTGCCGACATTGCCGAGATCAGCGGTGTGCTCCTCTCGCCCCAGAGCGAGATGACCCTCTCGGCCCTCACGGTGCAACTGCCTGACAGCGTCAAGGTCGCCCTGCAGGGGATGACCACTGAGACTCAGCTGACCGGTGATGATGCCCAGACCCTCTCCAGCAGCTATCAGATGAAAATTGCCAAGCTGGATCTGGAGAACGAGACCGACACCCTGGCGGTGACCGACAGCAAGTTGGCGCTCAACCTCAACGGTCTGGATCTGGAAGGGTATCAGGGGCTGCAGGCCGCCGGTGGCAAGGGAGTTGAAGATGCCGCCATCCAGCAGGCGCTGGACAAGATGCTCAAACGTGGTGCGACCCTGGAGCTGGCCGATCTCAGCGCCAAGCTCAACGGTGAGGCGGTGGCCATGAAGGGGGACGTGAAGCTGGCCTCCACCTCGCTGGAGCAGCTGTTCAACAGCGACGCGGGGATGCAGGCCCTCTCCGGCGTGCTGCATGCCAGCCTCAGCGACAAGTTGGGCAAGGCGGTGCCGCAACTGGCCCCCATGCTCGATCAGCTGACCCTGATGGGTTATCTGAAGGCCGACAAGCAAGCGCTGACCTCCGAGCTGAAGCTGGAGAAGGGCGCGGTGACGGTAAACGATCTGCCGCTCTGATATTTGGCGCAAAAACAACAACGGCTCCCGCGGGAGCCGTTGTTGTTTCTGGCGTTTGTATACGAGCCATGTGGGCGGATTACTTGAAGACCACCGTCTTGTTGCCGTAGACGAACACCCGCTCGTTCAGTACCAGCTCCAGCGCGCGGCTCAGCACCGATTTCTCCACATCCCGACCCGCCTTGGCCATGTCGTCCGCACTGAAGGCGTGACCGACGTGGATCACGTCCTGTTCGACAATGGGGCCTTCATCCAGGTCGTCGGTCACGAAGTGGGCGGTGGCACCGATCAGCTTGACGCCGCGATCAAACGCCTGTCGGTAGGGGCGGGCACCGATGAAGGCGGGCAGGAAGGAGTGGTGGATGTTGAGGATCTTGCGCGGATAGGCCTCGACGAAGCTCGGGGTAAGCACCCGCATGTACTTGGCCAGGATCACATAGTCAGGCTCATAGCTGTCGATGATGGCGCGTACCTGCTCTTCATGTTCGGTCCGGCTCAGATCCTCGTGACTGACGGTGTGGAACGGGATATCGAACTTGCCGGTGAGCTCGGCCAGGGTATCGTAGTTGCCGATCACCGCAACGATATCCATATCCAGCGCGCCCGCGTAGTTCTTCATCAGAATATCGCCGAGGCAATGGGTCTCCTTGGTCACCAGGATGACGATGCGCTTCTTGCCCGCCTTGACCAGACGGCGCTGGGCGCCGGTGGGCAGGGCATCATCGAGGTCGGCCAGCAGAGTCTCGTCGTTGAAGCGCCCCTCCAGCTCGGTACGCATAAAGAAGCGGCCATTCTCGTGATCCACAAACTCATCGTTCTTGATGATGTTGAGCTGGTGCTTGTAGCAGATGTTGGTGATCTTGGCGATGAGCCCTTTGGCATCAGGGCAATCCGTGAGCAGTATTTTCTTTTCCATCTCTGTCATTTTCCGTTTGTGGTGTTGGCGCTGCTGTCTGCGCCGGCAGCGTTGTTCAGGCTCTCTTTTCGGGCCCTGTTTTTTGGTTTCGGGAACTATGCCATAAACCGATCCGCGCCATAAAGAAATTCGCCAGTCATAGCCTCTCGCGCTGGCGAGCAGGCCGCAGAGCGGGATTCCGGGCGCAATGTTGAAACGCTTTTCAGCCTGCGGGGGATTTTGGCTGGTATCTGCAACCGTTTTTCTTTAGGCTGTCTGCGCTTATTCTCAGGGCGGGGTGCAATTCCCCACCGGCGGTATCCCGATTGACTCGGGGAGCCCGCGAGCGCCCGACTTGGCTGATTGCCGGGTTGGGGTCAGCAGATCCGGTGAGATGCCGGAGCCGACGGTCATAGTCCGGATGAAAGAGGATAAGACAGACCTTGCCGTGTTGGCCCTTGTGGGCTGGCCGCTGCATGCCCGTCTCTGTCTGCCTTTCCATGCCCTGATTCTGGTCCTTGTCTTGTTTAGGAGTTTTACCATGAATCAGTCTCTACTCAGTGAATTCGGTGATCCCGTTGCCCGTGTCGAAGCGGCGCTGTCTGCCTTGCGTGCCGGAGGCGGCGTGCTGGTGGCCGACGATGAAGATCGGGAGAACGAGGGCGACCTCATTTTCGCCGCCGAATCCATGACCAATGAACAGATGGCGCTGATGATCCGCGAGTGCTCCGGCATCGTCTGCCTCTGCCTGCCCGACGAGCGGGTTCGCCAGCTCGAACTGCCGATGATGGTGGAGGCCAACTCCAGCCACTACCAGACCGCCTTTACCGTGACCATCGAAGCGGCGCAGGGGGTCACGACCGGTGTCTCGGCGGCTGATCGCATCACCACCATCCGTGCAGCCATCGCAGACGGCGCCAAACCGGGTGATCTGCACCGCCCGGGTCATGTTTTCCCGTTGCGTGCGCGAACCGGTGGGGTGCTTACCCGCCGGGGTCATACCGAAGCGACGGTCGATCTGATGCAACTGGCTGGTCTCAAACCGTTTGGTGTGTTGTGTGAATTGACCAAAGAAGATGGCTCGATGGCGCGTCTGCCAGACCTGGTTGCGTTCGGTCGCAAGCACCAGATGCCGGTGCTGACCATCGAGGATCTGGTGCAATATCGTCAATTGTTGTCAGAACGTACAGCCTGAGCCTCATACGAAATTGTAATAAGGCAAAAATTTGGTTAACCTTTGTCCGTGCCCCCACCACACGGCACTCATTTTTTAGACGAATCTGGACAAAAACTGTTCATTCAAAAAAAAATGAGGGTTTTAATGCATTTATCTGTGGTGGGGACTATGCAAAGTAGGATTTTTTTGTGCCATAATCACGCCGCTTGCTAAACGTCTGGCGAGTTCAAGGGAGCTTTAAAAATGAAAAAATTGTTGTTGGTAGGTGTTGTTGGTCTGTCCGCTCTGCTGGGCGGTTGTGCAAACACCAGCGAACTGGAAACTTCCGTTCAGAATCTGTCTAACAAAGTTGACCAACTGGCTCAAGATGTTAGCGCAGTTCGTGCTGATCAGTCCAAAATCGCTGCTGATGTTGCCGAAGCCAAGCAAGAAGCTATGCGTGCTAACCAGCGCATCGACAACATGGCTACTTCCTACAAGAAGTAATCCATGCGAAAAAAATGGCGCAGTTTTGCGCCATTTTTTTTTGCCTGAAATTCACCGTATCTCCACTATTCCCACAATACCTTCTTCGTACTTGACCCATGAGGTCATGCCGGTCTCCCGGCACTCCCCCATCATTACCAGCCAGTTCGATTCCGATCAGTAGAGCAGACTATAGAGTTTGCGACGGTAGCTCTGCGCCGCCGGTGTGCTGCCCATGGTCGCCAGAATATCGAGATAGGTCTTTCTGGCATCGCCGAATGCCAAATCCCGCTTGAGGATCTCCAGCAGCAGTCCCAACGCCTCTTCCTGACGGCCTGCCTGGTTGTATTGCACTGCCAGCTCCTGAGCCAGGGCAAAATCATCGGGCTGTTCTGCATGACGGGCTTCCAGCGCGCGCAGTTCCGGGCTGTCTGCCGCTTGCAGGGCCAGCGCCAGCCGTGAGCTCAGGGTATGGAAGTGACCATCCTGCGCCGCCATCGGGATGGTGCCGAGGCGCTCCTGCGCTTCATCCAGCAGGTTGAGGTCGAGCGCAGCTTGAATGAGCCACAGGCTGATGTCGTGGCGTTCAGGGGCCAGCTGGTGTGCCTTGGTCAGATGGGCATAGGCGATGCTGGGCTGCTCGTCAGCAAGCGCCTGTTGTCCCTTGGCCAGCAACTCTTCCTCTTCTTTGGGGGCGAAGGCGGAGAAATACTGGCGCAGGGTGGCTTCATCCTGCGGCCCTTCGATGATCCCCTGTTCGTCAGGGCGACCCTGATGGAACAGCACCAGCGCCGGCAGGGCGCGCAGGCCGAGCTGGCTGGCCAGCGGTTGCAGCTGGGGATCGTTCATATCCACCTTGGCCAGGGTGACCTGCTCATTGGCGGGCCCAACCAGTGATTCGATCAGCGGTGTCATCCCCTGGCACTCCGGCATCTGCGGAGCATGGAAATAGATGACGACCGGCTTCTTCATGGACGCATCGATAAGTTCTGCGTGAAAATTCTGGGGAGTAATGTCGACGATCATGAGTTGGACTCTTCAGAAAGGGTGTTAAGTAAGATGGGGTTAAGCGAGTGGCAATTCAAGCGCTCATCCAGCCGGTAAAAGGCCACGGGGGTTGCCGCCGCCGCGAGGCTGAGCCAGCCGCTGGCAAAGGGCCAATCCTGTACCTGATAAGGGGTGTCATCGAGCCGGTTGTCGAGTCGCCACCCTTCCTCCGGGAGAAACCGCACCTTCTCCAGTCCCGCCGCTATGCCGCCACCGTGGGCTTTCAGTACCGCCTCCTTGCGTGACCAGAGCCGGTAGAAGGCACTCTCCTGCTCTTGGGCAGGCAGTGCGCAGAGCCACTCATATTCACTCTGTGCATAAAACCGGCGGGCCAGGGGGAGGGGATGATGCCGCCGTTTGCCCAGTTCGATATCCACTCCAAGCGGCCCATGCGGGCAGAGCGCCAACACCAGCCAGCTGCCACTGTGGCTCAGATTGAACTGCCACGCATCATCATGCAGTCGGGGCTTACCGTGGGGGCCGTTGCAAAATTGCAGAGTGGCTGCAGGTTGTTGCAGCCGCTCGGCCAATAGCTGGCGCAGCAGGGCGCGGCTCACCAGATATTCCTGACGCCGTTCAGGATGGGTCATGGTTTGCCAGATATGCTGCTCATCGGTTGACAGCCATTCAGGCAATTGAGCAAGCAGCTCTTGGCATACCCTGGCCGGTTTTAACAAAAAAAGATCGGTTTCGATCATGATTTTTCACTTTGAAAAGGTGCTGAAGCAGGGATAAAAGCCAGTTATCTATGAGGCCCAAGGCTCTTTTTGCGATTGTATATTGTTTGGGCATGATCACATTAATTATGAAAAATCGTGCATTTCCTTGCAAAAATGTGAGCTTGATAGGGATTTTCACTTGCCTCGATAGAATTCTTGGATATAGTCGGGTGCTGTTGCCTTATAAATTGCCCTTTGGGGCCGTATTTTAACAAGATTTACTATTTAGCGGGGATAAAGGATTGCGCCACCTGATGCTACTGCTGGTCGCGCTCGGAATGGTGGGTTGTGCCTCGGCACCCCAACCCGAGGTCGCGAGCAAGATCGAAGTTTCCATGGTTGAACCTGTCATCGAACCGGAAGCTTCCCAGACACCCGATGTGAATGAAATCCTGACTGTATATAAAGAGTGGCGTGGTGTTCCGTACCGTATGGGTGGCAGCAGCCAGCGCGGTATCGACTGTTCCGCCTTTGCCCGTGAAGTGTTCCGCAATGCCGTCGGTATCGAATTACCCCGCGATACCCGCTCCCAAGTCCATGAAGGGACGCGCGTTTCCAAGCAGGATCTGGTCGAGGGTGATCTGGTCTTCTTCAAAATCAATCGTCGTCTCAACCACGTTGGCATCTATGTCGGCAATGGCGAATTCATCCATGCCTCGACCCGAGCCGGTGTGACGCGCTCCAAGTTGGATAGCCAATATTGGCGCAACAAGTTCTGGCAAGCTCGCCGGATCGATATCTGAGTCAGGCTGGACAAACGGCTCGCAGTACGGACTGTTTTTCCAACCTCACTTGAACCGGGCTCGATAGCCCGGTTTTTTATTGCCCTCGTTTAGACTTTCCCGAGTCAAATCACTATAGTGTGGGCCCGTTTTCTTCGGCAGGCTCAGCATGAAACCCCGCATCCCATCAGCCGGTGGCCCCAAGTCGGGCGACCGCAAATCCGGACTTCACTCCCGTAATCGCCATCAGGCGGGTTACGACTTTGAGGCGCTCTGCCTGCGAACTCCCGAGTTGGCTGCCCACGTATTTATCAATGACTACGGCACCCGCACCATCGATTTTGCCAATCCCGATGCAGTGAAGACCCTCAATCGTGCCCTGCTGGCCCATCACTACGGGATTGCCCACTGGGACTTGCCTGCCGGTTACCTCTGCCCACCTATCCCGGGACGGGTGGACTACCTGCACTGGGCAGCCGACCTGTTGGCCGAGAGCGCAGGCCAGCTCCCTACCGGCAAGGGGGTGAGGGTGCTGGATATCGGGGTGGGGGCAAACTGCATCTATCCGTTGCTGGGGGCCCGCGAATATGGCTGGCGTTTTGTGGGATCGGATATCGATCCGGTCTCGGTCAAGGCGGCCACCCTGCTGGCCAAAAGCAACGGACTCGGCAACCAGATTGAGTGTCGTCTGCAGGGTAACCCCAACCATGTGTTTCGCGGCATCATAGGGCCAAAGGAGCGCTTCGCTCTGACGCTGTGCAATCCGCCGTTCCATGCATCGCTGGAAGAGGCGAGCAAGGGGACGGAGCGCAAGCTGCGCAATCTGGGCAAGGAGGTGACAGGCGCTCCTGTGCTCAACTTCGGCGGCCAGAAGGCCGAGCTCTGGTGCGAAGGGGGCGAGGCGGCCTTTCTGGCCAACATGATTGCCCAGAGCAAGGAGTTTGCCACTCAGTGTCTCTGGTTCAGCTCGCTGGTGTCGAAAAAAGAGAACCTGCCGGGGGCGAAAAAGGCGTTGAGCCGGGTGGGTGCGCGTAAGGTACGGGTGATCGACATGGCGCAGGGCAACAAGGTTAGCCGGATCCTCGCCTGGTCCTTTCTGGATGAGGAGGGATTGCGTAACGGTTGGTCGGGCGTGCGCTGAATCCCCACCACAAGGCCCGATGAGGGCCTTTTTTCATGATGAGCACCGCGAATTTCCTCTGCTGGCGGTATCTTTGGCAATCGATTTCCTCATTGGCAGATCGTGCTGGTTTACATGGTGTAAGTAGTTACTTCCGCCTTGGTACAGGTGTACGCCGAGATTTTTTTGCACTTACAGCTGAAACTTTAATAAAATAGGACTGGTTAGACCTCTTTACAGGCATTGAATCAAATAGGGATCGGTAGATGAAAGTTGTCGATTTTCTGAAGCGCAAGCGCGAAATTCTGGCGCAGCACCCCTTTGAGCTCAAGGATTGGCTCTCTCCGGCGATCCGCGACTACTGGCGTGAGTTTCAGCAAAAGGCACATCTTCATCCTTTGCTGGGGCGTGTGCTGGACTTGCAAGCCGAGTCCCAGAGCGAGCAGCAACAGGATGCAGCAACCGTGGCACAAGTAGCCAACGGTCAGCCTGCCGTGGCTCAGGAACCCGCAGTTGAGCTGGGGGCCGAGGCGGCCGAGCTCTATGCCGCCCTGCAGGCTCGCATTGGTGAAGAGACTCATGTCGGCGAGTGGCTGCACGTCAGCCAGCAGATGATCGATCAGTTTGCTGCCGTGACCGGGGATCATCAGTGGATCCACACCGATCCGGAGCGCGCGGCCGCCGAGTCGCCTTTCAAGACCACCATCGCCCACGGCTTCCTGACCCTGGCGCTGCTGCCGCAGTTGACCGGCTCGGTCGATGAGGCCACCCCCGAGTTCCCGACCGCCCGCATGGTGGTGAACTTCGGGCTGGATCAGGTACGTTTCCCGTACCCCATCAAGGTGGACAGCAACATCCGCGCCCGCACCAAGCTGGCCCGGGTCACCCCCATCAAGGGTGGGCTGGAGTTGCTCAAAGAGATCAAGGTTGAGATCGAAGGGATCCGCCGCCCGGGTTGCGTCATCGAGTCGGTGACCCGCATCTACTTCTGAGCTCTCTCATCGGCATGAATGGTGAAACGGGCCCGCAGTCGTGTGCAACGAACAGCGGGCCCGTTTTTTTTCCTGTTTGTTGCAAGGGCTGAGGCGTCAGCCATAGCGCGCCGACCCCAGCTTGATATGACTCACAAAACGGTGCGCCGTGCAGTTAGCCAGCTCTCATTTTGGCGAGTTGGCCGCGTGAGGCGATAGCATGTTATGCCACTATTGGCTTCTTACTCCCGATCCTGGAGACAATAGTGCCCATCAATAACAAGATTATTCTGCCACTGCTGCTGAGCCTCACCATCCTGCTGATCCCGACCCACTGGATCCCGCTGGAGGGGATCACCGTCATCGAGCAGCGGGTCGTGGCCATTTTCGTGCTGGCCGCTCTCTGCTGGATCCTGGAGCCCATCCCTATCTTTGCTACCTCGGTGCTGATCATCGTGCTGGAGCTGCTGCTACTCTCCGACAAGGGGCTCTGGTTCATGACTGCCGACAAGGCTGAACCGGGGTTTGGTGAGCTGCTCAAGTCCACCGAGGTGATGGCGACCTTTGCCTCGCCGGTCATCATGCTGTTTCTCGGTGGTTTTTTCCTCGCCATTGCGGCGACCAAGTACCATCTGGACGTCAATCTGGCGCGGGTGCTGCTGCGCCCGTTCGGTCAGGATCCCCGGATCGTCATGCTGGGGCTGATGTTGATCACCGCCACCTTCTCCATGTTTATGAGCAATACCGCCACCACCGCCATGATGCTGGCCATCCTTACCCCGGTGCTGGCGGCGTTTCCCGACAAGGACCCGGCCAAAATCGGCTTTGTGCTGGCCATTCCGCTGGCGGCCAACCTCGGCGGGATCGGCACTCCCATCGGCACTCCGCCCAACGCAGTGGCCCTCAAATACCTGACCGGCGAGCATGCCATCTCGTTCGGTCAGTGGATGGGATTTGCGGTGCCCTTTGTGGTATTGCTGTTGCTGCTTGGCTGGTTCCTGCTGGGGCGCTTCTTCCCGAGCACCCTCAAGCGGATGGATCTCAAGATTGAGGGGCGCTTTATGCAGACCCCTCGCGCCTGGGTGGTCTACCTCACCTTTATCACCACCATAGTGCTCTGGCTACTGGGGGATCTGCACGGCATGAGCTCCTACGTGGTCGCCATGATCCCGGTAGCTGTGTTCCTGACCACCGGCATCATCACCAAGGACGATCTGCACAAGATCTCCCTCGACGTGCTCTGGCTGGTCTCGGGCGGTATCGCGCTGGGGCTGGCGCTGGAGGACTCCGGGTTGGCCGAGCGGCTCATCACCCATATTCCGTTCCACGAATACTCCACGCTGGCGGTGCTCATTGGTGCCTGTCTGCTGGCGGTGGTGATGGCCAACTTTATGTCCAACACCGCAACCGCCAATCTGTTGCTGCCACTGGTGGCGGCACTGGCAGTCAGCATGCCGGAGCTGGCAGAGTGGGGCGGCAGCCACACCTTGATCCTGGCCGTCACTATTTCGGTTTCGCTCGGGATGTCGCTGCCCATCAGTACCCCGCCCAATGCGCTGGCCCACGCCACCGGTCTGGTGGAGAGTCACCAGATGGTGCGCATCGGTGTCATCATGGGGTTGGTCGGCACCCTGCTGGCGATGGTATGGATCTACCAGATTGCCGCCTGGGGGCTGATCTGAGCGTACGGCCGGTTTCTCATCTGTTGCCTGCTCCATCATCGGAGAAGTGCCATGGCAGGTGATGACCAAAACAGAAAGAGGAGCCAACTTGGCTCCTCTTTCTGTTTGCAGTTGACTCAGAAACTGGCGCCCAGATTGAGCAGGTGCCTGAATTCGGTCTCTTTGTACTTTTGCTCGAGACCGACGAAATGGACTTCGCCATCTTCCCACTCCATCTCGCTCGACCAGGAGAGGCGCAGGTGGTCGTTGAAGTAGTAGCGCAGGCCCACGCTGCCGGTCACATCTCGATTCAGAGTGATATAGGGTGAGGGTTGATCCAGATAGAGCAGATAGCGCCCCTGACTGAACAGCTCCAGTTTTTCCCGCCATATCGGGATGGGTTGGCGATAATCCCAGTTCATGCTGGCAAAGGGATAGTCGATGATCCGGTTGCCTTTGAAGAGCAACCCAATCCCGCTCTCTTCCCTGAAGTAGGCCTTGCGCAGACCCCCCTGCGCTACGAACTCCAGCCGACGGCGCTTTTCGTTCCAGAAGCGGTAACCCGGCCCGGTACCATAGTCGAGGCTGAGGTAGTTGCTCTCCAGCATGTCATATTCGGCATTGAGCGAGCTGCGCACAAACCACTGTTGATCGAAAAAGTAGTCAATGGTCGGGTTCAGCTTGTAGTCGTGGTTATCGGTGACGCTGTCAGACGTTTCGTAGGAGTACTCTCCGGAGAGGCTGTAGCGCCAGTCCAGATTGGCCAACTCGGTCTTGCCCTTGAAGTTGACGTTGTTGGTGTGCTTGTCCTTGTGTTTGAGCTTGATGTTGAGATCGCCACTACCGGTCCAGAGCCAGGCCTTGCGTTCATCCTGCTCATCCTTGAACAGGGTGAATCCACCTTTGGCGGTCGCCTTGGGTTTATCCTGATGCTCTAGTCGCCAGCGCTTGATGGCATCCCGCTTGACGGTAACGGCACCGGTATAGGGCAAAGAGATGCGTACCGACTCATCGCCAATCTCTTCGATGGTACCGGTCAGACGATCGCCATTGTTCATCCAGAGAATGTCTTTTGCCCACAGGGGGTGGCAGACCACCATGAGCATGAGAAGCAGGTATTTCATGAGGTAAGGTGACTCCGGTGCGACTCGGGCGCTGGTGACTTAGCCACTGACAAGCTGGCTGCTGATGGGGCGGGGCAGGCCGTTTTTGCTCTCCAGTGCCGCCGTCACCTCATCCTGCATCACGTCAGGTGCACTGATAAAGCTCTCTATGGCCGGAGATAGCACCAGCGGGGCGCCATTTTCAAGCTCATCTTCGGTGCGGGAGAGCGGGGAGTGTACCTCCAGCCAGCGCCGACCATCCGGTTCGATGGCTACCTTGACCGGTTGATTGATGACCCGCACCGACGTGCCAATCGGCACAATCTTGAACAGGGCCTCAATATCGTCAGGTCGCAGCCGGATGCAGCCTGCACTCACCCGCAGGCCAACGCCAAAATCCTTGTTGGTGCCGTGGATCAGGTAGTCGCGTTTGCCATAACCAAGGCGCATGGCGAACTTGCCAAGGGGATTCTCCGGGCCGGGGGGCACCACGGCGGGCAGGGTGATCCCTTTTTGCTCCAGCCAGGATTTGCGCACCATGGGGCCGGGTACCCAGGTCGGGTTGGGATTCTTCTCGATGACGGTGGTGGTCATCTCGGGTGTTTCGCGGCCGATATCGCCAATCCCGATGGGCAGCACGATGACCTCATTCTTCCCTTTGGGGAAGTAGTAGAGGCGCAGTTCGGGCAGATTGATGACGATCCCTTCGCGAGGCACATCAGGCAGCAGCATCTGGGTGGGCAGCGTTAAGCGGGTACCCGGCTTGGGTAAATAGGGATCTACACCCGGATTTGCCTCAAGCAGCGCCAAAAATCCAATTTGTGTATTTTTGCCAACCAGCTCCAGATGCTCATTCTGCTGGATGATGTAATCCTCCAGCTCACCGATGAGGCGACTCCCGGCTGGTGGCAGCGGGTAGCGTTTGGCCTCTGCCGGCGCCGCGCAGAGCAGGATCGCTGCCAGCAGCATGGAAAGGGCGGGCGTTAAGGGTAGGGGCTTGAGTTTCGGCAATCGCATAAGAAGATCCATCAGTTCAATCGGGGCGGAACATCATCAACACAGCCGCCAGAATGGCGCGATTGTTCCTCAATCAGCCCATGATTACCAGCTTGCCGCGCACTCGCAATGATGTGGGGATACATAGGAAACCTGCGAAAATCGGCATCACCCATAAATTTGAGCGCCAAGCAGGAAAAAGAGACGCCTCATGGCAATGGGTGAATATCACGATATGGATAATGGCCGGGTGTGCGAGCGGGTGGATACAGGGCCATACAAGAGTGGCCTCGCAACGCGAACAGCACGCGCCGCATTGTGAGCCTGCTCCCAGATAGCTGATTCAGCCATTTGATATCTAAGAAATTTTTATTGCATCCTCGGCCCAGCTTGGGTAAAACTCTCTCCCCACGGAGAGATGCCGGAGTGGCCGAACGGGATTGACTCGAAATCAATTGTGGCAGCAATGCCACCCAGGGTTCGAATCCCTGTCTCTCCGCCACATACCAAGCCCAACCTGTTTCGCAGGTTGGGCTTTTTCTTTTGGTGATGTGCTGAGGGACTATCCAGCCGCCTGTGTATCTGTGGTCATCGAGCCGGAGCCATGCTGTTGGATGTTCGCCGTGCCTGCCAGGAGTGCAGACGCTGCTGCGCCCCGATGATGAAGACAAAAAAGACCGGTACGAAGAAGATGGCCAGCAGGGTGCCGCTGATCATGCCGCCAAACACGCCGGTGCCAATGGCGTGCTGGGTCTCCGCGCTGGCGCCACTGGCGAGCATCAGCGGCACCACCCCGAGGGTGAAGGCCAGCGAGGTCATCAGAATGGGGCGCAGGCGCAGGCGGGCAGCAGTGACAGCTGCATCAAGCAGCGAGCGTCCTTCACTGTGCAACTGGCGCGCAAACTCCACGATGAGGATGGCATTCTTGGCCGATAGACCGATGATGGTGATCATGCCTACTTTAAAGAAGACGTCGTTGGGCATGCCGCGCAGCATCACGGCCGCGACGGCACCGAGCAGGCCCAGAGGCACCACCAGCATCACCGAGAGCGGGATCGACCAGCTTTCATAGAGTGCCGCCAGCACCAGGAAGACCACCAGCGCCGACAGCAGCATCAGCAGGGGGGCCTGCTCGGCCGACTGGCGCTCTTGCAACGACTGTCCCGTCCAGGCCAATGCGAAGCCTGGCGGCAATTGCGCCACCAGACGCTCCATCTCCGCCATCGCCGCTCCGCTGGAGATGCCGGGCGCTGCCCCTCCGGCAATACGCACGGCAGGGAAGCCATCGAAGCGCATCATCTGTTGCGGCGATTCGCGCCATTCCGGTGTCACCACCTCCCGCAAGGGGACCATGCCGCCGCTGGCATTGCGCACCCGCAGGCCGAGCACGTCATCGAGCTGCATGCGCGCCGATGCGTCGGCCTGCAGAATGACCTGCTGCATGTGCCCACCGTTGGGGAAGTCGTTGACGTAGAGCGACCCCATTGCGGCCGACAGGGTACTGCTTACGCTGGCGAACGAGAGTCCCATGGCTTCAGCCTTCTGTCGGTTGATCTCGAGGTGAATGCTCTCGCCGGGAGGCAGATTGTCGGGATACACATCACTGACTACCTGGCTTTTGGCGGCCAGTTCCAGCAGTTGGGCCTGAGCGGCCAGCAGCGCGGCTTCCCCCCTATTGGCCCTGTCTTGCAGGAACAGGGTGAAGCCGGAGGCGGTGCCCAGCTCGTCGATGGCGGGCGGCAGCAGACTCATTACCGTGCCTTCAGGAATGTTTGCCATAGCCGCTTGTGCCAGCTCTGCCTCTTCGGCTGCCGTGGCGCCATGACGCTGATCCCAATCTTTGAGCATGGTGAAGGCCATGGCGGCATTGGGGCCTGCGCCGGAGAAGCTGAAGCCCTGCACCACCAGGTTGGTGTCCAGCACCTCGCGAGAGGCGACGTGAGCTTCGAAGGCCTTGACCACCTCAAGAGTACGCTCGCTGGTGGCGCCGGTTGGCAACTGGATGGAGGTCATGAAGTAGCCCTGATCCTCGTCCGGCAGGAAAGAGGAGGGCAGCTGGGCGGCGGCGATGGCCAGCACGGCGCAGAGGGCGGCAAAGGTTGCCATCATCCGTCCGCTGCGCCCGACCAGCCGGGTTACCCGCGCACCGTAACCCGCCGTGAACCGCTCGAAACCCCGGTTGAAGGTACCGAAAAAGCCGCGCTTTTCATGATGATCCGGACTGACCGGACGCAGCAAGGTGGCGCAGAGCGCAGGCGTCAGGGTCAGGGCGAGGAAGGCCGAAATGAGGATCGACACCGCCATCGACAGGGTGAACTGCTGGTAGATGACCCCCACCGAGCCGCTGCCAAACGCCATGGGGAGGAACACCGCCGTGAGCACCAAGGTGATGCCGATCACCGCTCCGGTGATCTCCTTCATGGCTTGCGACGTCGCCTCCCGGGGCGACAGCCCACGGGTGGCCATCAGGCGCTCGACGTTCTCCACCACCACGATGGCGTCGTCGACTATGATGCCGATGGCCAGCACCATGCCGAACATGGTGAGGGAGTTGATCGAAAAACCGGCCAGCAGCATCACCGCGAAGGTGCCAAGCAGAGCGATGGGGGCGACGATGGCCGGGATCAGGGTGTAGCGCAGGTTCTGCAGGAAGAGAAACATCACCAGAAACACCAGCACCATGGCTTCCAGCAGGGTGTGGATCACCTTTTCGATGGAGACCTTGACGAAGGGGGCCGAGTCAAACGGGATCGAATAGGCCATGCCTGCCGGCAGGGTGGGAGCGAGCTGGGCGAGACGGGTGCGCACCGCATCTGCGGTACGCACGGCGTTGGCGCCGAGGGAGAGCTGGATGGCGGCGCTGGTGGCGGCCACGCCGTTCTCCCGGTTGGAAAAGGCGTAGGATTGCGCCCCCAGCTCGACCCGGGCGACATCACCCAGCACCAGCTTGGCGCCATCACCACCGGCTCGCAGCACGATGGCGGCGAATGCCTCGGGGGTCGTCAGCTGCCCTTGAACCGTGAGGGGAACCGTCAGGCGTTGCCCCGGCAGGGCGGGTTCATCACCGAGGCGTCCCGGTGCAATCTGGATGTTCTGCTGCTCGATGGCCTGCGCCACCTCGCCGATGGTCAGCCCGTAGGCGGCGAGTTTGGCCGGATCGACCCAGATGCGCATGGCCTGCTCGGCGCCAAACAGCTGCACTCGTCCTACCCCGTCGATACGGCGCAGCTCCTGCACAATATTGCGTGCCATGTAGTCGTTGAGGGCAACCTCATCGAAGCGGCCATCCGGTGAGGTCATGCCGACCATCATCAGAAAGCCGGATGAGGCGGACTCCACCTGCAGGCCGGTTTGCCGCACCGCTTGTGGCAAGCGAGGTTCGACCGCCTTGATGCGGTTTTGCACGTCCATCTGGGCCAGCTCCGGATCGGTGCCCGGCTTGAAGGTAGCAGTGATCTGCGCGCTGCCCGAGGCGTCCACCGAGGACTCGAAGTAGAGCAGGCTCTTCACTCCCGACAGCTCGCGCTCGATAAGGCTCACCACCGCATCGTTCAGGGTCTGCGGCGTGGCGCCCGGATAGGTGGCATAGAGGGTCACCGACACCGGCGCCACCGAGGGATAGCGGGAGATGGGGAGCTTGGGGATGGCGATGACCCCTGCCAGCACGATGAACAGGGCGATCACCCAGGCAAACACCGGGCGATGGATAAAAAACTGCGGCATGGATAACTCTCCGATTCAGCGAATGCCACCGTCAGCCGGTTGGCTGACGGCGGGTGGTTGCCAGGGGGAAGCTGTGACCTGAACCCCCGGTGTCAGACGGTCGATCCCTTCGATCACCACCTGTTGCCCGGCACTGAGCCCGGACGCGATGCGGTACTGGTTATTCACCAGTTCAGCGGTGTTGACCGGAACCAGCTGTGCCAGCCCCTGGCCATCCACCACCCACACGCTGGTCTGACCCGAGGTGTGAACTACCGCCTGCTGGGGCACGGTCAGGGCGTTGGCATAGCGGGCACGGGGGATGCGCGCCTGCACATAGAGGCCGGGCAACAGGCGCCGCTCAGGGTTATCCACCAGCACCCGCAGCAGCACGTCGCCGGTTCCGGCATCGACCTCGATACCGGAGAAGAGGATGTGCCCCTGCATCCCCAGCGGTGTGCCATTGCTGCCGAGGATCTCCACCGCCAGTTCCGGTGCCGTTGAGCCAGCCTGCTGGCGCATGGATTCCAGCGCCGAGGCCGGTTGACGCACATCGACGTAGACCTTATCAATCTGCTGGATCCTGGCCATGGGGGTGGCATCGGTGGGCGACACCAGGGCCCCTTCACTCACCAGCGCCTGATCGATGCGCCCAGAGATGGGGGCCTCCACGCTGGCAAATTGCAGGTTCAGCTGGTGCCGGGCCAGGGTCGCCCTGGCCTGGGCCACATCGGCGGCCGCCTGATCCCGCTGGGAGACCGCATCGTCATAGGTCTGGCGGCTGATGGCGTCGGTGCGCAGCAGCGGCTTCAGGCGGTCAATCTGGATGCGGGCGCGGGCCAGCACGGCCTCAGCCCGTTGCAATGCGGCGGCGGCGCTGTCGACATCGGCCTTGAAGGGGGCCGGGTTTATCTGGAACAGCACTGTGCCTGAGCTGATCTCGGCGCCCTGCTCGAACAGGCGGCGCTGTACGATGCCGCTAATCTGGGCGCGAATGTCGGCGCTGCGCAGTGCCGCCACCCGGGCGGGCAGATCCTCGCTGATGACCAGCTCCCGACCAGTCAGAGTCAGCACCGACACCTGAGGAGGGGCGGGTGCCTCCTGCTCTTGCGGCGCGACATCGCAACCCGCCAACCCGAATGCGGCAATGACGGCGAGCAGGGCGCCCGCATACCGCTGTTTTACAAACATCATCCACTCACCTCGTTAAACCGTCTCTCCGGTGTGATGTGGCCGGAGAGTGCATCGAGCGGCCATTATGGCGAGGGGCTATTGCGAATGATTCGAGGCTTTGTGGAGAATCCATGGAGGCGATGATAAAGTTCAACGCCACCTTTTTTCGAGTCCGACTATGTCCCATCTCAATGCTTCCGCCAGCCCGGCGGGCCAGTCACTGGTTCTGATTGCAGAGGATGAAGCCGAGATCGCCGACATCCTCGCCGCTTACCTGCAACGTCATGGCTTGCGCTCCCTGCACGCCGCCGATGGCCGTGAAGCGCTGGCTATGCATCAGGCATTCAAACCCGATCTCCTGCTGCTGGATGTGCAGATGCCGCAACTGGATGGCTGGCAGGTGCTCAGCGAGATCCGGGCGCGCGGCGACACGCCGGTGATCATGCTGACCGCCCTCGATCAGGATCTCGACAAGCTGATGGGGCTGCGCATGGGGGCGGATGACTACGTGGTCAAACCCTTCAATCCGGCCGAAGTGGTGGCGCGAGTGCAGGCCGTGCTCAGGCGCACCCGAGCCGTAAAGCCTGCCACGGCGAACGTGTTGCGGGTCGGCCAGTTTCAGATCGATCTGGAGAGCCACGAGGCCAGCATTTTCCGCGATGACCAGCAGCAGGTGCTGGAGCTGACCCTGACCGAGTTCAAGTTGCTCGCCTCTTTGATGCGGGCGCCGAAACGGGTGTTCAGCCGCGCCGAACTGCTGACTCACTGCTTGCCGGAGGGGGATACCCAGGAGCGTACGGTGGATAGCCACATCAGCAAGTTGCGCAAAAAACTGGAGGCACACGGCATTCAGGGGGTCCCCGTCAGTGTCTGGGGCGTTGGCTATCGCTTCGGGGGCGATGCATGAAATCGGCGCCCGGCCTTCGCAGGCAGATCATCCGCTCTCTGGGCCTGATGACGCTTGGTATCATCTCCCTCGCGGTGATCGGCACCTATGTGTTTTATGGCATTGCCGTGGCGTTTGTGCCGGGCAGCATCTCCGAGACCTGGGTGCCCTCCAGAGTCGAGATGTTATGGATCGGCTCTACCATTCTCATTGCATTGGGGATGGCGCTGTACGTGGCGGTGCGCCTCTCTCGCCGCATCCTGACTCCCCTCAACTCGGTGGCAACCAGCCTGCGCGAGGTGGCCGAGGGCAAACTCGATGCCCGTGTGCCGGAGGATGAGCAGGCGATCGGGGAGACGGCGCAACTGGTGCGCGACTTCAACGCCATGGCCGAGCGGCTGCAGAGCATGACCCGCGAGCGGGAGTTCTGGAATGCCGCCATCGCCCACGAGTTGCGCACTCCGGTGACCATTTTGCGCGGCCGTTTGCAGGGGCTGGCCGAAGGGGTATTTCCTCCCAGCAGCGAACTCTTCGAGGGATTGCTGCGCCAGGTGGAGGGGCTCAATCACCTGATCGAGGATTTGCGGGTATTGAGCCTCAACGACAGCGGTCATCTGGAGTTGCAGCGGGCCGAGGTCAGGCTGGCCGACGAGCTTGCCGTGGTGCTTGAGGCGTTTGCCAGCCCTCTGGCGGCGAGCGGATTTGTGTTGCAGCGGGAGCTCGATAGCGAACTTCATGTCTGCTGCGATCTGTTTCGTATCCGTCAGGCTCTGATGGCGCTGTTGGAAAATGCCCAGAAGCACGCGCTGCCGGGCCTGCTGACCGTGCGGCTGTATCGCTCGGAGAGTGTGTGCGTCCTGAGTGTGGAAGATGAGGGGCCAGGCATCAGCGAGGAGATCGCCGCCTGTATCTTCGATGCGTTTCGTCGCGGAGATCCGTCACGCTCGCGCAAGAGCGGCGGCAGCGGACTTGGGCTCGCCGTGGTCAAGGCGATTGCCGAGGCCCACGGCGGCAGCGCGGTTTGCCAATCTACCGGACGGGGAGGGAGCCGATTCGTGCTCTCCTGGCCCATCTCGGCCATGTCCGGTTGCCCTGAAACCTAGCCTGCGGGCGGCAGGTTCTGATGAAGCTATACAGCTGACAGCTGCCCGCACAGGGGCGTTCGACAAGCGACCGTTATAGGGTTTTCTACTGCTTGTGCCGGGTGAGCAGGAGGGATTTGGACATGGCTCATTTGGCGCGAAATCATGGTTTTTTGCCGCTAAAAATTGAAACCGTTTTCAGAAATCCTTTTCAACTGTGATCCGCTTCAAAGCTTTTTCGGGCGCCAACCTCTAGCATTGGCTCCACGAATTAGGGGCTAGCGCTCCCGATTTTCCCGCTGTGGGAGGTAACCGGATGATCCGGCTATTTCCTTCGTTACTTTCGACGGTCATCATGGATGGCCGTTTTTTTTTTGAGTTATTTCACGGTAAAGGGTCGAGCCGCTGGCGCTTTACCGTTAAAATTCCGCTTTTGCACTTGCCCGTGAGTCTTGATGTCTGCGTCCACCCTCTCTTCGGATAGTTATGCCCTGCTCGCCACCCTGCAATTGCAGCGCGTTGCCAGTACCCGTTTGCTGCAAGAACAACTGGCGATAGGCCATGCCCTGATCGATAAACTGACCCGACTGCAGGATGTGGGGCTAGTCAGATTGCGCGGGGAGCAGCAGTGGAGCCTGACCGCCGAAGGGACGCTGGCGCTGATTCTGGGAGTGCGTGCCGGTCTCTGCCCGGCGCCGGACTGGAGCCGGGTGCCCTCATTGACCGGGCAGGATCTCACCCATGCGGTGGTGCGCGAGCTCTGTCGCGGCAAAGCGGGGGAGATCCCCACCTATTTCTCGGCCAGCGATCTGCTGGCCCTGCTCGATACCCCGGACGCTCACCAGTTGCTGGCGGGCTCCAGCCCCGCCTGGCAGCAAATGTTGCTGGAGCACTTCTCGCTGCAACTCTTGCTCGATGCCCCCTATGAAGAGCGCTGGCCGCTGGCCAATGCGCTGGTGCGCTGCGCCCCCGAGGTGCAGGCCCGCGCCAAAGCGTTCGAGGCGGAGTGGCGCTGGCTCTGCGGGGATGGCGAGAGCACATCGCCAACCGGCGAGGACCAGGATGCCGCCCCCGGCTGGCCAGCCCTGCAGGCGCTGGCCCAGCAGAGCCAGAGCGGCCCGCTTGGCGAGCGACTGCTCACCGCGCTGGGCCAGTGGCAGGCAACCGATGAGGGCGAGGCGGGCCAGTGGCCCCGTTCATTCAGCGCCCTGCTCTGGCTTGGCTGGTTGCAGCAGGCCGATCCCGTCATCGCCAGCGAACAGCGCAAGAAGTGGCAGCGCAGCCTGACTGGCCAGTTCCCCCTGCTTGCCGACCTGCTCAGCCAGTGGGCGGGCGATCGCCACGGTCAGGCGGTCGGCCTGTTCGATACCCTGCAGTTGCCGGTGGAGGAGCTCCACTGGGGCTATCTCTGGCTCGATCTCTGCGCGCTGGCCCGTCACGGTGCCCAGAGCCCGCAGGTGGCCATGTTGCACAAGTGGGATCTCTCCCATCTGCTCGATGCCGAACCCCATCATCGCCTGATGGCCTTTTGTCAGGATCTGCTGCGCATCTTGTTGGGCGAGGTGGCCAAAGGGGCACCCCTGTGCCAACTGCGCGGTAGTGAGGAGAGTGCGCAAGAGGGCAGTGACGAGCAGGATGATGACGGGGACGAGGACAAAACCGCGGCCTCTGCCAGCTGGCTCAACTGGTTGCAGGGGCTGGGACGCTCCAGTGGCGTGCGCAAGCCGCAGGAGCGGTTGGTGTGGCTGCTCCATGCCGACGGCCCCGAGCTGGAGTGCAAGATCCAGAAGCTGAGTACCAAGGGGGAGTGGACCGCCGGTCGCCGGGTCGATCCGGCCCTGCTCTCTACCCAGTATGCCGCCATGCTCGACGAGCATGACTGGGCGCTGGTCCGCACCCTGCCACGGGTGATGGGACGACTGCCGCGGGATGTCTGGGCGCCGCTGGCCGATCACCCCCGTTTGTTCAACGCCAAGGGGCAAAAGCTGCAACTGGCCATCAGCGCCCCCCTGCTGCAGGTGGTGGCCACCGAACAGGGGATGAGTGCGCAGCTCTGCCCCGATGCGGCCGCCCGCGGGGCCCATATCATGCCGCTGGCGCAGGACCTGTGGCAGCTCATCCTCACCCCGCAGCCGCTGCTCGACCGCTTGCCAGCGCTCGAATCCATCCCGCTGCTGCCCGCCGAGGGGCTGGCCGAGCTGCAACGCACCCTGGACGCCATTCCCGAGTTGCCCTGGCACAGTCAGGTTGCGGGGCTTAGCGGCAACGCCGAACTGGCTCCCTGGCCGGGCATTCCTTCGGTGCAACTGGATTGGCAGGATGGTCAGCTGTCGGTCAAGCTGGTGACCCGTTTTGAGGATCTGCCGCCCCAGCCCCTTGGCAAGGGGGAGGCGATCGTGCGGCAGGGGATCAAGGCGTACCACTACTGGCAGCGGGATCTCGGGGCCGAGAAGGGGCAGGCCCAGTTGCTGCGCAATCAATTGCCCATCGGCCTGCCCGGCAGCGAGTGGCTGCTGCAGGGGGAGCAGGCGCTGGCGCTGGTCAATGCCCTGCCCGAGCTGGTGGATGCCGGTGTGGTCATTCACTGGCATCAGGACAGCGCTCGCCTCAAGAGCCTTGATGAAGCGGCTTTGAGCCTGCGCATCGAGCGGCGGCAGGACTGGTTCCAGGTCGAAGGGGCACTGGCGCTTGATGAGCACCAGATCCTCGATCTGCGCCTTATTCTGCGCCAGATGACCCCGGGCCAGCGCACCGTTCAGCTCGACGAGAAGACCAGCCTGATGCTGAGCGACAAGCTGGTGGAGCGGCTCACCATGCTGGGGGCCATGCTCGATGAAGAGCAGCGCATCAACAACAAGCTGGCCTATCCCCTGACTCGCCTGCTCTCGGTCATTACCACCGAAGGGGATGCTGCGTGGCAATCCCTTCAGCAGGAGTGGCAGCAGGAGGTCGATTGCCCGGACGAGCTGCTTACCTCCCTGCGGGACTATCAGAAAGAGGGGGTGCGCTGGATGGCGACCCTGGCCCATCACGGTTTTGGTGCCTGTCTGGCCGATGACATGGGTCTGGGCAAGACGCTGCAGGCGCTTATCGTGCTGCGGATGCGCCAGCACCTTGGCCCTGCGCTGGTGGTGGTGCCCAAGTCAGTGGTCACCAACTGGCAGGAGGAGGTGACCCGTTTTGCCCCCGAACTGGATGTGGTGGTGTTCGAGAACCCGGCCGAGCGGGAGGGGATTATTCGCGAGGCCAAGGCCGGTCAGGTGATCCTCATCAACTACGGCATGCTTGGCAGCCTGGCGGAGGCGCTCAAGTCCCGCCGTTGGTCTTCCATGGTGCTAGATGAGGCGCAGCAGATCAAAAACGCCGGTACCCAGCGTGCCAAGCTGCTGTTCCAGCTCGACGGCGATTTTCGCCTCGCCCTCTCCGGCACTCCCATCGAGAACCATCTGGGGGAGCTGTGGAGCCTTTTTACCTTTATCAACCCGGGGCTGCTCGGCAGCCTTGGCGAGTTCAAGCGTCGTTTTGGCAAGGCGGTCAAGGATCCCCAGCACATGGCGCTGCTGCGGGCGGTGATCAGCCCCTTTATCCTGCGTCGTCTCAAGCAGCAGGTGTTGACCGAGCTGCCGGACAAGACCGAGATCATTCACCACATCAGCCTCTCCCCCGAGGAGCGTCAGCTCTACGAGGCGACCCGGCGTGAAGTGGTGCAGCAGGTGCAAAGCGCCGATGGCCGCGCCCTGATGCATGTGCTGAGTGGCCTGACCCGGCTGCGCCGTCTCTGCTGCTCGCCGGAGCTGGTGATGCCCGAGTGGTCGCAGACCAGCAGCAAGCTGGATGAGGCGATGGCCCTGCTGGAAGAGGCGATCGACGGCGGTCATCGGGTGCTGGTGTTCAGCCAGTTCGTCGATCTGCTGAGTCTGTTGCGGGCCCGTATCGAGCAGAAGTCCTGGGACTACTGCTATCTGGATGGGGGCTGCTCTGCCAAGTCCCGTCAGGACTCCATCCTGCGTTTTCGTCATGAGGCGGTGCCGCTGTTCCTCATCAGCCTCAAGGCAGGGGGGACCGGCCTCAACCTCACCCAGGCCGATACCGTGCTGCACCTCGATCCCTGGTGGAACCCGGCGGTGGAAGATCAGGCGAGCGATCGGGCGCACCGGATGGGCCAGACCCAGCCGGTGACCGTGTACCGGCTGGTGTGCGAGCAGACGGTGGAGGAGAAGATCGTCGCTCTGCACGACGAGAAGCGGGCGCTGGCCGATGGCCTGCTGAGTGGCCAGTCCGAGGTGCGCGGGCTGGATGTGGAGAGCCTGCGGGCCCTGCTGATGGGCTGATTGGCGACGCCGCCTTCCATACCGCCTATCGATACAGACAAGGGGAGAACATCCAGGATGTTCTCCCCTTTCTTATTTGGGGTGCTGATGCGGGATACTTCGTTTATCGCGGCAAGGCGGCCCAGCTATTCCTGATCCAGTCACCCCTGATAGAGATAGAGGTGCAGCCGCTCGATGATGGGTTCACCGCCAATCTTGCGATCCCGCCGCGCCTGCCGGCTCTTGGGGGGATAGTTGCCCAGATGAGTGACCGCGGGCGGGGTATCGGAGCAGAGCAGCAGAGGCAGGCTCGCCTTGATCTGCTGCTTGCGCGGGGTGCGCTCCAGCCAGAGCAGGTTGATCATCGGGTGGGTCTTGACCGGGCGGCGGATCCGCAGCTCGGCATCGGCAGGTAGGCGGCGAATGTCGTACACCTCCTGATCCACCATCTTGCTCCACTCCTCGTTGTTGGAGAGGGCCGGTATGTAGCGGCGGCTGCGCTCCAGCATCTCAAGCACCTGCTCGCGACTGAGGCGATTGATGGTCTGCTTGTCGGCCCAGGTAAAGCCGAGGGATTGCAGCTCCCCCGCCAGCAGGGTCAGTTTGCGGTAGACCTGCAGAGTGATCACCCCGGGCAGGGCGGTATGTACCAGCTCGAACTTCTCGTCCCGTCCCCCCGCCTGCTGCACCAGCGCTTTGAAATCGAGTTTGTGCTGGTTGATTTGGTCGATCAGCGGTTGCAGCAAGGGGGCTGTGGCGGCAGGAAAGCGCAACCAGCCGGGCAGCCGATGAGTCGCCTTGGTGGAGCAGCCGGGGCGGGCGCTGTGGTCCCGATAGGCGGCGAGAGTGGCCGCCAGCGCGGCTTCACCGTTGAGATAGCCCACCTCAATTTGCTCGATCGGGTCGTGCTCTTCCCCCTGTGCAACCGGGGGGAGGGGATAGACATGAGCCTCCTGCAGCTCGAGCTGGCCAAGCAGATCGGCCAGCTGGTTGAGAGAGGCTTCAATGGCGGCCATCTGTTGGCGCAGGGCGGCGGTCGGGGTAAAGGTATCCATCGATGATCCTGTGGTCTGACCCGCTGTTGACGACATCAGGTATGACATCGCTGCGGGTAGCAAAAACACTGTATAAATAAACATACCAGCATGCTGTTAGAGTGCCAAGAGGCACTTTGAGTAGGGGGCAATGTGCGCCTCTGAATGGGGATGCGGTGCTGGTTTTATTTATGTTTCATTGTGTTAAATAAAGATCGTCACAAGATCATTAAATTAACAACAATGTGTAACTCCGCTGTTGCCAGTTGTTCACACCTTGTCCATCCCTGCATATGTAAAGCAGTAAAATGCATATATAGATGGGTGCCATGCAGCACAATATGCTGCGGGCCGTTGATGGTCGAATGGTGATTTAATTATTCTTTATAAATCAAACAATTAAAATTGTATCAGTCAGCTTTTTACTATTAGTTTTCCTAATGTAACGTATCAAAATTCGTCAATTGAGTCGGTCTGACTCCCTGACTAAGCTTTGCGCATCAAATAAAGCCCAGTGCGTAAACAAATATTCAGAGGAGCCACATCATGGCCAACATGACTTATACCGAAACCGGTTACCAGCATTCCAGCCAATTGAATCTGGTTGCTCGCGTTAAAATGACCGTTCTGACCTGGCTGGAGCGCAGCCGCAGCCGTCGCCAGCTCTCCGAGCTGCCCGAGTACCTGCTCAAAGACATCGGCCTGAACGAAGCTGACCGTTATCAAGAGACCACCAAGCCGTTCTGGCGTGGTTGATCAGCCGGGCATGGATGCCTTGTTTTTCTGCTGAGTCGTTTGCTGTTCTGCCCCTGTGGGGACCAGCCGCCTGGTCTGTCATTGTCTGTTTTATCCTCCCCCCGTTTCCCCCCGTTATTTATTGATCCTTTTTCCTATCCTCTTTATTCCATATCGCTACTGTCATTGCTGTCATCGTTCGATTGTTATCACACTTGTATCGTTAATGTTTGAATTTGTTTAAAAAACGATTTTAAGCCGCGATGCCTTGCGTATAATCCGGCCATAGTATTCCAGAGCGAGAGGGTGAGACGGATGATTCCCCAGCACGATTTTTTGGCCTTGACCCGCAGCCATGAGTGGCAGCTTGAGCCCTTTGAATTTGCCCTGCCCGATGGTGCGCGGGTCAGCGTCTGGGATACGGGCGTGCTCTGTCTGGAGCCTGCTAGTGGCACGGACGACCAGCCGGGAGGACGCAAGGATATCGTCCTCTCCTGCGGCATCCACGGCAACGAGACCGCTCCCATCGAGATCTGCAACCAGCTGCTGAGTCGTCTGCTCTCAGGCGAGCTGAGCGCCCGCCATCGGGTGCTGTTCCTGTTTGGCAATCCGGCGGCGATGAATCTGGGGCTGCGGGAGGTGGAGGAGAACATGAACCGGCTCTTCTCCGGAGCACACAGCAAGGGGGAGGGGCTCTGCAATCGGGAGCGGATCCGCGCCATGCGCCTCGAGCAGTTTGTGAGCCGCTTCTTTGCCGATCCGGCTCGTCCCCGCTACCACTACGACCTGCACACCGCCATTCGCGGCTCGCGCCACGAGAAGTTTGCCGTCTACCCCTTTCCCCATGAGCGGCCCCACTGCCGCGAGCAGGTGCAGTTCCTCGGCGCCTGCGGGGTGCGCACCATTCTGCTCTCCGCCAGCCCGACTACGACCTTCAGCTACTACAGCTCCCGCCAGCATGGTGCCCACGCCTTTACGGTGGAGTTGGGCAAGGTGCGCCCGTTTGGCGAGAACGATATGACCCGCTTTATCGAAACCCGCCAAGCGCTGCAGGAGCTGGTCACTCAGGATGAGGTGGCGCTGGAGCCGTGGCGGGCGGATGATTTCACCCTGTTTGCCATCGATCGGGTGATCACCAAAAAATCGGCGGACTTTCGCTTCCTGTTCGCCAGCGATGTGGACAACTTCACCGAATTCCCCCAAGGTTTCGTGCTGGCCGAGGATGGTGAGCTGCGTTACACAGTCGAGAAGCCGCGTGAGGCGGTGGTCTTCCCCAATGCCAACGTGGCGATCGGTCAGCGCACCGTGCTGATGGTGGTGCCGACAAGGCTCTGGGAATAGCGGTGATAGTTTTGCCTGCAGAGCGGTGATGCATCCGCAGGTGGCGCCAAGCCATTGTTTTAGTCGGCGGTTCAGACACTGCAGCGGTTAGCCGCAGTAATAAAAAACGGGGCCAGTCAGATGACTGGCCCCGTTTTTTATCGGGTTCAAGCGGTGAGGCTTAGCTGTTGTTCTTCACAAACAGGGTCAGCTCCTGACCGGGCTTGAGGTAATCCCCTTTATCCAGCTGATTCCAGCGCATCACATCGTTGATGGCCACCTGGAAGCGAGCCGCGATGGAGGAGATGGAGTCGCCACGGCGAACCTGATACACCATCGATTTGTCGCTCTTCTTCCCTTGCTTGGGATAGACCACCAGCTTCATGCCTGGTTTGAGCGCCGACTTGGCATTCAGACCGTTCCACCTGGCGAGCTCTTCGTGGGAGACGCCGTGTGCCTGGCTGATGCTCCACAGGTTGTCACCCGAGCGCACCTTGTAACTGACTTTGGCCTTCTGGCTGCTGCCACGGCTTGCCAGCTGTTGCGGTTTGCTGGCGGAGCTGGCCTTGCTGCTGACCTGACCGTGGGTCGGGATCACCAGTTGCTGACCGCGACGCAGGTTGTTGCTGCGCAGATTGTTGGCCAGCTTCAGCTCGTTCACGCTGACGCCATGATTCTGGGCGATGCGCGACAGGGTATCGCCACTGGTGACCTGATAGGAGCGGGTACGAATACGCTCGCTCTTGGGCAGATCGGCCAGTGCCAGCTCCAGGGTATCGGCATATTCTACCGGTACCAGCAGGCGGTAAGGGCCACGGGGCGACATCACGCCACGGCTCAGGGCCGGATTGACCTCCTTGAGCTGTGACGTGCGCAGACCTGCCAGTTGGGCGGCCACATTCAGATCGATCTGACTGCCGGTCTCCACCACTCGCAGCTTCGGCTCGTTGGCGAGCACCGGCAACTGGATATTGTACTTGTCCGCATTGCTGATCATGTCAGCCATGGCGAGGATCTTGGGCACATACATCCGGGTTTCGCGGGGCAGATCGAGCGACCAGTAGTCGGTCGGCTTGCCTGCGCGCTGGTTACGCTGGATGGCGTTGCGCACCCGTCCTTCACCGGCATTGTAGGCGGCCAGCGTTTGCAGCCAGTCACCGTCAAAGAAGCGGTTCAGGTACTCCAGATAGTCGAGCGCCGCATTGGTGGAGGCCAGCACATCGCGCCGTCCGTCATACCAGTTGTCGTGGCGCAGACCGAAGTTTCTGCCTGTCGCTGGCACAAACTGCCAGAGTCCGACGGCATTGCTGCGGGATCGGGCATGGGGATCAAACATGCTTTCGATCATCGGGACAGTAATAAGCTCCATTGGCAGCTCACGCCGTTCAATCTCCTCTACCATCAGATAGAGGTAGGGTTCAGCCCGGCTGGCAATGGTCGCCAGATGCTTATCATTGCGCAACAGCCACTCACGTTGCTGGCGGATGCGCGGGTTGTCCGGAGTTTCCAGTTGCATATCATCGCTGATACGCACCCACAGATTGTCCGTCTCTTCCATTTCGTCCAGCTGTTCATCGCCAAACAGGAAATGGGAAGAGTGTTTTTTATGCGCTTTTTTCTTGACCTGGGGGGACTTGATCGGCTCGATTGCCGTTAGCGCCCGGTCATCCTGATGGCTCAGGTTTTGGCAGCCGCTGAGCAACAGCGCTGCCAATAAGGCCGTTCGTACCTTCATCTCGTTCCGGTCATTTTTAGGAAAAACAGCTCGCATCATAAGGGGCAATGGCCCCCTGATCAAGGTTTGTTCAAAAAACGTCCTTCCACTGACGCAGGATGGTGAAGGTATCTACCGGATTTTCCACGCATTTTAGTCCATGTTTTTCAGCAGAAAATTTCACTGAATCCTGTTCGCAGCGCAGAAAAATGTTGAAAGTGCGTTCGTCACCCAGCCGGGTTGGCAGGCTTGGCAGTCCTTGTTGCCGCAGTTTGCTGATCAGCCCGATCTGGCGGCGGATCGCCGGGTTGTCCGGCTCGACCGCATAGGCAAAACGCAGGTTGGAGAGGGTGTACTCGTGGGCACAATAAATGAGTGTCTCATCGGGCAGGGCGGCGAGTCGTTGCAGCGAGTGGTACATCTGCTCCGGCGTCCCTTCAAACAGGCGGCCACAACCGGCCGAGAAGAGGGTATCGCCACAAAACAGCATGCCGTTACCGTGGTAGGCGATGTGGCCGCGAGTGTGCCCGGGCACATGGATCACCTCGAGGGCGAGGCCGTGCCAGTTGATCTGATCGCCATCTTCCAGCCACTGACCGTGGTGATCCGGCATCGGGTCAAGTTTGGGGCCATAGAGCCGGGCGTGGGGGAAGTGGGCAAGCAGGTCGGTGACACCCCCGACATGGTCGTGATGGTGATGGGTCAGCAGGATGGCATCGAGCACCAGCCCCAATGCCTCGAGCCGCTCCAGCACGGGTGCGGCATCGCCCGGATCGACCACCAGACAGTGATTTTCGTGGCGGATCAACCAGATGTAGTTGTCATTAAAGGCTGGAACTGTGATCACTGGATACATGAGTCTGCTTCTCTTTAGGGAGGGTATCTTATATAACAGGATGGCGTTCGAAACCCCGAGTTGAGCCCTATTATGCAGGTGGCACGTACCGAACAACAAATCGAGATCCCGACCAGCTGGTCTGCATTGCCTATGGGGGACTGGGTGGCGGCCGAGATCCAGGAGCGGCTCGACAACTGGTGTCCCAATCTGTTTGGGTATCATCTGCTGAAAATTGGCGCTCTGAGCGCCGAACTCTCCTGCAAACGCTCCTCCATTCGTCACCAGATCGGTGTCGCCCCCGGCGGGCGGCTGCTCGACATGTATGGCGATCCCCTCGATCTGCCGGTGCGGACCGGCAGCGTCGATGCCTGCCTGCTGGCCCACTGCCTCGATTTCTCTGCCGATCCTCATCAGGTGTTGCGCGAAGCCGAAAGGGTGCTGACCGACGATGGCTGGCTGATCATCAGTGGTTATAACCCCATGAGTCTGGTCGGGATCGGTCACTGTGTGCCGTTCTTGCGGCGCAGAATGCCCTGGTCGGCACGGATGTTCACCCCGGGGCGGGTGACGGACTGGCTGCATCTGCTGGGATGCGAGGTGATGTTCGACGAGCGTTTCGGTTACTCGTTTATGGGGAAACAGAGCTGGCACAGTTGGTGGCGGGAGAGTATCGGGCGGGATTATTGCAGGGCATTTGCATCGGTATACGTGATTGCGGCCCGTAAACGGCGCTTTCCACTGATCCCGGTGCGGCGGCGCTGGCAACTGCCAAAGTCCCTCGCCACACCGGGAATGGCCCGTCAGGGCTGGTAGCCGGTATCCTCGGCCAGATCCTTGCCGCAGGCGGCCTCTCTGGCCAGCTCGTCGCACCGTTCGTTCTCCGGGTGGCCGGAGTGACCCTTCACCCAGAGCCACTCAATCTGGTGGCGACCCACTTCCGCATCCAGCTCCTTCCAGAGATCGACGTTTTTGACCGGTTGCCGGTTGGCGGTCATCCACCCTTTCTTCTTCCAGCCGATGATCCACTGGGTGATCCCCTGGCGGACATACTGGCTGTCGGTAGTGAGGCGCACCTTGCACGGTTCGTTGAGGGTACGCAGCCCCATGATGGCGGCCATCAGCTCCATCCGGTTATTGGTGGTCAACTTGAATCCGGCGGAAATCTCTTTGCGGTGCTTGCCGTAGACCATCACGGCCCCGTAACCACCCGGGCCCGGATTGCCGAGGCAGGAGCCGTCGGTATAGACATCAATCTGTTTTAACATGAGCAATCAATCTGTTTTAACATGAGGCTTGGGGTAAACTAGCGAGTAAGTAAAGCCGAAGTTTGACATAGATTGGATCATGAACACACCCCAACTGAATCGCCAGATCATTCTGGATACTGAAACCACAGGTATGAATACGGCGGGTGGCCCTGTCTATCTGGGGCACCGCATTATCGAAATCGGCTGTGTGGAGGTGATCAACCGCAAGCTGACCGGTAACCACTATCACGTCTATATCAAGCCTGATCGTCTGGTCGACCCGGAAGCGATCCAGGTGCACGGTATTACCGACGAGTTCCTGCGTGACAAACCGTCGTTCAGCCAGATCGCCGACGAGTTCCTCGAGTTCATTCGCGGCGCCGAACTGATCGCTCACAACGCACCGTTTGACGTGAGCTTCATGGACTACGAGTTCAGCAAGCTCGGACTCAACTTCAAGACGGCGGATATCTGCACCATCACAGATACCCTGGCGATGGCGCGGGATCTCTTCCCCGGCAAGCGCAACAACCTGGATGTGCTCTGCGATCGTTACGGTATCGACAACTCCCACCGTACCCTGCACGGGGCTTTGCTCGATGCGGAGATCCTGGCTGACGTCTATCTGTTGATGACCGGCGGCCAGACCAAACTCAATCTGGCCACCGAGAGCAACGAAAACGAAAGCAATCAGGACACCAGCATTCGCAGGTTGGAGAGCAACCGACCCGCCCTCAAGGTGGTGCGTGCCAGCACCGAGGTTCAGGCCCTGCACGAGGCGAGACTGGATCTGGTACAGAAGAAGGGAGGAAGTTGTCTGTGGCGGCAATGAGCAAGTGGTGTGCCGGTCTGCTGTTGTTGCTCTCGCTGGGGGCGACGGCAACCGAGGTATTTGCTCCCTCCGATATTCCGCTACTGGATAACCGCTTTCGCATCGATTACGGCGTGAAGGAGATCACCTTCATCATCAAGCGCAAGCCGGGTACCCCGTCCGTGATCCTGGTTCGCCCCGATGGCAGCAAGCTTTACGTGGGCAAGGTCAAACCCGCAGATGTGGGTTGGCTGGCGTTGCCGGAGCATGATCTCATTACCCTGCGCAATCCCATGCCGGGCCCCTGGCAGGCGATTGGCGATGTGGATCCCGATAACCGGGTGCGCATTCTCTCCGATATCCGGCTCGATATCGCCGCCCTGCCGATGCAGCTCTATCAGGGGGAGGTGGTCAAGCTCAAGGCGTGGTTGCTGATCAATGGTCAGCCGCCGAAAGATAAATACTATCTCTCTGATCTTGGCATGACCGTCAAGCTGCAATCGTTCAGCGATGCCGATAAGAAAGAGGTCGTGCTGGATCAAGTACTTGGCCACTATCGCGATGATGGCAAGGGGCTAGATGAGGTGCCAGGCGATGGCATCATGACGGCGGAAGTGACGCTGCAGGATATTCCCGGTGGCAAGTACCGCGCCATGTTCAGTACGGGCAATCAGGTGTTTGTCCGTGCCCGTTATCAGGATGTACTGCTTTACCCCTACCCGTTCAGCTATAACTTGTCGCCGCCTTCGGATGAGCTCGGTGCCAAGCTCTCACTGCTAATCGACCGTGATGAGCTGGATCCCGCTTCCGTGGTGGTCAAGGGGAGTGTGACCAGCAATGTGGGCGGCCTCTACGAGTTCAGCGAGATCGCCAGCGATCCCAAGCTTGATATCGATCTCTCCAACATCAAGGAGGTCGGTCAGCATGAGGTGAAAGCAACCCTCTATGGCACCACTCGCCTCGGCCGTGAGCTGAAAATCGAGTTGCCGGTGAAAACCTTCAATGTCTTCCCGCCACCGCCGCCTCCTGTAGCGGTGGTGTCGGCCGCCGCACCGGCCTCCAGTGCCGAGGCGATCCATGAAGCTCCGGCAGAGGAGGAAATGGGCTGGCTGATCTGGGCATTGGCGGGTGGTGGTGTGCTGCTGGCGGTATTGGGTGGGGTCGGGTTTGTGGTGATACAAAAACGGCGTGCCCTGAAGCGTGCTCTGGCCGCTGCGCAGGCCGAGAATCAGCAAGCCGGACAACCTGCTGCCAAGCTGGATCTCAATCTGCCAGAGCAGTAACCCTCGTACTGAAGTGGCGTGATGCCAGAGAAAAAAAACCGCCCTGATAAGCAGGGCGGTTTTTTTTAGTTCATAAACAGAACAAGCTGGCTATCAGTGTTCGCCGATATAGACATCCTTGTTCTGCTCGCGGATCTCGAGGAACTTGTCCAGATTGGCCATCATCAGCTCGACCAGCTGGGGGTCGAAATGCTGCCCCTTCTCCTCTTCAATCAGGGCCAGCACCTTGTCCAGCGGCCACGCCTTCTTGTAGCAGCGATCCGAACCCAGAGCATCGAACACGTCAGCCAGCGCCACAATCCGCCCCTCCAGCGGAATATCGGCCCCCTTCAAACCGCGGGGATAGCCACTGCCATTCCACTTCTCATGGTGATTGCCAGCGATGGTGGCTCCAATCTGAAACAGCGCCAGATCGCTGCCGGAGAGCATATCCTGCCCGAGCTGGGCGTGGGTTTTCATGATCTCCCACTCCTCCGGTGTCAGCTTGCCCGGCTTGTGCAAGATGGCATCGGGAATTCCCACCTTGCCAATGTCATGGAGCGGCGAGGCACGTTTCACCAGCTCGCTCTGCTCTTCGCTCATGCCCATCAGGTGGCAGAATTGTTCGGTATAGAGCGCGACCCGTTTGACGTGCAGTCCTGACTCTTTTGAACGGGTTTCGACCAGTTCGCCGATGCGATAGATGATCTCCCGCTGGTTGTCGGCGATAACCTCATTGAGCCGGATATTCTCCAGCGCCACTATGATGTTTTCGGTAAACAGTGTCAGCAGACTGGTATCGATCTGGCTGAGCTGGCGGGTGGTCTCGATGTGGAACAGCAGGTGGTGGCGCGGATTCTGACAGTAGAGCACCATCTGGGTGGCGTTATAGACATTGCTGCGCTTGCTCATAGCCTGGCGCAGGATCTCCGGCGCGTCCGTGAGGAGCATGGCGGGATGGCCGGGGAGCAGGGGCTCCAATACTTGATCCTTCACCTCATAGGCGTATTGCTTGACGTCGTATATCTGGGTTTCCCCCAGATGGAGCAGGGCGCTGAGCTGCTCCTGGGCGCCTTCGACAAACTGGCGCAACGCCCGTTTCTCAAAGATCCCCTTGGAGGCTTCGATGACTTTTTCCAGCCCCTGACGGTTACTCTCCAGGGTGCGGATATCCCGATAGGATCGCAGGCTGGCCCGCAGCAGGGTACGCAGCTTCTGGGAGGTGAGCTCGGTTTTATCCTTGTAGTCGTTGATGTCGTAGTTGGTGACCACGTCATCTTCCGGCGCCTGGCCGGGCTGGCCGGTACGCAACACGATGCGTACCATCTTGTTTTGCAGATCTTCACGGACGTATTTGACGACATCGAGGCCGGCGTGGTCGACCTCCATCACCACATCCAGCAGCAACAGAGCAACGTCCGGGGTGGTGGCCAGCAACTCCTTGGCCTGTGCCGCGGAATAGGCATGCAGAAAATCGATGGGGCGATTGTCAAACTCGAATTTGTTCAAGGTGATTTTGGTGATGCGATGCACTTCAGGCTCATCGTCAACAATCATCACCTTCCAGCCCGCTTGCTGTGCGTCGGGGAGGGAGAGATCGTCATCATCAATAATCAGGATCTGGTCATCCATCATACAATCCTGTTTGGCATCCTGTGCTTACATTAACTGCTTCACTAAGGATAGGAAACTTATTAGGAAATAAAATTTGATCTCGAAAAACTATGGTCGAAATAAGCAAATGGAACCCTTTGTAACAGTGGCGTTGTCCGGCGGCTTTCTTTGTCCAATCATGGAGCTAGCGTGCATAAAGCCTATTTCTGGATTGGGGTGTGGACGCGAGTGGTTGGGGATGTTTGAATCCAGCTTATAGCTATTAGACGAGAAATAATCTTATTTGATAGTGATTCCTATTTGCATGTAGCATGGGCGACACACTCAACGAGGAGCCTCATTGTGTCCCCATCTCTGCCTCCCAATCGTCCCCGTCTGCTGACTGTCAAAGCTATCACCCAGATCACCCCCCATTTGCGTCGCATCACCTTTGGTGGCAGCGAGTTGGCTGACTATCCCTTTACCTGCGGTGGGGCCCATATCAAGGTGATGCTGGCCCAGCCCCATCAGGTAGAGCCGGTGCTGCCTGCAATGACCCCGAGCGGCCCGCGCTGGAGTGACCCGGCGGACAAGCCGGTTATCCGCACCTACACCATCCGCGCGTTTCGCCGTGATGAGCAGGAAATTGATATCGACTTCGTGCTGCACGGTGACGGCGGGCCCGCCAGCGCCTTTGCCACCCATGCCAAGCCGGGAGAGAAGGTGATCCTCTCCGGGCCGGGTGGCCCCAACCCCATGCTGCAACCGGCCGATCACTACTGCCTGGTGGGGGATCTCACCGCCTTGCCCGCCATCATGGCGATGTATGAGGTGATGCCTGCCGATGCCAGAGGGGAAATTGCGATTCTGGTGCCAGATCAGGCCGATGCTCAGCCGTTGACACTACCGGTCGGGGTGCGCTGTCACTGGTTTGTCGGCGAGCCCGAGTCCAGCGGCCTGCTGGAGCATGTGATTGCTCTGCCGCTGGTGCGCGATGGTGGCTTCTTCTGGCTGGGTGGGGAAGAGGCGCTGGTGCTGCCGCTGCGCCGCCATTTTCGTTCCGTGCTCGAGGTGGATCGCCAGTCACTCTACGCCGTGCCGTACTGGCGCCGGGGCAAGAGTGAAGAGGCCTATCACCAGACCCGTCATGATGTGATGGATAATTAAGCGGATGCGAAAGAATACCTGACTCACACTTGCAAATAAAAATGATTTGCATTTAGTATTGCGCCGTCCGGGTATTCGTCCGGGCGGCGTTTTTATTTCCGTTGACACAAGAGCGCCCTGTTTTCACGTCGGTTTGGCTGCATGTTGTCAGACCCAACGCAAGGAGTCGTAAAGGGTGGTTAAGTACCAGACCCCTCTGTTCTGGCTGGCATTGTTCCTTCTCTGCACGCTGTTTTGCCTCTCGCTCGCCACCGGTGCGGGCGTCTATGGTGCCCGCGAAGTGCTCAGCTACCTGATGGGTGACGCGCCTTGGGCGAGTGACGAGAAGCTCGCCATGGTGCTCAATACCTTGCGACTGCCGCGCACCCTCTGCGCCATGGTGGTCGGCGCCTCTTTATCTCTGGCGGCCTCCTTGTTGCAGAGCGCGACCCGCAACCCGCTGGCGGAACCCGGCCTGCTCGGGGTCAACGCCGGGGCCGTCTTTGCGCTGGTGGTGGGGCTTACCTGGTTCGGGGTGGAGTCCGCCTACGGCTATCTGCTCTGGGCCGGACTCGGTGCGCTGCTCGGCAACGTGATTGTGCTGGGGCTTGGCATGATGATTGGCCGCTCCAACCCCCTCAAGCTGATTCTGGTCGGGGTGGCGCTCTCCGCCACCTTCGGTGGTCTCTCCAGCTTTTTGCTGCTCTCCAACAAGATGGTGCTGGAGCAGTACCGCTTCTGGAACCTCGGCTCCCTGTCGGCGGCCAATCTCGATGCCATCATAGCCGTACTGCCCTTCGTGCTGGCGGCGTTTGTCATCACCTTGCTGCTCTGTCGCCAGCTGACCCTGATGCAGATGGGGGACAGTCAGGCCCAGGCGCTGGGGATCCGCCCAAACCGGGTGCGAATTGGCGTGCTGTTGGCCGCCACCCTGTTTACCGCCAGTGCCATCGCCATCGCCGGCCCCATCGGCTTTGTCGGTTTTCTGGCCGCCTACTGTGGCCGACTGGTGGAACCGGTAAAGCTGTCGGTGCAGGTCTGTTTCTCCGCTCTGTTCGGCATGCTGTTTCTGCTGTTGGCCGACATTCTGGCGCGCTGGCTGATCCAGCCGTTCGAGCTGCCCAATGGCGTCATTCTGGCCCTGATCGGTGCGCCTGTGCTGATCGCCATCGTTCATCGCGGGGGCTTTCGTACCCTGCTGACCGTCAAGTGAGGGGCTGATGCGTACACCTACCGATATGCTCTGCCTGCGGGCCGGCAACCGCTCTTTGCTGATCCATCTGCCAAGCTGGCGCTGGCTGGCTCTGCTGGCCATGGCGTTGCTGGCGCTTGCTCTGCTGGCCCTGAGCGTTGGCGGCGGCAAGCTTGGCTTGGCCGGGGTGGTCAACACCTTGCTGGGGGAGGGGACACGGCTTGAACAGCTCACCCTGTTCAAGATCCGGCTGCCGCGCATCCTTGGGGTGGTGGTGGCGGGGGCCGCCATGGGGCTCTCCGGCTGTCTGGTGCAGACTCTGGTGCGCAATCGGCTGGCCACACCCGATATGGTGGGGGTCAACAACGGCGCCTCTCTGGCCATCATTGTATTCTCCCTCTACCTGACTGTGGGCAGCTGGCCCTGGTGGGCGGCACCTATCGGCGCCATCTTCGCGGCGCTGGTGCTCTATGCCCTCTGCCGCAAACCGGGTGAGCAGGGCTATCTGTTCGTGGTGATCGGCATCGGCCTCTCCGAGCTGTTCGAGGCGCTCGGCCAGTTTGTGATGTCCACCCAGGCTTTGCTGCACCTGAGCTCCCTCTATCTGTGGAATATGGGCAGCTTTATCGCCGTGGGTTACAGCACCATCACCCCCATCGCCATCCTGTTGCTGCTCCTCTGCCCCTGGATCGTCTATCTCTCCCGCTCGCTGGCGGTGCTGCGCTTTGGTCCCGAGATGGCCAGAGGGCTTGGCGTCAACGGCGATCGGGTGCAACTGGGCGTTTTGGCGCAGGCCATTCTGGTGGCGGCGCTCGGCACCGCCATCGGCGGCCCCGTGGTCTTTATCGCCATGGCGGCCCCCATTCTTGCCTCTTGGCTGGTGAAAGACCGGGTGGTGCCGCTCTGGCTGGCGGCGCTTAGCGGCGCCCTGCTGCTGCTTGCCAGCGATACCCTGGTCCGGGTGCTGGCCAGCCCCCACGAGGTGGCGACCGGTATCATGACCCGCATTCTCGGCGGCCTGTTGCTGCTGTTTCTTCTTGTTAACGATCGCCAGAGGGCTGACTGATGACGCTCACCGTAAATCGCCTCCATTTCGCCTATCAGCAGACCCCCATTTTGCGAGACATCTCTTTCAGCGTGCCGAGGGGCAAGCTGGTGGGGATCGTCGGCCCCAACGGTTGCGGCAAATCGACCCTGCTCAAGCTGTTATCCGGCCAGATGAAAGCCCAACGCGGCGAGATCCTGCTTAAGGGCAAGCCGCTCGCCAGCTACCCCATGAAGGGGCTGGCGCGGGAGCTCGCCTATCTGCCCCAGCGGCCGACCCTGCCTGCCGGCATTCTGGTGGAGCAGTTGGTGCAGTATGGCCGCCACCCTCATCAGGGTTGGTTCAATCAGTGGGGCGAGGAGGATGCCCGCATGGTGCGTATTGCCTGCGAGCGGATGCAGCTTGAAAGCATCTGGCAGCAGAGCGCAGCGTCCCTCTCCGGCGGGCAGGCACAGCGGGCCTGGCTGGCGATGATCCTGGCCCAGGACAGCGACATGGTGCTGCTCGACGAGCCCACCAGTGCCCTCGATATCGGTCACCAGACCGAGGTGATGGAGGCGATCCATCGCATCACCGCCGAGGGCAAAACCGTGCTGCTGGTGATCCACGATCTGGCGATGGCGGCCCGCTACTGTGACGAGCTGATCGCCATCGGCGAGGGGACCATTGCTGCCATGGGCCCGGCCCGGGAGGTGGTGACCAAGGATCTAATCGACCGGCTCTACCAGACCAGTGTTGACATTCTGCATGCCCCCGGCGATGGGGCGCCCATTATCGTGCCCCGTCGCCACGAACATGGCCGCACCCTGCGTTCGGCGAGTTGAGTCATATGGGCCTGCTCTGTGGGCCCACCGAGTGTATTCACGCGGCCGATTATCCGGGCCGTGCAACGAGAAGGAGTGAGATGATGAAGCGTTTTGCAGCCCTGGCAGCAGCCATCCTGATGCTGGCCGCGCCGCTGGTTCAGGCGCAGGAGATGCGTGAAGTGACCGATGCGTTTGGCCAGAAGGTGCAGGTGCCAGTCCAGCCAACGCGGGTGGTGGTGCTGAGCGAGCTCGAACTCGACAGCACCCTGACCCTGGGGCTGACCCCCATCGGCGCCGTCAATGGCCGTGGCCAACCTACCTTGCCCCGCTATTTGCTTAACAAGGCGGGCATGGGTATCCAGGTGATCGGCGATCTCGACAGCCCCAATCTGGAGTCGCTGATTGCGCTGGAGCCCGACCTTATCCTGACCGGCCAGACCCGTCCCGAGCTGTTGACCTTGCTGGGGGAGATCGCGCCGACCGTGGTGACCAGCAAGTGGGGTGAGCCGTGGCAGGATAGCTTCCGCCGTACCGCCCACACCCTCAACCGTGACCAGCAAGGGGATACTTTCTTGCTGCAGTATGCCGAGCGGCTGACTCAGGCTCGCAGCAAGCTGGCCAAGCATCAGGGGGAGAGCATCAGCATCGTGCGCTGGAACCCCAAGGGGCCGAGCTTTATGTATCAGGGCACCTTTGCCAGCAGCGTAGTGGAGTCGATGGGGCTGGTACGCCCAAGCAAGCAGCAGGGTACTGGCGCACCCCACTCACCGGCGCTGAGTCTGGAGTCCCTCAACTTGCTGGATGCTGACTGGCTGGTGGTCGGCACTCTGAGCGCCAGCGGTGATGCGGTGGATGCCATGCGTCAGGCGGAGCAGACCCCGGCGTTCCAGCAGTTGCCGGTGATCAAGGCCAAGCGCTTTGGCGCCGTGGACGGGTCGCTTTGGACCTCCAGCGGCGGCCCGCAGGCGGCCCTCAAGGTGATCGAGGATGTGGAGCAGTTGCTGGCAACCCGCAGCTGAGTGCCACTGCACACTAGCGGTTAACCAATAGAAGAGGGAGGCTGATGCCTCCCTCTTGCGTTGTCACTGTCTATCGTGACCTTTTCGGCGAGCCAGAGCCGTTTATTGCGGCTGGATGGCTGTTACTGTGAGCTTGCCGCTCTGGCTTTCGGCATGAAAGTGGATGGCATCCCCCACCTTGAGCCCTTTGAGCTGGGCCGGATCTGCCACTCGAAAGACCATGGTCATGGCGGGCATCTTGAGATTCTCGATCGCCTCGTGCTTGATGCCGACTTTGCCGCTCCCCTCATCGAGGCGGGTAATGACCCCCTTGGTCATCACCATTGCGGCCTGTTCGTTCATCTCACCCGTCTGGCTCATCTCGTGCCCTTCATGGTGCATCATCTCTTCGGCTTGCAGGTTGGTCTGGGTGGCAAGGCCAAGCAGCAATGTCAGGGTCAGCGTCTTGTAGTTCATGGTGTTTCCTCGTCGTTGATTCAGATTCTTGGTTGTCAAAAAGGGCGCAGCCACCGGGTTAGCCGGCGGGTTGGTGCTCGGTCGCGCCCAGGTGCCGGCTGCGCCACAGGTAGTAGGCGGCGGGCAGCACCAAGAGGGTCAGCACCAGCGCGCTCACCATGCCGCCGATCATGGGGGCGGCGATGCGCTGCATCACCTCGGATCCGGTGCCGTGGCTCCACATGATGGGCAAGAGGCCAGCGATGATGGTGACCACCGTCATCATCTTGGGGCGTAGGCGCAGGGCGGCGCCGTGGATCACCGCCCGGTGCAGACCCGCCTTGTCCGGCTTGCCACTGGCCACCAGGTCATCCCAGGCATGGTTGAGGTAGACCAGCATCAAGACGCCGGTCTCTACCGCCACCCCCGCCAGAGCGATAAAGCCCACCCCGACCGCCACCGAGAGGTTGAAGTCGAGCAGCCAGAGGGTCCAGATCCCCCCCACCACCGCCAGCGGCAAGGTGGTGAGAATGAGCAGCACCTCCTGAACGCGGCGAAACGCCAGATAGAGCAGCAGCACGATAATGGCGACCGTCAGCGGCACCACGTAGGCGAGGCGCGCCTTGGCCCGTTCCATGTACTCGTATTGGCCAGACCAGGTGAGGGCGTAGCCCGCCGGCAGCACCAGCTGCTTGCCCACCTCGGCTTTGGCCTCATCGACGAAGGAGCCGATATCGCGGCCGCGAATATCGACGTAGACCCAGCCGTTGAGCCGCGCGTTTTCACTGCGCAGCATGGGGGCTTCATCGCTGATGTAGACCCGGGCTACATCCGCCAGCGCGATGCGCGCACCGCTCGGAGTCACCACCGGCAGCAGCTCCAAGCTGGCTACAGAATCGCGATAGCTCTGGGGGTAGCGCAGGTTGATGGGATAGCGTTCGCGCCCCTCGATGGTCTGGCCAACCTCCATGCCGCCCACTGCGGTGGCGAGCACCGCCTGTACATCGGCGATGTTGAGGCCATAGCGGGCCGCTTTGAGCCGGTCGATATCCACCTTGACGTAGCGGCCACCCGCCACCCGCTCGGCGTAGACCGATGAGGCGCCCTCCACCTTGCCAACGATCTGTTCGAGCTGTTGGCCGAGTTGCTGGATCACCTTGAGATCCGGCCCCGCTATCTTGATGCCGACCGGGGTCTTGATACCGGTGGCAAGCATGTCGATGCGGGTCTTGATGGGGGGCACCCAGGCGTTGGTGAGGCCGGGGAAGCGGATGAGGGAGTCGAGCTCCTCTTTGAGCTTCTCCGGGGTCATGCCGGGGCGCCACTGATCCCGGGGCTTGAGCTGGATGCTGGTCTCCATCATCACCAGATCGGCGGGGTCGGTGGCCGATTCGGCGCGCCCCGCCTTGCCGAACACGTTCTGCACCTCGGGCACGGTGCGAATGAGCTTGTCGGTCTGCTGCAAAATCTCCCGCGCCTTGCCCACCGAGATATTGGCCGCGGTGGTGGGCATATACATGATGTCCCCCTCATCGAGCGGCGGTATGAACTCGGAGCCCAGATACTTGAGCGGCCAGAAGCCCGCCACCGTCACCACGGCGGCGATGGCCAGGGTGGTTTTCGGGCGCGCCAGCACGGCCTTGAGCAAAGGCACATAGCCCTGACTCAGCCAGCGGTTGAGCGGATTGGCCTGCTCCGCCAGCACCTTGCCACGGATGAAGTAGCCCATGATCACCGGCACCAGCGTGATGGCGAGCCCGGCCGCGGCCGCCATGGCATAGGTCTTGGTGTAGGCGAGGGGGTGGAACATCCGCCCCTCCTGCGCCTCCAGCGCGAACACCGGCAGGAAGCTGATGGTGATGATCAGCAGGGAGAAGAAAATGGCGGGCCCCACCTCGATGCTCGCCTCGGTGATGATGCGCCAGCGGTTCTTGTCGGTGAGCGCCTCCCGCTCCATATGCTTGTGGACGTTCTCGATCATCACGATGGCGCCATCCACCATGGCGCCGATGGCGATGGCGATGCCCCCCAGCGACATGATGTTGGCGTTGATCCCCTGCAGGTGCATCACGATAAAGGCGGTCAGGATGGCGATGGGCAAGGAGATGACCACCACCAGCGACGAGCGCAGGTGGAACAGGAAGGCGAGGCAGACCAGCACCACCACCGCGAACTCCTCCACCAGCTTGCCGGAGAGGTTGTCGATGGCACGCTGGATAAGGTCGGATCGATCGTACACGGTGACGATCTCCACCCCCTCTGGCAGGCTGCTTTTCAGCTCCGCCAGTCGCGCCTTGACCCCGTCGATGGTGTGCTGGGCATTCTCGCCGTAGCGCATGACTATGATGCCGCCCACCACTTCACCTTCGCCGTTGAGCTCGGCAATGCCGCGCCGCATCTGGGGGCCGGTGACCACATCCGCCACATCACCCAGCAGCAGCGGGGCACCGCGTACCGTGGTGCCGAGCGGGATCTGCTTCAGATCCTCGATGCTTTTGAGGTAACCGTTGGAGCGCACCATGTACTCCGCTTCCGCCATCTCGATGACGGAGGCGCCGGTCTCCTGATTGCCCTGCTTGATGGCGGTCTCGATAAGGGAGAGCGGGATACCGTATGCGCGTAGCTTGTCCGGATCGACCCGCACCTGATACTGGCGCACCATGCCACCGACGGTGGCGACTTCGGAGACCCCCTCCACCGTCTGCAACTCGTACTTGAGGAACCAGTTCTGCAGGGAGGTGAGCTGGCTGAGGTCATGCTTGCCAGTCTTGTCCACCAGCGCGTACTGATAGACCCAACCCACCCCGGTGGCATCGGGGCCGAGCTGGGGGCGGGCGGAGGCGGGCAGGTTGGGCGCAACCTGGCTTAGGTACTCCAGCACCCGGGCGCGGGCCCAGTAAAGATCTGTGCTGTCGTCAAACAGCACATAGACGAAGGAGTCGCCGAAGAAGGAGTAGCCGCGTACTGTGGTGGCCCCCGGCACCGCCAGCATGGCGGTGGTGAGCGGGTAGGTCACCTGATCCTCCACCACCTGGGGCGCTTGGCCCGGGTAGGAGGTCTTGATGATCACCTGCACGTCGGAGAGATCCGGCAGGGCGTCCACCGGGGTCTGCTTCACTGACCAGAGCCCCCAAGCGGTGAGCATGAGGGTCAAAAGCAGCACCAGAAAGCGGTTGCCGATGGACCAGCGAATAATCGAGGGGATCATGGCTTGGCTCCCATATTGTGCTGGCTATGGCCCATCCCTTCCATCTCATCTTTTGCCTGCTCAAGAGCATGGCCGCTTGTCGGGGCCTTCTCCTGATGGATGGTGGTGATGCGGTACTCATCCCCCTCCTGCATTACCTGCAGGTGCAGGGTCTGCCCCTCGACCAGCTTGCTGATATCGACCCCGTCGGCGACGGTGAACTCCATCTCCATGGCGGGCCACTGCCACTCGGGGATGGGCTGGTGGGAGATCATCAGGGTACGGTTGGCCAGATCGATGCTTTCAACCTCGCCCTGGGTCCACACCTGGGCGGGGCGCACTGCCGTCATGCGCTGGAAGTCCGAATCGATGGCCGACTCGGAGTCGAGCAGGAACTGGGCCGAGCTGACGATGTTATCCCCAGCCTCTACCCCTGCCTTGATGGCAACCTTGTCGCCAAACTGGGGGCCGAGAGTGACGGCGACCGACTTGAAGTTGCCATCCCCCAACGCCAGCACCAGCCGATCCTGACTGCCGGTGCGGATCACCGCTTCGCTCGGCACCACCAATTGCGGCTCTCTCTGCCCGGTGCGAATGCTCACCTTGGCAAACATATTGGGTTTCAAAAACTCGTCCGGGTTGTCAAAGCGCAGCCGCACCTTGAGGGTGCGGGTAGCTGCGTCCAGTGTCGGGTAGAGGTAATCCACCTTACCTTGCCAACTGCGACCGGGGGCATAGTCGAGAGTCATGGTGACCGGGTCCCCCACCTTCAGCTGGGCGGCCTGGCGCTCGAACACCTCGGCACTGACCCACACCTGCTTGAGGGTGCTGATGTTAAAGAGCGCCGCAGCGGGCTCAACATACTGGCCCTCGCGCACCTTGAGCTCGGAGACATAACCGCTGCTGGGGGCGTAAATGCTGATGGTTTCGCGCACCTGACGGCTGCGCTTGAGGGCTGAGATTTGATCTGCCGGTACCTGCAGGGACTTGAGCTTGCCCTCGGCAGCGCGCAGCAGCAGCGGGTTGGCGGTGTTGAGAGCGAGCAGGTATTCGTGCTGGGCGTTGACCAGATCCGGTGCGTAGAGCTCGTAAATAAGGCTCCCCTTGCTCACCTGCTGCCCTTCACTCTTGATGGCGAGGGTGCGGATCCAGCCCGCCATGCGGGCGTTGATCGCCTCCAGCCGATCCTCGTCATACCCGACATAGCCCACCGTCTCGATCTGCTGGTGGATAGGCAGTCGCTCGACCTTAGCCAGCCGCACCCCCAGGTTCTGCTGGATCTCGGGGCTGATGGTGACTGTGCCCGGCGAGCCGTTTTTTTGTTCCTCATAGACGGGGATAAAGTCCATCCCCATGTTGTCCTTGGCCGGGCCGTCGCGCTTGTCGCGGGGATCCATGGGATTGACCCAGTAAAGGGGCGTCTTCTCTTTGGCGCTTGCGCCATCGGAGGTCTGTTTGGCGGCCCAGTAGCCGCCACCAGCTCCAAGGGCAAGTAGCAGGGCCGACATCAGGACGGTCTTGTTCATGACTGGTCTCCGGCGCGGATCTGCATGCAGAAAGTGCAGGAGGATAAGGCGCCCGCAAAGGCAGCAACCTTGGACGGTGAAAAGTGGGCTGGTGACATAATACGTCTTCTCTTTTGCAGGCCGCCGGTCGGGTGAGGTGCAAGGCATCACCAAAGGGGCTGGCGGCAAACGGGGCGCAGCTGTATCAGTGCGCACGGCTCCCTGTGAGCGGACCGGTTTGGCCGGGGCACAGGGTCAGGCAAGGCGGCAGGAAACGGGCAAGTTAAAGCTTGCCTGTGCCGCAAGAGAAGGAGTTTCTAGTGGCGTAACACCGACAGCATCAGATGTCGGCGTGGCCAGGAGGGAGGGTGAGTACCGCGCGAGCGCAGGAAGGGATCCCGCAACCAGTTATCAAGCAGTGACGCTGCGACGTTGTTGCCAAGCAGCAGGGGGAAGATCAGCAGGGCGACCAATACACCCAGCAGAGCCATCGCGCCGAAGGAGAGAGCATTGACGCCGGTCTGCATTTGGCACTTATCGCCCATGGCTGACCCCTCGCCTCCCTGATGGCAGGAGAGGGCCATGACATCGCCCGGGTGATCCATAGCGGGCATTGCATGAGAGATATCGCCATCCGCCATCGTCATGGATGAATCGAACATCACCATCGACTGGGCGCTGCTTGGGGTCGGCTCGGAGGAGAGGGGAGAACTATGCCAGCTGATGCAGAGGGTCAGATTGCAGACGAGCAGCAGCGCCAGCAATAGCCGGGCCATAGCAACAGAGGGCAATCTTGCAGCAAGCTGGGTGAGTGACAATCCGAGCATCCTTCGGGAGCAGATGGCTGGACTGTAAACCTTGCCACGAGGTGAAGGTCAATGGCGCCGGTGATGTAATAGAGGTGTTGTGTTGGGGGAAGGATATTTAAGCAATGCTTAACCATTGCGTATGCCCAACCCTAATGAAGCATGCCCCTCATCCCGTTAGGATGCCCCCTGTCAGTTACCACGATGGCGTGATGGTTCACTCTTTTGCTCCGGCATAAATGACTGCGGCAGGAGTGTTTGCCGACCTTATCCATCCCGTGACGCCATGAGCGAGCAGTATAAAGCCGCAGGTCTCCCGGATGCTGACAATCAAAGAGTCAAACCGTGTTTTTGAGCAGCACACCTTGCCGGGTGCTCACCATGTTCACTATTCAGGAGTATTTAAATGCAGCCACGACAGCTGTCGCTGATGCTTGCCGCTTTGCTGAGTCCATCAGCCATGGCTGGCGGCCTTGCCCTATACGAGACCAGCACTGCCAACAGTGCGCTGGCCAACGCAGGGTCTGCCGCCCGTGCCCAAGGGGCAGATACTATCGCAAGCAACCCGGCCGGTATGACCAAACTGGAAGGTACCCAGTTGCAGGTCAATGGCGGTGTGGTATACGGCGACCTTGAGCTGGATCTGGACAACGGCGGTAACAACGGTGGAAATGCCCTGCAGACCGCGCCGCTCGGCAGCCTCTATCTGACTCATGCCATCGACGATCAATGGGTCGCAGGTATCGGTGTCTTTGGCAGTCACGGTCTGGGTATCGATTATGGCGATGGCTGGGATGGTCGTGGTTATACCCAGTCGGCCAAGCTGACCGGCATCGCCTTTGCTCCGAGTCTGGCGTACCGCATTGACTCAAATTGGTCGGTGGGAGCCAGCCTGATCGCCATGAATGGTTCGCTGGAAGCCTCTGTGGATCTGACGTCCGGGATGGGGGAAGGGCGGGAATTCTCCAACAGCGACTGGGCGTATGGCGCCTCCTTCGGGGTACTTTACGAGCTGGATCAGCACTCCCGTATCGGCTTGAGCTACTTCTCCGAACTGAAGTGGGAGCTGGAAGATCAGCTCTTCCCACGTGCTGATGTGGCAGGTCTAGGGGTCGAGATCATGATTCCGCAGACCATCACACTAAGTGGCTATCACCAGCTCAACGACCAGTGGGCCTTGCTGGCCAGTGCCAACTGGCAGCAGTGGTCCCGTTTTGGCGATATCGGTGTGGCATCTGTCATGGGCAGCCAAACCATTGATATGAATTACAAGGATACATGGCATGCCAGCCTGGGGGCACAGGTTGATGTCACCCCTGCACTGCGTTTGAGCAGCGGAATCGGCTATGACAGTAGTGCAGTGAGTGATGAGTACCGTACTGTGATGCTTCCAGTGGGTTCTGGTTGGCGCTGGGGTCTGGGGGCCAGTTATCAGTTGAGCCCAGCCACCAAGGTGGAAGCCAGCTATACCCTGGCCTGGCTGGGTGATATGCCGGTGGATCAGGACGGGATCGGTCGCCCGCACTTGTCCGGCAGCTACAACAACAGCTACCTGAACTTCTTCAACATCGGTGTGCAACACCAGTTCTGAGTTGTGAGCCTTGCAAGCCTTCACTGATTGGGGGCTTCTCCATCCTGCCCGTCGCGCCGATCCGGCGCGTTATTAGCTGGGTGGCTCGTGAGGTCCACTTGTTTGCTCATCCGTTACTCAAGGAACAACATCAAATGTCATCACAATCAACCTCTGCGTTAGCGCGGTGGCTTTGGCGCCTGACGTTTATATTGGTCACGGTCGCTCTGGTTGTCTTCTTCTCGAAAGGTGCCCACATCTATCCAATTGAGGCGACCAGGTTCAACCATGCTTTGCCAGCCATCATGGTACTGCTTGATTCCGAGATCTTTATGGGGGTGATTACTGTGATCACTCTCTATGTGGTCCTCTATCTGGTCTATCTGCTGTGGCAACTGCATGAGATCGCTGTGCATCGTGCCAAGGTGTCTGAGTCGGTGCATATCACCCTGGTGTTTGCGCTCTCCTTGTGCGGACTGTTTATCGACAAGACCTGGTGGGTGCTTGCCGTCATCATCGCCTTTGCCCGTTGGGATGTGCTGAGCGAGCGGATGAGCCTTATTATCGGCCATGGTATTCGACGTGGCCGTCATGAGGGGGAGGCATCATGAAAGAGATCCTGCTGCCCTATATCCTGATCGTCTGGTTGCTGGTCAAGCTGAACATATTGCCTTGGAACCTAAAAACGGGTTTTTGGAGTACCGCAATTGGCGCGTTATTGGCGCTTGGTTTGTTGACTACCTCTCGCCATTTGGCTCCGGTGGATTTTACCGATTCGGCGACGGTCAAGGCGCCTCATGCGGTGTTGGGACCATTACTAGGCATCAACCAGTTTCATCAGATAGATCAGATTTATGTTGCGCATAATCAGCGCGTTGCGCGTGGTCAGCCCATTTATAGTCTTGCGGACTGGGAGAGTAACGGTAAGTCTCGGGCGTTGAGCTATCAGATTGACGCCCAGCATGCCCAGGTGGCGTCAGAGGTAAGCCAGCAGCGAGCGATCCAGTCACGACTGAACCTCACTCACAAGGAATTGGTTCGGCTGACCCAGTTGGGTAACTTTGCCAGTATTCAGAGCCGTGACCAGCTGCAGACCCAAATTGATGGCGATCTGGCGCAACTGAGTGCCAGTGAAGCGAAGGTTCAGGCGATTGAAGCTCAGGTGTTGAATCTAGAGACAGAGCTGGCCTTGCAGGAGCGACGGAATGAAGAGAAGGTGATCAGGGCTCCGTTTGATGGTCAGGTCTCGATAGTCAATATTGCCAGCGGTTCCCGTACCGGCAACATGCACCTATACGACACTTCTCGCAAGTTTCTGGAGTTTCGCATTCCGGATCAGAGTTTTCGCAACATAGCACCAGGCCAGTTTGCCGAGTTTTATGTAGATGCCTATCCCGGGCGCATCTTTCGGGCACGGGTGCACTCAGTACTTACTGGTACGGGGGAGGCCAGATGAGTGTTGCGCAGGGGGATCAAGATGTACGGCAGCATGTGGGCAACAACATGTCGAGCCATGGCCGGACAGTGGTGCTCGACATGCTGGTGCCGGACGGTGTGGACTTGCCAATTGGGGCAACCGGCTCAGCCTGGATTTCGGCACATAAACCTCATCCGCTGCTTGGCTTTATCGACATCATCGGTGCCGCCACCGTGCGTCTCAAGGCGATGAAGGCCTATCTGTTTGCGATGTAACGGAGTGACATAAAAAAGCCCCTCCGTGAGGGAGGGGCTTGGTGAGCGAGACCGCAGTGGTCAGGCCCGTTTCTCCGAGCGGCGCATGATGAGCCGGAAGAAGAGCGGGATAAAGAAGATGGCGATAAAGGTGGCCGCCAGCATGCCGCCGATGACCGGCCAGCCAAGGGCGTGACGGCTTGCCGCACCGGCCCCGCTGGAGGTGACCAACGGCACACAGCCGAGGATGAAGGCGAGCGAGGTCATCACGATGGGACGGAAACGCAGGCGCGCCGCCTCCAGTGCCGACTCGATGAGGCTCATCCCCTCTTCGTGCTTCATCACCGCGAACTCCACGATCAGGATGGCGTTCTTGGCGGCAAGGCCGACCAGGGTCACCAGCCCGATCTGGAAGTAGACGTTGTTGGTCAGCCCCACCAGCCAGGTGGCGAGCAGGGCACCGAACAGGGCGAACGGTACGGCGGTGATCACCGCAAACGGCAAGCTCCAGCGTTCATACTGGGCGGCCAGAATGAGGAAGATCATCACGATACCGAAACCAAAGGCCATGCCTGCGCTGCCTGCGGCCGCTTTCTCCTGATAGGCGGATCCGGTCCACTCCAGCTTGGCGTCGTTGCCAAGAGCCTCATTGGCGACCTCTTCCAGCGCGGCGATGGCCTGACCCGAGCTGTAGCCGGGGGCGGGCTGGGCCATGATCTTGGCGGCCTGGAAGATGTTGAAGCGTTCGACCAGTTCGGGGCCGGTGGCATCACGCACCGTCACCAGACTGCTGAGCGGGATCATTTCCCCCTTGTCGGAGCGGACATAGACGTTGCGGATGTCGCTCTTCTTGGCGCGATAGTCGGCCTCGGATTGCAACTGCACCCGGTAGGTACGGCCGAACTGGTTGAAGTCGTTGACATAGACCTGGCCGAAGGTGGCTTGCATGGTGTCGAACACCGCGTTGATCGGCAGCCCCAGCGCCTTGGCCTTTTCGCGATCCAGGTCGAGATAGACCTGCGGCACGTTGGCGCGGTAGGTGCTGGTGACGCTGGCAAACTCCGGGCGCGCCTTGGCAGCTTCAAGGAAGCGCTGTACTTCGCCTGAGAAGGCCTGGGCGTTGCCGGTGCCACGGTTTTGCAGATAGGCCTCAAGGCCACCTGTGGTGGACATCCCCTGAATGGGAGGCGGGTTGAAGGAGGCGACAAAGCCATCCGCCAGCCCCATCAGGCTCAAGCCCTGGAAGGTCTTGGCCAGCGAGAAGGAGTCCTGTCCGGCCCCCTGACGCTCGCTCCAGTCCTTCAGGGTAATGAAGGTCATGCCGCTGTTGCTGATGATGGCATTGGAGAGAATGTCAAAGCCCGAGAAGGTGATCACATCCTTCACATGGGGGTTGGCCATGGCGATCTTGTCGAACTGATCTGCCACCGCCTGGGTCCGGCTCATCGCGGCCGCATCCGGCAGCATGACGGCGGAGATGAGGTAGCCCTGATCTTCGTTCGGTACCAGTTCGCCCGGCACTTTCAGGAAGAGGCCGTAGATGGAGAGGATCAGCACGCCGATGATGGCAAAGGCGACCCCCACCCGACGGTTCAGGAAGGCCACACCGCGTACATAGCCGCGGGTCAGCTGGTCAAATTTATCGTTGAACCAGACGAAGAAGCGGGCCGGTTTGTGGTGTCCCTCTTTCAGTAACACGGCACAGAGGGCCGGGGAGAGAGTCAGTGCCACCAGACCGGAGATGGCGACCGAGACCGCGACCGTGATGGCGAACTGTTTGTACATCACCCCCGTCATGCCGCCCATAAAGGCGACCGGCAGGAACACGGCGCAGAGCACCAGCACGATGGCGACCACCGGACCGGAGACCTCCTGCATGGCGAGGATGGCCGCCTCTTTGGCGGAGCACTTCTTCTCGCTCATGATCCGCTCGACGTTCTCGAGCACCACGATGGCGTCATCCACCACGATACCGATGGCAAGCACCATGCCGAACAGGGTCAGCAGGTTGATGGAGAAACCGAGCACCAGCATGCCGGCGAAGGTCCCGATGAGCGACACCGGCACCGCGATACAGGGGATCAGGGTGGCGCGGAAGTTTTGCAGGAACAGATAGACCACCACGAACACCAGTACGATCGCCTCGAACAGGGTGTGTACCACTTCTTCGATGGAGATCTTCACGAACTCGGTGGTGTCGTAGGGGATCTGGTACTCGATATCCTGCGGGAAGCGCTCCTTGAGTCGCTCCATGGTGGCGTGTACCGCATCGGCGACCGCGACGGCGTTGGCGCCCGGCTGCAGATAGGTGGCGATACCGATGGCCGGTTTGCCGTTGGCGCGGGCGACCAGATCATAATCCTTGCCCCCCAGCTCGACCCGGGCGACATCGCGGACCCGGATCTTGGAACCATCGGGCATGGAGCGGACGATGATGTTCTGGAACTCCTTCACATCCTCAAGGCGCCCTTTGGTCTGCACCGTGTAGGTGAAGTCGATGGGGGCCGTGGTGGGTTGGGCACCGATCTTGCCTGCTGCGAACTGGGTATTCTGCTCGCGAATGGCGCCGATCACGTCGCTCGGGGTGAGCTCGAGCTGGGCCAGTCGATCCGGCCGCAACCAGATACGCATGGCGTAGTCAGTACCGCCAAACAAGGTGGTATCACCGATGCCGGGAATCCGCTTGAGCTCGTCGATGATGTTGAGCAGGGCGTAGTTCGACAGATAGGTGGTATCAAACGAGCCGTTCGGTGACTGGAGGGTGACCACCTGCAGGATGGAGGTCGATTTCTTCTTGACCGTCACCCCTTGCTTTTTCACCTCTTCCGGCAGCTGGGCCATGGCAGCCGAGACCCGGTTGTTGACGTTGATGGTGGCCTGATCCGGATCGGTGCCGATCTCGAAGTAGACGTTGAGGTTCATCTGTCCGTTGGAGGCCGACCCCGACTGCATGTAGATCATCCGCTCGACGCCGTTGATCTGCTGCTCCAGCGGCGCTGCCACGGTCTGGGAGATCACCTCCGGGGTTGCGCCCGGATAAAACGCCGTGACCGAGACCACCGGCGGGGTGATCTGGGGATATTGCTCGATGGGGAGCGCCCGCATCGCCGCCAACCCGCCCAGCACGATAATGATCGAAATCACGCTGGCGAAGATGGGGCGTTCTATGAAGAACTTGGAAAACATACGGGCTCCTTACTTGGCCGCAGACTGGCTGACCACCTTGCCGGTGATCGCCTTCATCTCGTCGGCAGAGACAGGTTTTACCACGGCGCCGGGGCGAGCCTTCATCAAGCCTTCGACGATATAGCGCTCACCTGCCTGCAGGCCGCTCTCGATCAGCACGCCGGAGTCGACTGCCGCGCCCAGGGTCACCGGACGGGGCACTACTTTGTTGTCGGCATCGACCACCATCACCATGCGGTCAGCCTGGGACTGGACGATGGCGCGCGGCGGCACCACGATGGCGTTTTTGCGGGTGCCCAGATCGATGGTCATGCGGACAAACTGGCCCGGCAGCAGTACGCCGTCCTTGTTGTCGAAGATGGCCCGGGCACGGATGGTGCCGGTCTGGGGATCGACCCGGTTGTCGGAGAAGTTGAGCTTGCCCGCCTCCGGATAGAGGGAGCCATCGGCCAGACGGATATGGGTGCGCCAGGTGGTGGCATCCTTCGCCTCAATCACCCCTTTCTTTACCGAGTTTTCGAAGTTGAGGCGATCCTGCTCCGAGTAGGAGAAGTTGACGTAGAGCGGATCAAACTGGGTGATGGTAGTGAGCAGGCCGTTGTCGCCGCTGGTGGAGATAAGGCTCCCCTCGGACTGGGAGCTCTTGCTCGCCATGCCGTTGATGGGGGCGGTCACCTGGGTGTAGCTGAGGTTGAGCTCCGCCTCTTTCACTTTGGCCTGAGCGGCCTGATGGCTGGCGATGGCCGCTTCGTAGTTGGCGATGGTGTCGTCATAGTCCTTGCGACTCACTACCTGACGCTTGAAGAGGGGAATGATGCGATCCCGATCGGCACGGGCCTTGTTGAGACGGGCCTGCTCCTGAGCCAAAGTCCCTTTGGCCTGCTCCAGCGCCACCTTGTAGGGCTCCGGGTCAATCAGAAACAGCTCCTGACCGGCGGTAACCGGCTGGCCTTCCACATAAGTGCGCTTGAGCAGGATGCCACTGACCCGGGAGCGCACATCAATCTCGCGAAAACCGGCGGTCTCTCCCACCATCTCGGTGGTGAGCGGCACATCGGTCAGCTTGACCTCGGCGACCACCACAGGGACGGCGGGCATGGTCTGTGCCGTCTGGGTCGTCTCGCCGCCACAGGCACTCAGACCGCTGAGCAGCGCCAGGGTCAGCAAGCTGCGTTTGTAAACCTCTCTTCCGGCATTGGGCACCTTCATCATCACACTCCTGTTGGATCGATTTCGGCTGCTGCGTTCAGCATGTTTCTCCATACACATCATTAACTTCATGATTAAAAAAACAACTTCTTTATGATTGGAATGGAAGATGATAGGGCGGCAACCTTGAACACAACCTTCTCAAAGTGGCAATTAGGGTTGCCGATTGACGAAAAAGTCTGACTTTTCCGATATGGGTGGGACATCATCGGGGATGTTCAGCCCTGGCCATGGCAGCCAACAGCAAGGCACTGCTCTTCTCGTCTTGGTGATAGCCATTGAGTGCAGAGAGTAGTTCGGCTGTGGGGCCGTGGACAACCAGATGGCCAGCTTTCAGCTCGATCAGGGTGGTGAAGTTGCGTCTGACAAATTCGGCATCGTGACTGATGGCCACTATGGTGGTGCCCTTTGCTCGCTCACTGGCCAGCCAGCGTTCCAGAATGGCCAGCCAGCGGGGATCGAAATCCCGGCTCGGCTCGTCAAGCAGCAGCAAGGCGGGCTGCATGGCATGGAGGCAGGCCACTGCCACCATGCGCCGCTGACCGGCATCGAGATCGAGCGGATGGGAGGCCGCCCACGTTGTCAGCTCGCACTCTTCCAGCGCGGTGGCGACCCGCAGCCGGATCTCCTCACGCGGCAGTTTCTGCAGGCGCAGGCCAAAGGCGATTTCATCCTCGACCCGACTGTGAAACAGCTGACGCTCAGACTCCTGAAACAGAAAGCCGATCTGACTGGCACGGGCCAGTGCCCGCTGCTTGCAGAGCGCCTGCTGTTGCCAGCTCACCGTGCCCGAGGTGGGGGCCAGCAGACCCGCCGCCAGTCGCAGCAGGGTTGACTTGCCTGCGCCGTTATCTCCGACGATGGCGACCTGCTCCCCACCGGCAATCTGCAATGTGATGTCGTGCAGGCAGGGATTGTCCGGTGCCCATGAGAAGCAGAGGTGGTCAAAGCTCAGCATAAAACTCCCGCAACATGGCCAAGGGGTAGGGGTGATGGCGCGGGTCGCGCACCTGTAGCGTCTCGCGCAGGGAGTCCGGCAGGATCACCCTCCCGGGCAGATGGGGCAGCACCTCGCCCAGCTCACCGCAGGCCAGCTGGCGGCCATGGTCGAGCAGCAGGAATCGCTCGCAGAAGTGAGCTGCCGGAAAAAGCCGCTGCTCCAGCAAGATGACGCTGCAGCCGCTTTCCTCGCTGTAGCGGCGGATCTGCCGCAGCATGGTCTGGGTTGCCGCCGGGGTCAGACGGCTAAAGGCCTGATCGAGGATCAAGAGCTTGGGAGCCATCGCCAGGGCACTGGCCAGCACCACGCGCTGGGCTTCGCCTCCCGACAGGTCGAGGGGATGGCTGGCTGCCAGCGCCTCGCAGTGGCAGAGCACTATGGCATCGGATACCCGCCGGTTGACCTCATCGGGCGGCAACCCGAGATTGGCCGGGCCAAACGCCACCTCGTCGACGACCGAAAAGCAGCAGCCGGAAAATTGCAGATAAGGGGATTGCTGTACCCACTGGCGCACAGCCGCATGGTGATTGAGCTGGCCGCTATCATGGGGCTGCCCGAGAATGACGCCCTCTCCCGTCAGCGTGTCGAGGTGCAGCTGGGACCAGCCTCCCGCCAGCAGCTGGGCCAGCAGGGATTTGCCTGCCCCGTTGCCACCCAGGATGGCCAGCCATTCGCCCTCTTTTAGCTCGATATCGAGTGGGCCCAGTTGAAAGTGGTCAGGGTGGGCCGCATGGCCGATGGTCACCCCTTGCAGCGAGATCATGGCCACCACCTCCAGACAATCTCCAGCACTACCAGCAACAGCAGCAGATAGCGCAGTAGCGGCTCGTAACGTTGCTGCGGGATCTCCGTCATGCGGGTGCGAGTTGGCTGGCTGCGAAAGCCGCGCAGATCCAGCGCCATGCTGCGGGTGGCCAGCTCGCTCAATGCCTGCCCGACCAGCGGCGAGAGCAGCGGAAGCGTGGCCTTTAGCCGGGCCAGCGGATTGCCGTCAAAGGGCACGCCGCGGGCTAGCTGGGCCTCCCTGATAGCGCGCAGCTGGTGGCCAAGCTGCTCTTTGAGCAGCAGCGGGCCGCAGCAGAGGTAGGAGAGGGCGATGGGCAGCCGGCTGGCAAACAGTGCATGAACAAACCGCTCGGTCGAGACCGCCCAGAGCCAGAGCTGGGCGCTGGCCAGACAGGCGAGCAGCCTGCACCAGAGGGGCAGAATGGGAAACGCTTCGCTGGCTGGAACCGCTGGCATGCCGAGCAGGATCCGCAACCAGGGACCGTGCACCAGATAGAGCCCCAGTCCCAGCGGCAGCATTACCGCCAGCACCAGCTTGAGCCGGGAGCGGGCCCCCGGCAGCAGCACCAGAGCAAGTAGCGGCAGCAGGCTCCAGCCCCAGAGCCAGGGGGGCGGCAGCACGCTGGCCGTGACCGAAAACCAGAGCCAGAGTGCGAGGGAGGTAAACGGGTGCATCAGCGCACGGCGGCCATCTGCGGGAAGTGGCGCAGGGTGCGCTGCGGCAGGCGGCGTACCAGCCCCCAGGCGATCAGCACGGTCAGCAGTTTATCCAGCAGGTTGGTACCCAGCACGGTGACGGCGACCGACTCCTGCAGATCGCTCCCCATGGCGTGCAGGTAGGCCACCACGAAATCAGCACCGCTGCCGGTGGCGCCGCCAAACAGGTAGGAGCGGATGGGAATGGCCACCAGGGTGAGCGCCAGGGTGATCACCACGCTGCTCACTACCACCTTGGGCAGATTGTTGAACCAGCCGGCCCGTGCCAGCAGACCGGCACTGAGGCCAATCATCATGGCGACCGGGGCAAAGGCCGCGGCGATGGGGCCGGTGAGCAGTCCCCACAGCAGGTTGGTGAGCAGACCGGTGGCGACTGCCATCCAGGGGCCCGCCAGAATGGCGCAGAGCACAGTCCCGATGGAGTCGAGGAAGATGGGCAGCTTGAGCATGGAGACGGCCTGTCCCGCCACCATGTTGATGGCGATGCAGATGACCATAAAAGCTAGGTTGTAGCTGGAGAGTTTACTGACGGACATAGTGATCCTCACAAGGTTCTGGGGGTAATGAGCAGCTCTTCATAACCGGATTGGGGGCAGGGGGCACGGCCAAAACGGTACGCCTCCAGCTCTCCGACTACCAGTTCGAGGGTGGTGCGCACCCGGCAACCAGGTAGCACGTGGCCGCCGCGCATCAATCCCTGTTCGTCAGAGATGGAGAGATGCAGGTGTTCGCACTCCGGATCCAGGGTGCCGCCAAGGGCGATCACCTCGAAGGCCCCCTCCAGCAGGGTGCCATCGGGCTGGGCGGCATAGCGCAGGTTGGCGTGGGTCAGGCTGCCGACCGCTCCGGTGATCCAGGCCGCCTGCAGGCCGTGTCGGGCCATTTGGGTGCGCAATCCGGCGATAAGATCCTCCCCCGGCAGCAGGCGCAGGGCCAGAAAACGGGCGGGGGAGAGAGGAAGGTGAGTTGGGGTCACTGCTGGCACTCCTTGCTGCAAAAAGAAGGTGCCCTGAGGCACCTTGTCTGGATAGGCTGTTTACGCCCTTTTATCGCAGGCAACCGCGAGCCACTTCACAGATTGGCGATATCATTGCGGCATCCGGCGCTACATCAGGCGAAGCAGGCCCAGATGGGGGCGTGGTCGGAGGGTTTCTCGATACCGCGCAGCTCGTAGTCGATGCCGGTCTCGGTCACCTTGTCCTTGAGAGCATCGGAGGCCATGATGAGGTCGATGCGCAGGCCACGGTTCTCGTCAAATCCCTTGGAGCGGTAGTCAAACCAGGAGAAACGCTCGCACTCGGTGGGGTTGGCGGCGCGGAAGGTGTCGGTGAGACCGAACCCTTTCAGTCGCTCCATCCATTCGCGCTCGATGGGCAGGAAGGAGCATTTGCCATCCCGCAGCCAGCGTTTGCGGTTTGCCTCGCCGATGCCGATGTCGAGATCGGTGGGGGAGATATTCATATCCCCGATCAGCACCAGCTGGTCGTCCGGGGTGTGGTTGGTCTCGAGGTAGTGCTGCAGATCCTCGTAGAACTTCTGCTTGGCCGGGAACTTGGTCTCGTGATCCAGGCTTTCACCCTGCGGGAAGTAGCCGTTCATCACCTTGATGAGGGAACCGTCTTCGCGCTCGAAGGTGGCCATGATCATCCGGCGCTGGGCCTCTTCATCGTCGGTGGGGAAGCCTTTCTCCACCTTGACCGGCTTCTGCTTGCTCATGATGGCGACCCCGTAGTGGGCCTTCTGGCCGTGAAACTCCACGTGATAGCCCATGGCCTCCACATCGGCCAGCGGGAAGGCTTCATCGTGCACCTTGATCTCCTGCAGGCCGATTACATCGGGCTGGTGCTTGTCGATGATGGCTTGCAGCTGGTGCAGACGGGCGCGCAGGCCGTTGATATTGAAAGAGATGATCTTCATGTCCGGGATGCTCATGTCATTTTTATAAGTGGCTATTGGACTAGGAATCGGCGGTGGATGCAAGTGTGGCCGCGGGCCTGCATCAGTGGCAGGCACCGCGGGGTGGGCAGAGGTGTCAGCGGGTCATCTTTTTGACGAATACCACCACAAACAGCGCCAGCGTAAAGCTGCCGGTGAAGGCTTCAAAGGCGGCGAAGATCCTGGAGAGGCCGACTGGAGTGAAGTCGCCGTACCCCAACGTGGTGAAGGTGACCACGCTGTAGTAGAGGCATTCGAGCAGGAAGATGGCATTTTGCTCGAGCGGGGCACCGGGTTGGTAGATGAGGTGCTCGCCCTGAAAATGCAGTCCGCAGAAGAAGTAAAAAATGCTGCAGATAAAGATGAGCAGCAACGAGAAGAGCACCACCCGCATCGGGGCCTCGCCATAGCCGCAGAAGAGATCGACCACCCAGGAGGTGAAGCGCTGGGTCGACCAGAACGGCAGTTGCAGGCGGCGCATGGTGAGCTCCTGCTGGATATAGTTGCCGGACATGGTGAAGATCCCCTGTGCCTCGGAGGCTTTGCGCAGATCCCGGTAGGTCTCTTCCGCCTCCTTGAACCAGATGCGCGCCTGTTTGGGATCCCGTTCGCGGCGCCCCTTGCGATCCTGCATCACCCGTTTGCCGGTCTGCATGTTGTCGAGCCGGGTGTTGTGCCAGCGGATGCCGAGCAGGTTGACGTCATCGAGGGTAGCGCACTGGAGGTTGGCATCACTGAGATCGGCTTTCATCAGGCTGCCGCCCTTCATGCGCAGGCCGTAGAGGTGACCACCGCGCAGGTTGGCGCGATAGAGGTTGCACTGCTCCAGCAAAAATCCCTGATCGGACTCCTTGTTGACCAGATTGAGACCCGCCAGATTGGCCCGTGACAGCTGCAGGCCGTGGCAGAGTCCGCCAGCGCGAACGTACTGTTCAAGCGCCTCGGCGCTGCGGGCTTCCTGATGGGTATGGTGGGGATCATGCCAGTGGCAGAGATCGTGCTCGCCAGCCTCTTCACTGCAGTGGCGGCCATCGGCCACCAGATAACGACACATCGCCATCTTCGTTTCCCTCGCATTGCCGAACTGGTTTCAGCATAGGCGGGGAAAAGGGGGCGTGGCGGCGTCTTAGCTGAACTGGTTGAACTCCTGACGCAGCTTGCGAAAACGCTCCTGCTGGGCCGGGTTGAGGGGGATGCCGTCGAGCACGTCCAGGGTGTCTTTGCACTCGGCACCAAATTCCGGACTCTTGCGGTTTTTCTGCATCAGTTGCAGCAGCACCTGGATCTTGTTGAGAGCCGCACCGGTATTGGCGGGGGCGCGGCGCAGGGCCTCGCGAAAATGGCCGAGGGCCTGCTCCAGCTCGCCGCTCTGATAGGCCTTGATCCCCAGATCGTTGAGCTGCTGGTAGCGCTGACGCCGCTCCAGCACCGTCTTGTCATCGCGGGTTGCCTGAATGCAGGTGGTGAGCAGCCGATCTTCGTCCTCTGCCAGCAGCCCCTGCAGGCTCTCTGCATATTCAAACTCGCCGAGCTGATAGAGGGCGAGGATGGTCTCGCCAAGCAGGGCGGGGGGCATGGTGGCCGGTTCATCGAGCCAGTTCTGATTGGCGCGATAGAGCATCTTCTTGCCCTTGAGCAGCTCCCCCAGCGCAATCTGCACCCGGGCCTGACAGATCTGCTCGAACACCGGGTAGTTGAACTCCGACATCATCAGCGAATCACGGATGCGCGACAGGGCAGAATTGACCTGCTTTTGCAGGTTGGCGATGTGGTAGCTGTCGTTGCTGTTGAGGGCGTAGAGGGTCAGGGTCTGGATATAGGCCCCCAGATAATGGGGCGTGCGGTGGATGGAGTTGCGCGACAGGTCGATCAGCGACATCAGCACATCCTTGGCCTGGGCGTAGTCGTGGCGCTGCAGGCACACCTCCGCCAGCCGACGGGAGAGTTGCACAGACTGGGGGGAGATATCCACCGCCCGTCTGAGCTCCTGCTGCGCCTGCTCGTCATTGCCAAGGGCCAGCAGGGATTCCGCCAGCCAGAGGTGAGCCTCCACCATCAGCGGGGTATTTTTGAGGGTCGCCTGCAGATGGCTGACCGCCTCTTCGTGGAGCCCCAGGGTGTTGCAGGCCTTGCCCAGTGTCAGGCGGGCCCAGCTGTTCTCCTGCCCGGCCAGCAGCTGGCGCATCAGGGCGCGCGCCTCCTGCGCCTGACCCAGCTTGAGGTGGGTATCGGCCTGCAGGCAGCGGCAGTAGTTGGCAAAACGGGGCACCGCATCGGCCCGCTCGGCACAGGCGGTAATGAGGGCTGCCAGATTGTCATCGGCCAGCGCGGTAAAGACGCTGGCCAGGGCGTTGCGCCGGGCGAGGGCACGCTTCAAGCGAAACGAGAACTGCTCCTGAGAGAAGGGCTTCATCAGGTATTCGTCGGGCTCGGCTTCCAGCGCACTCAGTACCATGGCGCGGGAGCTGTCGCCACTCACCATGATCACCACGCTCTGGGGCGGGATCAGGTCTTTGTCGCGCAGGCTTTCGAGCAACTGACGACCATTTTCACCAACCCCCAGATCGTAATCGATGAGATAGATGTCGAAACTGCCCTTCTGGCAGCGGCGCCGCGCATCCTCGGCGGTATTGGAGTAGGTGATGTTGCTGATACCCAGATTGAGCAGCATCGCCTTCATCATCACCTGAAACGAGCGCTGCTCATTGACCATCAGAATGCGTTGTGGCTTGGCTGGGCTCTTTTTTTCTGGCTCTTGTTCAGGTGTCTGCATCTGTCTGGGTCGAGGCGCTACGGGCTGATGGGAGAAAGTGTGCCACCAAAGCGCCCGAAGAGGCAATTGGCCAAGTTGTCGATTGCGAACCGTCTCCGTTTGTCCGCCTTTTGCCCGCGATGAGTGAAAGAAAAAGGCCCTGTTGCCAGGGCCTTGAACTCACCGTTTTTTCTCTGCCAGATAGGGAGCAAATTGCGGCGTGTACTCGGCCTTGAACCCCTGTTCGGTCTTGATGATGAGATAGACCGCCAGCTTGTGCTGCTTGGCAAATGCCAACCCCGCTTCAGGCCCCATCACCATCAGCGCGGTATCGAGGGCATCGGCCTCCAGCGCGGTCGGGGTGATGACGCTGGCGGAGACCAGCTTGTGGGTGACCGGCTGGCCGGTGGCGGGGTCGATGATATGGGAGTAACGCTGGCCATCCAGCTCGTAGTAGTTGCGATAGCTGCCCGCTGTGCTGAGCGCCATGCCGTTGGGGATGACGATATCGGAGAAGGCCCCCGGCTGATCGGAGGGTTCGACGATGGCCACTTTCCATGGCGAACCCTTGCTGTTGTTGCCCTTGCTGCGCACCGCACCGGCCACTTCGATCAGATAGTTGTGTACCCCCTTGCCCTCGAGCAGGGTGGCGATTTCATCCGATGCCGCCCCCTCGCCGAGAGTGGAGAGGTCGAGATAGAGATCCGGGATCGTTTTTTCGAGCAGGAAGTGATCCCCCTGCGGGGTCAGGGTCAGCTTGTCGATCCCCACCTTGTGGCGGGCGCCGGCGATGGCCGCCTCATCGGGCCGCTTGACCGGCCGTTTGTCCGGGCCAAAGCCCCACAGATTGACCAGAGGCCCCACGGTCACATCCAGCTTGCCGTCGGTCAGTTTACCGGCATCAATCCCCTGCTGGACTATGATGGCCATGGCGGGCGGGATGGCAAACGGGGTGTTGGCGGGCCCTTGATTGAAACGGGAGATGAGCGAACCCGGATCGTAGGTGGAGATCTCCTTGTTCATCCGGGCCAGCAGGCTCTCTACGTCGCTTTTGAGGGCGGGCTCCCCACCGGGGTAGCTATCGCTCAGGGTCACCACATAGTAGGTGCCCATGGTCTTGCCCTGAATTCGGGTCTGGGCAGGCGGGGTTGGCTGGCAGCCGGCCAGCGCCAGCAGCAGGGTTAGCAGCAGGCAGCGCAGGGCCGCCACGGGGGTTATCGCAATCATCCGGCGCTCTCATCTGGAGAAGGTTCATATCGGGGCGCTAGCTTAGCCAAGGGGCGCCCGCCGGGCGAGCCCTGATGGGGGTAATCGGAGGGGAAAGGGCAGAAAAAATTAAACAGTTTTGAACCTGTGTCGGGAGCGGGTCGTATCGTCCATCCGTGAGGGAGAGAGTGGCGAGTAGAGCACCGTCTGGTGACCTGGCCCGCAGCTTTGGCCAAAAGCCATAGCCGATTGAAGACAATTGAGTAAAATGAAGGTCGATTTAGACGGCATCTTTGCGAAGCGTTCACCGCATCCGCCAAGTCGTTGCCATCCATTGCCAATCAAAGGAGAAGATGATGAAAAAGGCGATTACCCTGCTGTTTCTGAGTACCCTGGCTGCCCCCGTGCTGGCGGATGAGTGTGCACTGGTCATCGAAGGCAATGATGCCATGCAGTACAACCTCAAAGAGATGAGCGTGCCGGCCACCTGCAAGGAGGTGACGGTCACCCTGAACCACACCGGCAAGCTGCCTGTGACCGCCATGGGTCACAACTGGGTGCTGGCCAGCACCGCCGACTATCAGACCGTGGCGACTGCCGGGATGAGCGCCGGGGCCGAGAACGGCTATCTGCCCAAGGATGATCCCCGTGTGCTGGCTCACACCAAGCTGATCGGCGGCGGCGAGAGCAGCAGCGTCACTTTCAAGACCGACGGTCTGGCGGGCAAGGATCTCACCTTCTTCTGCTCCTTCCCCGGCCACTTCGCCATGATGAAGGGCTCCTTCAAGGTCAACTAAGGTGCTGACCGGCACGAGCCGGTTGCCTCAATAGCAAAAGCCGGGATTTCCCGGCTTTTTCATCTCTGCTGTTTGTGTGTGGCGTGGCATGACATGACTGCACACCGCCGACTTTTGCGCTATTTGGCCTGCAGGGTAAAGAAGGCGATGGCGGTCTTCTTCTGGCATTCAAAGTGAATGCTCTCTTCACCGGTCACCACCAGCGTCTCGTTGATGGCCACCTCTTTGCCCTGCACGGCCAGCTGGCCGCTCAGCAGGTGACAGAGGTAGGTCTTCTCTGGCTCGAGGGTAAGGGTCAGCGGGAAGGGGAGGTTCAGCACCCGCACGTTGGCGCTGATGCGATCCGGATGGTAGATAAGCCCCAGATCGGTCACCTCTTTTTTCAGCAACTCGCAGTGGGTCTCCTCATCGCCGCTAAAGTGCGCTGCCTCGAAGGTGGCGTAGGGGTGACCGTTGAGCACAAAGCCAGCCCCGCTCACCGGCAGCAAAATGCGCTGATAGCCGGGAAAGGGGGAGAAGGGACCCGTGCTCTTGATGGGGGCCGAGCTCAGTCGATAGTCAAAATCGAGTTTGGCAAGGCTGCTCCCCTTGGGGGAGATGAGGATCTGGCTGGTGGTGCCCTGCTGGTTTTTCCAGGGCATCTTCTGGTGGTCTGACTCTTTTATCAGGGAGATCACGGGCACTTCCTCACGATGAAAAAACGCAGGGAGCCGGGGACATCAGCCCCGGCTCCCTGATAGATAGTGGCGATGGTAAAGGCGATCAGCCCTGACCATCCAGTGCTGCCAGCCGCGCTTCCATGGCGGCGAGACGGCTCTTGAGCTCGCTCACTTCCAGCTCCAGCTCGCTCAGGCGATCGGCGGCAGGGGAGGCATAGGCCGCGGCGGGAGCGGCATCCATCATCGCCTGAATATCCACTTCGCCGCTAAACAGGTGGGCGTAGCGGGATTCGCGTTTGCCTGGCTCGCGCGGTAGTTTGACCACGTAGGGGCCACGCTCGATAAGCTGGGTCAGCACCGCATCCACCTCGGTGACATCATCGAAGCTGCAGAGGCGGTTGGTGCGCGAGCGCAGCTCTCCCGGGGTTTGCGGGCCGCGCAGCAGCAGTTCACAGACGATGCCAAGCTCCTGGGCACTGAATTTCAGCTCGCCAAATTCGGTGTTGCAGAATCTGTGCTGGTAGCGGGGAACCCGGGCGTTGAAGCCGGCGGTGTTGACCACCAGCCGCTTGCGGATCAGCTCGTCTACCACGGCGCGGATATCGAGCTCGGAGAGCTCCAGCACCGGCTCGCGGTTGCTCTTCTGGTTGCAGGCGTTGACCAGTGCATTAAGGGAGAGGGGATATTGATCCGGGGTGCAGATCTCTTTTTCAATCAGACAGCCGATGACGCGGGCTTCCAGCGGGCCAAGTACTAACTCCATTTCCTACTCCCTTCCAAATCGAGACATCAAGAGCCCCTATCTTAGTCATGGTCCGCGCCGCGTCTAGCGTTGCGCGCCATTTTTGCGAGCTGATCAGGGCGTTGGCGAAAGGCTCGCCAACGCCGCAGACCTCCGCTTTTTATCGCTGCCCCTGATAGAAGCGCGCCTTATTGGCATACATGGCGTCGTCCGCCACCCGGCTCAGCTCCGCCAGCGGGGTCTGGTCGCTGCTGCTCCAGCCGATGGCAAAACGCAGCGGGAAGCTGTGCTCCCCATGCTGCACAATGGCGTGCTGCTGGCTTGCTTCCAACCTGCCTGCCAGCTGCTGGCTGGCGAGGTGATCCGCCTCCGCCAGCAGCACGAACTCGTCGCCGCCGATACGGAAAATCTTCTCATCCTGACGGCAGAGGGTGCGCAGTTGGCGAGCCATCTGGATCAGCAGGGCATCGCCTGCTTCGTGCCCATATTGGTCGTTGGTACGCTTGAGGCCGTTGAGATCGAGCATGAAGAGGGCGAGGTGACGCTCGGGATGGCGTGCCAGCACCGCCTGATAGTGATGGAAGGCCTCTTCGAACGCCTGCCGGTTGGGCAGCCCGGTGAGATTGTCGGTGCGGGCGACCCGCGCCAGCTCGTCGGTGAAGAGGCGCCCCTCGATGCCCACCGCCAACTGCTTGGCAAACAGCCGCAAGATGGCCCTGTCTTCGGACTCCAGCCCTTCTGCGCTCACCATCAGATAACCAAACAGCACGCCGCTCTGGCTACCGGGCAGGGTCATGATCTTCCAGAGAGCGTCATCCCACTGGCATTCGGAGTGTTTGACCTCCTCATCCATCAGTTGAGCCAGTTTCTCCTGCAAGGCATCCCGCAAGGGGGCATCGACCCCCTGGGTCAGGGAGTAGTGGGGCTGCCCGTCTCGGCGGATCACCAGTCCCCAGCGGTGGCCAGGATAGAGCTGCGAGAGTTGCAGCAGGGCGGAGCTGGCCAGCTCGGCAATATCGATATCCAGCTGCTGGTGCAGACCGAACTGCAACCAGGATTGCAGGATATGGCGGCTGCGCTCCTCCCGGTTCAGGGCCGAGCGCAGGGCGGTCGTTTGCGAGGCAACCTCTTGCTCCAGTTCGTCGTTGAAGCCGAGCAACCGCTGGTTGAAGGCCTCTTTCTCGCTATTGGCCTGCTGCAGCTGTTCATTTTGCTGATAGAGCGCCCGCACCTGATCCGAGATGGTGCTGGCCATCTCCTGTAGCAACTGGCGCACCTCGTCGTACTCCACAAAGCGTAGCGGCGCCTGCCGTTGCTGGTAGTTGCCCTTGCCATAGCTGCGCACCAGCGCGGCCAGCGAGCGCAGCGGTCGGGTGAGCCAGCGGGTGAGCCAGACGCAGCCGATGGCCACCAGCAGCAACATGACGGCGATGCTGACGGTCAGCAACTGCTGGGATTTATTGAGCTCGCTGACCCTGTCATTGCTGTAGCTGTAGAGGGTGATGGTGGGGGTGATCTCCTGCTCCAGCTGGGGCCAGCCAATGGCCAGGGGCTGCGCCATCTTGCTTGGCTCCCTGTCATCCATGGCGTTGGCGCTCTGGTGAGCCCCTTCGTAAAGACGGTTCTCGCCCTGGGAGATCACCAGATATTCGCTCCCCTTGAGATAGGGTTCCAGCAACTGGGCCATCTGCCGCCAGGGGAGAATGGCCATCACGAAGCCGGAAGGGGTCTGCATCACCCCTGCTCGCTGGTGGTTGCGATAGATGGGGGCTACCAGCGCCAGCCCGCCGCTGCGGTTTTGCTCCATGTCGTCGACCAGCACGGGATCATCGACGGGGAGCAGCAGATGCTTGCCCTGTTTTGCCTCGCGGGTCTTGCCCCAGGCCATCAGCTGCGGCATCAGGTTGCCCGACTCGAGGTGGGAGGCCTGGCCATTGATGTACTCCACCACCAACCCCTTGTCATCGATGAGGTAGGCCGAGGTGATCAGGCTGTTGGATTTGACAAAGGTGGCCAGCGCCAGCCGGGCATGGCTGGAGAAGAGGAAGTTGTCGAGGGCCTGATGGAGTACCCGATCCTGGCTGAGCTGATTGAGCTGGGTGCCGATCAGCTCGCTGCGAAAGCGGGCCTCGCGGGTCATGCTGGTGAGGGCTCGCTCCAGCTGCGACTGCTCGCTCTGGGCGATGATCTGGTGCTGGCGGATCAGCAGCACAGTGCTAGCCAGCAGCGCCGGCAGCAGGGCGACGGTGAACAGGATGATGATCAGGGTCGGTCCAAGCCGAAAGGTGCGATGTTTCATGGTGCTTTGACCTGCCGGTACTGCTGATCGGCCAACAGCTGCATATAGCGGGCGGTGTCGGCGGCACTGATCCCCTCTTTAAAGCGCTCGAACCCTTTCTCCATCGCTTGCCAGGCGATGGACATGGCGCTGTCGGAGGGCATGGGGGTACTGAGGGTGAACTGCTCCAGCAGCACTTTTTCCTGAGGCGTGGGACGGCGGCTGATGGCGGTAAAAGCCTGCTGATTGACCGGCAGCAGCGCCCCCTGATGATAGATGAACTGCTGAATATCCTGACGCTGGATAAAGGCCATCAGTGCTTTGATGACGGGTTGCCGATCCTCATCATCCATCGCCCAGCGGGAGGCTCCCATCACGTAGGCGCCGCTCATGGAGTGCATGGGATGGCTTTGCCAGCGAGGCAGCAGGGCAACGCCCAGCTTATCCCCCATGTTCTTCACCAGATCGTTGAAGGCCCAGTCCCCATTGATGAGGTAGGCGCTCTTGCCCTCATTGAAGCGGGCGAGGGCGGTGTCATAGTCGCACTCGGGATCGACCCACTGTTCGCTGGCGACGGTGCGGTAGGCCTCCAGTGCCTGCACCATGGCCGGGTTGTCGAGGGTTATGCGCCCTTCGGTCACCGGCGAGCCGCCAAAGGTGTGTAAAAAGGCGGCGAAGTAGTACATGTCGTGATAGGGCCAGCTGACGGGGTAGACCCCCTTGGCCTTGAGGGCCGGGGTGATAGCAGTCAGTTGCTGCCATTGTGTCACCGGAGTCGAGACCAGCGCCTTGTTGTAAAACAGCATCAGATGGTTGCCCTGCATCATGGGCATGCCCCAGCGTTGCCGATCCAGGGTGACATAACGCAAGGCGCTGGCCATCAGCGCGGGGGAAAACCACTCGGTCGGGAGTGGGGCGAGGGTCATCTGGCGATAGAGGCCGATAAAATCGGAGGGGATCAGCATCAGATCGGGCAGCCCCCTGGCCTGAGCTGCCAGCAGGAGATCCGCCTTGATCTTGCCCGGCTCAATCTGGGTGACCCGTACTCTGTGGTTCCCCTCCTGATTGAAGCGGGCGATCACGTCGTCGATCACGTAACCGGCTTGCTGGGAGTGCCACAGCTCCAGTTCAGGCTCCTGAGCCTGCAGGGGGTGGCTCAATGCGAACAGGCAAAGCAGCAAGAGATGATAAAAAGATCGTTTTCTGCTCATGTTATCATCACCGTTATTCCCTGAATTCCAAGGGAAAAATGTAACAAACTACCGGCAAGATCGGTAGGCTCGGGTGTCAACTAATTGACTGAAACAACAAAAAGCCCGGCGCGTGGGCCGGGCTGGGGGATAAATTGCTTATCCGCATATTCTTCGAGGCATCTATTGTGGATGTTGTTTGAGGATGTCGTATATCTCCTCTTTCAGTTTGAGTTTCTGTTTTTTCAGATCTCTCACCTCGGCGCTATAGTCGCTGGCGTGATGCTTTTCCAACTTTCTAATCTCCGCATCCAGGTCGTTGTGCAAGTCAAACTTCTTCTGGAAATGGACATCACTGCTCTTCAGTTTCGAGATAAGTTCTCTGTACTCTGGGAACATGTAATGGAGCCTCCTTGGTTTCGTTTGATTGTGCCTGTAAGACCAAAGCTACCCCTTAGTGCCGGGGATAAATGTGATCCTGATCGGATTTGGGGGCAATGATTTGGGGTATTCGGCGGGATATTTATAACTTGTTGAATCAAAACAAGATAAGTGATTTGTCAATCTGAATGGTGAGCCAAACTGTGCGACAAGTCACAACAGGGGCAGGGTTGGCGTGAGGGTGCAGGATCAAAAAAGGGGCCGAGTGGCCCCTTTTTATGGATGCAGGCAACGTTACTCTTTCTCTTCGTCCGCCTGCTCTTTTTTCTTTTTCTTCTCGGGCAGCGGCTTGCCGTCGCGGTGGATCACCTTGCCTGCTTCAAAGCCAATCTGGGCCGCCAGCTCCTCCAGATCCGCCGACTTGGCCTGATCCCCGATGGCGTAGCGATAGTTGGCGATGGAGAGTTTGTCAGCCACCGGCGTGCCCGGGACGATAGGCTCGCGCCAGCCCTGGCCGATGTGGGCCACCAGGGTGCCGTTCATCAACAGCTCGCCGACGATCTCCTGGGTCGGATTGCCCTTGCCGTAGGTGAGACCCTGCGGGTGCTTCTTGCCGACCAGCGGCTCGTTGCTGGCGGGGATCAGCTTGGTGCGGATCAGCCACTTGGGCTTCTTGGTGTTGCCCACCGCCTTGCCGGTCTGGTACTCGTTGATCTTGATGGTCTTGATCATCTGGGCCATGAAGTCCTTGGTCAGCGCTTTTTGCGCTTCACTGGTTTCATCGATGGCGATGGGGGCCACGTACCAGGTCTGGGCCGCCTGTGCCTTGGGGGCGGCAGGGGCAGTTTGTGCCATGGCCAGGGGGCTGAGCAGGATGGCAGCCAGCAAGAGTCCTATCTTCTTCATTGTGATTCCGCTTTTGTTTCAACAAGAATTTTGTTTTGCCAGCGACGACTGCGCCAGCGCCAGAACATGGCCAGACCGCGCACCCACTCGTCGCAGGCCAGCGCCAGCCAGATACCGACCAGTCCATAACCCTGCATGATACCGAGGAAATACGAGAGTGGCACGGCAATTCCCCACATGGAGAGCAACGCCATGTAGAGGGGGAAACGGGCATCCCCGGTGGCCCGCAGGGCGTTGATCACCACCAGATTGAAGGTGCGGCCGGGTTCGAGGATAAGGCTGATAAGAAACAGTTGTGCCACCTGAGTGATGATGTCGGCATCATCGGTAAAGAGGCTGATGATGGTACGGCCATTGAGGGCAGCCGCCACGGCGATGACGCAGGTGACTGCCAGCCCCAGCTTGAGGCTCTTGAGCAGCTGTTGATAGGCGCGATCGAACTGCCTGGCACCTGCCAGATGACCGATGATGATCTCGTTGCCAAGGCCGATGGAGAGGCCAAACAGCAGGATAAACAGGCAGATCTGGAAGAAGTAGGATTGGGTCGCCAGCGCCTTGTCGCCCAGCAGTCCGACAAAGGCTGTCACCACCATAAACTGCAGCATCCAGGAGAGGTTCTCTCCTGCCGCCGGCAGGCCGATATGGAGCACCTTGCCCAGCATCTCCCGGCTGGGGTGGACGATATCGCGCACCACCAGTCGAATGCCGGTCTTGCGGGCGACCAGCCAAACCAGCAGCACCACGCCGATCAGGCGGCCCGCGACCGTGCTGATGGCGACACCGGCGACGCCAAGCTGGGGCAGGCCGAACCAGCCGTAGAGCAGCAGCAGGTTACCGACGAAGGTGATGAGGTTGACGATGAGGGTCACATACATCGCCTGACGGGTGTGGCCGTGGGCGCGCAGGGTGGCTGCCAGACAGAGGGCTGCCGCTTCCGGCAACAGGCAGAGACCGATGATCTGCAAGTAAAGCGTCCCGTCGCTCATCAGGTTGGCAGGCAGGTTCATCAGCGCCAGCATGGTGCTGGCCCCCGCCATCACGCCAATGGCCGCTACCAGACCGATCAGCAGGTTGAAGCCGATGGCGGTGTGGATCACCACCCGACTCTTCTCCCGATCGCCTGCCCCCAGATACTGGGTGATCACCACGCTGGTACCGATACTGACGAAGCTGAACAATGTGATGGCGAGATCGAACACCTGATTGCCGACCGCCAGCGCGGCCACTCCCTGATAGGAGACGTGACCCACCATGAAGGTGTTGAGGGCACCGGTCAGAAAGTGCAGGGCGAGATCGATAAAGAGCGGCCAGGTCAGCGCAAAGAGGGTGCCCGGGCCTGCATGGGATTGAGATTGCATGGCATGTCCAACAGCTGGGAGAGCACGGGGGAGTGCCCTCTGGGGGCGCATTTAACACCAAGGCCAAGGCCGGTGCAATCCTTGTGCAGGATTGCATCGGCCAGGGGATCAGGCTGGCGTGGCGCCCGCCTCCTGTTCGCTTGGCAGGGTGAGGCGCGCCGAGTCGGGCAGGGCATCATCCTGCGGCCAGTTGGAGCGGATGGCATCTGTGGTGCTCTCCACCACCGCATCATCCTTGAACACCGGCTCGCGATAGCAGCGGGTCAGGCGCAGCGCCTGATACATGTCGGGGCAGAGGATGATCCCCTCATCGCCTACCCGCACGCCCGCCTGCTTTAACCAGTGAGTCATCTGACCGTGGCGACCCGCCATCACCATATGGATGCCGCGCCGTTTCAGCTCTTTGTGCAGCTCTCCCACCATGCTCATCACGCTGATGTCCTGATGGGTGAAGCAGGCGACCGCATCGATCACCAGACACTTGGGGGCTCGGGGATCCTGCACCAGCAGGGCCAGCACCCGCCGCTTGAAATAGGGGGCATTGAAGTAGGTGAGCGGCGAGTTGAAGCGATAGACCAGAATACCCGGGATCGCCTTGGCCTGTTCGTTATCCCCCAGGGTGCGCACCACCCCCTCGTCATCCATGCCAAGCAGCTGGTCGGTGGGGCGCATCACATTGCGCAGGAACTGGAACAAGCCGAGCAAAACCGCGAGGGTGATCCCCGGGATCACCCCCATGGTGAGCACGCTGATAAAGGTGACCAGTGCCAGCCAGAAAGCGGAACGATCGGAGTGACGTAGCGCCCACAGTCCGCGAAAGTCGGTGAGCGAGAGTGAGGCCATCACCAGCACCACCCCGAGGGCGGCGGTGGGAATGTATTTGAGCGGCGCCGTCAGATAGAAGGTGATGAGGGCGATCACCGCCGCTGCGATGATGGAGACCAGCTGGCTCTTGCCGCCGTTGGCATCGTTGACCGCGGTGCGCGAATCCGCGCCGCTGATGGCAAAACCTTGCGAGACCGCCGAGGCGAGGTTGGCCATGCCGAGGGCCCGAAACTCCTTGTCCGCGTCTATCTCATAACCGTTTTTGGCGGCAAAGCTGCGGGCAGTCAGCATCATGGAGACGAAGCTCACCATGGCGAGGTTAAGGGCAGGCAGCACCAGCTCCCGCATCAGACCGGGGGGAAATTCCGGCATCTGGAAGGCGGGCAGGCCGGAGCCCACCGTCCCCAGGGTAGCGATATCAAACTGGCCGAGATTAAAGCCCCACACCAGCGCAGCGGTCACCACCATGGCCACCATGGAGGAGGGCCATGCCGGTTTGTAGCGCTTGGCCAGCAGCAGGGTGAGCAGGGCTACCAGACTCATGGCCAGGGTCGGCAGATGGGTCTGGGTGATATAGGTGGCCCCGCTGGCGATCCGCTCGATGAGGTAACGTTCGCTGAAGGTGAAGCCGAAGATCTTGGAGAGCTGGCCCACCATGATGGTGATAGCCACACCATTGAGCAGCCCCATCAGGATGGGGCGGGAGAGAAAGTCCGCCAGCACTCCCAGCTTGAAGCGGCTGGCAATCAGGCACCAGAAGCCGGTCATGGCGGTCATGGTCATCACCAGTTGCCAGTGACGGGTGGGGTCGCCTGCGGCCAGCGGCGTTACCACGGCGGCGATGACCGCACAGGTGGCGGCATCGGGGCCGACAATCAGCTGTCGGGAGGTGCCAAACAGGGCATAGACCAGCATGGGCAGGATGCAGGAGTAGAGGCCGACGATGGCACCCACCCCGGCAAGCTCGGCATAGGCGATGGCGACGGGCAGCGCCACTGCCGCCACCGAGAGTCCGGCGCGAAGATCTGGCATCAACCAGGCGCGCTGGTAATGCAGCAGGGCGGCGAGGCCCGGTAGCCAGCGTTCGAGAGAGAAGAAGTCGCGCATTATTTAACCCATTGAGTTACAACCAGCTTTTCCCCTAGTGTGCCCAAGGTTATCGAAAGATTGCAATCAGGTTATGGCCAGTTTACCTGAAGGTCAGGCCAGATAGCCTGCCAGCGTTTCTCCTTGATGCGCTGGGTAAAAATCTGTTTGTCCTGACGACATCTGGGGTTGGCACTCACTTGCAGCGACCAGTTGATGGTAAAGCCGTAGGGGGCGAGCCACTCGAACTCGCCATCTCGGGTGAGGCGTACGCCGATGCAGGTGGGCACCTCGACCCAGTGGCTGAGCGCCTCAAGGCTGCTGGCAAACGGCGCTACCAGCTGGCGAGTGTGCATGCGAGCCTGATTGCGCACTTCCCACTGCTGGCCGGGCAGGCGTTTGGCGAGCCAAGCTTCGTGCTCCGCTTCGGCCAGCCCTTGCGGATCGGTTTTATCGAGATAGATAAGGTCGATATCGTTGAGCGGGGTGGGCACCGCCTTGTGGTGAAGGTGATCCCAGATGAGGTTGCGGATAAAACCGGCCCCCAGCGCCCAGTCGGGCAGATTGAGCTCGGCCGCGGCTTGCAGGCAGGCCATCCGCTGCGGATCGGCCCGCAGCAGGGCTTCTGTTTTGGCTTGGAATTGCTGTTCGAGGGCGGAGTTCAGAGGTTCAGTTGTTGGCATTGCGGCGTAACCAGACATCAATGTAGCGGCAGCTCGGCACTATAGTGAGCCCCTCCGCCTGAGTCCAGTTGAAGAAGGCGCGTGCCAGCTGATCGGCAATCCCCTGCACCCGCAGCTCGGGGGGCACGAAGGTGCTGTAGGCGTCGATGGTCTTGGCATCGAGCCGCCGGTAGCGCAGTCTCGACTCTTTCCCCTCCACCATACAGATGAACTGCTGCTGGTTGGCCTGATGGATGATGTCGCTCATGGTGGGCACCTCTGGCATAAAGTTGGGTCTCTCGGCACAACATAACTGTTAGCCAAGGTATAGAACAGATAGTGGATGATGTATCGATTGTTATCAGGATTATTGAGCCAGCTCTTGCTCTCTGACTTTTATCTTGGCACGAATCGATGTGGCGATAATCAGCAAGTTCGGAAGAGGTAAAAATGGACACGGTAATGCTGAAAGTTACCCGGAAGGTGTTGGCTCAAAGTCAGAACAGCCCGGATCAGCGGCAGATTGCGATTTCTGATGCATCCAACCCTGAACTCAAGGCTCAGTTTGAAACAGCAGGTAAAAATAGAAAAATTCGGCTGTTGTTGGCCAGGAGAATCTCATTGTGGATGGGGGATACGGGGGCTATTTGGTATAGCCACAACCGAGCGAGCAAAAAGAACCAAGATGATTTTGATCAACTCTTTTCATTGTTGGCGCACCATCCTGATGCGCCATTCCAGTTTATTTGTGAGGTTGTAGCCGATTAGCCACTAGACCCAGGCTCGCTCCAGCAGGGTGAGTAACTGCTCACGGTCGGCATCCTTGCGATTGAACAGCAGGGCACCGTCGTTGACCGCCAGATCGCGGATCTCGGTCAGTAGCGAGCGATCGCTTACCCCTGCCTCGCTCATGGTGCGCGGCAGCTTGACCGCTTGCCACAAGGTGTCGCGCAGGGAGCTAATGGCTGTGATGGTCGCCTCCGCCCGCTGATGGGCCGGGGTGGCGGCAAAGCGCTCTGCCCCCACCAGCGGCAACAGCAGCCGGGCCAGCTCGCTATCCACCTCGGGGCGGTTGTAGTCGAGCACGGTCGGCAAAAAGAGGTTCATGCACAGCCCGTGGGGCAGATGGCAGCGGGCTCCCAGACTGTGGCCGAGGGCGTGCACCAGCCCCACCATGGAGTTGGAAAAAGCCATGCCAGCCAGCGTGGAGCCTTCCGCCAGTTGCAGCCGCAGCTGCTTGTTTTGCGGGTCGTGGATGATTTGCGGCAGGGCGCTGGCGATCTTCTCCACTGCCATCAGGGCCAGCGCATCGCTCACCGGGTTCTTGGCGGTACCGATAAAGGCCTCGATGGCGTGGGTCATGGCGTCCATGGCGGTAGCGGCGGTGATATTGAGGGGCAGTCCCTGGGTCAGGCGCGGGTCGAGCACCGCCAGCTGGGGCAGCAGGAAGGGGGAGGTGAAGGGCACCTTGCGCCCGCTCGCCTCATCCTTGATCACTGCAACCAATGTCACTTCTGATCCTGTGCCCGCCGTGGTGGGCACCACCGCCAGCGGCTTGAGGGGACGGGTCAGGCAGCCGGCGCCCGAGTAGTCGAGCAGGTGTTCACCCCCCATGGAAGTGAGAATGTTGACCGCTTTGGCGGTGTCGATGACCGAGCCGCCCCCCAGCGCCACCAGACTGTCGCAGTCGAGCTCGCGATAGCGTTTGGCGATCCGCTCCACCACGGCGGTGGAAGAGTCGGCCGGGATCTCGTCCCAGATGGCGGCGACCGGCAGCTCCCCTTCGGCCAGCACATTGGCCAGCAGGGTGGCAAGGCCGGTGGCATTGACCCCCTTGTCGGTCAGCAGCAGCGGGCGACGGGCCCCCAGACTGGCCAGCTCGCTGGCCAGTTGCTCCAGCGCCTGTTCACCGGCCAGCAGTTTGACCGGGCAGAAGAAATCGTAATAGCGGCTCATTTCAAGGCTCCTTGCGCGTTAGCCGGTCACCAGACCCAGATAGATGTTGCAGGCCCGGCCGATCTTGTTGGTCGGGGCGGGATAGTGGCGCAGCAGCGGCCGCGCGATAAAAGCGGGCAGGATCAGGGACTGCAACTGCTCAAGCCCCCGCACCAGATGCATGGCAACGGTCAGGTCTCCCTCCACCAGCAGCCGGTTTTCGCCAAATGCCTGATTGACCCCGAGCCGAAAACTCAGGGCGCGAAAGGCGATATTGGGATGCTTGAAGCGCACCCGTAGCGGATGGATGGTGGCATGAGGGGCGACTGGCGCGCCGGGATACCAGCGCCCACCCTGCTTGTGCATGTTCATGGCGTAGCCGATGCCGCCTACTTCGAGGCGGATTGCCAGCCCGTCCGGCAACGGCGCCAATTCGCGGCGTACCGCCTCATCGGTGCGGGCGGCGCGGCAGAGGGTACGACCCACAACCCAGAGCAGTGTGGTGATCCAGAGGCGGCGGCCAAGGGCTGCCGCAGGTTCAAACATCCGTGTTTGCATGAGGATTGGCTCCTGAGATGGCGGACCAGAAGAGGGCGAACGCACTGGCTTGCCAGTAGTCGTCCTCTCCCAGCTCCGGTTGATCGACAAACAGTGATGCGCAGGCGAGGAACTGGCCCTGACACACCTCCAGCAACAGTGGCGCGGGGGCCTGCATCAGCTCGCCGCTGGCCTGCCCCTTTGCCAGCAGAGCAGGCAGAAAGCGCAGGGCATCGTTCAGGATCTGGCTGCGGGCCGGTCTGGCCAGCAGCGGAGAGTGAAAGAAGCCCAGCACGAATTTGAGCTCATTGGGATGCGCGAGCATCCACCCCATCGCCAGCTGCCAGTAGTGGCGGGTCTGGTCGTACAGCGACAGGGTGGGAGCCGCTTCATGGATGGCGCCCCCCATCCGGGTCTTTACATCCTGATAGAGGGCGAGGATCAGCGCCTCCTTGCTCGGAAAGTGGTGGAACAGAGTACCGTTGGCCACCCCGGCCGCCTTGGCGATACGGGCGGTGGCAGCCCCCTGCAGGCCATCTTCGGCGCAGAGGGCGAGGGCGGCATCCAGGATCTGGCGGCGCTTGTCGGTCATGGTTTGTGGCTGCGGGATAGCCTGGTTCATGGTCATCTCCATCAGCGCAGGAAGAAGGCCATCATCAGCTTCTGGATCCAGCTGTGGTAGGGCGGATGGATCAGGGACCCGGTGGTGAACTTGCCGCGGGTCAGCACGGTTTTCGCCTTGGAGAAGGTAAGAAACCCCTCGTGGCCGTGGTAGTGGCCCATGCCGGAGGCGCCGATGCCGCCAAACGGCACATCGTCGGCCGCCACCTGAAACAGGCTCTCGTTGATCGCCATGCCGCCGGAGTGGGTCTCCCGGGTCACCCGTGCCTGCAACTCGGGATCGAAGCTCATCAGATAGAGGGCCAGCGGGCGGGGCCGCTCAGCAACATAGGCGAGCGCTTCCTCCAGAGTGTCGTAGGGGATAAGCGGTAGCAGCGGCCCGAAGATCTCCTGCTGCATCACCTGACACTGACTTGGTACCCCGGTCAGCAGGTGGGGCACCAGCAGGCGGCGCTGGTCGTCGCGGGCCGGGCTGCCACAGGGGTGGAGCTGGGCTCCCGCCTGCTCGGCTTCATCCAGCCAGCTGACAAGGCGCTGATACTGGCGGTCATTGATGATGGCGCCGTAGTCGGCACTATTCAGCCCCTGCGGGTAGAGCTTGCTGAAGTGGCGGCGATAGGCGGCGATAAAGTTATCCACCTCGCTGCGGGGCAGCAGCACATAGTCGGGGGCGACGCAGATCTGCCCAGCGTTGAGGCTCTTGCCGAAGATCATCCGCTCGACCGCGGTGGCGACCGGCATGTCGGGGGCGATGAGACAGGGGCTCTTGCCACCCAGCTCAAGGGTGAGGGGGGTGAGCTGGGGCGCGGCGGCGGCCATCACCAGCTTGCCCACCATGGTGGAGCCGGTAAAGAGCAGGTGATCGAACGGCAGTGAGCTGAACGCCGCCGCCATCTGGGCATCTCCCTCGATGATGGCGATCTCGTTTTCGTCAAATACGCTGGTGAGCATGGTGCGCAGCACGGCGTTGGTATGAGGGGTGAACTCGGAGAGTTTCAGCATCGCCCGGTTGCCCGCCGCGATGGCGGTGATGAGGGGGCCAAGGCTCAGCATCACCGGAAAGTTCCACGGCACGATAATGCCGACCACCCCGAGCGGCTGGAAGTGCACCTCCACTTTGGCGGGGGCCAGCAGCAGGCCGGTGTGGCGGCGGTGGGGCTGCATCCAGCGCTTGAGCCGCTTCTGGGTGTAGTTGATCTGCATGATGCAGGGCAGCACATCGGCGATCAGGCTGTCGTAGTGGCTGCGCTGGCCATAATCTGCTGCCAGCGCCTTGCACAGCTGCCCCTTGTGGGCGAGCAACGCCTGTTTGAGTTTGGTCAGCTGCGCCCGGCGCTCGGCCAGGGTAGGCATGGGATGAGCCAGACTCGCCCGCTTGAGCCGTGCCAGCTGATCCGGCAGGGACAATTTGATGGCGAGGATATCCTCAGGAGTGTGTTGAAGCTGCGCCGCACCCATGTTGTTCTCCGCATGAAAAATGACCGACTGATTAGTCGGTCTAAATCTAGCTGTTTGTTACCGGAATGTAAAGCTGGCAAGCTGTCTGCCGTTCACCACGAGCTGGACGCAAGAGAGAACTGTGTGTCTCCCCACACTTTTGTGGTTTGCTCGTTGGTGACTTATCCAATAAGGGGTAGTTTTTGGCTATTAACCTACACGGAGAGAGCACTATGACCAGGGAACTGAACAGCTTGTTGGCCCGGCTTGAAGATGTGGTTGAGCGGATGCCGGATTGCTTCAACACCTACGAATTCGCCCAGAAGCTGGCACTGCAATATCAGCCGGAATTCTTTGCCGCGGGCCACTCTCTGGTCGAGCACGAGGGCAAAGTACTGCGGGTGCTGCACCAGAAGATCGCCGAGGCGCTGGCGGGTAGCGAGATGGTGATTGAAGGGGCGCTGCTCCCCTGTGTGACCCCCTGGGGAGAGAAATCCACCTCACCACGCTGGCACCGTAAACACTGAGGATCCGGTCAGGCAGATCACTGCCAGATAGCAGATAACGAACAACGATAAAGGGCGCGGTGCTGGCAACAGGGCCGCGTTTTTTTATGCAGATTGTCGTCAGCAGCGTGTCGTTGTCGGGAGCAAAGGCCCGCTCTGTGATCCCATGCCGGGATATGGGGGTGTCAGCCGGGTAGACTCTCCCTTTTGTCGCAGGGTTTGTCACCGTAGGAATTTATCATGACCCATAAAATCATTCTGGATACCGATCCGGGTATCGACGATGCCATGGCCATCCTGTTTGCCGAGGCCCACCCCGCCATCGAGCTGCTCGCCATCACCACAGTTTTTGGTAACGCCACCATCGACAATGGCACCCGCAACGCCCTCTGGCTCAAGCAGAAGTACGGCATGAAGGCGGATGTGGCCAAAGGCGCTGCCGCCCCGCTGCTGCGCGAGCCGGTCGGCCCCACCACCATAGTCCACGGCCCGAGCGGCTTTGGCGACATGGAGGCGGGGGAGGTGACCATAACCCCGGATCCCCGTCCTGCCTGGCAGTACATAGTCGAGGCGGTGAAAGCCGCGCCAGGGGAGATCACCCTCGTCACTATCGGCCCGCTGACCAATCTGGCGCTGGCGCTACAACAGGCGCCCGAGATTGTCTCGCTGGTGAAACAGGTGGTAGTGATGGGCGGCGCCTTTGGCGTCAACGGCCATCGTGGCAACGTCACCCCCTATGCCGAAGCCAATATCCACGACGATCCCGATGCCGCCGACCGGGTCTTTACCGCCGATTGGCCGGTGGTGATCATCGGGCTGGATGTGACCCAGCAGAGCTTCTTCAGCAGCGCCTATCTGGATGAGCTCAGGGACAAGGCGGGGGAGCCGGGCCGCTTCCTGTGGGATGTGAGCCGCTTCTACCTGCGCTTCTACTCCGAGAAGCTGGGGCTCTCTGGTTGCCACGTTCACGATCCGTCCGCCATCGCCTATGTCATTGACTCGACCCTCTTTACCCTGCGCGAGGGGCCGGTGCGGGTGATTACCAGCGGCCCGGCCATCGGCCACACCCTGCAAAAGTTCGATGGCAAACGTCACTCCCACGATGATTGGGCAGCCTATCGCCCGCAGCAGGTCGGGGTGGCGGTGCGCGATGAAGCCTTGCTGGCGCTCTATCGCGAGACGCTGGTGGGCTGGGGCAAGGATTGCTGAGCAAAGAGGCGCTATTACGTTGAGGCGGGGGCTGTGATCGGCGCCAAACAATCGGAACGCTCGGCCGCTTATACTGCCTTATATCAAGAGCTTGGGAGGGATGAAGATGGCCTGGATTTCCTTGATAGTGGCGATAGCCCTGATCTGGTGGTTGATGAAGCTGGGGCGTGGTGCCCTGTTCGAAATCCGCCTTGCCCCCGGCAAGGTAGTGGTCAAGCAGGGCAAGGTGTCACCCGCCTTTATTGAGCATGCCAAGCAGATCCTGCGCCACGACACGGTGCGCGGTCGCATTGTGGGGCAGCGCGATGGCGATGGCGTCAAGCTGATCTTCTCCCGCTCCATCCCCGAACCGGTGGCCCAGCGCTTTCGCAATATCTTCCCCTATGGCGATTACCGCCAGCCAACGGCGCCGCTGCCGGGGCCCAAATCCCGCAAGGGATAAGCACCGGAACCTGGTTCATCAATAGCAAACGGGCCTCCAGTGGAGGCCCGTTTTTTATGGCACTTGGCCAAGAGAGAGCTGACAGCCCTTACTCCTTGCCGTGCAGCTCGCGCTGGGCCTTGACCGCCGCCGCCTTGACGGCGGTGCCTTCATTGCCCCAGGAGGCGCGCAGGGTGTTGACCAGCTCGGCGAGCCGCTCGTCATCCATGGTCCAGCCATAGCCCGGCATGTGGTAACCCAGATGGTCGTGGGTGACCGGTGTTTCGGCACCGTGCAGCAGCACGTTGATCAGGCTCGACGGATCGCTCGCCAGCACGGTGCGGTTGTTGACCAGCGAGGGGATGACGTGGTCATTGCCCTGGCCGTTGACCCCGTGACAGGTGGAGCAGTACATGGCGTAGTCCGCCTTGCCGCTGGCACTGGCATAGGCACGGGCCCCTTTCTCTGCGACCGGCTCATCTTTCAGATCGGTGAGATAGGTGGCGATGCTGGCCAGATCGGCGTCGCTGAAATACTGGCTGCTGTGAGTGATCACTTCCCCCATGGGGCCCGCGACAGCTTCATGCTGGCTGCGGCCGGTTTTCAGCAGATCGATCAGCGCCTGCTTGCTGTAACGGCTGCCGCGAATGTCGGGGGCATACCAGCCATCCAGCGCCGCACCGCTCAGGTAGACAGGATCCGCCTCGGTCAGCGCTTTCTCCTGCATGCCAAGCCCGCGCGGAGTGTGGCAGCTGCCGCAGTGGCCGGCACCCTGCACCAGATAGGCGCCGCGGTTCCACTCTTCGCTCTTGCCCGCCACCGGGGTGAAGCGGCTGTCATCGTGGTAGATCCAGTTCCAGCCCATCAGCGGCCAGCGCATGTTGAGGGGCCAGGGGATGTCACTTTCCTTGTTGGCGATGGCCAGCGGTTGCACCTCCTTCATCAGGTAGTGATAGAGATCTTCGAGATCCTTATCGCTCATCTTGGCGTAGGCGGTGTAGGGCATGGCCGGATAGAGGCGATGCCCATCGCGGGCCACCCCTTCACGCATCACCTTGATGAACTCCGGCAGGCTGTAGTTGCCGATACCGTGGGTCTTGTCGGGGGTGATGTTGGTGGCAAATACGGTGCCGATGGGGGTCGGGAACCCTTTGCCGCCCGCCAGCGGCTTGCTGGTTTCGCTGGTGTGGCAGGCAGCGCAATCGCCGAGCTTGGCCACGTATTCGCCTGCCGACATGGCGGGGGCCGCGTTGGCGGCAAGGGCGGGCAGGGCCAGCAGCAGGGCGCTGGCGGTCAGTGACAGGGCGCGGCTCATTGGGCACCTCCCTTGCTCATGGCTACCAGCTCGTTGACGGCGCGCCACGCTTCGTCGATGGCGGCGTGGGCGTAGGGGCTCCAGCCTGCATCCGAGTTGGCGATGGTGATGTTGCCGATCGGCTGGCGACCCAGTTCAATCCATTTTTCGCACTGCGCTTCGTCATCAAACAGGGTGTTGGTGACATAGGAGTAACCGTGAGACCAGCGGTTGACCGTGATGGCGAGGATATCCTGCTCATGGTTGAAACCGGCGCTGCCGAGCATCCCTTGCAACTGCTCGCGGATCATCTGCTCATGCTGCTCGAACGGCATGCCGAGGATCATGGCGCGCCCCTTGCGGGACTGTTCGCGTGCCGAGAGGCCGCTGCCCGGCAGGGTCGGCACATAGACCATGTGCAGGCACATCGGCTGATCCGGGCTCTTGGGATGCTCGTAGCCACCCATGCTGACCGGATAGTCGAGCTTGACCCGGCTATAGGGTGCTGCCGGGGAGTAGACCTCGTGTACCCCCAGCTTGACGAAGGCTTGCCAGTTCTTGATCACCACCTTGGTGTAGACCAGCGGCGCCTTGGCATTCTGGCGCAGCGCCTCCTTCTGGGGCTCCGGCATCTCGGGCACCATGTAGGGGATCATCATGTTGTAGCCCGCCATGATCGACTGCTTGGCCCGCACCCGGTGCAGTTTCCCCTCCTTGATGTAGGTGACATCCACCGCCAGCTTGCCATCGGCGAGGTGCACGTTTTTGGCCTGCAACGCCGTGCTGCCAAGGCGCAGTTGCACCTTGTGCTCAGGCAGGTCGAGCTTGCTGTAGTCAAACTTGGCCAGCACCACATCCTGCATGGTGTGACCCGGCGCCACCTGCGGAATGAGCTTGCGTACCATCAGGCGGGTGAGACCGGCGTTGCCATCGGGGAAGTGGAAGATGTAGGGGTCGTCCAGCTCCGCCTGCTCCTCGGCATCAAGCGGCGTCAGATTGAGGCCGTCGAACCCCGGCAAGGCGCAGAGGCGCGCATCGGCGCAGGCGGTGGCGTCGATGCCGACGGCCTGAAAATCGTTGGTACGTTGCTGGAAGTAGGTGATGGCACGTTCGCTCAGGCCCACCTTGTCGCGCAGGAAAGTGGTGTAGCTGTTGCGGGTGATCCACTCATCCTGCTGCTCGCGGGTCATGCCGCTCAGGTAGTCGGTCTTCTCCTCGTGCAGGGCCAGCAGGGCAGCCTTGTCGGCATCATCGAGCGGGAAGTCACCGATAAACTCCGCCAGCGGACGGCCATTCAGGCGATCGCGCGGGATGTCATCCGCCACGTTATGGCCCGGATCGCCGTTTACTATCTTGTTGACGCCAAAGTGCTTCTCGTCGAAATAGACGCCGCGGCTGAGCCCCAGATCCGGATAGAAGGTCTGCTGGAAACCGGCGGCCAGCTCGTCGATGTTGACCTCCAGCGCCTTGAGCAGCCCGAGCGCCACCGGGCTGTAGACCGAACGTGGCGATTGCAGGGATTCACTGCCGCCGTAACCCAGACGCAGGCCATCGTGGGTGGTGAACTCGTTGCGCTTGGCGTGGCCGCCGAAGTCGTCGTGGTTGTCGAGTAGCAGGATCTTTTTATCCGCGCCGAGCAGTTGCTGATAGAAGCAGGCGGCGGCCAGACCGCTGATCCCGGCGCCGACGATCACCAGATCGTATTCTCCCTCAAGGGGAATATTGGCAAAGTCATACTGCTTACCGTCACGGGCGATACTGTGGGCCGGTTCGAAGGAGCCCGGGTGGTTACCGCGCAGGCCGGTGAGGGCGGGCGGGTAGGCCAGGGTTTTATCCGCCAGCGTGCTGCCGCCTTCGGCAGCCTTGAGCAGATTGATGGGGGCGACGCCTGCCGCAATGGTGATGGCAACGCCGTTGAGAAAATCTCTGCGTGTAATACTCATGGCTATCCCTGTGTTAGGAGAAGTAATGAATAAGTGGATTCATTATGGGAGGGAGACACAGATCCTGTTCAGGATTGGGCGCCGAATCTACCGCTATCCTCACGCTGAGTCCATACGATTGCTAATGGATTATTAAGCACCATTTTCCTGCTTGTGACGAGAGTGATGCGCTGATGGGGGTGATTTGCCCTGTTACAGGGCTAATTATTTTCCGGCTCGGTCGGTCAATGATTGCCGCAGCTGATTAGTTCGGGAGACGTTCGGGCATCATTGTCGACTCGGGGGGATGATCGCGCTAAGCTCTTAACTACTTGTTTTATCGACTCTCTTTTTATTCATAGGCATAAAGGCCACTCAGGAGGCGCAATGAACTGGTACATCTCGGTCCTCAAGCAATATGCGGTATTCAGCGGGCGGGCCCGTCGCACCGAATACTGGATGTTCGTGCTGTGCAACGTCATCGTCATGCTGCTGCTCGGCATGGTGGACAAGCTGATTGGCGGCGACAATGAGCTGATAAGCTCCATCTATTCGCTGGCGGTGCTGCTGCCATCGCTGGCGGTGGCGGCCCGTCGCCTGCACGACACCGACCGCAGCGCTTGGTGGCTGCTGCTCGGGCTTATCCCCATTATCGGCACCCTGGTGCTTATCTACTTTATGGTCTGCAACGGTCAGCAGGGGCCAAACCGCTTCGGTGACGATCCCAAAGCGGCCCCCTCACAGGGCTTTATCGTCAGCTAACGGGCGCGGCTTGGCCAATCATCGGTCAATAAAAAGAGAGGGAGGCATCACGCCTCCCTATTTTTTTCGTTTTGATGGCCGATCAACGCTCGATCAGCGGGGCGGAGCGGTAGCTCCACATGCCGTAGGTGCGCAGGGCGTCGCGGTAGATGCCGAGCAGCTCGCTCTCGCTCGGGGTGGCCAGCTCCTCGAGGGGTTTGTCGGGGTAGCTGACGCTCGCCACCTTGATGTTGGCCGGGCCAATCTGGTCGCAGGCTATTTCCAGCACCGTCTGGCCGCGGCGCACATGGCTGGCGGAGCTCACCAGCACCGCATAGTCAATCTGGTGGCGGGCGAGGGCATAGGCGCTGTAGAGGGCGTTATCCACCGTGCTGGTGGCGTAGTTCTCTTCAATCAGGCGGCTGCGATCGATGCCGTGGTTGGCCAGCCAGTCGGCCATCAGCTTGCCCTCGGTCTGGCGATTCTGCGGCACGCCGCCGGTCAGGATGATCAGCGCCTCCGGGTCGGCCTTGGCCAGCTCAAGGGTGGTTTGCAGACGGCCCAGCAGGATCTTGTCCATGCTGCCGTCGGGATTGAGGGCGTAGCCCAGGGTGACGATGGCGCGTTTGCCCTCCCTGCTGGCCTTGACCTGATCCTCGGTTAGTTCGGTCTGCAGCGGGGCGGCGGTGATCCGCTGCACCCGGGCGATGATCTCCTCCAGATCGGCAGCCCGGCCACTGTTGCGATCCGCCACTTTCGCCAGATAGCTGCGGGAAGCCTCCTTGTTACCCTTCACCAGCTGCCAGATGGCGAGATAGCTGTTGATGTCGAGATCATCGGGGGCGACGGCCTGCGCCTGCTCCAGCAAGATGATGGCGCGGCTCAGGTTGCCGTTGTAGATCTGGGCGTTGGCAGCCGAGATGAGCAGGTCGGTGCGGTAGGGTTCCAGCTGGTAGGCGGCCAGCAGCCGCTCGGTCACCAGCTCCATATTGCTTGGCATCTTGGCGGTAAAACCGGCGTGGGAGATTTTGGCTGGCGACTTGTAGATCTGCAGCGCTTCGCCGAGCAACATGTCCACCGCCTGGCGTTTGCTGACCAGGGTATTGAAGTCGTGCTCCATCTGCATCGAGCTCTCGGCCGCTTGCAGGGCGAGGGGCGAGAGCGCCAGCAGGCCGCCGAGGGTGAGGGCAAGAAGGGTCTGTTTCATCAAAAGGTCCTCTGTCGGGCTGAATCGCGCCGTGGCGCAGCGGCTTGTGGGCCGATGGGATAAGGCAAATGTGCGTCAATTCAGTCTGTTAGTGCCAAAGAGAGGGCAATATATCAGTTAACGGTGCGGCAAACTGTGAGTCGGGGCGGGTCGTCGGGTGATGCCACACCAGTTGCCGCAAAAGTGGTCGCAACGGGTCATCAGCCATCTGAAAAGGGCAGGGGGAGCGTGACTCCCCCTGCTGGGAGGGGCGCTGGCCCCTCCCTCTATCTCTCGCGATTCAAGATAGATGGGGTGTCAATCTATCTGCTGATGAGTATTCGCGGTCAGTTCCACATCTGGGAGACGCGGGCTTCCAGCGTCTCTTGCTGCTCTTCGGGCATATCGCTGAAGAAGTTGAGCTGGGTCTGCTCTTCCACCTCGCGTACCGAGACCCGGTAGTCGGCGATCTGGCTGATGGGCACCTCTTCCTGCGGCATGATAAAGGCGATGGCCTGCAGTCTGGCCGGGTCCATCACGATCTTGTAGTAGGCACTCGGGATCGCCACACCCTGACCGATGGACTCTTCAGAGCCGGTAAAGATGGGGCCGGTGATCACCTGCACATCCTTGCGGGAGACCGCCCACTTGTTCACCTTGTCCTCCAGCACGCGCCACGCCTTCTGGTTGAGCACCCCGATCTGCGGCGTCATATTGCTCAGCAGGAAGCTCTCTTTCATGGTGTTCTTGTTCGATTTCATGTCCCCCGCCGGGGCCTGATGGCCACGGTCGTAGCCCGAGCCCTTGTAGTCGGAGAGGGTGGCGCGGTAGGCAACCGGGATCTCCCTGTCCTCGGCGAAGGCATCCTTGCGGGGCACTGTGCCCTGTGCGCTCTGGGCTGTCATCCGGTAGGAGACCCAGTCCGCCACCTTGTAGTCGTAGTTGTAGCCGACCGCATACCCTTCACGGCAGAGCTTCTGATCCGATTCGGAGGGCAGACCAAAGCGCACGTGGTCGCCACACGTCCAGTGGGCTGCCAGCAAGGGGGTGGCAGTGAGGGTGAGGGTAACAGCCAGAACCAATTTATTGATTTTTATCATTTTTGTGATGCTCCAGTTTAGTAGGCAGAGCCATTTGACATGAGATCTGACCAGCGCTTCAATTGCTGTTTTTTTACACGTCACCGTTCTGTGACGGCTCGCCAAGATCCGTGATGTGACTGGTTAATATGTTTTAAATCAGTAGCTTGGTCGGTGGGATGATGTGCGGTTGCTCGGCAGACAACGAAAAGGGGCCCGCGATGGGCCCCTTGTGATGAGCGGTCTGACTGCTATCAGGCGGCGTTTGCCTTGTTGCCCAGCGTGCGGGCCAACAGTGCTTCCGGATTGTGGATCGCCTCCTTGGTCTTCACGTCGATGACCTCGATATCGGTGAAGCGCTCGCGGTTCTTGATCGCCACGTCGTGGGCGAAGATGACGCAGCGGGCGTTGGCGACATCCTTGGCGGTAATGCGGTTGATGATGCCGTTGGCGCCCTGGGTCTCGACCTTGATCTTGATCCCCTGCTTGGCGGCAGCCTTCTGCAGGCTCTTGGCGGCGAGGAAGGTGTGGGCCACGCCAGACGGGCAGGCAGTGATGGCCAGTACGTCTGCTTCTCCTTCCGCTTCAATGACTTCGAAGCTGGTTTGGGGGGCGGTCACGTCATCTTCTTCGCTCACCGGCTTCTTCAGCAGGTTGACGATGATGGCTGTGGTCAGGGCGCCGAGGATGGTACCCAGGATGTAGCCCATCTTGCCTTCAACAACCGGCAGGACAATCCAGCCACCCCAGGGGGCGTGGTTGATACTGTGCATCATGAAGCCGGTGATGTTGCCGACGATGCCGCCTGCGACGATGGCTGGGATAACACGCATGGGGTCAGCGGCAGCAAACGGGATAGCACCTTCACTGATACCGATCATGCCCATGATGGCGGCCGCTTTGCCGGATTCACGCTCTTCTTTCTTGTAACGCTTCGGAGACATGAAGGTCGCCAGTGCCATACCCAGTGGCGGTACACAGATGGCGATACCGACACCACCCATCAGCCAAGGCTGGGTGTTGACCTGAGTCTGGGCAAACAGGGTCGCAACCTTGTTGACCGGGCCGCCCATATCGAAGGCGGTCATACCACCCAGAATGGCACCCAGCATCACTTTACCTGAGCCCGCCATGCTGGAGAGCCAGTGGTTCATCCCTTCCATCATGGCGGCGATCGGGGCACCGATCCCCCACATCACGATGCCACACACCAGGAAGGTACCGATCAGCGGATAGATGAAGATAGAACCAAGGGAGGTCATTGAGTCAGGCAGCTTGATCCGTTTGAGCTGATTGACCACGAAACCTGCGATAAAGCCCACCAGAATGGCGCCGAGGAAACCGGTTTGATAGTGCTGAACGGCAATCCAGGAGCCGATCATGCCCGGAGCCAGGCCCGGCTTGTCAGCCAGCGAGTAGGCGATGTAGCCACCCAGTACGGCAGTAAACAGAGTCAGACCGGCGATACCCATAGTCGCCATGTCTTTGAGGAAGCCCGCTTCTGGTACGGCGCCCTTGCCGCTCATCATCACCGACAGGGAGAGCAGCACACCGCCCGCCACGATGAAGGGGATCATGTGGGAAGTACCAAACAGCAGGTGCTGCTTCATGGTGTTGAGGCGATCCTTGAAGGTGCGCTCTTCGGGGGCCGCCGGGGCAGTGGCTGCCGGTTTGGCGGCTGGCGCCGTTTTTTCCATTTTCGGGCCCTGTTTGAGCAGGGTCAGCGCTTGCTCAACGGTAGTGGCCGCCTTCATCTGCTCGATAAAGCCCGGCTCCAGCAGACGGGTAGAGAGCTCGGCCAGCACTTCGATGTGGTGGTTGGCGCCGCCATCCGGGGAGGCGATCATGAAGATCAGTTGAGTTGGCTTGCCATCTTCGGCGCCGTACTCGATACCCTGACGGCTGACACCGATGGCAATGGCCGGACGGCTGACCGCCTTGCTCTTGGCGTGGGGCAGGGCGACACCCTGCTCGAAGCCGGTGCAGTCCAGCTGCTCGCGGGCCCAGATATCCTTGACGAATTGCTGTTGATCAGACACGGCGCCATCGCGCGCCAGCATCTGTGCCATCTCGTCGAATAGAGCCTCCTTGCTGGTGGCCTTCAACTCCAGGCAGATGAGTCTGCCGTTGGTCATGGTGGGTAACATATTACTCTCCTGGCTCCGTTGCCGAGCCGCATGATGGGGGGAACAATTGACCTGGATATTGTTCTCCCGTTAGCGCGGTGCCGAAATCGGACAAATATGCCGTTTACTGGATTTTTGTGCTGCGCAAGTCGTCATGTGACCCAGCTCGCATATCATCATGAAAGCCAATTCATACCGATATTTTTATTTTTTTAAATAAAAACAATGAGCTGCGAGTGCGTCTTGCTACTTGCATGAGTGCAACGAAAAGGTTTCGCCTTCGGAGGTATGGAGATTTGTGTGCTGCTTTGAGGGCGGAAAATGTGAAGGTGCTGGCAAAACGCGTTGAGAGAACAATCAGAAAGAGGGAGAGCAGCTCTTGATGTGAGTTAATCCATCTACTGATCACTTGTTATGTTCATCATCGGTGTCCTTGGGTTTTGCATGAGCCCTTATTTAACAAAGCCCGCCACTTTTATGGATGGCGGGCTGTTTAGTGCTTCAGCCTTATTGAGCTGATTAATGAGGGGAGGAGAATCGGGCGTTATGTCCGAAACTTGCGTACAACCTCCTGCAGTTGTGTTGCCAACAGGTTGAGGTCGTTGCAAGCCTGAGCCATTTGTTTGGCTCCGGTCGCCACTTCTTCCGAGGCATTGCTGATGTTGACTACATTGCGATTGAGCTCCTCGCTTACCGCGCCTTGCTCTTCGGTTGCGGTGGCAATCTGAATATTCATGTGGGAGATACTGTTAACCGAGCTGCTTATTTCGGCAATAGAGGCTCCCGCTTCACGAGCTGTGTGGACCGTCTCGGACATCATATCCTGACTCTGTTGCATGGTGACGCCCGCTTCGTTAGCACGCAGCTGCAGTTCGGAGATGATGTGGTTGATCTGGGAAGTGGAGTCTTGGGTTCGTTTGGCCAGAGTGCGGACTTCATCTGCTACCACGGCGAAACCACGACCTTGTTCACCGGCTCGGGCTGCCTCGATTGCCGCATTCAGTGCCAGCAGGTTGGTTTGCTCGGCAATTCCCTGAATGACTTCAAGCACCATGCCGATATTTCGGCTGTCATCACCCAGCTGGCGGATCACCAGAGCAGTCTCTTCGATGGCGGTAGCCACCTTTTCAATCCTGCCGATTGAGTCATTGACGGTCTCGCTGCCTTGTGCGGCTGTGTCGCTGGCCGACGTTGCTGCGCTGGCGGCGTCGTTGGTGTTGCGGGCCACCTCCTGTACCGTGGCTTGCATCTCGTTCATGGCTGTGGCCAGCTGATTGAGCTCATGTTGCTGGGCGCCCATGTTGTTGGCCGATTGCTGTGCCACCGCGCTGATCTCTTCGGCGGCCGCACCCAACTGCACCACCGAGCCGGAGACCTCGTTTACCAGCATGCGCAGATTGGATTGCATCTCGTTGAACCCTTGAGCCAGCTTACCCAGTTCGTCATGGGAGAATTGCTTCATGTCGAGTTGGCTGGTGAGGTTGCCTGCCGCCACCTGGCGGGTCTGCTCCAGCAGGGTCATCACAGGATTGCGGATCTGCCGGATCAGCAGCCAGGCCACAATAACGACGAACAGCAAGGTTAGCGCACCAACTGTAGTGCTCAGCAGTTTTGCCCGTTCATAGGAAGCTTCACTCTGCTTGGTCAGCAGGTTGGCAACCCGATCGTTCTCCTTGCGAAGCTCCAGACCATCCTGTCCGGCCTGCTCAAGGGCTGCGCGAGATTCGTTTTTGATCAGCGACTGCACCTTGGCAATATCTCCCTGCCGTATGGCTGTTTCCAAGTCACCATGGGCTGAAAAATATTTGGCTGCTGCAGTTTTCAGCTCTGCAAACATGTTGCGATCTCGCTCCGACACAAAAGGCATAGAGCCATACCGTTGCTCGGCGGCCATGTACTGACTCTTTGCCGCTTCGAAAGACTGTGTGCTGCTGTTGAGGGAGTCGGGATCCTTGCCCAGTGCATCTATCACCATGTTCAGTTCGGCACGGCGAGCGTCCAGCAAGGACACATGCATCTGGCTGGATGCCCGGATGGAGGGAACGATATTGTCGCTGACCTCACTGGCGTCACGGTAAATATTGGAGAGTTGTAAAGTGGCAAACCAGGCAAAACCCAGCATCAACAAAGCGAGAGTGGTAAACGCCATGGTCAGCTTTTGCCCAATTGTCATTTTTGTCAGCATATATCCTCTTTTATCTATTTTTGTCTGCGGATCTTTGTGTGAAATTTATATCGGCGAATAGATGTGATACCTTAAAAATAAATCAAATAAAAGAGAACTTAATCACAGAGGGTATTTAAGGTCTATTTCTTTACTGCGATGAGGTTTGGCTGGCATATCAAAAAATAAATATCAAATCTCTCATTATCCTGCCTTTAAATTGATTGGATTGTCAGTTAATGCGGCCTGGCTTTTTTACGGATTACGTCAGCTTTAAGGTGTGATGTAAAAGAAAAGCGCTATATATCATAATCTTATGGTTTTTCTTAAGTTGTTTTTTTCGACAAAGTTCGAATGGTTTGCTTGGAATTAAATTATAGAACGACTAAAAAATAGGGCCGCATCTCGAAAATTCAAAAGAGATCCCTTTCGTTTGCATTATTAATGGTTCTGTATGACTACGGCTGCTAAATGTTTACAGACCGAATGATGATGGCCTGGGAAAGGTTTAATGGCGATGCATCTATGTGCTGTTTTAGCTTTCATCAGGGGGTGAAAATAGTAGAGAGTAGAGTTGTTATTTTTATTGCCTCCATTTTTTCGGATACTCAGAGTGTCGCCGTTGCTTGTGCAGGCTGGAATTTTCTTCGTATCAGCAAACCCAGTCATCTGCATCAGGGTAGCGCCAAGCTTGGGCGACAAACCTGTGGAGCTGGTTGTGGGCAGGATGCAGTCAGGGATGGACTTCAGAGCGAGATGCCTGAAGGAAGGTAGGCATAAGAGAGCAGTAGAGATACAGACGGACTTGACTGGTAGGCCATATTGCTCTGTTGGGAGGGGGAGGCATATTCCCCCTCCAACGAGAGTCGGCTCTTATGTTGATTAGCAGCGGTTGCCGGCGCGGGCGACCCGTCCTTCGGCCAGCAGTTGATAATTGCCAGTCGCTGCAGGAATAAAGGCTGATTGCCCCTTTTCCAAACGCAGTGACTGTTCGCCCTGCTTGAGGGTCACTGTGTCATCGATGGCAAAGAGGATCTCGGCGCTGGCAGTGGTGAGCTGATGCTCGCCAGCCGGGTAGACGCTGAAAGTGAAGTCAGGTACCGGCACGTCGAAGTGCTGTACCGCACCATCACAGCGGGGGGCCAGCAGGATCTGGTCGTCCGGCTTGGGCAAGCAGCGCGTGCAGTCCAAGAGCTCTGCCACGTCGATGTATTTGGGGGTGAGGCCGGCGCGCAGTACGTTGTCGGAGTTGGCCATGATCTCGAGACCCGTGCCGCGCACATAGGCGTGCGGGGTACAGGCATCGAGGAACATCGCCTGACCGGGCTCAAGCGTCACCACGTTGAGCAGCAGCGGCGAGAATAGGCCCACATCTCCCGGGTACTGGGCCGCCAGAATGGTGATGAGGGCAAACGTCTCCTCATCCTGATGGGCGGCGGCATAGGTTAGCAGCCCTTCCAGCGCCTCCTCCTTGCACGCCCCTTCCAGTACCAGCAGCTGGTGGAAGAAGTGCTGCAGGCCTGCTTCATTCTGGCTGGCGGCAAGGGCTGCGGTCAGATCGGCGATGGCCGCCAGATTGACCCGCTCGAACAGTGCCAGAATGGCGGGGATAGCGCGAAAACCGTTCATCGCCTGATAGGGGGTGAGGGCAAAAACCAGCTCCGGCTTATGGTTCGGGTCCTTGTAGTTGCGATTGCTCGCCTTGATATCGATGCCTGCGGCCTCCTCTTTGGCAAAGCCCGCTTCAGCCTGAGCCTTGCTCGGGTGCACCTGAATGGAGAGAGCCTTCTCGGCACACAACACCTTGAACAGGAACGGCAGGCTGCCAAAACGGGCGAAGGTGGCCTCACCCAGCGCGGCGGCCGGAGCACTGTCGATCACCTTAGAGAGCTTTTGCACACTGCCCGCCAGCGTCACCTCGGAGCAGCCGTTGGGGTGAGCCCCCATCCACAGCTCGGCCTGGGGTTTGCCTTGCGGGTTGGGAATGCCAAACAGGGTGGTGAGGGAGTCATGACTGCCCCAGTCATAGCCTTGAATCGGGTTTTGCATCAACAGAAAGGAGGGCAGATCGCTACTGCTCATAAGGGACGCCTCGTCTAGTTTGAAGAAAATCGGGTGCAGAAAAGGGTGGCATTACTGCTGTGGACCGGACTATAACATGGGCGGTCGTGCGCGCCGCAACCGCTTGCCTCTCTCTTGATCAGGATCACCATGTCTCTCATCTTCAGCCAACTGCTCGACGGAGCCCTGAGCGAACAGGTTCCATTTGACCAAATCTGGTTTGCCAGTGAACAGGGGGTGCCACCCAGTTTCAGCTATCAGGTCAACTTTCCCCGCCTCGAGCTGGTCTTTAGCGGCGAGTATCTCAACCAGATCTGGGACAGGGAGGAGGGGGCCAGAGAGATCAGTGTATTGCCGGGACAGGCGCTCTATATCCCTCCCAACGGCTGGAACAAGCCGCTCTGGACCACCGACTGCTCGGTGCTGAGCCTGCTGTTTGGCAAACGCCAGCTGGGGTTCAGTTTGGTGAGCAAGCGCCGTGAAGATCCGGACTTTTTCGATGTGCAAAAGCACAGCATCATGGCGCGGGCGGGCCATGTGATCGAACACATTCTGGCTGCTCTCAATGTGCTGACCGAGGATCCCGGTCGCTCTCCCACCGATGATCACTTGCTGCAGGCTCTGCTGGCGAGTGCCCGTCAGCTGTTGCTGGAGTCCGCCACGGATCGGCCACGGGGGGCAGAGCTCTTTCACGGGATCTGCATCTATATCCAGGAGAACTTTCACCGTCCCATCACCCGGGATTCCATTGCCCACCGCTTCAACATTTCAGCCAGCCATCTCTCCCACCTGTTCCGCGAGCAGGGTCATATGCGCCTTGCCGATTACATCAGCTGGGTGCGGATCGATCGGGCCAAATTCATGCTGAAAAAGTACCGCTTTCGTCTTGAAGAGGTGGCCAGTCGCTGCGGTTACAGTGACGTGAACTACTTCTGCCGGGTGTTCAAACAGAAGACCGGCTTGACCCCTTCCCAGTACCGTTCCCTGAGTCAGCCGCAGGCGGTGGCCAGCGAGCTGGAGGGATAGCTGGGAGGGGTCGGAGAGGCGTGGTGACGGCGCACTAGCGGGTGGCTACCTCTTTGGTCTGACATGCTTTCTTGTCGTTTTATTATGAAAATGAATGGGCTAAGATGGCCGCGCGCAACAAACAAGTTGATAACAAACGGAAGTTAGGAGATGCCGATGGAAAGCAAAGTAGTAATCCCGACCCAAGGTCAGAAAATCACAGTCGATGCTAACGGCAAGCTGCAGGTTCCCAACCATCCGATCATTCCGTTTATTGAAGGGGATGGCATCGGTGTTGACGTAACCCCGGCCATGTTGAATGTGGTGAATGCTGCGGTCGAGAAAGCCTACAAGGGCGAGCGCAAGATCGCCTGGATGGAGATCTATACCGGCGAGAAATCGACTCATGTCTATGGCGAAGGTGCCTGGCTGCCGGCCGAAACCCTGGATTTCATTCGTGAATATTGCGTGGCCATCAAGGGCCCGCTGACTACTCCGGTCGGTGGCGGTATTCGCTCCCTCAACGTAGCCCTGCGTCAGGAGCTGGATCTCTACATCTGCCTGCGCCCGGTGCGTTACTACGACGGCACCCCGAGCCCGGTGAAACGTCCTGATCTGACCGACATGGTGATCTTCCGCGAAAACGCCGAAGACATCTACGCCGGTATCGAGTGGAAGGCGGACAGCGATGAAGCCAAGAAGGTGATCGCCTTCCTGCAAAACGAGATGGGCGTGAAGAAAATTCGTTTCCCCGAATCCTGCGGGATCGGCATCAAGCCGATGTCCAAGGCCGGTACCGAGCGTCTGGTTCGTGCCGCCATCGAGTATGCCATCGACAATGATCGTGACTCCGTGACCCTGGTGCACAAGGGCAACATCATGAAGTTCACCGAAGGTGCCTTCAAGGATTGGGGTTATGCTCTGGCTCAGAACGAGTACGGTGCCCAGCTGATTGACGGCGGCCCCTGGTGCTCCTTCAAGAACCCGAAAACCGGCAAGACCATCGTCATCAAGGATGTCATCGCCGATGCCTTCTTGCAGCAGATCTTGCTGCGTCCGGCCGAGTATGACGTCATCGCCTGTATGAACCTCAACGGCGACTACATCTCCGACGCGCTGGCCGCTCAGGTAGGCGGTATCGGTATCGCGCCGGGTGCCAACATCGGTGACGGCGTGGCCCTGTTCGAAGCGACCCACGGTACTGCACCTAAGTATGCCGGTCAGGACAAGGTCAATCCGGGCTCCCTGATCCTCTCCGCCGAGATGATGCTGCGCCACATGGGTTGGGTCGAAGCGGCCGATCTCATCATCAAGGGCATGGAAGCGGCGATCCGAAACAAGACCGTCACCTATGACTTCGAGCGTCTGATGGAAGGGGCGACTCTGCGTTCCTGCTCCCAGTTTGCTCAGGACATGATCGACCAGATGTAATCTGCTGCTTGCCAGAAACGCAAAACCGGCGCCATGTGCGCCGGTTTTTTTATCGCGAAAGAGTGAAGGGGCTTATTGCGCCTGCTCTACGTGTTGCTGATAGCGTTGCTGCCATTTGCTGGTTTCTGCTTCATCACCCTGGGCCTTCCAGAAGGCGCAGATGGTGTTGGCAAGTTCCGAAGCCATCGCGTGATCTCCGTCACGTCGACTCATCAGATAATCTCCCAGCCAGCTTTGATATTGTTTCATTACCCGATCTCCTTATCTCATGTGCCCTTGAGGGTGCCCACCTTGACGGGAGCCTGTCGGCTCATCCTGGGGGGAACATCATCAGGCATGATGGTGCAAAGTCACGACCCGGGCAGAGAGCCCGATGGGCAATCTGGCGGCGAACGTGACGCGAGATGTCAAAAAATGAGCGCTATTTTAGCACAAACTGACCAACTTGGGGAAATTGTCGCCATGGATTGCGACAGAACTGCTCCATCCCCTTGTTCCCAAAACAGAAAACCCGCCGTGATGGCGGGTTGATTTGCAGATAAAAGTGGCAAAACAGCCTAGATCTTGGCGCTGGCCAGGTACTTTGCCATCTCTTCGGCGGGCACCATGCCACCGCCGGTGGCCCACACCAGATGGGTGGCCTGTGCAATGGTTGCGGCATCGAAACCGCGCCCGGTGAGCCACTCGGGATTGGCAGCCACCCGCCACGGGCCGGCCATACCCGCCAGAGCAGAAGGTTCGAGTGTGATCTGCTCATCGCGCGCCAGCAGTCCCAGCAGGTCATACATCTCCTGATCGCTCAGGGTGTAGAAGCCATCAAGCAGCCGCTCCATAGCGCGGCCGACGAAGCCGGAGGCGCGACCTACCGCGAGGCCATCGGCTGCGGTGAGGTTATCGATGCCCAGATCCTGCACCGCAATGGCATCGTGCAATCCGGTGTGGACCCCCAGCAACATGCAGGGGGAGTGAGTGGGCTCGGCGAAGAAGCAGTGAACGTTATCCCCGAACGCCAGCTTGAGACCAAAGGCCACGCCGCCCGGGCCGCCGCCGACGCCACAGGGCAAATAGACAAACAGCGGGTGCTCGGCATCCACCTTGATACCCATCTGGTCGAACTGCTTTTTCACCCGCTCGCCCGCCACCGAGTAGCCGAGGAACAGGGTGCGGGAGTTCTCATCGTCGATAAAGAAGCAGTTGGGATCGCGATCGGCCTCTTTGCGCCCTTGTTCCACCGCCACTCCGTAATCTTCGGCATATTCGACCACGATGACGCCGTGTTCACGCAGTTTGCGTTTCTTCCACTCCCGCGCATCGGCCGACATGTGGACGGTGACGGTAAAGCCGAGCTTGGCGCTCATGATGCCGATGGACATGCCAAGGTTGCCGGTAGAGCCTACCGCAATGCTGTACTGGCTGAAGAACTGGCGGAACTCGTCCGTGAACAGTTTGCGATAGTCATCTTCTTCTCGCAGCAGACCGGCTTTGATGGCCAGCTGCTCGGCATGGGCCAACACCTCGTAGATACCGCCACGGGCCTTGATGGAGCCGGAGATGGGCAGGTGGCTATCTTTTTTCAGCAGCAGTCTACCGGTGACTTCAACGCCGTAACGCTGGTTGAGCGTAGCCTGCATCGCCGGAATGGCGGCGATGTCGGACTCCAGAATGCCGTTGTTGGCACGGGTCTCGGGGAAGGCCTCGTACATGTAGGGGGCAAAGCGGGCCAAGCGGGCGGAAGCGTCCGCCACATTGTTGTTATCGAGCCCCACATAGGGCAGACCGGCAGCCAGAGTGGTGGTGTTGGGGTTGAACCAGGTGACTGGCTCAAGCTCGATCAGGGATTGCACTAATGGAAATTGCGCTGTGAGCTGTTGGACGTCGATGTTTTTCATAGTGTTCTCGGTCTTGTTACACGATAAAGGAGAGCAGGAAAGTACCGGCCAGCGCCATCAGGGAGGCGACCAAGGTGGCGGTGGTGTAGTACTTGAGCGTTTCGTTCAGGGTGGCGCCGCAATACTGCTTGACCAGCCAGAACAGAGAGTCAGTCACCATGGTGCAGCCAATGGCACCGGAGCCGATGGCCAGGGTCATGATCTCCGGGCTGATGTTCGGGTAGTGCACCATGATGGGGGAGACGATGGCGGTGGCGCCCATCATGGCGACGGTGGCGGAGCCCACAGCGGCGTGCAGCACGATGGCAACCAGCCAGGCGAGCAGAATGGGGTGCATATCCAGCTGTGAGAGGATGGTGGCCAGGCTATCGCCTAGGCCGCTTGCCTTGAGCACCCCATTGAAGGCGCCACCCGCACCGATGATGAGCAGAATGTTGGCGATGGAGGAGAAGCACTCCTCGGTCTTGTTAAGCAGTCCCTCCATCTTCATTTGCTGGCGGATCCCCAGCACGTAGTAGGCGGTGAAGGCTGCGATAAACATGGCGGTGATGGGGTTGCCGATACACTCCAGCAGGGTGTAGAGGTGGCTGGCGTGCTCCATATTGAGCTCGGCGACCGTCTTGGCAAGCATCAGCAGGATGGGCAGCAGCACGGTGAAGAGCGAGGCTCCCAACGTTGGGAGAGTTGCTTCATCGCGGGCCTTGATGTTGGCAAAGGCGGCTGGCACCTCCTTGAACGGGAGCCGGTTACCCAGCAGCTTGAGGAACAGGGGGCCGCCGATAAGCGAGGCAAACAGGCCGACCGCCAGACCATCGACGATGACGGAACCCACATCGGCGCCCAGCTGATTGGTGACATAGAGGGCAGCAGGGTGCGGCGGCACTATGCAGTGCACGGCCATCAGGGCGGTGCAGAGCGGAATGGCCAGGGTCAGCAGCGAGGTTCTGGTCTTGCGGGCGATAGAGAAGGCGAGCGGGATCAGCAGCACCACCCCGACTTCGACAAACAGGGTGATGCCGCACACCAGACCCACCAGCACCATGATGACCTGTGGCGAGAGCCAGCGGCATTTCTGCAGGGCGAGGCCGATGCGCTCCGCCGCCCCTGACACCTCCATCATCTTGCCGAGTATGGTGCCAAGACCGATGACGGCGGCGAGAAAGCCTAGCGTGCCGCCAATGCCATCTTCCATGGCGCTGACCATCTTGAGGGGCTCCATCCCCATCAGGGTGCCGACATAGAAGCTAGCCAGCAGCAGGGCAAGGAAAGGATGCACCTTGCCCTTCACTATGGTGACCACGATAAGAACGATGCTACTTAGCAAGGTAGCGATGACCCATACCTCTGAACTCATACTGCGCCTCGACATCTGTTGTGTGTGATTGTTTATGCGCTTATTGAATGAAAATGAGGCGGGGCTGACAAATGATGAAATCGACCACTTGGGTGAGCCGAGGTGATGCAAGAGCGCTACATTGGTCACAATTTATCGAAATCACACTCTTTGGGTCTTTTGGTTTCATCCTGAAAGTGGCCTGTGGGTGTATCATCGGCGGCCATTGCGAAGAGGGGGATGAATGTATAACGGGGATAATTACATATCGCGCAACAAGCTGTTGAGCGGCTACCAGTTGGCCAAGTTGCACACCTTCGAGGCGGCCGCCCGCCACGGATCCTTTGCCATGGCAGCTGATGAATTGTCGCTGAGTCCCAGTGCCGTGAGTCACCGGATCAGCGCGTTGGAAGAGGAGCTGGGGTTCAAGCTCTTTGAGCGTTTTCACCGCAAGGTAGTACTGACGGCGGATGGGCAGCGGGTGTTCTGGGCGCTCAAATCCTCGCTGGAGTTCATCAATCAGGAGATCCTGGAGATCAAGAATCAGGAGCTCTCCGGTACCCTGACCATCTATTCGCGTCCCTCCATCGCCCAGTGCTGGCTGGTGCCCAGGTTGGCGGATTTCTCCCGCCTGCATCCGCAGATCGAGCTCAATATCATCACCGGCAACGAGAACATCAACCTGCATGGTTATGGCATCGATTTGACCCTCTATTTCGATGAGAAGAGCCCGGAGCGGCTTGCCATCCACCCGCTGATGGATGAGTACATGCTGCCGGTCTGCAGCCCGGCATATGCCGAGCAGCACAGGCTTGTCGGTAATCCCGCCAACTTGTCCTTGTGCCGTCTGCTTCATGATCGGCAGGCATGGGGATTTGACTCGGATACCGACGAATGGAGCAGCTGGGCTCGCCACGCCGGGGTCAGCCTCGAGGCATGCCAGCTGAGCATGGGTTTTGATCGCTCGGATCTCGCCATCATCGCCGCCATGAATCACGCCGGGATCGCCATGGGGCGCAAGAATCTGGTGAGCAAGCGACTGGCACGCAACGAGCTGGTGGCCCCTTTTGCCGGGCTGGAGATCAAGTGCGAGCAGCGTTATTACATGGCGACCCTGCCCAATCGGGCGTGTCCCAAGATCCAGGCCTTTATCGACTGGGCGCAGGAAATGGCTGCCGAGATGGAATGAACAGAGGCCGGTGCGCAAGAGCAAAATGAAGATGGTAAAGCGCGAGTGAACGAAGGTAGCGGTTTAACGTAGCGGGAAAATAGGGGGAGAGGGGTTGGCTGATAGTGGTTGGTCGCGAGTGGCCTTGCTGCCAACACCGAGTGGCTGGCAGCAAGGGAGCGGTCAGGGTCAGGTGGTCTTTTCCAGATGGTTCTGGTAAATCTGCTGCCACTTGTCCAGTTCGTTTTCATCACCCTGCTGCTGCCAGAACTCGCAGATGGAACTCGCCATCTCGCATGCCATGGCGTGGTCACCGTCACGGCGACTCATCAGGTATTGCCCCAGCCAGCTTTGATACTGTTTCATTGCACGATCTCCTTATCTATTTAACCCTTGATACTGCAGCTGTGGGACACCCGTCCGGCAGTGTTGCGCCACACTCCACTTTCGCCGCGCGCTGCTTGTTATCGCCTCGCTTGTTGTCAATCAGGACAGAGAGCGTATGAGAAAAAAGCGAAAGTGTTAAAAATTGGCCACCACCTTATCACAAAATGGTGTGATATGCAGGCTTTGGGGCCAATTGAGTTATAAGCGCGGGTTGTGTGTCCCGACAAAGCGACAGGAATTGACGGAGAGTATCGGCACGCAACTTGTGCCGCAAGCAGGCGTTTGAGTGGTTACTGGGTCACCCGACGTGCCTGCCAGTAGCGACTGTTCCAGTAGACATTGTCGAGGCGGGAGCGGATCACTCCCTTACTGGTGGAGGCGTGAATAAACTCGCCGGCACCTGTGTAGACCCCCACATGGTACTGTTGCCAGCCGGTTTTGAAGAAGACCAGATCCCCGTGTTGCAGCCGGTAGCGATCCACCGGTTTGCCAATGCTGGCCTGAGATTCGGTGGTTCTTGGCAGATTGAAGCCCAGCACCTGACTGTAGGCGAGCTGGGTGAAGGCGGAGCAGTCTAGCCCGGCGCGGCTGGCGCCGCCCATGCGGTAGGGAACACCGCGCCACTGTTGGTAGAAGCCATCAAAGGCACTGCTCTGCCGGGGGGCCGGAGGCGGCTCCGGCGTGCTGGAGCAGGCGGCCAGCAACAGAGTCAGCAGGGATAGCAGCAGCGTGCGATACATCGGGGCTCTCTCCACGGACGGATCTACCAAACGAGACATTCATCGCGCGCCAGTTTCTGCCCCACCATTTTGGCTACAGGCGCTGGCGCGACAACTTTTCCATCATAAACAGGGATCTGGCTTCATACCTAGTCTCTGGAGGGAAAAATGTGGTGGGGGGTTGAAAAACGCCAGCCCGGGGGCTGGCGTTTGCTGTCACTCGCAGTGGCTGACCAGCGGGGTCAGCAGCTCGGCCAGCTTGTAGAAGGTCTGCACCCGGGTGGTACTGGGGCGCCAGACCAGCCCGATCTCGCGATAGGGGGTCTCTCCCGGCAGCGGAATGGCCACCAGATCGGAGTTGGCGAGAATGCCGGCATCGATGGCCATCTGCGGCAGGAAGGTGGTCCCGAGACCCGCTTCCACCATCTGTACCAGGGTGTGCAGGCTGGTGGCGGCGAACGGGTTGATCTTGCTCTTGTCCCGCAGGCGGCAGGCGCTCACTGCGTGTTCGGTGAGGCAGTGCTCCCGTTCCAGCAGGAAGATGCTCTGGTTGGGCAGCTCCTTGTAGTCGAACGGGGTATGCAGACCGGCTGCCATGCTAGCGGGCATCACCATATGGAACGGATCCTGACCGACCGTCTTGCAGTGAAATCCACCGATCTCGATGGGCAGGGCGAGGATCAGCAGATCGAGCTGACCCTGTTCCAGCTGCTTGAGCAGATTGCTGGTAGTGTCTTCACGCAGCAACAATTCGAGGTCAGGATAGGTTTTGCTGCACTCTTTGAGCAGCTTGCTGAGCAGGAAGGGGGCAATGGTGGGAATGCAGCCCAGACGCACTGTCCCCTGCATCACGCCACCCTGATGTTGACCGAGCTCCATCAGATCCCGTGCATCGGAGAGCAAATTGCGAGCGCGCTCGACGATTTCCATGCCGACCGGGGTCATAATGAAGCTCTTGTGGTCCCGCTCCACCAGTTGCAGGTTCATCATGTCCTCCAGCGTCTGGATCCCGGTACTCAGGGTCGACTGGCTGACATGACAGGCCTTGGCGGCGCGGTTGAAGTTCTTGTGCTCATCGAGAGCGACCAGATATTGCAGCTGTTTGAGGCTGGGCCAACGTTGCATAGAAAAACCCGATTGATGCTATCTATTTAATTTGATTTAACTAATCTACCACCGGGTCTATAGTTTGTCGCTTGAATTAGATGGACTTGGCTCTAGGTAGCCCAATCCTCACCGGATTGTTCACTTCACATAAAGAGGAATTGAATATGGTATTGGTAGGCCGTCCCGCACCCGATTTTACCGCCGCTGCTGTTCTGGGTAATGGCGAGATCGTTGATTCATTCAACCTGTCATCCCACATCAAAGGCAAAGCTGCCGTCGTCTTCTTCTATCCGCTCGATTTCACCTTCGTCTGCCCGTCCGAGCTGATTGCCTTTGATCACCGCTATGAAGAGTTCCAGAAGCGTGGCGTGGAAGTGATCGGTGTTTCCATCGATTCCCAGTTCTCCCACAATGCATGGCGCAACACCAAAGTGGAAGATGGCGGTATCGGTCAGGTCAAATACCCGCTGATCGCCGACGTGAAACACGAAATCTGCAAAGCCTATGACGTTGAACATCCGGAAGCTGGTGTGGCGTTCCGTGGCTCCTTCCTGATCGACAAGAACGGTGTCGTTCGTCACCAGGTTGTCAACGATCTGCCGCTGGGCCGCAACATCGACGAGATGCTGCGCATGGTCGATGCCCTGCAATTCCACGAAGAGCACGGCGAAGTGTGCCCGGCGCAGTGGGAAAAAGGCAAAAAAGGTATGCAAGCCTCTCCGGACGGCGTTGCCAAGTACCTGTCCGAGAATGCTGACTCCCTGTAATCGGGCTTCATTCTCCTTGAAGAACCGGCGTCTTGGCGCCGGTTTTTTTATACCTGAGATTTATCCATCCCCTGACATTGCGGTCACACTCTTCTAACTCCATCGCTATTCCAAGCTGCCGTTCGCTGGCGTACTCGTCGTTTCGAAATGAGGTGCTGCCCCTATGGCTGGATGGGGGATATGCCGACAGACAAACATGAGCCATAAAAAAAGCGCGCCATAGGCGCGCTCAGTTCACAAGCGGAGGGGCTATTCCTCAAAGATCCCGAAGTGGTCTTTGGCGAAGTTGACCCGCTGCTCCACGTTCATCTTAACCTGTCCCAGTTTCTCGATGGTCTTGAGGTTGGGCACCAGGCCGCGACCGTTGGCGATCTGGATGGCAAGACCAGGACGGGCATTGAGCTCCAGCAGCATGGGGCCGCGGAACTTGTCCAGCACCATATCGGTACCGATATAACCCAGACCCGACATCTCGTAGCAGGAGGCGGCCAGGGTGAGCAGGGTATCCCAGTGTGGGACCTTGAGCTCATAGAGGTCGAGGCCGGTATCCGGATGGTGGCGCAGCGGATTGCCAAACTGCACCGCCCGCAGGGCACGACCGGTACGCAAGCACAGACCCACCCCCACGGCGCCCTGGTGCAGGTTCGCCTTGCCATCGGAGGCGGCGGTGGAGAGGCGCATCATCGCCATCACCGGGAACCCTTTGAAGATGATGACCCGGGCATCGGGTACCCCTTCGAAGGAGTAGCCATCGAACACATCATCAAAGTTGATGAGGCCTTCCACCAGTGCCACGTCAGGCTTGCCGCCAAGCGAATAGAGCCCTGCCAGAATGTTGGAGACATGGCGCTCCAGATCCTGACCGGTAGAGGCGCTGCCGTTGGGCTTGTAGAAGAGGCCATCTTCCTGACGCAGGATCACCAGGATCCCCTTGCCGCCCGAGCCACGGGCCGGCTTGATGCAGAAGCCCGGCCAATCTTTTACCAGTTCGGTGATGCGACCCACATCGTGCTGGGCACGGATGGTACCGATCAGCTCAGGCACGGTAACGCCTGCATCCAGCGCAATTTGCTTGGTCTGCAGCTTGTCATCCACCAGCGGATAGAGGCTGCGCGGATTGTAGCGGCTGATGTAGGAGTGGTTGCGCTTGTTCATGCCGAGGATGCCTGATTGGGACAGGCTCCACGGGGTTGTGTATTTTTCCCAGAACCACATCGGTTACTTGTCCTTACCCGGGGTGACGCCAGATTTCATCTCGTCCACCAGCGGTTTGAAGCGCTTCAGTTCGCTCAGCTTGTAGCCGGTGTAGTTACCCATCAACAGCACGGTCGCCATCAGCACCAGCTGCAGGCCGAGGAAGTTGAAGGTGAGGTGACGAATAAGCTCGTTATCCATGGCCAGATAGGCGATGACTGCAACCAGCAGAGAGCCGCCGCCCTGGCGGAACACCTCTTTCGGGCCCTCTTCTTCCCACAGGATGGACATCCGTTCGATGGTCCAGGAGAGGATGATCATCGGGAAGAAGGTGATCTTCATGCCGTCGGTCAGCCCCAGCTTGAAGGCGAACGCGGAGAAGATACCGATCATCGAGATAACCATGATGATGATGGCCGATATTCGGGCGACCAGCAGCAGGTTAAGCCGCGACAGATAGGATCGGATGATGAGACCGGTGCCGACGATCAGCAGGAAGCCGATGAGGCCGGTGACCAGCGAGGTCTGGATAAAGGCGACCGCGATCAGCACCGGCATGAAGGTACCGGAGGTTTTGATCCCCACCAGAACCCGCAGGAACACCACCATCAGCACGCCGATCGGGATCAGCAGCAAGCCCTTGAACAGGGTCTGCTCTTCCAGTGGCAGGCTGTGGATGGAGAAGTTCATCATCTCTGATTTTTCGAACTTCTGCGCCAGTGCCACGCTGACTGGCTGCTCCTGCTCGATCATCGAGAAGCTGACACGGGAGTTGTGACCACCGGTCACGTCCAGCAGGGCGCCGGAGTTGTATTCCCACAGCAGCAGGTTGGCCGGACGACCCTGTTCACCGGTTTGCGGGTTGAACAGCTTGTAGTCGGTCGGGCTGTTGAATACCTGCAGGTAATCCACCAGCTCCTGACGACGGCGGCCATCTTCCAGATTCAGGGCATGCACCACGCGGGTGGGGACGTCAGCATTGTTGAGCAGTTCGGCGATCAGGTTGGCGCGGCTCTTGTGCTTTTTCAGTAGCTCGGCGTTCTGCTCCTGCTTCTCGATCTCCTTGATGATCTCGCGAGTCAGGGTGTAGCCGTCGGCAGAGCGCTCCTGGGCCCGCTCGAGGATCTGCTTCATCGCGGTGGCGTAAGGCTCACTCTCGATCTGCTTCTCGATGGCAGGCGGCTGCGGATTGGCGGCCGGTTTGGCATGGGCATCCGCCATCATGTCGACGCGGTAGTAGAGCTCCTGACGGCCAGAGGCGGTGCGGATGGACCACTCGGCGCGGGCATCGCCATCTTTCTCGACAAAGGAGAGGCCGTAGCCCGGGCTGGCGGCGTTCTCGTTCATCAGGGTGAAACCGGGCTGGGTGCCCGGAATGGCCAGGGAGGCGATCACCGGCTCACCGGTCGCCTCGAACTCCAGCTTGGCTTCGATGGACCAGATCTGGCGCTTTTCACCGGGCGTCAGCGGTACATCCAACGCGATATGGTGATAGATCGTCATCCCCAGGCCGACAATGTACAGCAGGGCTACCAGCAAATAGAACGGCTTACGGGAAACCATGGATTATTTCACATCCTTGAGCTTTGGTTTGGGTTGGATATATTCGCGGGCCACATCAACCACGGCGATGTCTTTCAAAAATTCGCGACCCAGCAGCACAGGGAAGGTCATGTCGCTACGGTCTTTCAGGGTAAATTCGGCTTTCTCGGTCATGTCGCCAATGCGCACGGCCAGACGCACTACCGGACGGCGGTCCAGATCGTCGGCAGAGGCCTGACGCACCCGCACATGGCGTACCAGCGGCGCTTCGATCTGGATCTTGTCGTCCACTTCCTGATGGCTCAGGAAGAAGCGCACCCAGTTTTTGCCGTTGCGCTCGAAAATGGTGATCTCCTGCGCACTGATGGAGGAGGTGGTCGCACCGGTATCGACCCGCGCCTGGAAGGCGTCGTTGGCAGCATCAACCCAGATCCACTCGGCTTCACCGACCATCAGCTTGCCATCGATGGTGTGACCCTGATTGGGGGCCGGGCACTTCTCGGTGGGGATGGCCATCGGCTTGGGCGGCTCGGAGGGGAGGGTGGCGAGCTTGTGGTCTACTTGCTTGACGGACTCTTTCATATTGGTGACATCTGTGTTGAGCTGAACCAGCAGGTGCTGTTGCTGCACATACTGCTTCTGTTGCTGTTCCATGGATGTTTGCAGGCGCAGCTCGCTCTGGCTCAGCTCGCTACGAAGCTCGGCCAGCGTCAGAGCAGGAACCTGAGGCGCTTTTTCCATATTGACACACCCGCCGAGACTAAGCAGGGAGAGCAGGGTCATTCCTTTTAATTTGCTTTTCATGTCATTCATTTAACTGTGCTTCCTGGAATTGGGTCAGTGTAACTTCCTGAATCGCCATCGGCTAGTCTTTGGCCTTGCGGGCAATCAGTACGGCACGTTTCGGCGCCGGGTGTCCTTCTACCGTGAGTGCCGGATTGTCTGGATCCAGATAGTCACTCAGGGATTCATTAATCATCCAGTCGGTACGACGCTGTTCGTCGGTGCTGGTCATATTCTCGTCTACTATCCGCACGTCGGTGAAGCCGCAGCGCTCGACCCACAGCTTGAGGGCGCGGCTTGAGGGAATAAACCAGACGTTGCGCATCTTGCCGTAACGATCGGTGGGCATCAGCACGTCGTTGACCCCGCCGTCAATCACTAGCGTCTCCAGCACCAGCTCGCCATCATCTTTCAATTGATTGCGCAGCTGCTCGATGTGCTCGATGGGGGATTTGCGGTGATAGAGCACCCCCATGGAGAAGACGGTGTCAAAGGCACGCAGCTCCGGCAGCTCCTGAATACCGAGCGGCAGCAGGTGGGCGCGCTGATCATTGCCCGCGAAGTGGCGAATGGCCTCGAACTGGCAGAGGAACAGCGGGCTCGGGTCGATGCCGACTGCAAGCCGAGCCCCTTCACCCACCATGCGCCAGAGGTGGTAACCGCTGCCGCAGCCCACATCCAGCACGTAACGCCCTTCGAGCGGGCTGATATGGGGCAGCACCCGATCCCACTTCCAGTCAGAGCGCCACTCGGTATCGATGTGGATGCCGTGCACGATGAACGGCCCTTTGCGCCAGGGCATGAAGTGGCGCAGCAGGCTCTCGACCTTCTTGCGCTCCCCTTCGCCAAGGCTCTCGGCCGAGCCAATCTCGACCCGGCTTTTCAGCTCGACGTTGCCGGGGGAGAGCACCGGCAGCTTGTTGAGGGCACGATTCCAGCGCGGCAGGTCGCCATGCTGGTTGTCATGTTGCCAGGCGTGCAGCTGGGCGGGCAGGGTATGCAGCCAGTGGCTCAGCCGGTTTTTGGCAATCAGTTGATAGAAATTGGCAAAGTCGATCATGGCTGGGCGTCGCTGGATTTGATGGCAATCATGGAGCCGAAGTTGAAGCACTGGAACCAGAGATCCTGATGGACGAAACCGGCATCCCGCAGGCGTGCCTGATGCACCGGCAGGCTGTCGGTGCGCATCACGTTCTCAAGGGCGGTGCGTTTCTGGCTGATCTCCAGCTCGCTGTAGCCATTGGCCCGCTTGAAGTCGAGATGCAGATCGATGAGCAGCTCGTTGACCGGTTCATCTTCGAAGCGGAACTTTTCGCTCAGGATCAGGATCCCGCCCGGGCGCAGCCCATCGTGAATGCGCTGGATCAGGGCGGCCCGTTTCTCTGGCTCGACAAACTGCAGAGTGAAGTTGAGTACCACCACGGAGGCGTTCTCGATCTCGATGTCGCAGATATCCGCCTCCACCAGCTCCACCGGCACCTCGGATTTGAAACCGGAGAGGTGGGCGCGGGCGCGCTCGATCATCGGGTGGGAGAGATCCACCGCGGTGATGCGGCAGCCGGACTGGCTGACATGGCGACGCATCGCCTGGGTCGCGGCGCCCAGTGAGCAGCCGAGATCATAGAGTCGGCTCTCGGGTTGGGCGTAGCGGGCGGCCATCATGCCGATGGCGGAGATGATGTTGCTGTAACCCGGCACCGAGCGCTGGATCATATCGGGAAACACGTCGACGACCTGTTCGTCAAAACAGAAGTCACCCAATCGGGCGATCGGGGCGGCAAAAATTTGATCTTTGGTATGCATGCTGGCGCAACCTGACAGTCGGGACATCACCCGGCTGTATTGTTCAATTGAGTCGTTGGGTGACACCCATCAGAGTAGATTTATCACCTGTTTACGAACGGGGTGGCTGGTCGTGAAATCCTTTGGACCTGTCCTGTTCGTACGGGCCATGTTCCGGACCCTTACTTGGGGCGGTAGTGTAGAGGATTGATGGCCGTTTGTCTTGACGCCAGGGCTTGCCACGCCACAAAAAAGCACTTTTTTTGCAGCGAAACGATGGCCGCAGAATGGGTTGGCTAAAAGCGCAGCACTCCCTGCCGTGCGCGATCGTTTTCCCCCGGCCAGGGGGCCATCTCCTGCTCCAGCAAGCGGGTGATCTGACGGGCCAGCTCGGGGGCCTGGGCGTTGTCGGCAGTATGTATATAGAGGTAGAGGTCCTTGCCCTCGGAAAGCCACTGGCGCCAGTGGGGGAGCCAGCTGGGCAGGAAGGGGTGATTGGCCGCCGGATCCGGCAGGCCGATAAAGCGCACCATGGGGGCGTTGGCGGTGGCCAGCAGATGCACCGGTAGGCGCGGTTTCTTGCCCTGGGCATCGACGAGGGCTGGCGTGGTTGCTTGCACCGAGAAGAGTGGCCGGCTGTCGAGCATCACCCGGTTCACACCCTGTTCCATCAGCAGCCGGTTCAATGCCCGCTCGGCCTCCCCCTTGGCGAAGAACTCAGGGTGGCGCACCTCGAGGGCGTAGCGAAACGCCCGCGGCAGCCGATCGATGAAGGCCGCCAGTCTGGCCAGCCCCTCTGGCCCAAAACGGGCGGGCAACTGCAGGGTGAGCAGCCCCAGCTTGTCGTGCAGCGGGGCGAGCAGGCGAATAAAGTCGGCGACTTGCTTGTCTGCGCTCACCAGATCGCTCTGGTGGCTGATGGTTTGCGGAAATTTGAAGTTGAAACGAAAGTGATCGGGTACCGCATCGGCCCAGCGCTGCACAGTATCCGGTGTCGGCAGGGCGTAGAAGGTGGTATTGCCCTCCACCGAATTGAACACGGTGGCGTAGTGGGCGAGGTGTTCGGCAGGCTTGGCGCCAAGGCCCAGCAACTGGCCGGGCCAGCTGGGGTGGGACCACTGTGGCAGGCCCAAATAGAGGCTCATGATGGCTATTCTCTTCGCTCTTGGTGCATTCGTGCCGATTTTTTGCCCGCTTTTTGCCATCGAGTGCAAAAAACTGGCGAAAGGAGGCTGCTGGCCATTTTACCCAAAAGGGGGTTTTCCTCTATAATGCCAGCCCTTTTGTTTTTCAATTTCTTGTGACCCATGCCTATCTACGAATATCGTTGCGACGTCTGTGGCCATGAATTGGCAAAACTGCAAAAGCTTTCCGATGCCCCCCTGACCGACTGTCCGGCCTGTAGCAAGCCGAATCTGGTCAAGCTGATATCGGCGGCAGGCTTCCGGCTCAAGGGAACCGGATGGTACGAGACTGATTTCAAACCGGGTAAGAAAAAGAATCTGGCCAGCTGTGAGACAGACGGTGCTTGCCAGTCGTGCCCGGCGGCCCAAGGTTAACCGTCTCTCTACAATTTCGAAGGAAGAAGTCCATGCGCTCTATCTATTGCGGACAGGTCAATGAGGCCCATGCAGGGCAGACCATTACATTGTGCGGTTGGGTTCATCGTCGTCGTGATCTCGGCGGTCTGATCTTTATCGATATGCGCGACCGGGAAGGGATCGTTCAGGTGTTCTTCGATCCGGACAAGCCGGACGCGTTTGCCCTGGCCTCCGAGCTGCGCGGCGAGTTCTGCATCCAGGTGACCGGCGTGGTGCGCACCCGTCCCGAGTCCCAGCGCAACAGCGACATGGCCACTGGCGCCATCGAAGTGTTCGCTCACGAACTCAACATCATCAACCGTGCCGAGCCGCTGCCGCTGGACTTCAATCAGGTCAACAGCGAAGAGATCAGCCTCAAGTATCGCTACCTGGATCTGCGTCGTCCCGAGATGGCCAAGTACCTGAAGACCCGTGCCAAGGCCAGCGCCTTCGTACGCCGCTTCATGGACGAGCACGGCTTCCTCGATATCGAGACCCCGATGCTGACCAAGGCCACCCCGGAAGGTGCCCGTGACTATCTGGTGCCGAGCCGCGTGCACAAGGGCAAGTTCTACGCTCTGCCGCAATCACCCCAGCTGTTCAAGCAGTTGCTGATGATGTCCGGCTTCGATCGCTACTACCAGATCGTCAAGTGCTTCCGTGACGAAGACCTGCGTGCTGACCGCCAGCCGGAATTCACCCAGATCGACGTGGAGACCTCCTTCATGACCGCGCCGCAAGTGCGTGAAGTGATGGAAGAGATGATCCGCAAACTGTGGCTGCACATCCTGAACGTGGATCTGGGCGACTTCCCGATCATGACCTTCGACGAAGCCATGCGTCGCTACGGCTCCGACAAGCCGGACCTGCGTCTGCCAATGGAGCTGGTCGATGTGGCTGATCTGCTGACTGCTGTCGAGTTCGCCGTGTTCGCGGGCCCCGCCAACGATCCGAAAGGCCGTGTGGCTGCCCTGAAAGTCCCGGGCGGTGCTGAACTCTCTCGCAAGCAGATCGACGAATACACCAAGTTTGTCGGCATCTACGGTGCCAAGGGCCTGGCCTGGATGAAGGTCAACGAAGCGGCCAATGGTATCGAAGGCGTGCAGTCTCCGGTTGCCAAGTTCCTCTCTGACGCCATCGTGCGTGAGATCCTGGCTCGTACCGGCGCTGCCGACGGCGACATCATCTTCTTTGGCGCTGACAGCAAGAAAGTGGTCTGCGATGCCATGGGCGCCCTGCGTCTGAAAGTGGGTCGCGATCTGGGCCTGCTGGAGAACAGCTGGAAACCGCTGTGGGTCATCGACTTCCCGATGTTCGAGGAAGATGGTGAAGGTGGTCTGGCCGCCATGCACCACCCGTTCACCGCGCCGAGCAACATGAGCCCGGCCGAGCTGAAAGCCAACCCGGTGGGTGCTTACGCCAACGCCTACGACATGGTGATCAACGGCTACGAAGTGGGTGGCGGCTCTGTCCGTATCCACAACAGCGAGATGCAGTCCACCGTGTTCGACATCCTGGGTATCACCCCGGCCGAGCAGCGCCTGAAGTTCGGCTTCCTGCTGGATGCCCTGAAGTACGGTACCCCGCCGCACGCCGGTCTGGCCTTCGGTCTGGACCGTCTCAGCATGCTGCTGACCGGCACCGAAAACATTCGGGACGTCATCGCCTTCCCGAAAACGACCGCGGCCGCCTGTCTGATGACAGACGCCCCCAGCCTTGCCAATGCCGCCCAACTGGGTGAGCTGGCGATTGCAACCACCTTCAAGGGCGACGAGTAAGCCGATACCGGCACCGGAGGCCGCCGCCGTGCGGCCTCTGTGTTTCCCTTGGGTTAGTCATGATCAGTGTTACTGACATTTAAAAAATAACGGAGAGTCTCTATGGCAGGTCACAGTAAATGGGCCAACATCAAACACCGCAAGGCCGCTCAGGACGCCAAGCGTGGCAAGATCTTCACCAAACTGATCCGCGAAATCACTACCTCCGCGCGTCTGGGTGATGCCGATCCGGCCAACAACCCGCGTCTGCGTGCTGCGGTGACTGCCGCCCTGACCAACAACATGACCCGCGACACCATCAACCGTGCCATTCAGCGTGGCGCCGGTGGTGGCGATGGCGAACAGCTCGAGACCATCGTGTACGAAGGTTACGGCCCGGCTGGCTCTGCGGTGATGGTAGAGTGCCTGACCGACAATCGTAACCGTACCGTAGCCGAAGTGCGTCACGCCTTCAGCAAGTGCGGTGGCAACCTGGGCACCGACGGCTCCGTTGCCTATCTGTTCAGCAAGAAAGGTCTGCTGACTTTCGTGGGCGTAGACGAAGATGCCCTGATGGATGCCGCGCTGGAAGCGGGCGCCGATGACGTGGTCACCGAAGAGGATGGCACCATCGAGGTGTACACCACCCCGAACGACTTCGGTACCGTGCTGGACGGTCTGGAAGCTGCCGGCTTCAAGGCCCAGAGCGCCGAAGTGACCATGATCCCCTCCACCGAAGCGGAGCTGGATGCAGAAACTGCCCCCAAGCTGATGCGTCTGATCGACATGCTGGAAGATCTGGACGACGTGCAAGAGGTTTACCACAACGGCTCCATCTCCGATGAAGTCGCTGCGACCCTCTGATCGCTGAATCGTGCTCTCCCGATGGCAGCCTGATGGCTGCCATTTTTTTATCTTTGCATCGTGGCAACTGCTGATGTGTCGGTTGAGCAATCGGCGCAACAATTCTCTTCACTGACAATCTTTCCCGCTTTCTCTGCGAATTATCATTGCTCTGTCTCTGCCAGTCGGTTGGCCCTGTACGTATGCCAGTCGCAGTTCTGCTGCATTGCGTTAGCGAGGCTCCGCTTATCCTGTTTATCACACCTTTAGCTCTTGAGATGGCGTTGACTGCTCACATCTGCCCGTCAGGGTAATTCGTTGCGGGGAGGTGATGGAGCGTGCTCTTGTTATCACAGGGGCCCATCAATACAGAGTCACAGGTTGGGATGTCGATAACGGATTGGCTGGGGCGAGTTGGTTGGTTGGTTGGTTGGTTGGTTGGTTGGTTGGTTGGTTGGTTGGTTGGTTGGGAAGTTAGGCGCTGCACTACCGCAATCGGCTGGAGTGAGGAGCTCTGTGATAAGTGGCAGATAAAAAAAGCCCGCGCAGTGCGCGGGCTTGTTATCTCAGGACTGGTTATCAGGCCTTGGATTTCTTCTTGCCTTCAACCTTGGCTTCAACCGGGGCAGCAGTTACCGGAGCGGCTTCGGTGAACGGACGACCGTAGTAGGAGTCCAGCAGAACCTGCTTCAGCTCGCTGATCAGCGGGTAGCGCGGGTTGGCGCCGGTGCACTGGTCATCGAAAGCTTCGATAGCCAGCTGGTCAACCTTGGCCAGGAAGTCAGCTTCAGTCACGCCAGCTTCGCGGATAGAGGCCGGGATACCCAGGGTAGCCTTCAGCTCGTCCAGCCAGGTCAGCAGCTTCTCGATCTTGGCAGCAGTGCGGTCACCGGCAGCAGTCAGACCCAGGTGGTCAGCGACTTCGGCGTAACGACGACGAGCCTGCGGACGGTCGTACTGGGAGAACGCAGTCTGCTTGGTCGGGTTGTCGTTCGCGTTGTAGCGGATGACGTTGCTGATCAGCAGGGCGTTAGCCAGACCGTGCGGAATGTGGAACTCGGCACCCAGTTTGTGAGCCATGGAGTGGCACACACCCAGGAAGGCGTTGGCGAACGCGATACCGGCGATGGTGGCAGCATTGTGCACCTTCTCGCGAGCGATCGGGTCGTTGGCACCGTTCTGGTAGCTGGACGGCAGGTACTCTTTCAGCATTTTCAGGGCTTGCAGCGCCTGGCCGTCGGAGTACTCGTTGGCCAGTACGGAAACATAGGCTTCCATGGCGTGAGTCACGGCATCGATACCGCCGAAGGCACACAGGGACTTCGGCATACCCATGACCAGGTTGGCATCAACGATGGCCATGTTCGGGGTCAGCTCGTAGTCAGCCAGCGGATACTTCTGACCAGACACTTCATCGGTTACTACTGCAAACGGAGTGACTTCAGAGCCGGTACCGGAAGTGGTGGTGATACAGACCAGTTCGGCCTTCACGCCCATTTTCGGGAACTTGTAGATACGCTTGCGGATGTCCATGAAGCGCATGGCCAGGTCTTCGAACGCAGTGTTCGGGTGCTCGTACATCACCCACATGATCTTGGCAGCATCCATCGGTGAACCACCGCCCAGCGCCAGGATAACGTCCGGTTTGAAGGAGTTGGCCATCTCGGCACCCTTGCGAACCACAGCCAGAGTCGGGTCAGCTTCTACTTCGTAGAACACTTCCACTTCCATATTCTGTGCTTTCAGCAGGCTGACCAGTTCATCGGCGTAGCCGTTGTTGAACAGGAAGCGGTCAGTTACGACCATGGCACGCTTTTTACCTTCCAGGTCGCTCAGAGCGATCGGCAGGGAACCACGACGGAAGTAGATGGATTTCGGAAGTTTGTGCCACAGCATGTTTTCTGCCCGTTTTGCGACTGTCTTCTTGTTGATCAGGTGCTTCGGACCCACGTTTTCGGAGATGGAGTTACCGCTCCAGGAGCCGCAACCCAGGGTCAGGGACGGTGCCATTGCGAAGTTGTACAGGTCACCGATACCGCCTTGGGTAGACGGAGTGTTGATCAGGATACGCGCGGTCTTCATCTTGTCGCCGAAGTACTTGATGCGGTCAGCGTTGCGGTCCTGGTCGGTGTACAGACCTGAGGTGTGGCCGATACCACCGATGTTGACCATGTCACAGGCCATATCAACGGCGTTTTCGAAGCTGCTTGCACGGAACATACCGAGCAGCGGGGACAATTTCTCGTGAGCAAACTCGTCTTCTGCACACAGCTTGACGCCTTCACCGATCAGGATCTTGGTATCAGCCGGTACAGTCACGCCTGCCATCTCGGCAATCTTGGTGGCTGGCTGGCCAACGATGTTGGCGTTCAGGGCACCGTTGATCAGGATGACTTTACGTACCTTGTCAGCATCTTCTTTGGAGAGCACGTGGCCCTTGTGGGATGCAAAGCGCTCTTTAACCTGGTCGTAGATGGCATCAACAACGATGACTGCCTGCTCGGAAGCACAGACCACGCCGTTATCGAAAGTCTTGGACATCAGGATGGAGGCAACGGCGCGCTTTACGTCGGCAGTTTCGTCGATAACGATAGGTACGTTACCGGCACCCACACCGATAGCAGGCTTACCAGAGGAGTAGGCTGCTTTCACCATGCCCGGGCCACCGGTGGCCAGGATCAGGTTGATGTCTTCGTGCTTCATCAGGGCGTTGGAGAGCTCAACAGACGGTTGGTCGATCCAGCCGATGATGTCTTTCGGCGCACCGGCGGCAACAGCGGCATCCAGTACCAGCTTGGCTGCGGTATTGGTGGAGTTCTTGGCACGGGGGTGCGGGGAGAAGATGATGGCGTTGCGGGTCTTGAGCGCGATCATGGATTTGAAGATCGCAGTGGAGGTCGGGTTGGTGGTCGGAACGATACCACAGATGATACCTACCGGCTCGGCGATGGTGATGGTACCCATCTGATCATCTTCGCTCAGAATGCCGCAGGTCTTCTCGTCTTTGTACTTGTTGTAGATGTATTCGGAGGCGAAGTGGTTCTTGATAACCTTGTCTTCGATGATACCCATACCGGATTCTTCCACGGCCATCTGGGCCAGGGGGATACGGGCGTTGTTGGCGGCCAGGGCGGCGGCACGGAAGATCTTGTCTACCTGCTCTTGAGAGAAGCTGGCGAATTCACGCTGGGCTTCCTTAACGCGGGCGACCAGTGCATCCAGTTCAGCCAAATTGGTTACTGCCATGTTTATCTCCTGATTATTTGAAAACTGTTTAGTAAGACGTTGGCAATGCCCGGCAATTATAGTCGCCCTGTCAAGACGGTATCGTTGCAACAGCTTTTTCACATGCCTTACTAAATCGCTTTCTGAGTCGATTATAGAGCGGGGCTGACTCAGAAAAACTTGATCTGGATCATGTGTAACAAAAGAACAAAAGAAATTTTATTTCACAATCCTTGTTTGACTGATGTTATCGGAATGTGCATCAAAGGGAAAGGCGAGAGACTTGTTAACGCAGGGTAATAAACCACACTTATCAAGTGGTTAATTGCACTTCGCCATCAGATAGTAGGGCCGTTTTGGCTGTGCAGGTTAGCAAATATGAGTGAATCGGTTTCAAAACCACCGACAAACGCGCTTTATTCCAGCGTTTGTTGCAAAAATGATTGTTGTTTTAATCCATGACTAATCCGCTTTATTCCCCAAGGGGGCCATTTCTGTCCCCTTTCCCGGTTTTTGCATTGTGGCTCTCTTGCCGAGTCAATGAAGTGATGTCTGGCCTGAAATAGTGGGAAGGCAAAGCCTGGATCCTCTCGAGTCGCTTGGTCATTCGGTCAGTCACCGTCTTACTCTCTGGTCATGATTAAGCAGGCTTGCGCTCACTTTTCTGGCGCGTGTCGGGCGGTAGAAAGGGCTTTTGGCATCGGTTTATGCCAGTTAGCGCGGATGCATTAGATGAACTAACTAAAAAACCCTCAAAATGGTGAGATTATTTGATTGGTGCCCGCTCTGGCTATGATGTAAATTTACGCACGAAATTAATGGACTGGCCCGCTGGGCCCGAAACTCTATTGGAAGGCGCCTATGGCAGCAATTGACGTCTCGTTGTATCTGAAGTTTTTTGTCGGTTTGTTCGCAATTATCAACCCGCTTGGTTTGTTGCCGGTGTTTGTCAGCCTGACCAGCCACCATACCCAGGCCGAGCGGATGAAAACCAATACCACCGCCAATATCGCGGTGATGGTGATCCTGCTGGTCTCCATGTATATGGGGCAGCTGATCCTCGATGGGTTTGGTATCTCGCTGGCATCGTTCCGTATTGCCGGTGGGTCGCTGATTACCCTGATTGCCTGGTCGATGCTGCAGGGCAAGCTGGGCGAGGTGAAGCACAACAAACAGGAAAAGGGCGAACTGGCGGTGCGCGAGTCTATCGCCGTGGTACCGCTGGCGCTGCCGCTGATGGCGGGCCCCGGTGCCATCTCCTCGGTAATTGTCTATGCCAGCCAGAGCCACTGGCAGCAGCTGCTCGGCATGTCAGTGGTTGTCGTTGTCTTCTCTTTCTGCTCCTGGCTCATCTTCCGCGCCGCGCCGCTGCTGTTCAAGATCATGGGCAACACCGGCATCAACGTGGTGACCCGTATCATGGGTCTTATCATGATGTCGCTGGGTATCGAGATCATGGTGGCCGGTATCAAGGGGGTTTTCCCCAGCCTGATGTGAGCCAGCTCCGCTTTATGAAAGCCGGTCCTCGTGACCGGCTTTTTATTGGTTGCTTTTTGCCCGGTCTTTTCTAGAATCGGTCGTTTGTATGAAAAATGAGCGTTTTGTTGGTGTTTTAATACTGAAAAAGCGCGTGCCAGCTGATTTTTTGACCAGAAAATGACGATTACCCTGACAATATCTGTTGCATTATCGGAATTGGCAGGGAATTATGCTGGGAGCGGGTTTTAACCCCGTCACTTTAAAAAATGCATGGAATGTTCTTGTTGGAGTAGGGAAATGACTCATAAAAAAACAATGATTAACACATTGCTGGTGGCTGCACTGTTTGGTGGCGTCAATGTGGCTCAGGCTGCCGATGTCCCGGCGGGAACCAAGCTGGCTGAAGTCCAGCAACTGGTAAAAGGCAACGGCTCCGAGCCTGCGACCCTTGACCCGCACAAGACCGAAGGAACGGTCGAATCCAATATTCTTCGTGACCTGTTCGAGGGTCTGGTACTTTCTGGTCCCAAGGGTGAAGTACTGCCTGGCGTAGCAGAATCCTGGGAAACCAAGGATAACAAGCACTACGTCTTCCATCTGCGCAAAGATGCCAAGTGGTCCAACGGTGACCCGGTCACTGCCCACGATTTCGTTTTTGCTTTCCAGCGTGCCGTTGATCCGAAGACAGCCTCTCCTTACTCCTGGTATCTGGAGATGCCGACTATCGCCAACGCCACCGATATTATCGCTGGCAAGAAACCCGCTGATACGCTGGGTGTGAAGGCTGCTGATGACTACACCTTCGAAGTGCAGCTTGAGAAAGCGATCCCTTACTTCGTCAGCATGCTCTCCCACACCACCACCTATCCGGTACCGAAAAAGGTAGTCGAGCAGTTTGGTGACAAGTGGACCCAGCCGGAGAACATGGTATCCAATGGTGCCTATGTGCTGAAGAAATGGGTGGTCAACGAGCGGATAGAGCTTGAGCGCAACAAGAATTACTGGGACGACGGCAAGACAGTGATCAATACAGTGGTCTATTTGCCGATCCAGTCTACCAACGCCGATCTGAGCCGCTATCTGGCGGGTGAGGTGGATCTGACTTACACCACTCCTATCGAACGTTTCAAGCAGCTCAAGAAGGATTACCCGAATGAGCTGAAGGTGACCGGCTTGGTGTCCACTTACTATTACCAATTCAACTTCAAGCACAAACCGTTTGACGATGTGCGTGTCCGTACTGCGCTCTCCTACGCCATCGATCGTGATGTGATCGCCGACAAGGTAATGGGTCAGGGCCAGACTCCGGCTTACGGTCTGACCCCAGACTATGTGGATGGTTTCAAGCCAGTGGTCGCCGATTGGTCGAAGATGACCCAGACCGAGCGTGATACCAAAGCGAAAGCTATGTTGAAAGAAGCCGGTTTCGATGCCAGCAAGCCGCTCAAGCTCGAACTGCTCTACAACACCGACGACAACCACAAGAAAGTGGCCGTGGCCGTGGCCTCCATGTGGAAGAAGCTGGGTGTGCAGGTGAGCCTGGTCAACCAGGAGTGGAAAACTTACCTGGAAACCAAGAAACAGGGGCAGTTTGAAGTAGCTCGTGCCGGCTGGAACGCTGACTACAACGAAGCCTCCTCCATGCTGGATCTGATGCAGACCACCCACGGCACCAACGACGGCAAGTACTCTAATCCGGAGTATGACAAGCTGATGGATGAGTCTCGCGATCAGGTTGACGATGTGGCCCGCAACAAGATCTATGCCCAGGCTGAGGCCATCCTTGCCAAGGACATGCCTATCGCCCCTATCTATCAATACGTTACTCCGCGCATGGTGAAATCCTATGTGGGTGGCTACCCAGCCAACCCGCTGGATAACCTCTACAGCAAAGATATGTACATCATTGCTCACTGATTTAAAGCAACAAGTCGCATAACAAGCAGGGCCCGCCGGACGGCGGGCCTTTATTACAACCGCGACCATTTGGAAGCAGTACAGGACAGGAAATGTCTATGTTGAAATTCATTTTTAAACGGCTATTGGAAGCGATCCCGACTCTGCTGGTCTTGATCACCGTCTCTTTCTTCATGATGCGTTTCGCCCCCGGTAACCCCTTTACCAGCGAGCGTTCACTGCCCCCCGAAGTCATCGCCAATATCGAGGCCAAATACGGGCTCGACAAACCCATTGGCATGCAATATCTCACTTACCTGGGCAACCTGGTGCAGGGGGATTTGGGCCCCTCTTTCAAATACAAGGATTTCACCGTCAATGATCTGGTGAGTCAGGCGCTGCCTGTTTCCGCCAAGATCGGGACCACGGCCTTCTTCTTCGCCGTGTTGCTGGGGGTCACCTTCGGCACCATAGCGGCACTGAAACAGAACACCATCATCGACTATCTGCTGATGTCGTCGGCCATGGCCGGGGTGGTGATCCCGGGCTTTGTGCTGGCGCCCTTGCTGGTGCTGTTCTTCAGTATTCATCTTGGCTGGTTCCCTGCCGGTGGCTGGCAGGGTGGTGGCATCCAGTTTATGGTGCTGCCGGTGTTCGGCATGATGATGTACTACATCTCTGCCATCTCGCGGATCATGCGGGGCAGTATGATCGAGACCATGAACTCCAACTTCATCCGTACCGCCCGTGCCAAGGGCTTGCCGCTGCGCCACATCATCCTGAAACACGCGCTGCGTCCGGCCATGCTGCCGGTGGTCTCCTATCTGGGCCCGGCCTTTGTCGGCATCATCACAGGTTCCGTGGTGATCGAGACCATCTTCGGCCTGCCGGGGATCGGTCAGCTGTTCGTCAACGGTGCCCTTAACCGTGATTACTCCATGGTGCTCGGTCTGACCATTCTGGTCGGCGCCCTCACCATCACCTTTAACGCTGTGGTCGATATTCTCTACGCCTTTATCGATCCCAAGATCCGTTACTAATTCGGGAGTTCATCATGGTTGTTTCAACTGAAAAACGCGATGCCGTCGAGGCGTTCGCGCAAAAAGTGGAAGTGGTGGAGGGGCGCTCCCTGTGGAAGGATGCCCGTCGCCGTTTCCTGCGCAACAAGGCGGCACTGACCAGCCTGATCATTCTGACCATCATCGGTCTGGCGGTCATCTTTGGCCCCCATTTGTCCCAATACACCTTTGACGATCCGGACTGGGGCGCCATGCAGTCGCCGCCCGATATGGAAGCGGGTCACTACTTCGGAACAGATAGTCTGGGGCGCGATCTGTTCGTGCGCACCCTGCTGGGCGGTCGCATCTCCCTGATGGTCGGCATCATGGGCGCCATGGTGGCGGTCATCATCGGTACTTTGTATGGCGCGGCCTCCGGTTTTATCGGCGGGCGGGTCGACAGCCTGATGATGCGGGTACTGGAGATCCTCAACGCTTTCCCGTTCATGTTCTTTGTCATCATGCTGGTCACCTTCTTTGGCCGCAATCTGGCGCTGATCTTTATCGCCATCGGGGCGGTGAGCTGGCTCGACATGGCGCGTATCGTGCGGGGCCAGACTCTCAGCCTCAAGAGCAAGGAGTTTATCGAGGCGGCTCACGTCTGTGGCGTCTCCAAGTGGAAGATAATCACCCGTCACATCGTACCGAACGTACTCGGTATCGTGGCCGTTTACGCCACCTTGCTGGTGCCGGGCATGATCATGTTTGAATCCTTCCTGAGTTTCCTGGGCCTTGGGGTTCAGGAACCGATGACCAGCTGGGGTGCCCTGCTGGATGAAGGCTCCAAGTCGATGGAAGTGGCCATCTGGCAACTGCTGTTCCCCGCCTGCTTTATGGTGGTGACCCTGTTTTGCTTCAACTTCCTCGGGGATGGTCTGCGTGACGCCCTCGATCCGAAAGATCGTTAATCGAGCATCGGATCGACAGGAAAGCATCACGAAAGATCGATAAGGAGTTTTTATATGAAGTTACTGGATGTGAAAGATCTGCGGGTCGAGTTCAAGACCCCGGACGGCAATGTGGTGGCGGTCAACGACCTCAACTTTTCTCTCTCTGCGGGCGAAACCCTGGGGATCGTCGGCGAGTCCGGCTCCGGCAAATCCCAGACGGCCTTTGCCATCATGGGGCTGCTGGCCAAAAACGGCATTATTACCGGTTCCGCCAAGTTTCAGGGTGAGGAGATCCTCAACCTGCCGGAGTCCAAGCTCAACAAGATCCGTTCCGAGAAGATCGCCATGATCTTCCAGGACCCCATGACCTCGCTCAACCCCTACATGAAGGTGCAGGATCAGCTGATGGAAGTGCTGATGCTGCACAAAGGGGTGAGCAAGGCGGAAGCGTTCGAAGAGTCGGTACGGATGCTCGATGCGGTCAAAATTCCTGAAGCACGCAAGCGGATGGGGATGTATCCTCACGAGTTCTCCGGCGGTATGCGCCAGCGGGTGATGATCGCCATGGCACTGCTCTGCCGGCCGCAACTGCTGATCGCCGATGAGCCGACCACCGCGCTCGACGTGACCGTACAGGCTCAGATCATGACCCTAATGAACGAGCTCAAGCGCGAGTTCAACACCGCCATCATCATGATCACCCATGACCTTGGCGTGGTCGCCGGTATCTGCAACAAGGTGCTGGTGATGTATGCCGGTCGTACCATGGAGTACGGCAAGGTAGACGATATCTTCTATCGCCCGAGTCACCCCTATACCGAAGGTTTGCTGCGCGCTATTCCCCGTCTCGATACCGAAGGGGAAGTGCTGCCCACCATCCCGGGCAATCCGCCCAACCTGCTGCGTCTGCCCACCGGCTGCCCCTTCCAGGAGCGTTGCCACCGGGTGAGCGAGATTTGCGGCCAGCAGTCGCCAATCCTGACGCCGTTCAATGACGGCCGGGAGCGCGCCTGCCACTGGGTATCGGATGCCATGAACAAGGGGGCCAACTAAATGGGTGCCGAGAAGAAATTGCTGTTGGAAGTGTCTGACCTCAAGGTGCACTTCAGTATCAAGAGTGGCAAGGCGTGGCCATGGGCCAAGCCATCCGATTTGAAGGCGGTCGATGGTGTTACCCTGCGCCTCTACGAAGGGGAAACCCTCGGGGTGGTGGGTGAGTCCGGTTGCGGCAAATCTACCTTTGCCCGCGCCATCATCGGTCTGGTGCCGGCGACGGCGGGCAAGGTGGTGTGGCTGGGTGATGATCTTACCAAACTCGACCAGAATGCCCTGCGCGAGAAGCGTAAAGAGATCCAGATGATTTTCCAGGATCCGCTGGCCTCTCTGAACCCGCGCATGACCATCGGCGATATCATTGCCGAGCCGCTCATCACCTTCTATCCCAACCTGCCGCGGGAAGAGGTGAAGGAGAAGGTGCGCGCCATGATGAGCAAGGTGGGGCTCTTGCCCAACCTGGTCAACCGCTACCCGCACGAGTTTTCTGGCGGCCAGTGCCAGCGGATCGGTATCGCCCGGGCGCTGATCCTCGAGCCCAAGATGATTATCTGTGACGAGCCGGTCTCGGCGCTTGACGTATCCATTCAGGCGCAGGTGGTCAACTTGCTCAAATCCCTGCAAAAGGAGATGGGGCTGTCGCTTATCTTCATCGCCCACGACCTGTCGGTGGTCAAACATATCTCCGACCGGGTGCTGGTGATGTATCTGGGCAACGCCGTTGAGCTGGGGACCCGCAAGGAGATCTTCGCCAATCCGCTGCACCCCTACACCAAGGCGCTGATGTCAGCGGTGCCGATCCCAGACCCTGAGCTGGAGCGCAACAAGGTGATCCAGATCCTGGAGGGGGATTTGCCCTCACCGATGAATCCGCCGTCCGGTTGCGTGTTCCGCACCCGCTGTCCGGTGGCTGGCCCCGAGTGCGCCAAGACCCGCCCCGTGCTGGAGGGGAACTTCGATCACGCGGTCTCCTGCCTCAAGGTCGACCCGCTCTGATGGGGATGTGTTGAACCTGCTTGCGGGGCTCCTTGATGGGGCCCCGATTTATTTTTGACGGCAGTGAAGATGCCTCTTGGCGTTATCTTTTACCGCTGCTACTATCCGCGCAACAAGGGGAGTAACTTCTCGCCGGTTTGTCGTCATTACGGTGCACCCATATCCTGCAGTGCACCCGGCAGCCGGGCAGTCGATGCAAATCAGCTGTAAGTGAGACCTTGCCGAGAGGCAAGGTGTATCTGCTCCAAACGCAAACCCACGCCTCTCGGTCGTGGGTTTTGTCGTTTTTGGGAGAAGTGAACATGGGTGAATGGTGGATGTGGACCGGTTTCTTCAGCATAGTGCTGGTCCTGTTATGGATAGACATACGCTTTGTCGGTGGCGGCAAGTCACACAAGGTATCTCTCAAAGAGGCGGGCGTCTGGTCCCTCATCTGGATCAGTGTTGCCCTGCTCTTCAACCTGGCTATCTGGCTCTGGCTCGATCACAGCGCGGGCCGTGAAATCGCCAACCAGAAGGGGTTGGAGTTCCTCACCGGCTACCTCATCGAGAAAGCGCTGGCAGTGGACAACGTCTTCGTCTGGCTGATGCTGTTCGGCTACTTTGCCATTCCAGCCGAGCTGCAGCGCAGGGTGCTGCTGTACGGGGTACTGGGTGCCATCGTGATGCGGGCTGGTATGGTGTTCGCGGGCAGCTGGCTCATCGAGCAGTTCCACTGGATCCTCTATCTGTTTGGCGCTTTCCTGCTGCTGACCGGTGCCAAGATGCTGTGGGCGGCCGACAAGGAGCCTGATCTCGCCAACAACCCGCTGCTGGGCTGGATGCGCCGTCGCTTCAAGGTGACCGAGACGCTGGAAGGGGAGAAGTTCTTCGTCTGGCGTGACGGTGTGCGCTATGCCACTCCGCTGCTGCTCATTCTGGTGCTGGTGGAGGTGAGCGACCTCATCTTCGCGGTGGACAGTATCCCGGCCATCTTCGCGGTGACCACGGATCCCTTCATCGTGCTGACCTCCAACATCTTCGCCATCATGGGTCTGCGTGCCATGTACTTCCTGCTGGCGGGTGTGGCTGATCGCTTCGCCCTGCTCAAATACGGTCTGGCGCTGATCCTGATGTTTATCGGGGTCAAGATGCTGCTGCTGGATATCTTCAAGATCCCGACCGGCATTGCGCTTGGTGTCGTTGCGTTGATCCTGCTGGCATCCATGGGGCTGAGTCTGTTTGTGACCCGTAAAAAGGCCGCTTGAGCGCGGCAGACAATGAAGCAATAACAACAAGGGCTCCCGCGGGAGCCCTTTTTCATATCGCGTGATCAGCGTTTGATCTTCTTGGGGTTAGTGTAGCCCCAGATGGTGTACATGTCCGCCAGCAGGGCGCCGTTGTACTCCTCCAGATCCGCCTGTTTCACTTCGGCTTCACTCTGACGGCCAAACAGCACCACCTCGTCGCCGGGTTTCACCCCTTTCAGATCAGTCACATCCACCATGATGGTGTTCATGGAAGTCTTGCCGACCACCGGCACCTTCTGACCCTGGATCAGCACATAGGCCTTGTTGCTCAGGGAGCGGCGATAACCGTCGGAGTAGCCCAGCGGCAGGTTGGCGAGCCAGGAGTCACGCTTGAGGGTAAAGGTGCGGTCATAACCGACGGTGTTACCTGCCGCATAGTGGTTGACAGAGGCTACCTGGGTCTTGAATGCCATCACCCGCTTGTATTCGGTGTGGGAGGGGATGGAGTCACCGTAGAGCAGGCCGCCCGGGCGCACCATGTCGAAGTAGGCGTCCGGCACGGCCAGGGTGGCGAAGGAGTTGGCGGCGTGGATGGTGATCTTGCTGCGATCCAGCTTGCCCGCTTCCAGCAGCCACTGGGAGTCCAGTTTGAACTGGGCCAGCCCCATCTTGACGTCCTCTTTCTCCTCCACCGGGAAGTGGGTCATGATGCCGACCGGGGTGATCCCCTTTAGCTTGAGCATGGCCAGCGCATCCTGTTTGGCATCGGCCAGACGCAGGTCGATGCCGTTGCGGCTCATGCCGGCGGAGTTGAGCGCGATATGCACCGGAATGGTGGTGTGGTGGCGCTGGGCGATATCGGCGATACCCTGGGCACTCACCAGACTGCCGATCAGCTCCTCCATCTTGTAGGGCAGGGCCTGCTCTACTTCATCCGGGGTGGCAGCACGCACCCGCATCAGACGGCCGGTAAATCCCTTCTCGCGGGCGACGCGCGCTTCTTCGTTGCTGGCGATGCCGATGCAGGGGATATTGGCCTTGACCACGGAGGGGACCAGCAGGTCGATGCCATGACCGTAAGCGTCGGCCTTCATGATGGCGCAGATCTGCGGGCCCTTGTCACCGAGACGATCCTTGAGGGTCTGGATATTGTGTTCAAAGGCGCCCAGATCCACTTCCAACCAGGCGTTGCTGGCGGTTTGCTCCTGGCCGTTGCGATGATCCGTCGCAAGGGGCAGATATGGAGCCGCAACGGCTTGGCCCGCGAGCAGGCCGAAGATCAGGGTAGCCAGCAGAGTTTTCTTGTGCATGGTGATTCCTTTTTGTTGTTCGCGTTGGATAGTTTGGACGGGGTCGGCCACATTGGTGGTGGTTTAACCACAACTTGTTGTTATTATTATGATCTTTGTCACTCTCAACAGGCGCTGACTGGTTGGGAGTCTACCGTAACACGGGTTCGGCCGACACTCGTCAGGGGAAGAAAATGGTTAATCTTGAGTTACGTTTGCCACCACCGCTGATCTTTCTGCTCTGTGCCGGGGCCATGTGGTGGCTAAGAGAGGAGAGTCAGCCCGGCATCTGGGCAATGGCGCTGATGGCTGTGCTGGTCGTTGCGGGGGCCATCATGGGCTTTGGTGCCCTGCAACGGTTTCGTCACCACCAGACCACGGTCAGCCCCACCAAACCTCAGCACACCAGTCGTCTGGTGACCTGTGGCGTCTATCGTGTCAGTCGCAATCCCATGTATCTGGGGCTGCTCTGCTGGCTGGCCGCCTGGGGCTGTTATCTCGGTGGAAGTTGGGTCTGGGTTGGGCCAATCGTGCTGGTGGCCTGGCTGACCCGCTTCCAGATCATGCCGGAGGAGCGACTGTTGCATGCTCGTTTCGGCGACGAGTATGTGGCGTATTGCCAGCGCGTTCGCCGTTGGTGCTGACTGGCTGTGAGCTGCGTGAGCTGAAGGATAAGTCGGGTCAGCCGTGCGGGATAAAGAGAACCCCGGGCGGGCTCGGGGTTCTCGAGGGGCTAGTTAGAAAAAATCGCCCTTCTCGTCCTTGGTGGGTTCGAGGCTCCAGCCGGTGGCATCGCTGCTGCTGGCAATCTGCCCCTTCTCCTTCCACAGCTTGATCTTGAGGCGCAGGTTGTTGGCCGAGTCGGCGTTCTTTACCGCCTCTTCTTCCTCAATTACCCCTTCCACTACCAGATCAAACAGGGCACTGTCGAAGGTGACCATACCGAGGGCCTTGGATTTCTCCATCACCTCTTTGAGGCCGCCAAATTCGCCGCGCTTGATCATGTCGCGGATGGTGTGGGTGCCGAGCATGATCTCCACTGCGGCCCGGCGGCCGCCATCGGTGGTTTTCACCAATCGCTGGGAGACAAAGGCCTTGAGGTTGTTGCCCAGATCGTTGAGCAGCTGCGGGCGGCGCTCCTCGGGGAAGAAGTTGATAATGCGATCCAGCGCCTGGTTGGCGTTGTTGGCGTGCAGGGTGGAGATGGCAAGGTGGCCGGTTTCGGAGAAGGCCAGCGCATGTTCCATGGTCTCGCGATCGCGGATCTCACCGATAAGAATGACGTCCGGCGCCTGACGCAGGGTGTTTTTCAGGGCTGCGTGGAAGCTGCGGGTATCCACGCCAACCTCCCGCTGGTTGATGATGCTCTTGCGGTGGCGATGAACGAACTCCACCGGATCTTCGATGGTGATGATGTGGCCACCGCTGTTGCGGTTGCGATGGTCGATAAGCGCCGCCAGCGAAGTGGATTTGCCCGAGCCGGTACCGCCGACAAACAGTACCAGACCGCGTTTCTCCATGATGGTGTCGAGCAGCACTGGCGGGAGTTTGAGATCTTCAAAGCGGGGGATTTCGGTCTTGATGTTGCGGGCCACCAGAGAGACTTCGTTGCGCTGCTTGAAGATGTTGACCCGAAAGCGGCCGATCTGGGGCAGGGAGATGGCGAGGTTCATCTCCAGATCCTTCTCGAACTGCTGCTTCTGCTCGCCATCCATGATCTCGGCGGCGATCCGCGCTACTTCACCCGGCTCCAGCGGCGTTTCGTTGAGGGGGCGCAGGCCGCCGTTAAACTTGGCGCAGGGGGGTGCGCCGGTCGACAGATAGAGGTCTGAGCCATCCTGCTTGGCCAGGATCTGTAACATATCTCGCAATTCCATTTTTTTGCCTCGTCGATCAATGAGATGCCATGAGCGGGATGATATTGAGTGTACAGCCTCAGGCGCCGGTCAGTTTCTCGCGAAAGACAAAAAAGACCGCACCGAGAATGCAGAGCCCTGCCCAGAGATAGTCCCATTTCAGATCTTCCTTGAGATAGAAGATAGAGAAGGGGACGAATACGGTGAGTGTGATCACTTCTTGCAGGATTTTAAGTTGGCCCACGCTCATCACCGTATGGCCGATGCGGTTGGCGGGCACTTGCAGCAGGTATTCGAACAGGGCGATACCCCAGCTCACCAGGGCGGCAATGATCCAGGGTTTATGGTTCATGCTCTTGAGGTGAGCGTACCAGGCGAAGGTCATAAAGACGTTGCTGCAGAGCAGCAGACCGATACTGGTGAAAATCGGGTTCATAGGGTTCTCCTTGAAAATCCGGCGCATTTTATCCCTGAACCACGGGTTTTCATACGTGGTGCGGGAGGGTATTTTTAACCAACAGGATAAGCCGTGCGAGGTATGCGACGGGATGGGCAAGTTATGCGGGATTGTGTTGTTACTGTTATTTGCCATGCCGTTGCGTGCGGCCCCGACGCTGACGGTGGCCACCGATCTGTGGCCGCCATTTCGCATCCTGCAAGCGGATGGCCGGTTGCAGGGGCTCGACATGGACATCCTGCGCCGGTTGCAACAGGCGAGCGGCATTGAGTTGCAGGTACGGCGGATGCCGTGGGGCAGGGCGCTCAAGCAGATGCAGACCGGCCAGGTCGATCTGATGATTGGTCTCGCCTATACCGCCGAGCGGGCGCAGTTTATCGACTATCTGCAGCCTGCCTACTACCAGTGCTGGCCCGCGTTTTATGGTCAGCCGGTCAATGTGGCCCGGATCCACCAATACCGCGATCTGCAGGGGGTGAAGGTGGGCTATGTGCTCAACTCCGCCTACTTTGAGCCCTTCAACAGTGACAGCCGCCTCGACAAGCATGGAGTACCTACCGAAGATCAGCTGCTGCGCATGGTGCAGCGTGGTCACCTGCCGCTGATGATCGGTACCGACTGTCAGGTGGACTATGCCCTGAGTCAGGGAAATGCCAGCCGGATAGGCAAGGCGGACTACCGTCCCGCCACGCCGGTGACCCTCTATCTGGGGATGAGCAAGCACTCACCTCACCAGTCGCTGCGCCAGCCCTTGCTGGTGGCGCTGCAAAATCTGGTGGCCAGCGGCGAGATAAGCGTGATGGCCAAGCGTTACCAGCCTTGACCTTGGGTGGCAAGCCACTGTTATCATGCCATTTTCCTGCTTCTCCCCCGGCGCTGCGACAGGGCTGGGGGGAAGCCTTGTTATTCGGGGATCCTCCTTGTACCTCTCGCTTATCGCCCGCCAGCAGCGCTGGCAGCGGCGCTGGCTCTGTGGCCTGACGCTGCTGACCCTGCTGCTGTTTCTCTTCTCCCTCGTCTGGGGCGAGTTTGTGCTGCTGCCCTGGCAGCCCCTTGGCGATCTCGAACAGCGCATCCTGCTGGAGCTGCGCCTGCCGCGCGCCCTGCTGGCCCTATTGGCTGGCGCCGCGCTCGCTTGTGGCGGCGCCGTATTGCAGGTGATGCTGCACAACCCGGTAGCCGAACCCGGGCTGCTTGGCGTTTCAAGCGGAGCAGGACTGGCTGCCATGGTTGCGATGGCGGTGGCCAAGTCCCTCGGCCTCTATCTGCCTGGCTGGGGGCTGTCGCTGGCGGCCTTCGGTGGCGCCCTGCTGGTGACCATGCTGCTCATTCGGCTGGCTCGTCGGGCGCGTCTCGGCCATGCCCGCTTGCTATTGTTTGGCGTCGCCATCGGCATTCTCACCAATGCCGCCATGACCTGGTTGATGTACTTTGCCGATGATGGCTCCTTGCGTGAATTCATGTTCTGGATGATGGGCAGCCTCTCTTACGGCAGCCAGCAGTTTGCTTGGTGGTGGCTGGTGCTGCCGCTCACCCTGGGCTGGCTCTGCTGGCAGGGCAAGGCGCTGCAACAGTTGTTGTTGGGGGAGACCCAGGCCCGCCTGATGGGGATGGATGTCGACAAGTTGCGGGTGCGGCTGGTGCTGGCGGTCTGTCTGCTGACCGGTGTGGCGGTGTCGTTGTGTGGTGTCATCGGTTTTGTCGGGTTGGTGGTGCCCCATCTGCTGCGGCTCTGCGGTGGCAGCGATCAGCGCTTTCTGCTGCCTGCCTCGGCGCTTGGCGGCGGGGCCCTGCTGCTGGCGGCCGATCTGGTTGCTCGATCCACCCTGAGCGCGGGGGAGTTGCCTATCGGCGTCATCACCGCCTCGGTGGGGGCGCCGCTCTTTATCTACCTGCTATTGAGGCAAACTGCCGATGGTGCTGCATGAATATCTGCATGATTTGGTCGGGGCGCGCAGTCTCCTTATTTACCCGTTGTTGAGGCAAGATGCCGATGTCACCCGCTGATCCCATGCCGGTTTCTTCTCGTGCTGCTGCGCCGCTGCTGGAGGCGCGCGCACTCGCCATTGCCGGACGGCTCTCTCCTCTAGATATCCGCTGGCATGGCGGCCAGTTGGTGGCGCTGCTTGGCCCCAATGGCAGTGGCAAGTCGACCCTGCTCGGGGCGCTGGCGGGGATTTTATCCGCCGATGGCACAGTGCTGCTGGGGGGGGAAGTGCTTACTGACATGAGTTGGCCCGAGCTTGCCAAACGGCGCGCCATGCTGCCCCAGCGTCAGCCCCAGCTGTTTCATATTCCGGTGTTTCAGGTGTTGAGCCTGGGGCTCGATGAGATGGTTGCACCTGCCAGACAGAACGAGGCGATAAATGCATTGTGCGAGGCATTGGAGCTGGAAGCTTTGCTGGCTCGTGACTTCAGCAGGTTGTCGGGGGGCGAGCAGCAGCGGGTGCTGATTGCCCGCACCCTGCTGCAGGTGTGGCCGGGCCTCAATCCGACCGGCAAGGTGCTGCTGCTGGACGAGCCGCTGGCGGGGCTCGACCTGCATCACCAGCTGGCGCTATTGCGGTTGCTGAAAACCCTGGCCGGGCAGGGCTTGCTGGTGGTGCTCGCCATCCACGATATCAATCTGGCCATCGACTGGGCCGACCGCATTCTCTGCCTGCAAGGGGGCGCGGTGGTGCGCGAAGGGGGTGTCGAGCTGGTGGATGAGGCGCTGCTGGCGCAGGTATTCCAGATCCGCACCGACCGCATCGAAGCGGCAGGGCGCGTGTGGTTTATGCCCAGTTTGTGAGTAGGGTGTACAGGAAAGAGGGCGCATGTAGGGCCGATTAGCGAAGCGTCATCGGCTGACAGCAAGAAGAAGAGGCCGGTATCAAAAATACCGGCCTCTTTGGTTTTATTCGCAGTTCAAGCCTGTTTGCTCAGGCGCACCCGCGCGGCTTCGGCCAGCATTGCCAGCAGGGTTTCGGTGTCGCTCCATGACAGACAGGCATCGGTGATGCTCTGGCCAAAGGTGGCGGCGCAGCCGTTCTCCACATCCTGACGCCCTTCCACCAGGAAGCTTTCGGCCATGATGCCGGCGATGCCGGTCCGGCCGCGGCGCAGCTGATCGCAGATATCTTGCGCCACCAGCAGCTGACGGCGGTGATCCTTCATGCTGTTGCCGTGGCTGAAATCGACCACCAGACGCTCCGGCAGGCCCACATCGGCCAACGCTTCACACGCTTCATCGACACTGGCGGTGTCGTAGTTGGGTCGGTGGCCGCCACGCAGGATCACATGACCAAAGGGGTTACCGGCGGTGCGGTAGATGGTCATCTTGCCGTCCTTGTCCGGCGAATAGAAGATGTGGCTGTGACGGGCGGCGCGCACCGCATCGATGGCGATGCGGGTATTGCCGTCGGTGCCGTTCTTGAAGCCAACCGGGCAGGAGAGGGCCGAAGCCATCTCGCGGTGTACCTGGGATTCGGTGGTACGTGCGCCGATGGCGCCCCAGGTGATGAGGTCGGCAATATACTGGCCGGTCACCATATCGAGGAATTCGGTGGCGGTGGGCATGCCGATCTCGTTGATGTCGACCAGCAGTTTGCGCGCCAGTTTCAGCCCTTCGTTGACGTCGAAACTGCCATCGAGGCGCGGATCATTGATCAGCCCTTTCCAGCCGACGATGGTGCGCGGCTTCTCGAAGTAGGTGCGCATCACGATGCAGAGACTCTCTTTATACTGCTCGCGCAGGGCGTTGAGGCGCAGGGCATACTCGCGAGCAGCAGCGGGATCATGGATAGAGCAGGGGCCGACAATGACCAGCAGGCGCTGATCGTCTCCGGCCAGAATGGCTTCCACTTCGCGACGGGCATCCAGCAGATTCTGGGCAATGGTATCGGTGATCGGAAACGCGTGTGCAAGCTCGCTCGGAGTGATCAGTGACTCCAGGCGACGGGTGCGCAATTCATCTGTGTGAATGGACATACAACTCAAGTCTCGAGTGGGTGGTGTCAGCCGCAAGGGGCGAAAAAGCAAAGAGATAAAATAAAGCAAAAGTCCACCGATTGAAACCTTGGGGGGCTCTGATAGGATGTGAGGCCAAAATCGATTCCAAATGAGGTAGATAGCGTGGCAAAGCCAGGGGCAACCGGGGTCACCCGCATCATCAACGCAACCGGTTACAGCATGAAGGGGCTCAAGTCAGCCTGGATTAACGAGGCGGCGTTTCGGCAGGAGCTGATGCTGATCCTGTTGCTGATGCCGCTGGCCTTCTGGCTGGGGGATTCCCTCAACCAGATCCTGCTGCTTATTGTCATCAGCTGGCTGGTGGTGATCGTCGAGATCCTCAACTCCGCCATTGAAGCTGTGGTAGACAGGGTTGGCTCCGAGCATCATGAGCTCTCCGGCCGCGCGAAGGATTTGGGCTCCGCCGCCGTCTTTATCGCGCTGGCCCTGAACGCCCTGGTATGGGGGGCGCTGGTGGGCCGCAACCTGTTGGGGTGGTGGTAAGCCACTACGCTGCCTTTAGGTTCTGCTTCATAAAAAAGCCCGTCATCACGACGGGCTTTTTGCTGCGCAGTGTCCCGTCCTGAATATGGTTTACACCTTTCCCCCCAATAAATGGAGAATCCGATGGGACAAGGTGTGAAACGGACACAGCGCGATTACTCGCTGACTTTTAAACTGGCACTGGTCGAGCAGATTGAAAAAGGCGATCTCACCTACAAACAGGCTCAGGTGCGTTATGGCATTCAGGGCCGCTCCACCGTTCTGGTATGGTTGCGTAAACATGGTCGGCAAGATTGGAGCCAAGGGGCTTCTGTGCGCGCCGGCAGGAGCATCACCATGCCTGACCCCGACAACCAGACGCCCGAACAGCGCATCAAGGAACTCGAGCAACAGCTGGCGCTGATGAGTCAGAAAGCCCAGTTCTTTGAGGCCGTCGTCGATGTACTGAAGAATGACTACGGCGTCTCTATCGTAAAAAAGCGACCCGGCAAGTCCTCTCGCAGCGGCAAGTCGAGAGGCTGACTATTGTCAGGGCTTGCCTGTTTCTGGGGATAAGCCGGCAGGCTTACTACAAGCGCAATCGGGTCGCCGACGAGCGCCATGCCCAGGGATTGCAGGTGGTGCGCTTTGTGCGTCAGGTTAGACTGCGACAACCTCGGGTCGGTACCCGCAAGCTGCATTATCTGCTGCTGGGTCAGGATGATGGCGGGCTCAAAGTCGGGCGTGACAGGCTGTTTCGGATATTGGCCGAGCACCGCTTGCTGGTGCTGCCCAGACGGGCGTATCACAAGACCACCCACAGTTTTCACTGTTTCTACCGTCATCCCAACTTGCTCAAGGCGGGGCCAGAGCAGGTCACGCCGGTGGCCCCGGAGCAGGTCTGGGTCGCAGATATCACCTATCTGCCAGCCAGGAGCGGGCCGCTGTACCTGAGCCTGGTGACGGATGCGTACTCACGCAAGATAGTGGGCCATCACGTGCACGAAGGAATGCATGCCGAATCGGTGGCAATGGCGTTCAAGAAAGCGCTGAAGCAACGACGTGGCGGCGGTGAACTCATCCATCACTCGGACCGCGGCGTGCAGTATTGCTCGGTGCTGTATCAGTCACTACATGAACGGTACGGGGTGAAATGCTCGATGACGGATGGGTATGACTGTTACCAGAATGGGTTGGCGGAGCGGGTGAACGGGATTTTGAAAGGAGAGTTATTGTTGCAAAGCCCGCAGGATTTGACGCAAGCGCGGGAAATGGTGCGTGAAGCGGTGGATATTTACAACGAGGAGCGGCCGCATCATGCGTTGAAATACAGAACCCCCGATGCGGTACATCGGGGGTTCTGAGTAGAGAAATGCTAGTTGAAAATGTGTAAACCTATTTCAGGACTAGACACAGATAAGGGTCTATCAGTGGAGGATGCGGGCACGGATGGTGCCGTTGATCTCCTTGAGCTTGGCGAGCGCCTTCTCGCTGTGCTCCGTCTCCACGTCGATCACCACGTAACCGATATGGCTGCTGGTCTGCAGGTATTGACCGGCGATGTTGATCCCCTCTTCGGCGAAGATCTGGTTGATCTGGTTCATCACGCCCGGCTGGTTGCGGTGAATATGCAGCAGGCGGCTGGAGCCCTTGTGGCCCGGCAGCGACACTTCCGGGAAGTTGACGGCGGAGAGGGTGGAGCCGTTGTCGGAGTATTTGACCAGCTTGTTGGCCACTTCCAGCCCGATGTTCTCCTGCGCTTCATGGGTGGTGCCACCGATGTGCGGGGTCAGGATCACGTTTTCCAGCCCCCGCAGCGGGCTTTGGAACTCCTCGTCATTGGACTTGGGCTCGACCGGGAAGACGTCGATGGCGGCGCCGGCGATATGGCCGCTCTTGATGACGTCAGCCAGCGCATCGATATCCACCACGGTACCGCGGGCGGCGTTGATGAAGATGGCGCCCGGTTTCATCATCCGCAGCTGCTCGGCTCCGATCATGTTCTTGGTGGAGGCGGTCTCCGGCACGTGCAGGCTGATGACGTCAGACATATTGAGCAGCTCGACCATGCTCGGCACTTGAATGGCGTTACCCAGCGAGAGCTTGTTCTCGATATCGTAGTAATAAACCTTCATGCCGATGCTCTCGGCGATGATGCCGAGCTGGGTACCGATGTGGCCGTAGCCGATGATGCCGAGCTTCTTGCCGCGCGCTTCCACCGAGCGGTTGGCCAGTTTTTCCCACACGCCGCGATGGCACTTGGCGTTTTTCTCGGGGATGCCGCGCAGCAGCAGCAGGATCTCGCCCAGTACCAGCTCGGCGACCGAACGGGTGTTGGAGAAGGGGGCGTTGAAGACCGGAATACCGCGGATCTGGGCCGCTTCCAGCTCGACCTGGTTGGTACCGATGCAGAAGCAGCCGATGGCGACCAGCTTGTTGGCTGCGTCGAGGACTTTCTCGGTGATCTGGGTGCGGGAGCGCAGCCCGATGAAATGGACGTCGCGGATCTGCTCGATCAGCTCCTCTTCGGAAAGCGAGGTCTTGAGATACTCCACACTGGTGTAACCTGCGGCACGAAAGGTCTCTACGGTGTTGGGGTGAACCCCCTCCAGCAGCAGAACCTTGATTTTATCCTTGTCCAACGAAAACTTGGCAGTCATGACGATCCCTCTGTATGTGCAAACGTAAGTGCAGATTTGGTGTGCGAAGAAAACCGTAAAGTAGCAAAAACGTTTGGGAGAGGGAATATTTGTGACGAAAGTCAAATTCTTTGAAGTTATCAACGAATGTTGTAAACATCCGTATGCAACTTGTTGAGGGATAAATAAAAACGGCGCCATCAGGCGCCGTCATTAATTCACAGTGCAATGTTTGGGTCATATCCCATGCAGGGGCTCAATCAGCACCGCTGCTGCATCAGAGGTTGCAGAGTGGCGCTGGCGTGCGAGGGAGGATGCCGCTGCACTGTGCTGCCGGTGTCGGGATTACTGGGTAATCACGCCGTCCGGCGTACCGATCAGGACAACATCGGCGCCGCGGGCGGCGAACAGGCCGTTGGTGACCACACCAACGATGGCGTTCAGTCGTACTTCCAACGCCTTGGCGTCGGTAATGGCCATGCCTTTCACATCCAGAATGTGGTTGCCGTTGTCGGTGACCACCCCTTCACGCCACACCGGGTTGCCACCCAGTTTGCGAATTTCGCGGGCCACGTATTCGCGGGCCATCGGGATCACTTCCACCGGCAGCGGGAACTTGCCCAGCACGTCGACGGTTTTGGTGTTGTCGATGATGCAGATGAACTTGTCAGCGACGGCGGCAACGATCTTCTCGCGGGTCAGGGCTGCGCCACCGCCCTTGATCATGTCGCGGGTTGCGTTGATCTCGTCGGCGCCATCCACATAGACGGAGAGGGCGTCGATCTCGTTGAGATCATATACGGTGATGCCGAAGCCCTTGAGGCGCTCGGTAGAGGCCACGGAGCTGGATACCGCCCCCTTGATCTCGTCCTTCATGGTCGCCAGCGCGTCGATAAAGTGGTTGACGGTAGAGCCGGTGCCCACCCCGACGATGGTGCCGGGAACCACATACTTGAGCGCAGCCCAACCGGCCGCCTTCTTCATTTCATCTTGAGTCATGATCGTTCCTTAAGAAAAAAGCGGGCGCATTATATCCAACCCGGTACCCCGTCGCGACCTTGTTGCTCACGTTCCGGGGCAAAAAGAGGGACTTTGTAAATCGTTTGCCTGTTTATTCTGCGTTTGCGCGCACAAAGCAGGGGCTGCCGGCCAAACACAGCCTATTCAAAGCACCAGCAGTGGCTCGGGGTGATGATCTGGGGCAGTGGCACATCCCACTCCTCTTGCGGGACCGCATCCACCTGCTGGCAGTCGTGGGCAATGCCGAGCGGCTTGGGCCCCAGCTTGTGCTCATGCCAGATGGCGAGAGTGCGATCATAGTAGCCGCCCCCCATGCCAAGACGATTGCCCTGGGCATCGAAGGCGACCAGCGGGGTGCAGATAAGATCGAGCGTGCTGTGGGGCACCACCTGCAGGATATCCAGCTCCGGCTCTTCGATGCCGTAGCGGTTGCGTACCATGGGGCTGGTGGCGGTATAGCGCAAAAAGAGCAGGTGACCCGGGGTAAAGGGGTGGAGCACCGGCAGGTAGACCTCTTTGTGCTGGGCCCACAGCCAATGGATGGTGGGCAAGGGATTGATCTCTCCATCATTGGCCAGATAGAGGGCAATGCGCTTGGCGGCGAGGATCTCGGGGTGTTGCTTGAATTGGGCCAGCAGCTGTTGGGCCGCCGCCTGCTGCTCGGCCGGACTCAGATTTTTGCGGCGTTGACGAACCAGTTGGCGCAGGGATTGACGTTCGGGTTGGGACTCATGCATGGGGAACCTCTGGTATAGCTGCGCATCGATGGCTTGAACGCGCTCTACCTTAGCACATTCACTCTTGACGTTAAGGGGGGCAGGGAAACCCCGTCCCGGACGGCTGATGCCCGGAACGGTGGGATAAATGCTGGCTGATCCGTTAGTGAGTCAACAAGGGCCAGGGGGTGGCCCCTGTTGACGGCATGTCGGCGCGTCAGCGTCTGGTCTGTTACTTGTCAGCTTTGCCGCGCATCTGGTGCTTCACAAATACTGCAATGAGTGCCGCTACCGCGAGTGCCATCGGGTAGAAACTCATGCTCACCACCGCCAACGGCGACAGGGCGAAGATGGATCCCAGCAGCAGCGCCTGGGCCCCCCAGGGGATCAGACCCTGTACCACGCAGGAGAAAATATCGAGCATGGAGGCGGCGCGGCGCGGGGTGACACCGTGGTGTTCGGCCAGATCCCGGGCTACCTTGCTGGCGACGATAATAGCCACCGTGTTGTTGGCGGTGCACAGGTTGGTGAGGCTCACCACCCCGGCGATGCCGAGCTCGGCGGCTTTCTCGTTCTGTTCACCATTGTGCTCGCGAGTGAAACGGGCAATCAGGGCGCTGATGCGCTCGCTGATCCATGCCAGTCCACCCTGACGCTCCATCAGGGCGCCGAGGCCGCCGATCAGCATGGAGAGCAGGAAGATCTCCTGCATGCCGGTAAAGCCCTGATAGATATCCTTGCTGAACTGACCGATGGCGTAGCCGTTGATCATGCCCACCACTCCGGCGGCCAGAATACCGATCCCCAGCACCACAAACACATTCACTCCGGCGAGCGCCAGCCCCAGGATCAGCAGATAAGGCATCACCTTGAACAGCTCGATGGCGCTGCCGTTGGCCGGGGATTCACCCACTGAGCCCAGGGTCAGATAGAGCAGGATCACCGCGATGGCGGCAGGGGCGGCAATCTTGAAGTTCTCGCGGAACTTGTCCTTCATCTCGCACCCCTGGCTGCGGGTGGCCGCAATGGTGGTGTCGGAGATGATGGAGAGGTTATCGCCAAACATGGCGCCGGAGAGAATGGTACCTGCCATCAGCACCGGATCGATACCGGCCGCCTGCGCCACGCCCAGCGCGACCGGCGCCACGGCACCTATGGTGCCCATGGAGGTGCCCATGGCGGTAGCAATAAAGGCAGAGATGAGGAACAGCCCGGGCAACAGCGCCCAGCCGGGAATGAGGGAGAGACCCAGCGCCACGGTGGCATCAACGCCGCCGGTGGCCTTGGCCACGCTGGCAAAGGCGCCCGCCAGCAGATAGATAAGGCACATCGCCATGATATTGCTGTGGCCGACCCCCTTGAAGAAGGTCTCCAGATTGCTGTTGAAGCTCTCTTTGCCAAGCAGCAGGGCGAGCATCACCGCAGGCAGGGCAGCAACCGGAGCGGGCAGCTGATAGAAGGCGAATTCGACCCCCTGCAGGGTCAGCCAGGTACCGGTACCGATAAAGAGTGCGAGAAAAACCAGAAGTGGCAACAAGGCCCTGGCACTGGGTTGGATCTGGATCATGTGTTCCTCTGAAATTGAACAATGACCTCCTGTCATAAACTGCTTTGTACCTGTATCGGATAGGGATAGGGGGAAAACAGGGCGGGCATCCTGCCGCATCGGGGTGCCCACAGTAGTGAGTCAACCTCGCTTGGTCAAGATAGACGTCCAGATGGATAGGTGTTTTTGTTTGATGATTCTGGTGTTATTGAGATATCAAAAGAATATTCGGAAAAATAAGTTGGCGCTGATTATTGTTCGTTGCTGTTCTGGCGCAGTCCGCGGGTATCTGGGGGTATCGCGTGCCTTTAATAAGGAAAGAGGGAAACGATAAGATCTCTGCATGCCATCTTGGGGATTTCTCCCGCTGCCAAACGTCAGCCGCACCTATCTCTATCTCTATCTCTATCTCTATCTCTACGTGAGCATGGTGCGGATATTTCCAGAACGCGTGGACACAAGACCTGGGCTGTGTGGTTACTGTGTCAATTTCTCCACCGCCTGAACGGCTGTCGCGAGAGCATCCTGTTCCAGCGTCAGCGGAATGTGGCCAATTCCGGGCAGCAGGGTGACAGGCCAGGAGATGCCAAGACGTCTTAACTCAGGTTCAAGTTGATCTGTTTGAAAGGCTTCGTCATTTGCGCCCGCGATCACTGCACAGGGGCGTTGCACATTGCGCAAATTCTGCTGATAGTCGCGCTCTGGCTGAAAGTTCGAAGCAAGGTTGAAGGAGTAGGAGGGGGTCAGCAGGGATTTCGCCTCATCATTGAGGGCAAAGTTCAGCACGGTCAGATGGTTGAGTGCGGAAATATGGAAACCGTTGAGGATGCTCAGGGCGATGAGGCGAGGCAAGCCGATACGCACCCAGCCACCGCTGTTGGGCCGGTAGTTGGCGGCGGTGGGGCCAAGATAGGGGGAGAGCAGCAGATAGCTCTCGAACAGGGTTTGTCGCGTGCTGCCAGCAACGCGCAGCACAAAGCCACCCCCTGACGAGAAGCCGACGAGTGTTGCAGGCTTGTCGGGGGCTACCGACTTGATGAAATCTTCCAGATCGTCTTCAAGCTGGCCGATGTAGGCAATGGTGCCTTTGTTGCCCGATGCGCCATGGCCGCGAATATCGAGGGCGTAGGCGTCGTATCCCGCTTGCGAAAAGGCGCTCGCCATCTTGTGCATGCTCTGGCTGCTGGCAGAAGAGCCATGAACCAGTACCACGCTGCCCTTGACCTTGTTGTTCTCTGCGTGCTCCTTTGCGCCATAGTGCCGATAGGCCAGCTGCGTGCCGTCACGCGCCGGGTATCTTGAGAGAGGTGGCATGTTGCTCCAGTCACTCCCCTTGAAAGGGTCGTTGATGCTGGCCATCGCCGGTGCCGGGCTCGGCCCGCCAAACAGCAGAGCCGCGGCCAGCATGACCAGGGTCAGTGATATCAACCCCACAGCAAACAGCAATCCTGCGCTCATCCTTGCACCTCATTTGATATCGACACGGGCGTTGCCCTGATTTTGCTTATGCTGGCATTTCACTCGTTCGAACCTATCAGATGGCACCCGGTCTGCCAAATGATGGAGTGAGACGATGAAAAACGGCCTGTGACCAAAAGGAAGTTCTTGGCCAACCAGTGGGCGCTGCCGTTGGCGAGTGCAGCAAGGAGTGGTGGCATCATGGCTTTTCAAACCCGGCGCGGGCTGGTAAAACGGTCTCTTTCCATAATTAAAAGAGATGAGAGGGTGGAGATGGACAATCCGATCCGTGTGGCCGTGATGGGCTGTAATGGTCGTATGGGCAAGGTGCTGCTGGAGGCCATCACCAACACCGATGGCGTAGTGGTCGGGGCTGCACTGGAGCGGCCGGGTTCGGCGGTGATCGGCCTCGATGCCGGTGAGCTCAATGGGCTGGGCCATCTGGGTGTGGCGATCAGTGACAGTCTGGACAAGGTGCGTGACGAGTTTGATCTCATCATCGACTTCACTCGTCCGGAGGTGACCCTAGCCAATCTGGCTTTTGCGCTGGCCCACCACAAGCAGATGGTGATCGGCACCACCGGTTTTGACGATGCAGGCAAGGCTGCTCTGAAAGAAGCTGGCAAGCAGATCGGTATCGTGTTCGCCTCCAACTACTCGGTCGGGGTCAACCTGGTGTTCAAGCTGCTGGAGCAGGCCGCCAAGGTGATGGGGGATTATACCGACATCGAGATCATCGAAGGCCACCATCGCCACAAGGTGGATGCGCCATCCGGTACTGCGCTCTCCATGGGTGAAGTGGTCGCCAAAACCCTGGGTCGCGATCTCAAGGAGTGCGCCGTCTATGGTCGCGAGGGGATCACTGGCGAGCGGGATCGCAACACTATCGGCTTTGCCACTATTCGCGCTGGCGATCTGGTGGGGGAGCATACCGTCATGTTTGCCGATATCGGCGAGCGGGTGGAGATCAGCCACAAGGCCTCCAGCCGCCTGACCTTCGCCAACGGTGCTGTGCGGGCGGGCAAGTGGCTTGGTCAGCAGGGTGCCGGTCTTTATGACATGCAGGACGTGCTCGGCCTCAAGTAATCACATCAGCTGACACCAGGGGCCCCGTGGTGCGCACGAAGGGGCTGCCCGGCCCGTTCGTCTGCTAAAACCCCGCTCATGTGGGGTTTTTTATTGGTTATTTTGTATAAATGGCGCTTACGCAGCGATTTTCATGCGAAGTGGCATAAACCCTTCCTCTCTGCTGCTGCGCCGGATCTGCCATTGCACAAATGTCATCGGCTGGTAACGAAATTGGGCCTCAATAGCCCCTATCAGGGCATTTTTTTACATCCATCAAAATAGACTAAAAATTCAAACACAGAAAAACGTTTTCTATTTTTCAGAGCCACTCATCCTCTCTGAAAAAGCTGTTTGAAGGTGTTGATATTTTTTATATGGAACTTCATTTCATTGTTTTTTAAGGATTAAAAATTGTTTTTTGTATCAATTCCGGCCTCTTGGTCTGGATTGATAGCAACTTTTACCTTTTCTTTTCAGGGTGGGGGTTGCAAAGCGATTGAGTGCATAGATAATGGGTAATGTTGCTTGTTTATTGAATTTAGATGCATTTCAGATGAGAAAAGACGTTGAAATGCGATCGTTTTTAAGTAGAATGCGCCCAATTTGCCAGAAATCTGCCGGGTTCGAGTCCTGTCCAAGGCCGGAACCGAGCCCGCAACACCCAGGTAAATTGCTGAATTTAAAGCTAAATAACTGGAGGTTGTCTTGAATCACACTGCATTGCTAGTGCTGGAAGATGGAACTGTGTTCAAAGGCGTGTCGATAGGCGCCGAGGGATGTTCCGTTGGTGAAGTGGTTTTCAATACGTCGATGACGGGCTATCAGGAAATCCTCACCGATCCCTCTTATTCCCGTCAGATAGTCACCCTCACTTACCCCCATATAGGCAACACCGGCACCAACAGCGAAGATGAAGAGTCCAGTCAAATCCACGCACAGGGATTGATCATCCGGGACCTTCCGATACTTGCCTCCAATTTCCGCAATCAGCAATCCCTCTCCGAATACCTCAAGTCTCACAACATCGTTGGCATCGCCGACATCGACACCCGCAAACTGACCCGCATCCTGCGCGAGAAAGGCGCTCAGGCTGGCTGCATTCTGGCCGGGAAACAGGTCGATGAAGCCTATGCCCTCGAACAGGCCCGCGCCTTCCCCGGTCTGAAGGGGATGGACTTGGCCAAAGAGGTGACGGTTGGTGAAGCGTACAACTGGACCGAAGGGAGCTGGCAGCTTGGCAAGGGGCACGTCACCCCGGATGCCGACCAGCTGAAATACCACGTGGTGGCCTATGACTTTGGCGTCAAGCGCAACATCCTGCGGATGCTGGTTGACCGTGGCTGCCGCCTGACCGTGGTACCGGCCAAGACTCCGGCTGCCGAGGTACTGGCGCTGAACCCGGATGGCATCTTCCTCTCCAACGGCCCCGGCGACCCCGAGCCGTGCGACTACGCCATCGAAGCCATCAAGGCTTTCCTTAATACCAACACGCCGGTGTTCGGCATCTGTCTGGGACACCAGCTGCTGGGTCTGGCCTCCGGCGCCAAGACCGTCAAGATGAAGTTTGGCCACCACGGCGCCAACCACCCAGTGAAGAGCCTCGATGACAACACCGTGATGATCACCGCCCAGAACCACGGTTTCGCAGTAGATGAGAACAGTCTGCCGGATTGCCTGCGCGCCACCCACGTCTCCCTGTTCGATGGCTCCTTGCAAGGCATCCATCGTACCGACCGTCCGGCCTTCAGCTTCCAGGGTCACCCCGAAGCGAGCCCGGGCCCGCACGATTGTGCCGGTCTCTTTGACCACTTTATTGAATTGATTAAGCAGTATCGCGCCTAAGGAATAGAGGAAAGAGTTTCATGCCAAAACGTAACGACCTTCAGAGCATCCTGATCCTCGGCGCCGGCCCCATCGTCATCGGCCAGGCCTGCGAATTTGACTACTCCGGCGCCCAGGCGTGCAAAGCCCTGCGCGAGGAGGGCTACCGCGTCATTCTGGTCAACTCCAACCCAGCCACCATCATGACCGACCCGGAGATGGCAGACGCCACCTACATCGAGCCCATCACCTGGGAAGTGGTGCGCGAAATCATCAAGAAAGAGCGCCCGGACGCCATCCTGCCCACCATGGGCGGCCAGACTGCTCTTAACTGCGCACTGGCGCTGGAGAAGCATGGCGTGCTGGCCGAGTTCGGTGTCGAGATGATCGGTGCCACCGCCGACGCCATCGACAAGGCCGAAGACCGCTCCCGCTTTGACAAGGCGATGCGCAGCATTGGCCTCGAGTGCCCGCGTGCCGGCATCGCCCACAACATGGAAGAGGCGTGGGGCGTGCAGCAGATGGTCGGTTTCCCCTGCATCATCCGTCCCTCCTTTACCATGGGCGGCTCCGGTGGCGGCATCGCCTACAACACCGAAGAGTTCGTCGAGATCTGCGAGCGCGGTCTGGATCTCTCCCCGACCAAAGAGCTGCTCATCGACGAGTCGCTGATCGGCTGGAAAGAGTACGAGATGGAAGTGGTGCGGGATCGCAACGACAACTGCATCATCGTCTGCGCCATCGAAAACTTCGACCCCATGGGTATCCACACCGGTGACTCCATCACGGTCGCGCCAGCCCAGACGCTGACCGACAAGGAGTACCAGCTGATGCGCAACGCCTCCATGGCGGTGCTGCGCGAGATCGGCGTCGAGACCGGCGGCTCCAACGTCCAGTTCGGTATCAACCCGAAAGATGGCCGCATGGTCATCATCGAGATGAACCCGCGGGTGTCGCGCTCCTCTGCGCTGGCCTCCAAGGCGACCGGTTTCCCCATCGCCAAGATCGCCGCCAAGCTCGCCATCGGTTACACCCTCGACGAGCTGATGAACGACATCACCGGTGGTCGCACTCCGGCCTCCTTCGAGCCGGCCATCGACTACGTGGTCACCAAGGTGCCGCGCTTCAACTTCGAAAAATTCGCCGGTGCCAACGACCGTCTGACGACCCAGATGAAGTCGGTCGGCGAAGTGATGGCCATCGGCCGCAACTTCCAGGAGTCCCTGCACAAGGCGCTGCGCAGCCTCGAAACCGGCAAAACCGGCTTCGACCCCATGGTTGACCTCAATGCCCCGGACTCCCTGACCCGCATCCGTCACGAGCTGCAGGATGCAGGTAGCGACCGTATCTTTTACATCGCCGATGCATTCCGCGCCGGTCTCTCCATGGATGGCATCTTCAAGCTGACCAAGATTGACCCCTGGTTCCTGGTGCAGATTGAAGACCTGGTGAAACTGGAAGAAGAGGTGAAAGAGCGCGGCATGGCCGGTCTCGATGCCGACTTCCTGCGTGCCCTCAAGCGCAAAGGCTTTGCCGATGCCCGTCTGGCCAAGATCCTCGGTGTGGCCGAAGGGGAAGTGCGCAAACTGCGTGCCCGCCACAACATCTTCCCAGTCTACAAGCGGGTCGATACCTGCGCCGCCGAGTTCGCCACCAACACCGCCTACATGTACTCCAGCTATGACGAGGAGTGCGAAGCGGCCCCGAGCAACCGCGACAAGATCATGATCATCGGCGGCGGCCCGAACCGTATCGGTCAGGGTATCGAGTTCGACTACTGCTGCGTGCACGCGGCGCTGGCCCTGCGCGAAGACGGTTACGAGACCATCATGGTCAACTGCAACCCGGAGACCGTCTCTACCGATTACGACACCTCGGATCGTCTCTACTTCGAGCCGGTGACCCTGGAAGATGTGCTGGAAATCGTGCGCATCGAAAAACCCAAGGGCGTCATCGTTCAGTACGGTGGCCAGACCCCGCTGAAACTGGCCCGAGCACTGGAAGCCAACGGCGTGCCGATTATCGGTACCAGCCCGGATGCCATCGACCGCGCCGAAGACCGCGAGCGCTTCCAGTCTGCCGTCGAGCGCCTCGGCCTCAAGCAGCCGGAAAACGGCACCGTCACCGCGCTGGAGCAGGCCGTGCTGCTGGCAGAGCGGATCACCTACCCGCTGGTGGTTCGCCCCTCCTACGTGCTGGGTGGCCGCGCCATGGAAATCGTCTATGACGAGACCGACCTGCGTCGCTACTTCGCCGAGGCGGTGAGCGTCTCCAACGAATCGCCGGTACTGCTGGACCGCTTCCTGGACGATGCCACCGAGCTGGACGTGGATGCCATCTGCGACGGCACCGATGTGGTCATCGGCGGCATCATGGAGCACATCGAACAGGCCGGTATCCACTCCGGTGACTCCGGTTGCTCCCTGCCTCCCTATACCTTGTCCAAGAAGATTCAGGACGAGATCCGCGAGCAGGTGCGCAAGCTGGCGCTGGAGCTCGGCGTTATCGGCCTGATGAACGTGCAGTTCGCGGTCAAGGGCGATGACATCTACCTCATCGAGGTGAACCCGCGTGCCGCCCGTACCGTGCCGTTCGTCTCCAAGGCGACCGGCGCCCCGCTGGCCAAGATTGCCGCCCGTGTGATGGCCGGTCAGTCGCTGCAAGAACAGGGCTTCACCAAAGAGATCATCCCACCCTACTACTCGGTGAAAGAGGTGGTACTGCCGTTCGCCAAGTTCCCGGGAGTTGACCCGCTGCTGGGGCCGGAGATGCGCTCCACAGGTGAGGTAATGGGTGTGGGCAGCAGCTTTGCCGAGGCCTATGCCAAGGCGCAGCTGGGTGCCAACCACGCCGTACCGAAAGAGGGTCGTGCCCTCTTGTCAGTGCGTCACAGCGACAAGGCGCAGGTGGTCGACTTGGCCGCCAAGCTGCTGGAGCTGGGCTACGAGCTGGATGCCACTCACGGCACCGCGGTCGCGCTGGGTGAAGCGAGCATCAACCCGCGCCTGGTCAACAAGGTGCACGAAGGTCGCCCGCACATTCTCGACCGCATCAAAAATGGCGAGTACACCTACATCGTCAACACCGCCGAAGGGCGGGTGGCGATCCAGGACTCCAAGCAGCTGCGTCGCGCAGCCTTGCAGAACAAGGTGGCGTATACCACCACCATGAATGAGGCATTTGCCACCTGCATGGCCATCAGCGTGGATGCCACCGCCAATGTCAACTCGGTGCAGGAGCTGCACCAGAAGGTGAAAAACCGCTAAGAGTTTGCAGCGGGCATCAGCCCGACTTGCCAGACGCCCAACCCCCGCCAGCGATGGCGGGGGTTTCTTTTTATCTGTCGCTAAGCGTTCGGTTCGGGCCGGGTGAGTCATTGAGGAAGGTCATGAGTTACGCATCGGAGACAACGGATGGCGCGTGGGGTGGCAAAAGCTGGCAAGGGGAGGGGACGCTGCGAGCGCGGGTTTCAACTGCAGCAGGCAATCCTCTACAATGGCCCCACTTTGCTTGTCAGTGCAGTGCCAGCGGCGCTGCCTGTCTGGCCAACAAAAAATGGACATGCTTATGACCGCTTTGCCTTCCTGTCGTCTTCTTGCCTTCTGCTCCGCCTTGCTGCTGGCTGGTTGTGCCAGTGATCCCGCCTCCGCGCCTGCCAAAGAGGTGAGCGTGAGCAACCCCAAAACGCCGCCTGCCATGCAGCCGCGCAAACCGGCGGATATGAAGAGCCGCATCGTGCGCTTCTTGCCCCGTCAGGTGCCTGACAAACAAGGGTGGGCCAACGACGTGGTGACGGCGCTCACCACCCAGGGGGTGACGGTGAATGATCACAATGTCTGTAGCGTGCTGGCGGTGGCGGAGCAGGAAGCCACTTATCAGGCCGACCCCGTGGTGCCGGGCCTTGGCAAGATCGCCTGGAAAGAGATCAACTCACGGGCAGCCAAGCTGCTGATCCCCGAATTTATGGTGCGGGCCGCGCTCTCCATCAACTCGCCCACCGGCAAGAGCTATGCCGAGCGCATCGACAAGTTGCGTACCGAACGGGAGATGAGTGAAATCTTCGAAGATATGATCAGCATGCTGCCGATGGGCAAGACGCTGTTTGGCAACCTCAACCCGGTGCATACCGGCGGCCCGATGCAGGTGAGCATCGCCTTTGCCGAGGCCAACGCCCGTGGCTACCCCTATCCAATCAAGGATTCCATCCGCCACGAAGTCTTTACCCGTCGCGGCGGCATCTGGTTTGGCACCAAACATATCTTCGGTTATCCCGCCGACTACCCGGATACCCTCTACCGCTTTGCCGATTTCAACGCCGGCTGGTACGCCAGTCGCAATGCCGCCTTTCAGGCAGCCGTCAGCCGTTTGAGTGGCAAAACTCTGGCGCTGGACGGGGATCTGATCCGCTATGACTCGGATCTGCCGGGCAATACCGAGCTTGCCGTCTACACCCTCGCCAACCGGGTCAATATGAGCAAGCAGGCTATTCACCAGAGCCTTCGCAAAGGGGATACCGCCGAATTTGCCGAGACCGATCTCTACCATCGCATCTTTACCCTGGCCGACAAGCAAGCGGGCAAGCGACTGCCCCGCGCCATCCTGCCCGGCATTCAGCTAAAGAGCCCGAAAATTACCCGCAACCTCACCACCGCCTGGTTTGCCAAGCGGGTGGATGACAGAGAACAGCGATGTGTGCGGCAGATGGCGACGATTAGGTAGGACTGGGTTTGCTTCGAGACTAGTTGCAAAGCGGGTTGCCATTGTTAATGACAACCCGCACGCTTAATCGCCCCTTCCAATGGAGATCTTTGGCTCGCATCCAGTTATGAACGGTGGCGGCTCCTTCCGAGTGGCATGAGTTGTTACTACTTTTGCAGGATCAGCCGTGTTGGCGGCGGTCGTTGGCCTGGGCGAGCAACATGCGGCTTTCACGCAGGAACTGGTCGGCATGCTCGCCGAAGAAACCGGAGACTTGCGAGAAGGCATCGATGAAACCGTCCCTGTCCCCCCGCTCCAGCAGCCCCAGCGCTTCGCCGAAGTTTTGGTAGTAGCGGCGGATCATCGCCAGATTCTGCGGTGACGACAAAATGATGTCGGCATAGAGGTGGGGATCTTGGGCAAACAGCCGCCCCACCATGGCCAGCTCCAGCCGGTAGATGGGGGAGCTCAAACTCAGCAGGCGATCCAGATTGGCCTGCTCCCGGGAGAGGTGCCAGCCATAGGCAAAGGTGGCGAAGTGACGCAGTGCCTGAATGAGGGTCATCGCCTCATCGTGGGCCTTGGCTTCTACCTGTTGCAAGCGGGCGCCCCAGATGGTCATCTGATCCAGCAGCCATTGGCTGGCGGCGGGATCACGACCCTGACAGCAGACGATCACCTGCTTGGCGAGACTCGCCACATCCGGCCCGAACATGGGGTGCAGTCCCAGTACCGGCCCTTGGTGCACCGTCAGCATATGTTCGAGCGGCGCCGCTTTCACGCTGGTGACATCGACCAGCAGGCAGTGGGCGGGCAGGTTGCCGAGGCGGTCGATGATCTGGCAGGTGATATCGATGGGCACCGCCACCATCACCAGACCGGCTCCGGCGAGGATCTCGTCAGCGCGCGGCCAGTCGGCTTGTTCCAGCGTCTCGACCCGATAGCCTGAGAGGCTGAACATATGGCCGAACAAGCGGCCAAGCTGGCCCTGACCACCGATGATGACCACTTTGCCAAGATCCGGCTTTATGCATTTGAAGCCGGTATCTTTCTCGCTGGCGTAAGATTCGCGCATCACCCGGCGCAGTACGTCTTCGATGAGATCGCCGGGCACTCCCAACTGCTCGGCCTCGGCGCGGCGGCGGGCCAGCATGCTCGCTTCCCGATCCGGTGCATAGATGGGCAGGCCGTGGCGGCTCTTTACCTCACCCACTTCTCCCACCAGGGCCAGACGGGCGGCCAGCAGATCGATCAGCTGCTTGTCCACCGCATCTATCTTGTCCCTGAGTACATTCAACTCTTCAGCCATATCCAGTCCCTGCTGGCGCCGCGAGCGGCGGCGCCCTGAAAATCAAGATGCAACAAGGTATCACGGCATGAGCGGTTTGATGCCACCAGCGGTGATACCCAGATTGTTCAATAGGTTACGACAAGATACCACGGCTTACCGTGCAGTTCTGCCCTTGAGGGGGTCAGCCAGCTGGTTGTGGCAGCGGGCCAGCAGGGTGGCGGTGGTGTCCCAGTCGATGCAGGCATCTGTGATGGAGACCCCGTAGCGCATCTGCTCCTTGGGCTGCTCGCTGGACTGGTTTCCCTCGAACAGGTTGGATTCGAGCATCACCCCGATGATGGAGCGGTTGCCCTCCTGGATCTGGTGGATGACGTTGTCGGCCACCTTGGGCTGCAAACGGTGATCCTTGCTGGAGTTGCCGTGGCTGCAATCTACCACCAGACCGGGCAGCAGGCCCGCCTTTTCCAGTGCCTCTTCCGCCAGCGACACATTGACCGAGTCGTAGTTCGGGTGCTTGCCGCCGCGCAGGATCACGTGGCCATCCGGGTTGCCCTGGGTCTGCAGCAGCGCAACCTGACCCTGCTGGTTGATCCCCATAAAGGCGTGAGGGGAGGAGGCCGCCTGCAGCGCATTGATGGCGGTCCCCAGGTTGCCGTCGGTGCCGTTCTTGAAGCCGACCGGCATGGAGAGGCCGGACGCCATCTCCCTGTGGGTCTGGGATTCGGTTGTGCGGGCGCCGATGGCTGACCAGGAGAAGAGCTCGGCCAGGTATTGCGGGCTGATGGGGTCGAGCGCTTCGGTGGCCAGCGGCAACTCCAGCTCCGCCAGCCAGCAGAGCAGCTCGCGGGCACGGTGCAGCCCCAGCTCCACATCGAAGGTGCCATCCAGATTGGGGTCGTTGATAAAGCCTTTCCAGCCGACCGTGGTGCGCGGCTTCTCAAAGTAGACCCGCATGACAATGTAGAGAGAGTCCTGATAGGCATCATGCAGCGCTTTGAGTCTGGTTGCGTACTCTTTGGCGGCGTCCATGTCGTGGATGGAGCAGGGACCACAGATCACCAGCAGCCGGTGATCGCGGCGGTGAATGATATCGGCGATGGTATTACGGGCCCCTTGCACGAATGCCAGCGCCTTGTCGGAGATGGGTAACTTCTCCTTGAGCTGGGCAGGCGTGATCATCACTTGTTCGGACTGGATATGGATGTTGTTCAGGGGGTCTCTTTGCATGATTTCATTCTCTCTACTGTATTAAGCCAAAAGCGGTTGTACCTATATATTTACACTGGTACCTGCTTTGTTACGCAACCGCCATCACCTTACCAAGGAAAAACAAACAATCAAGTGAAACTAGTGGGTTTACCGCTAAAAAGTCAGATAAAGGAGCTGCTATATAGCGCGAACAGGAATAATACAGAGGATTTTTCGGAGGGTTAATGGTTTTTGTGTAATTTAATGTTTACGACTTGAGGGCGTGAAGGCTGCGTTGCCCAGCTGTTTACCCACAGTAAATGGTATCTCTGGGAGACTGCAACGCGATGGCAATGATGGTGTGAGGTGGCTAGGTCAGCCATAGAAAGAGGGAGCCATTATGGCTCCCTTTGCGGTAGGAAGGGGGATCCCGTCTGGCTGCGGATCAGCACTTCTGTTTTCCCTGCAGCTCTTTGTTCAGGCGAGTGAGCATCCCCTGAGTGACCAGCACTATGCCCTGCTCGGAGCGGTGGAAGCGACGTGCATCTTCATCGGCGTTTTCACCGATCACCGTGCCTTCCGGCAGTTTGCACCCCTTGTCGATCACCACCCGGCGCAGTCGGCAACCGGCACCTATCTCCACTCCCGGGAAGATAACGGCCTGATCCAGGGTGCAGAAGGAGTCGACCCGCACATTGGTAAAGAGCACCGAACTCAGGATGAAAGAGCCACTGACGATGGTGCCCCCGGCAAACATGGAGTTGATGGTCATGCCGTGCTGGCCGTTTCGGTCCTGCACGAACTTGGCGGGAGGAGTCATGTTCTGACTGGTCCAGATGGGCCAGTCCTGATCGTAGATATCCAGCTCAGGCGTGACGGAAGCGAGATCCATATTGGCCTCCCAGAAGGAGTCCACGGTGCCCACATCGCGCCAGTAGGGGCGGCGATCCGGACAGCAGCCGACACAGGACATGCCAAACGGGTGAGCGAATGCGGTGCCCTCTTTCACCACGCGGGGGATCACGTCCATGCCGAAATCGTGATGGGACTGCTCGTTGGCAATGTCCTCTTCCAGCAGCTGATAGAGATACTCCGCATCGAAGATATAGACGCCCATGGAGGCCAGCGCGGTGTCGGCCTTGCCCGGCATGGCTGGCGGGTTGGCGGGCTTTTCGACGAAGGCATTGATCTTGCGATCATCATCCACCGCCATTACCCCGAAGGCGCTTGCTTCACTGCGTGGCACCTCGATGCAGGCAACGGTCACCTTGGCGCCCATATTGACGTGATCGAGCAGCATGGCGGCGTAATCCATCTTGTAGATGTGGTCGCCTGCCAGCACCACCACATATTTGGGGGCGTGATCGCGGATGATATCCAGATTCTGGTAGACCGCATCGGCGGTACCCCGATACCAGTTCACCTCATCCACCCGCTGCTGGGCAGGGAGCAGATCGATAAACTCGTTCATCTGGTAGCGCAGGAAAGACCAGCCCGATTGGAGATGGCGCAACAGGCTGTGGGATTTGTACTGGGTCACGACACCGACCCGACGGATGCCGGAGTTGATGCAGTTGGAGAGCACGAAATCGATGATGCGGAATTTGCCGCCGAAATGAACGGCAGGTTTTGCACGGTTGTCGGTTAACTGTTTGAGGCGACTACCCCGCCCTCCTGCGAGTACCAAAGCCATGGTCTCGTTCAGCAACTGTCTGGATTTTGCTGTATTGGCAGGTTGTAACAACATCTCATATCCCTTTGTAGATAAATCACTACAATGTTGCCTCCTTTGAGCCCTCAAGAAAGTGCTTTCAGTCACATTTTATGGTTTCTGACGTAATAAAATGACCTTTTTGTTATTAAAAATGACGGGTTGATCCGTCATTGCTTTCAATATGGTCAGTTGTCAATTGAGGCGAGCCGAACGACAAAATGGGCGGCGAGAGAGGAGGGATGAAAAAGCCCCTGCCAATGGTTGGCAGGGGCCCGGTTTGTTGAGACCCTGAGCCGGGTCTGATTAACAAGGTTCAGGCTGCGTTGGCCAGTGGCTCCTCGCTCTTCTTCTGGTAGGCCTGCGGGGTGAGCCCAAGCAGCTCCTGCACGGTCGAGGCGACGGTAATGGAAGAGACGGTGCCCACCAGGATCCCGGCAAACAGGGTGAAGGAGAAGCCGTAGAGAGCGTCACCGCCAAACAACAACAGAGCGCCCACGGTAAACAGGGTGGTGCCCGAGGTGATCATGGTGCGACTGAAGGTCGCCTTGATGGCCACATCGGAGCACTCGTGGATGCCCATCTGGGTACGCGAGCTCAGCAGATCCCGCAGCCTGTCCGAGATGACGATGCTGTCGTTGAGGGAGTAGCCGATCACCGCCATCAAACCGGCGATGATGTTCAGATCGAATTCAATCTGAAAGAGTGACAGCAGCCCCAGCGCCACGATGGCGTCATGGACCACCGAGAGCAGGATGCCGATGGCCTGACGCCACTCGAAACGAAACGCCAGATAGGCCGACATCGCCAGCGAAGCGACCAGTACCGCCAGCATCCCCTGCTGGAACAGTTCTGCACCCACCTGAGGGCCGACGATGGTGGTGCGCAGCAACTCGACCGGCATCCCCAGCTGTTGGGTCAGCATGGTGGCGAGATCTGCCGCGGGCCAGGGAAGTTCGTGGGGGGGCAGCTTGATCAGCCACTCGCCGGGAATACCGGCCGAGCTCAGCTCAACGGCTCCCGCCAGCGGGGAGACCAGCATGGCATTGAGCTCATGGGCCTCTTTCAGGGTCTGGATATGAAACTCCAGCAGGATCCCGCCGGTAAAATCGAGCCCCAGTGTCAGGCCGTTCACCAGCAAGATGGCAACGCTGGCCACGGTCAGCAGGATGGAAGCCCACAGGCCAATATAACGCCAACGGGTCAGCCCCATGGCAACGATCATTCTCAACATAATTCTCTCCTTGGCCAGCCAGCACCAGGCTGTTGGCCCATCACGACGTGTCGCGACACGCCGGGAAATAGTGTTCTGCTTTGGCCGCTCCGGCCATATCCATGGCCGATGGCGCAGCCAAAGCCGCTCATCAGAAGGACTGCTGTCTCGTTACACCTTCAGCGTGCGCTCGCTGCTGCGTCCCCAGAGGGGGTTGATGATGGCGCGCGTCCCCCAGATCCCGGTGATCATGCTGGAGAGCAGACCCAGAATGAGGGTGATGGAGAAGCCCTGCAGCGGCCCGGAGCCGATGGAGTAGAGCACCACAGCGCAGATGAGCGTAGTGATGTTGGCATCGAAAATGGTGTGGAAGGCCGAGCGATAGCCAAAGTCGATGGCGTTGGCCAGTGAGCCCCCTTCTCGCAGCCGGTCCCTGATCCGCTCGAAGATCAGCACATGGGTATCCACAGCCATGCCCACCGTCAGCACCAGACCGGCGATCCCCGGCAGGGTCAGCACGGCGCCCGGCAGCACTGCCAGCATGCCGACCTGCATCAACAGGTTGGCGACCAGCGCCGTGATGGCAACCCAGCCGAATTTGCGGTACCAGGCCATCATGAACAGCATCATGCCTGCCATGCCGAAGGCCAGCGCGGTGAAGCCCGCCTCGATATTCTGCATCCCCAGCGTCGGGCCAATACTGCGTTCTTCCAGGATCTTGAGAGGGGCGGTGAGGGCGCCGGCACGCAACAGCATGGCCAGCTCTTGCGCCTCCGGCAGACTGCCAATACCGGTGATGCGGAACTGGTTGCCAAGGGCGGTCTGGATGGTGGCGACGTTGATCACCTCGCTCTGGGCGCGCAGTTTGCCCTGAGCGTTGGTCTTGTACTCGGTGAAGACGGTCGCCATCGGCTTGCCCACATGCTGGCGGCTGAACTGGTTCATCTTGCTGCCACCCAGGGTGTCGAGCACGATATTGACCTGGGGTTGACCCATCTCGCCCATATTGGCGCGGGCATCGACGATGTGCTCGCCGGTCAGTACCGGCTTGCGTGCCATGCCGACGGCCTGACCGTTGCGATCGGCGATATAGAAGTGGCTGTCGGCTTTGGCCTCGTAGAAGGCCAGCGAGGCGGTGGCCCCGATCACCTCTTTCGCCTGCTTGGGGTTGTGTACCCCGGGCAGTTCGATACGGATGCCATCCTGCCCCTGACGCACCACCGAGGCTTCGACGATGCCGAGCTCGTTGATCCGTTTTTTCAGGATCGACAGGTTCTGGGTCACGGCGTTGTTGACCAGCAGGGTACGCTCCGCCTCGCTCAGCACCAGTTTCAGATCATTGCCGGAGCGGGTCAGCTTCCACTGATCCTGACGGGTACCGGCACTCTCCTTGATGATAGAGAGCCAGCTCTCCTGTTCGGCGACCTCCGGCAGGGTGACGGCTACGGCGCCCTGTGCCGTGCGCACGACGCTGGCGCCGCGCAGGTTGGCTTCACGGAAACGGGTGCGCAGGGTATCCACCAGATTCTTGGTCTGATTGTCGATGACAAAGTCTACGTCCACCCCGATCAGCAGTTGGGAGCCGCCACGCAGATCGAGCCCCAGCCTGATGGGGTCGGCGCCGAGGCGGGTGATCCAGGCCGGCGCGTTGGAGTGAAACTCCAGGGTCAGGGCGGCACTGTCGACCCCTTGCTGCTCCAGCAACTGCTTGGCGCGCTGCTGTTCGCCCTGGCTGGCAAAGACCAGCTCGACCCGCTCAGGTTGCTCAATTACCTTGATCGGGGTCAGGTGTTTGTCGTTCAGCAGCATCTGTTGCTGGGTGGTCAGGCGCTGCTGTCCGTGCAGACCAAGGGAGGGCTGCTCACCGAAAAAGGTGGGCAGGGAGTAAAAGGTAAAGGTCAACAGCATCAACAGCAGCAGTGCGTACTGCCACTTGCTCATGCGGTTGAGAACGGTGCGATTGCTCTTTCTCATGGCAAACAAGCCTCTGTCAGGAGAATGGTGCCTAGGCCGATAGCAACAAGGCTCGGCAAGGCGCAAAAAATGGGATGCATCAGATGAGGATCAGGCAGCCGCCGGATCCGTCAGGAAGAGGAGATGAGCAAACAGTGGATGTGCCAGCCCCTCCGGGGTCAGGCGCTCAGATAGCTCTGGGTGAAGCGGTATTGCAGATGTTGGCGCTGTAGATGGCGCCGATGGATCGCACCGAAGCGATCGCGAAAACTCTGTTTGTGATAGAGCTCGGGTGCCAGCATCAGCCAGCCGAGCAGCAACAGCAGGATGGCTTGGGCCGACCAGCTCTGGATCAGCTCGTAGACCACACTCTTGGGCTGGTTGTCACTGCGCAGGGATTGTTCGAGACGCAGCAGGTGATTCTGATGGCTGCCGACAAACTTGATGATGCCATCATCGCTGTCGCTAAGCTGATTGAACACCTGAGTCTGCTGCTGTTCACTCTGGGGAGATGCGGGTATCAGCGGGCCTTCCATTCGGGCGATGGAACAAAGCAGGGTGAGGGCGATAACCAGAGTTACCAGCACCAGTTTTACTTTGTCGATAAGGCGCAAAAAGTTAATTCCCGATAAATAGAAAGGGCAAACTACCATAAGCGCCCTGTTTGAACAAGGTTGTCCCGGGTGAGTGGCTCCATTCGGTTCTGCTTGTCAGCTGCCACTCATCTGCTTGAAGTCGCGGGCATAACCCTTGAGCAGGGAGTAGAGATGGGCCCGCTGGGAGATATCCAGCGACTGGCTCATGGCGCTCAGCCAGTTGACGGTACGCTGGCGCGACTGTTCGGTATAGCCGGTAAAGCGGCCATCCATCAGCCCATCCCCCTCGGCCAGCAGGTCAGTCAGCTCGCGGGTAAAGTCGGGACTCTGGCGCTGCTTCATCAGCCTGTCCAGCTCCTGGGTCCAGGACTCCTGAAACTCGAGCCAGGGGGGCATCAGCTCGTATTGCCATTCGGCCCACTGGGCCACCAGTGGCGCCTGTGCCGGTTTCACCTCGCCAATCCAGAACTCGAGCCGCTTGTTCATCTTGTCGCGAAACTCCGCCAGCATCTGCTCTTTGGGCTCAGTGGCAAAGTCCTTTTGCCGCTCCTGTTGCCGCTTGACCCGATCGGTCATAAAGCGGGCCACCTGCTCATCGGTCAGGGTGCGCGCCAGCCTGACCGCGCGGGGGATAGTGTTTTCCAGCGTGCGGGTCAGGCTCTGCTGCACCGCATCTAGGTTGGTCGAGATCTGCTCCGGTGTCATGGGGCTGGCCACCGCCTTGGCCAGTGCATCGAGATCCCTGGCGTAGCGAGGCAGCTCGTGCTGGCGGTGCCAGGCCATCAGCCCCTTCACTTCGCGGCTGAGCAGATCCTTCTGCGAATAGGAGAGGGCAAAGTAGTCATCCAGCTGCCAGATGATGGCGGTATCGAGCCAGTAATAGATCACCCGGGTGGAGCAGCCGGTCAGCAGCAGGCCGATCAGCAGCAGACCCCAGGTTTTCGGCTTGTGCCAGCGCACCTTGTTTATCATCTGTTACTCCAGTCGTTGCCGGTTGATGGCGATCAGGGTGTCATAGTCGAGTGAGGGCTGTTGCTCTGCCATCAGCAGGGCCCAGAGCAGGCCGATATAGTCGACCCAGGGTAAAAATGCCTCGCTCTGAAAATCGGGCCACTGGTGGCGCGGCAGGGCCTGCAGATAGTGCGCTTCCAGCTCGTCGCGCCGCTCGGCGGGCCACTCATGGGTGCGCTGGATGCTGGCGAGCTCAAAGCCGGGGTGACCTGCCGCGCCATACTCCCAGTCGATGACCCAGGGTTTGCTTCCCAACAAGTTAGCCGGATTGAGATCATGGTGGCAAGGGCGCCAGCAATCATTTGGCTCACTGCTGGCGAGCAAGCTCCGCTCCAGTGCGGGCAGCCAGGAGGGAATGCGGGCCAGCCGGGCGCGATAGCCTGCCGCATGGGCCCGCACCGCCATCACCACCGCAGGCAGCGGCAGGCGATGGAGCTTGCGCAGCACCTCTGCCAGCAGACGGGGCTGCTCGGCTTCCGGTGGCGCCGCGACCACCCAGTTTGGCTCATCGCACCATTCGAGCAGCATCAGACCGCTGGCGGGATCGCCATAGTAGCAAGGCAGCGCCAGCCCTTCGGCCATCGCCCCCTGATAAAGCAGCCACTCGGTGGGACGGTCGATACCCAAGCGCACTGGGTCGGGGTGGCCCTGACGCAAAAAGTAACTGCGCCCCGAGGGGAGGCGCAGTCGATAGTTGCAGTTGGTCAGACCTAACCCGAGTGGTTCCAGCTGCCCCTCCCGCCAGGGTGCGGGCAGTCTGGCCAGCAGCGCATCACTGCTGCCCGCCACCGAGAGCCGGTTACCAGCCAAAGGTGGATTTCTTCGCCTGTTTGCGGATCTCTTTTTGGTCGGCCCACAGCAGTTCGCCGTTTTGCAGATCCATCAGGTTCATGGTCATCTGGTAATAGACATCCTTCACCTTGCCATTGTCCTTGACGATGCTGCTGAGGTTGCCATAGACCATGTAGCGGGCGCCGGTCTGCTTGCCCAGACGGACCATGGAGGCCGGGTCTACCATGCCGCTGCTCTGCTGGTATTCGAGCTGCTGTTTGACGGCGGCGACCTTGCTCATGTCGACGAAGCGGAATTTGCCGGCCCGCAGCAGCTTGGTGCGGATGGTATCGGTGATGGCTTCGGTATCGATGTGCTCGGAGGTTTTGTTGCGGATGGAGTCCATAAACATCACCGGACGACCGCCTGCGGTGATCTCGCTGGTGGCGGGGGAGGCGAGCATGGAGTCCGCCATCTTGTCGGCGATGGCCTGCAGATCGCTTGAGCCGTAATCGACTGTGACGGTTTCGGTTTCAGTGGGATCGCCATAGCTGACGGTGGTGCTGGAGCAGCCGCCCAGCAGCAAGGCAGAGGTCAATATCAGCAGGGCATGATTCATTTTCATCAGTTGGATTCCTCAATCACTTCGCGTACGTAAATCCGGTAGCCCTGCGCCGCCGGGCTGGGCGCCAGGGCCGAGAGGGTGCGGGTCTGATAGCCATGCAGCTTGATGGGGGTCCAGCCGCGGCCATCGCTGGCGACCTCCTGACCGGCCTCATCATACCAATAGAACATATATTGCAGCTTGTTATCGCCGCGCTGGGTGCTGGCGGCAGCCACATTGACCTGCAGCAGGCCGTTTTGCTGGCGGCGGCTCAGCTCGGTCAGGGTGACGTTGACGTTTTGATGCTGCTCCAGCGTGGGGGCACCGCCCGCCGGGCCATAGAGCGCAATGCCGGAGGTATTGGTGGCGCAGCCGTTGAGCAGTAGCGCGAGCCCGAGGGCCAACCCGTATGCTTTCATCTTGCTCTCCTTAATCGGGGTGAGTGGGGCAGCGCGTGAGCCTGCCCGTTAATCGTCTCGTTCATCTGAATTGGCCGTGTGTTCAAAGGGGCATCACCCGGGTGGTCAGACCGGCGCCGAGGCGCTGTACCCAGACCAGGGTGGTGCGGCCCTTGTGGATGGTGAGCGGCAATTGCCGCTGCGCTGCCCCCGCGCCCAGGGTGAGATTGATGTCACCTGCCGGCACCATCCCCTGCCAGCTCGATGCCTGAGCTGGCAGCGTCAGCCAGCTGCGGGTATCGGCCCGCTCCGAGAGGGTGTTGAAGATCCCCACCAAAATATTGCCCACATCCCCTCCCTCTTTGGCGGCGGTGCGGCGCATCTGCTCCTTGGCCACCAGTCGCAGCGCCTGGCGGGTCAGCATGCCGGGCAGCCGCTCCTGCAGATCTTTGGCTGCCAGCGCTTCCAGCCTGACCAGCTCGCTGGTCTGCTCGACCCGTTTGCCGACTTCCACCGTCAGCGGCCCCGTATCGCTGGCCCGATTATCGTAATAGGGGATGGCGACGGTAAAGGTACGAAAATCGCCGCGAGAGGTGGAGATGGGCAGCGGCAGGAAGAGTTCGCGCCGTGCCGGGATCAAACCATCTTCAAACAGCACCACCAGTTGGCCCTGATCTTTCGCAAGCGGCGGCGCTTTGCGGCCTATCTTTTTCTCGGTCTCGCGGATCTCGTCCGGCGAGCCACGCAGCCGCGCCAGACGCAGCAAGGCATCTTGCAGGCTGCGGTTGTCCGGCGCTATCTGGTAGCCGCGCTGATAGTCGACCCAGGCGTCGTTGAGATCCCCGGCCGCCTCATAGAGCACGGCGGAAAAATAGAAGGTGTAGGCGTTCTGAAAACCGTTCTTGACCTTGCCGATCAACCGGTCGAGATCCGGTGCGCCGCGCGACATCAGCTGGCGCATCTCGTCTTCTGCTTCGGCCTCTTCGCTCTCATCCTTCGCCTTGCGCATCTCATCGGCTCGCCGTTTCAGGGCCTGCTCCTGCACCTGATTGGCCCGGCGCACCTCCACCAGGGCGCCATCGGCATCACCCCGTTGCAGATAGTTGAGGGCCAGATAGTGGTGCAGCATGGTGCGTTCGTAATCGGGAGTACGATAGGCCATCGACTGATCGTTGGTGAGCAGACTGCCCACCTGATCCAGACCGTGGCTCAGCCGGTATTCGGCCTGATTGTCTTCCCACTGAAGGCGGCTGTCGGCGGCAGCGAACGCCTGCTTGCTGCCCGCATCCTGACCGGCGAGCCAGGCAATGCGCCCCTGTTCGAGCCGATCCAGCACAAAGGTGTCATCCCCAAGGGTGGAGTCGCGCACCTCGGGCAGCGCCTCGGCGGCATGGCCCAGCAGCAGCTGGTTGCGCAGTGGCACCATCTGATCGGAGTAGGAGACGAACATATCCTGCCAGCGGGAGGCGCAGCCTCCCAGCAACAGCAGGGCGCCGCAGAGCAGCAGGGCGCTGCGGCAGGTTGAGGCGTTGCGATTCATTACAGGCTGAGCAGCGGTCCCAGCGGCTGGCCACCGACCAGATGCATGTGGATGTGGTAGACCTCCTGCCCGCCGTGGCGGTTGCAGTTCATGATGAGGCGGTAGCCATCTTCGGCGATGCCCGCATCGCTGGCCAGCTTGCGGGCCACGGTGAACATCCGGCCAAGGGCCAGTTCATGTTCGGCTTCCACGTCATTGACGGTGGGGATCAGCACATTGGGGATGATCAGAATATGGGTCTTGGCCTTGGGCTGGATATCCCGGAATGCGGTGACCAGATCGTCTTGATAAAGGATGTCGGCGGGGATCTCTTTACGGATGATTTTGCTGAAAATGGTTTCTTGCGCCATGGCTAACTCCCTTATATGAAACAGAAAATTGAACTAGAACCCCAAGCGGCTCCCGAAAGGGGGGCGAGCAGCACGCCAAGTGTGACACAAGCCGACATTTGACACAGCTGATGTCCCATTCCCTTCAGTTATTGTTAAAAATACCGATAGCCAGAGGGACGTCATCTGCAGCGCCTGTTCAGGGTGGTCTGCAGGGTATCAAAAGGACGGGGTACTCAGGCAAGGGACTTTTGCATATACAGCGGGACAATAATGAAACAAACAATGTCGGATCTCTCCATCTTGCAGCGAGTCTACCTTGGCTTCGCGATCCTGGTGGCCGTGATGGTGGCCAGTTCACTGCTCACATTTCGTAGTCAGGAGACCCTGGGGAACGCACTGGAGCAGGTTACCCAGCAGTCTATGCCGCTGGTGATTGCCAGCAGTCAGACCCAGATCACCCTACTCAGCGCCAACAAGTGGCTGGGGGATGTGCTCACCGAGCAGGATCCCAAACAGCTGCCGGCCGAAGTGGCCGAACTGAAACAGGCCAAGGCTGCGGTGGGCAAGAGCCTCGACGTCTTGCGCCAGCAGGTGGCCCACCACCCCGAACTGCAAGGGGAGATGAGCAGCCTCAGCCAGCAGGTCGACAGCTACCTGCAACTGACCGATACCCTGCCCGGCGAACACGAGGCGCTGCTCACCCGACTGCACAAGGTCAATCTGGCCAAGGGGCAGTTTCAGGTCAGTCTGCCCCAGTTCAAGAAGAGTCTGGGTGACATGATGGTCACCATCGACGACAGCTTTATCAAGATGCTCTCCGAGACCCTGACCACCAAGCTCTCCGCCATCGAACTCTCCACCATGGACGCCCTCAATCAGACCATTCCGGCTCCCATCGAAGGGGCGCTCAAGCGCAACAAGATGCAGATCGAGGGGTTCAACAGCACCATCAAGGATCTGCAGGGGGAGCTGAAGAACTTCGAGAACGACATGGGCCACTATGTTCACGGCTTCGTGCGCGACACCACTGCAAGCGAAGGCGTGCTCTCCCAGTATCTGGCGCTGATGAAGCAGCAGGAACAGATGCGGGAGAAGAGCAAGCAGGCTAGCGCTCTCATCGTCGAGATCCAGAACCGGCTTGAGCGGATCACCGGCCAGAGTCAGCAGCTGATGAGTCAAAGCATTGCGCACGCCAAAGCCACTCAGAGCCAGAGCACTCTGACCCAGGGAACCAGCATCGTCGTCGCCATCCTGATCGCCATGCTGGTGGCTTATACCCTGGGCAAGGCCATTCGCCGTCCGCTCAGGGAGTTGCTGCGGGTGCTGACCGAAGTGACCCAGGGCGACATGACTCAGCGCATCGGTTTTCAGAGCAAGAACGAATTTGGTCTGCTGGGCAGCCAGATCAACCTGCTGATTGCCCAGATGGGGGAGGTGCTGGCGCAGCTTTCACAAGCGTCGGCCCAGCTTAACGATGCTGCCCACGGCAATCGCCACACCACCGAATCGGTGCGGGCGGATCTGGAAAAACAGCGACAGGAGACCGCCTCGGTCGCCGCTGCCATGACCCAGATGGAGGCCTCGGTGCGGGAGGTGGCGCAGGCTGCCAACCAGACCCTGGAACGGGTGCAGGATGTGGAGAAGGCCTCCGAGATGGGGCGCAAGGTGATGGCAGGCAATATCACCACCACTCATCAACTGGCGGGCAAGCTGCAACAGACCGGCAAGGTGATTGGTGATGTGAGTGCCATGAGCAGCCAGATTGGCAACATCCTCGATGTCATTCGCGGCATTGCCGAGCAGACCAACCTGCTGGCCCTCAACGCCGCCATCGAAGCGGCGCGGGCCGGCGAGCAGGGGCGCGGATTTGCGGTGGTGGCGGATGAGGTGCGCAGTCTGGCGGGCCGTACCGCCCAGTCCACCAGCGAGATCCAGACCATGATCGAGAACCTGCAGCAGGGGGTCGCCAAGGCGGTGACCGTGATGCAGGAGTGCTCTCGCGAGATGGACAGCTGCGTGGATCAGAGCTCTCACGCCAACAACGCCATGGAGGAGGTGCAGGGAATTGTGGTGCTGATCAGCGACATGTCGAGTCAGATCGCTTCTGCCGCCGAGCAGCAGCAAGCCACCAGCGCCGATATCGCCACCAACCTCAACCGCATCTCCGATATCTCGGATCTCAACTATCAGGGGATCGAGCGGGTAGCCGAGACCAGCCAGCAGCTGGACTCCCTTGCCGAGCAGCAGGAGAGCCTGGTCAAGCGCTTCCGCCTCAGTGCCTGATGGTTGTATGTAAAAATAATAGAGAAGGCCCCGCAGATGCGGGGCCTTCTCTTTATTGCGGCAGTGACAAGGGGATCAGGCGTAGGCAATCGCGCCCTTGCCGACCCCTTCATAGGCGACAATCTTGACGAACTTGTCGCCCACCATCTTCTTTACTTCGCGAGCGATGTAGCAGGCCAGCAGCTCAACCGTGGTGTCAGTGTCGATCATCTCCACCTCGGCGCTGGGAATGGCCAGCTGGAACAGCCCTTGCGGCGCCACATATTTGAAGCCGCAGTGATGCTCGCCAAGCTGGGCATTGGCGCGGGGGCTCAAAGCGAGCTCGGTCAGCGCCACCTTGTCCTCCTCGGTGCCGAGGTAGATATCGCCCCAGCGTTCGGCCCAGTTGAGCTCAAGCTCCTGGTCGCGCTCGCCATCGACGTGGATCTCGATGGGAGAGCGGTGGCCGTGGGCGATACGCTGGCAGTTGCCATCGTGCTTTTTCAGACCGTGGCTGTAGTGGTAGAAGGCGCCGGTGATCGCCTCCTGACGCAGAGTCAGAGAGAGATCCTTGATATTGCCCGGCAGCCGTTTGGTCAGCACCGCCAGCAGGTAGCGGGTCACCGACTCTTTATCAACTTGTGGGGCCGGGATAAAGGCGAAGCCCTGGGATGGGCAGCGCAGATGGATAGAGCGACCCGGGCGCAGCAGATCCACTGTGCTTTCGTCACCATCCAGTGTCTCGACGTGGATCAGCGGGCACTCGGTCGGCACCAGCAGCTTGTGGTCCACCTCTTCATCGATGATCGATTTGATCAGCTTCTTTACCCGGCCAAAGTCCAGCAGCATGCTCATTTCGTTGAGCTCACCGCTCATTTCGATATCTACCAGCCAGCTCTCACCCACCATGCCGCGGCGTTCGCACAGGTAGCTGGAGTCGATCACGGTCAAATCTCTTACAAATAACTTCATCAGTCAGGCCTTGCTACAGAGAAAGGGCAGTTTTGCGCTATTATGACCCGCGATTATCGGCAAAGGAACTGGAACCCCCCATGAACAAACTGCTTATCAAGAATGCCACCCTGGTCAACGAAGGCCGTATCTATGCCTCCGATGTGTTGATCGAGGGGGAACGGATTGCCCGCATCGCCCCGGATATCGAGGCGCCCGATGCGCTGGTGATCGATGCCGCAGGTCGCCATCTCATCCCCGGAATGATCGATGATCAGGTCCACTTCCGGGAGCCGGGATTGACCCACAAGGGGACTATCGCCAGCGAATCCCGCGCCGCCGTCGCCGGTGGCACCACCAGTTTCATGGAAATGCCCAACGTCAATCCCCAGACCACCACCCTCGACGCCCTCGAAGCCAAATACCAGATCGCCGCCAACTCCTCCGTCGCCAACTACAGCTTCTATCTCGGCGCCACCAACGACAACCTTGAAGAGATCAAGCGTCTCGACCCCAAGCAGTCCTGCGGGGTCAAGGTGTTTATGGGCTCCTCGACCGGCAACATGCTGGTGGACAATCAGGAGACCCTGGCGGCCATCTTCCGCGAAAGTCCGGTGATGATCGTGACCCACTGCGAAGACACCCCGACCATCGCCAAGGCGGAAGAGGCGGCGCGGGCCAAGTGGGGCGAGAATGTGCCGATGGGCGAGCACGGCCGCATTCGCAGTGACGAGGCGTGCTACAAATCCTCCAGCATGGCGGTGGCGCTGGCGAAAAAATACGGTGCCAAGCTGCACGTGCTGCATCTGACCTCGGCCAAGGAGCTGTCGCTGTTTACCGCCAGCCATGACCTGAGCGAGCTGAAGGACAAGAACATCACCGCCGAGGTGTGTGTGCACCACCTCTTCTTCAATGATGCCGATTACGAGACCCAGGGCAGCCTGATCAAGTGCAACCCTGCGGTGAAGAGTGCCGCCGACCAGCAGGCGCTGCTGGATGCGGTACGCAACGATGTACTCGACATCATCGCCACCGACCACGCGCCCCACACCTGGGAAGAGAAGCAGAACAGCTACTTCAAGGCGCCGTCTGGCGTACCGTTGGTGCAGCACTCTTTGCAGGCGCTGCTGGAGCTCTACCACAACGGCGTGTTTACCCTGGAGACTATCGTCAAGAAGACCTCCCATGCGGTGGCCGAGCGCTTCCAGGTGCAGGATCGCGGTTATATCCGCGAGGGCTACTTCGCCGATCTGGTGCTGCTGGATCTGGGCAAGCCCTATGTGGTCAACGATGACAACATCCTCTACCACTGTGGCTGGTCGCCCTTCAACGGCTACCGCTTCCACAGCACGGTGGAGATGACGCTGGTGAACGGCCAGATCGCCTGGCAAAACGGGCAGGTGACTGACCAGATCCTGGGTAAGCGGCTGACCTTTAACCGCTGATTGTTCGCAAAGCAGGCGAACGCACCGTGGCCGAGGAATTGGCGGCGTTTCCCTGTTGACAGGGCAGGGTCATCTCCATAAACTCTGCCCCCGTCAGCCGAGCTGACTCCGTCGGTGTGTAGCGCAGCCAGGTAGCGCATCTGCATGGGGTGTAGAGGGTCGGAGGTTCGAATCCTCTCACACCGACCAAATTCCCCGGTAAAGGCCTTGTCAAACGACAAGGCCTTTTCTTTTGCCTGCGATTTGCCGCACAGGCGCGAAGCCTGTGGTGATGGCTTGCGTGAGCAGATTGTGGAGCCACCGCGCTTTATGGTGTAGTAACGACTCTGTTGCTCATTTGCCTGGCGAGGCCTCTCGTGTCTGCATCCGTATCTAAACCCTGTTGTCTGCTGATGCTCACCCTGCTGCTGGTGGGCTGCGCCACCCCTTACGAGAGTGAAAAGTCGTTCTGGAATGGCCAGACCGGTTTTTCCCAGACCCGGCTTGGCCCGGACAAGTGGCAGTTGGAGTTTGTCGGCAACGATCTGGTGGACAGGGAGACCGCCCGCAAATATGTGCTCAAGCGGGCAGGGGAGCTGGCATTGGCAGAGGGTTACTCCTGGCTCAAGGTCGATGAGCTGACCATTAACCGCGATGCCGTCAGGGTGACCCCATCACGGCCGATCTTCGGCTTTGACGAGGATGAGCCGGATCTCTTTATGGCCCAGATGCAGGTGCAGCATACCATCTCGGCGCTGCTCACTTTTCGCCTGTTGCCACGGGCACTCGATGAGCGAACTCTGGATGCGAAATATCTCGCCGAAATCAAAATAAACAGTGATTAATATTGGTTGATTGCAAGATCTATATCACATACACCTAATGGCAGGATAAAATTCTGGAGAAAGCCTCTAGATTTACCCCCTGCTTTTAGGCATTCTCCCAGCATACCAGCCGCCAGGAATCAACGGCTCGGATCACAAAAACGGACTGTAGTGGCTCCCACGCCACTGTTTACGGCTTGCACCAATCAAAACCGGGACTCCCCCATGAAAATGAATAAACTGACGGTCGCCATCCTCATCTCCATGATGTTTGGCATCCTCACCGGCCAGGGCTATCGGATGTTTGCCGCAGATCAGGCTGCGGATTTCGCCAATAATATCACGATCCTGACCGATATCTTCCTGCGCCTGATCAAGATGATCATCGCTCCCCTGGTCTTCACCACCCTGGTGGTCGGTATCGCCAAGATGGGCGACACCCGCACCGTGGGTCGTATCGGTGCCAAGACCCTCGGCTGGTTCATGCTGGCCTCCCTGATGTCCCTGAGCCTGGGTCTGGTGATGGTGACCCTGATGCAGCCGGGTGTGGGTCTCTCGCTCTCCCTGCCCAATGACACCGCCAGCTCGGGCATTGCTGCCGGTGCCATTACCCTGAAAGATTTTGTGACCCACGCCATCCCCAAGAGCGTGGTCGAGGCGATGGCCACCAACGAGATCCTGCAGATCGTGGTCTTCTCCCTCTTCTTCGGTCTGGCTGCCGCCGCGCTCGGCGATCTGGCCAAGCCGGTAGTGGTGCTGATGGCCAGCGCTGCCGAGATCATGCTGAAAGTGACCGGTTATGTGATGAACTTTGCGCCGTTCGCGGTGTTTGGCGCCATCGCCGCCATGGTGGCCAAAGAGGGGCTGGGTATTCTGGTTACCTACGGCAGCTTTATGGCCCAGTTCTATATTGCGCTGGCCTGTCTCTGGCTGCTGCTGATCGCCATGGGCAGCGTCTTCCTGCGTGGTCGCGTCATCAAGCTGTTGGCGATGATCCGCGAGCCTATCCTGCTGGCTTTCTCGACCGCCAGCTCCGAAGCGGCCTATCCGAAGACCCTGGATCGTCTGGAGAAGTTCGGTTGTGACAAGCGCATCGCCAGCTTCGTGCTGCCGATGGGGTACTCCTTCAACCTCGACGGCTCCATGATGTACTGCACCTTCGCGGTGATGTTCATCGCCCAGGCGTATGGCATCGAGCTCTCCATGGCCCAGCAGATCACCATGCTGCTGCTGTTGATGGTCACCTCCAAGGGGATGGCCGGTGTGCCGCGCGCCTCTCTGGTGGTGATTGCCGCTACCCTGAACCAGTTCCATATTCCGGAAGCGGGCATCCTGCTGCTGCTGGGGATCGACCACTTCCTCGACATGGGGCGCTCTGCCACCAACGTGCTGGGTAACGCCATCGCCGCCAGCGTGGTCGCCAAGACCGAAGACAGTCTGGGTGAAACCGTCGCGCTGGGTGAGAGTGAGCCAGCCAAGGCCTGATCACAACGCCATGAAAAATAAACAACAACGGCCCGCCAATGCGGGCCGTTGTTGTTTATGGCTCGTCTACACTGCTAGATAGTTTCCATCTGGAGTGTACGGTTATGAATATTGCTCGTCGACTGCAACTGATAGCGCTGTTGGTGATGCTGACGCTCATTTTTCTCAGCTGGTTCAGTATCAATCGCCTTGGGGCAGGCAACCGTGATTTGAGCTATGTGACGGACAATACGGTGCCCAGTATTTCGCTGATTAAGGAAGTGCAGGCCGATTTCTATGAATTGCACTCGCTGGTACAAACACATGTGCTCAATACCGACTCAAGCAAGATGCAGCAGATTGAAACGGGTATCACCGAGATACGGGGACAAATCAATTCGCTGCTCGACAAATATAAGGCAGAGATGCTCTCCAATGATGAAGATCGGCGCCTGACTGACGATGATCAACGCATTGTCGCGCAATATTATCAGGAGATAGACAAGGTTCTGCAGCTCTCCCGCCAAAATAAGAATGATGAAGCCAGAGACATGCTGGCGGGAGAGGCATACGGACTGTTCAAGCAATTTGCCAAGGCAATCGAGCTTCACGTCAACTTCAATATGGATTTGGGACTGGCGCTCAAGAAGCAGGGTCAGGAGAACTACGACAACAGCCTGCAAACCCTGTTGTTGATCGCCGGTGGTGCCACCGTGCTGACGATGGGGCTGTTTGTCTGGTTGTTCAATCAGGTGGCCAATCCCCTTCGCACCGCCATGGATACCCTGACCCGGATCCAGCGTGACCTCAACTTTACCCTGAGAGCTGATGTGAAACAGCAGGATGAGATTGGCCTGACCCTCAATGCGGTCAACCGGCTGCTCGATACGCTGCAACAGACATTTACCGAATTTTCCGTCGGCAGCTTGCAGATCAAGAGCACCGCCGAATCCCTCTCTCAGGCAGCGCAGCACCTGGCCAGCTCGGCTAATCAGGCCAATGATGCCACCAGTCTGATCGCCGCCGGTGTGGAAGAGATGACGGTCAGCATCACCGATATCTCCCAGCGTACTCAGGAGACGAGCCGCATCACCAATGAGTCGGGGCAGCTGGCGACCGAGGGAGGCCGGACCATCGAGCGCACCGTTCATGCCATCAACGAGATCGCCGACTCCATTCGGCAGGCCTCGGCCGAGGTCATTGCGCTGGGTGAGGGCATTTCGCGCATTGGCGGTGTGGTCAACGTGATCCGTGATGTGGCGGGGCAGACCAACTTGCTGGCCTTGAACGCGGCCATTGAGGCGGCGAGGGCCGGAGAGTCCGGCCGTGGCTTTGCGGTGGTGGCAGATGAAGTGCGCAAACTGGCTGAGCGCACAGCCCAATCCACCCAGGAGATCTCCGCCACGGTAGAGGCGATCCAGCAGGAGTCGAACAATACGGTCTCCCGCATGCATCTGGTGGAGGAGAAGGTGAGCCAGGGGGTCACCATGGCGACAGAGAGTGGTGCCATTATTGCCGAGATCCGCAGTGCGTCGCACCGGGTGATGGATCAGGTGGGCGAGATCACCAATGCCATCCGCGAGCAGAGTTCGGCCGCCGAGTCGATCGCTCATCAGGTAGAGCAGATTGCTCAGGTCGTGCAGCAAACCAGCAGCACAGCGGAAGAGACCTCAGCCGCCGCCGAGGAGCTTAATGTCACCACCGAGAGCATCCACCAGCAGATATCCCGCTATCGTATTCAGTAACGCCTAGAGTTGTTATCCATCCGCAATCCCCGCCAGCTGGCGGGGATTTTTTGTATGGCTTGCTTAGAAGCCTGAGCCCGGTTGCTGCAAAAATACCGCCTCTTCCGGTGTGCTGGTGCGACCGAGTATGTCGTTGCGGTGGGGGAAGCGGCCAAAGCGTTCGATGATCACCTGATGACGACGGGCAAAGTCGGCAAATCCGGCAAAGGTCGCCTGCACCGGTGTGCCAGCCTGCTCGGCAGCGAGTGCCTCGAACAGCGCCACACTTCTGGCCTGTTGTTCGCGGGATTCGGCATGCTCCAGCGGCAGATAGAAGAAGACCCGCTCCAGTGGCGAGAGGGATTTGTCCGCCCCGATGGATAGCCCTTTCAGGCAGAGATCCCTTGCCTGCGGATCCTGGGCAAAGGCCGCAGGCGTGCCGCGATGGATATTGCGGGGCAGCTGGTCGAGCAGCAGGATCAGCGCCAGCCTGCCGTGGTGTAGATCGGCCCAGTCGGCCAGCTCCCCGTTGGCGGCCGCCTCTGCTTGCGCGCCAAATTGCTTGGCCAGCAGGGCATCCGTTTCGCTGCTTTTCCCCCACCAGAGGGGGGCTTGCCGTGTGGCCCGCAGGACGTCATCGGCTTCGTCGCCAAACCAGAGATCGAGCAGAGGTTGCCAGGGTTGCATGGGAACTCCTTGAGGTGATTCAGAGGGAACCAGGAACAAATGGCTCAGGGGTGCTGCCGAAACGGCGGCTTCTCGTTACACTGTGCCATCTTTTGCCCGAAAGACGTAACCCCCCGATGGTGAGCGCCGAATTCTTGGCTCGGCCGATGATGGCCTGCGATCGCCATGAGGTGGTCCTGTTGACCCTGGTGGTTATCGGGACGTACGCCACCCTCCCGGGGTTGTTCTCATTGATATAAGGAATCTTTGATATGGCCGGAACCAGTTTGTTGGCCCTGCTCGATGATATCGTCAGCGTGCTTGATGACGTGGCGCTGATGACCAAGGTCGTGGTGAACAAGCGCGAGATATTTTTCGGGAAGACGTTTCTCACTGATATAAGGGATCTTTGATATGGCTGGAACCAGTTTGTTGGCCCTGCTCGATGATATCGCCAGCGTGCTTGATGACGTGGCACTGATGACCAAGATGGCGGCGAAGAAGACTGCCGGGGTGTTGGGGGATGATCTGGCCCTCAACGCGGAGCAGGTTTCCGGGGTGCGCGCCGAGCGGGAGTTGCCGGTGGTGTGGGCGGTGGCCAAGGGCTCATTTCGCAACAAGCTGATTCTGGTGCCCGCCGCCATCGCCATCAGTGCGCTGGTGCCCTGGCTTATCACGCCGCTCTTGATGTTGGGAGGTGCCTACCTCTGCTTTGAGGGGGCCGAGAAGCTGGCCCACAAGTTCCTGCCTCATGAAGTGAGCGAGGGTGAGGCACACACTGCTCCTATTCCCGATGATCTGGTGGCCTTCGAGCAGCAGAAGGTGAAGGGAGCGATCCGCACCGATTTTATTCTCTCTGCCGAGATCATCGTCATCGCCCTTGGCACGGTACAGGGTGCAAGCCTCGCGCTGCAGCTCTCGGTAGTGGCGGGCATCGCCCTGCTGATGACCATCGGGGTCTACGGGTTGGTGGGGCTGATCGTCAAGCTCGATGACATCGGTCTGCATCTGCTGCAAAAGCCCGATGGCAGCGCCCTGCGCCGCGCGGTGGGGCAGGGACTGTTGGTGACGGCGCCCCGTCTGATGCACCTGCTGGCACTGGTCGGCACCATCGCCATGTTTATGGTGGGCGGCGGCATTCTGGTGCATGGCTGGCCCTTTGCCCATCACCTGATTGAAGGCGCAGCCGCTGTCGTTGCCACCCTGCCCACTGTAGGGGCCGTACTGGCGGCGGTGACGCCGACCCTGCTCAACGCCGTGGCCGGTGTGGTGGCGGGTCTGCTGCTGGTTGCCGTGATGACGCTGGTGAGCCGTCTTGCCCCGGCCAAGGGATAAGCGAGCTTGCGGGCCATGTTCTCTTTTTTCCTCCCTTCATTTTTTGGCCGTCGGGTTGCCCGGTTTCGGACTTGCTGCCCGCAGGTCTGTTGCGCCTCCCGATAAAGGCCTTTGCGAGAAGCTATGTATCAACAACAGTGGAATAACGACCATATCTACTCGGGCCTCGACAGCCCCGAGCTGGAAGCGGACATGAACGCTGCCCGCCACGCGCTGGAAGAGCTGGCCAGCTATATGGCAGGTCTGGACGGGGTGCGCGGCGATGACGCAGCGCTGCAGGATTTCTTGCGGGAAGTGCGGCTGCGCGCCCGCGATATCCGCCATGTCGGCTGGAACGTCGCCATTCTGGCGGCGTGCCGAGGTAGTCAGGATGCGCGGGATCCGCAGGCCAAACAGCTGGCGTCCCGTGCCCGCGCCCTTAATGCCGATCTGTTCAAGACGCTCGCGCCGGTGGAAGATCTGATGCTGGCGTTGCCGGAGGAGGAATTCGCCGCGCTGATGGCGGATCCGATGCTCGGTGAAGAGGCGTACCGCCTGCGCCACGAGCGTCGTTTGCAGGATCAGCGCTTGCCGGTGGAGGCGGAGCAACTGGTGATCGGTCTGGGTACCGATGGCCTGCACGCCTGGGGCAACCTCTACAACGATCTGGTGGGCAAGATCCGCTTGACCATTGATGGCCGCGAGATGGGGCTGGCCGAGGCGAGCAATCTGCTCTCCAGTCCGGTGCGTGCCCTGCGCCTTGAGGCGTTCGATGCCATCAGCGCCGGTTGGGAAGGTGAGCAGGAGACGGTTGCCGCTATCCTCAATGCCCTCAACGGCTGGCGGCTGGAGCTGGCCCGTCAGCGTGGCAAAACCCGTGTGCTCGATGCGCTGGATCTCTCCTGCCACCAGAGCCATATCGAGCGTGCCACCCTCGATGCCCTGATGAGCGAAACCTGGCGAACCCGTGGATTGGGCCAGCGGGCGCTGGAGCTGATGGCCGAGCGCCTTGGTCTCGACGATCTGGGGCCGGAGGATCTCTTTGCGCCGCCTCCGGCTTCCAGCAGCCGCGACATTCCTTTTGATGAGGCGATCGAGTTGATTGCCGATGCCTTTAGTCGTTTCGATCCCGAGATGGGGGCGTTTGCCCGTATGATGGCCGAGAAGGGGTGGATTGATGCGGCGCCCACGCCAAATCGCCGCACCGGCGCCTACTGCACCAAGTTTGCCGAACCGGTAGAACCGCGGGTCTTCGTCACCTATGCTGGCACCATGGACAACGTCATTACCCTGGCCCATGAGCTGGGCCACGCCTGGCACAACTGGGTGATCCGCGATCTGCCGATGAGTCAGCGCAGCTATCCCATGACGCTGGCGGAGACCGCCTCCATCTTTGCCGAAACCCTGGTGCGTAGCGCCTTGTTTGAACAGGCGCAAAGCCCGGAAGAACAGCTGGCCATTGCTTGGGCCGAGGCCGACGGCGCGGCCACCTTCCTGGTCAATATCCCGGCTCGCTTCGATTTCGAGCAGGCCTTGGTGGCCGAGCGGGCGCAGGGTTATGTGTCAGCAGAGCGGCTCAAGGCGTTGACCGATGAGGCGTGGGGACGCTGGTATGAGGGGAGCCTGACCCGCTATCACCCGATGTTCTGGGCGGCCAAGGCGCACTTCTCCATCGCCGGGCTGGGCTTTTACAACTACCCCTATCTGTTCGGTTATCTGTTCAGCCTCGGGGTCTATCAGCAGTTGATGAGCCGCAAGGCGGCGGGGGAAGAGGGCATTGCCGAGGCCTATCGCGCCTTGTTGCGCGATACCGGCCGGATGAGCGCCGAAGATCTGGTAGCCAAGCATCTGGGGCAGGATATCCGTGAGGCCGCCTTCTGGCAGGGGAGTCTGGCACAAGTAGCGCAGGCGGTAGAGCGCTTCGCACAGTTGCCTGCCTGATTGGGTCAGCGGTGATATGAACAACAGGCCCCCGGACAGTCTCGCTGTCCGGGGGCCTGTTTGTTATGCCTGCTCTTGCTGCGGTTTGATGGGACCAACGAACAGAGGACGGGTCTGGTGAGTCAGATCTGGCTGATAGCCGTTGAAGAAGAGGTTGAGCAGTACCGAGCTGATGGTGGCCAGCAGGATACCGCTATGAAAAAGCGGTTGTAGCTGCGCCGGAAGCTGCTGGAAAAAATTCCCGGAGACCGTCGGGATCATGCCAATTCCGAGACTGATGGCGACGATATAGAGGTTGTGGCGGTTGCTGTTGTAATCGGTGCGCGCTAGGATGCGAATGCCGGTGGCCAGCACCATACCGAACATGACGATACCGGCGCCCCCCAGCACGAAGGGCGGGATTGAGGCGACCAGCACCGACATCTTGGGGATGAGGCCAAAGGCGAGCAGGATCCCCCCCGACATCACGCAGACCCAGCGACTCGATACCCCGGTCACGCTCACCAGGCCGATATTCTGGGAGAAGGAGGTGTGGGGGAAGCTGTTGAATATCCCACCAATAATGGTGCCGATGCCATCCACCCGCAGCCCGCGTACGATATCACCGCGCCTGGCCGGATGGCCGACGATGTCGCCAAGGGCCAGAAACATCCCCATGGATTCGATAAAGGTGATGAGCATGATCACCGTCAGAGTGGCGATGGAGATGGGATCGAAGGTGGGCCAGCCGAAGGCGAAGGGCACTATGGGGGCAAACCAGGCTGCCTCGCCGAGGCCATCGAGGCTTACTTCGCCCATGGCGATGGCCACCGCGAAACCGAAGATGATCCCGAGCAGCACCGAGATATTGCTGAAAAAGCCCTTGGTGAAGCGGGTCACCAGCAGGATAAAGACGAGCACCAGAAAGCTGGTGCCGATATAGCGCAGGCTGCCATATTCCGGATTACCCTTGCCCCCCGCCATCCAGTCGATCCCCACCTGCATGATGCTGATCCCGATGGAGGTGATAACCACCCCGGTCACTACGGTGGGGAAGAGTGGCATCAGCCTACCTATCAGCGGCACCAGCAGGGTCGAGATGATACCGGCGGCAATGGTGGCGCCGAAGATGCCCGTCAGCCCCAGATCCGGGTTGGCTCCGATGGCCAGCATGGGCATCACGGCGGCAAAGGTGACCGACATGATGACCGGCAGCCGGATCCCGGCAAAGCGGCCAATCCCGACACATTGCAGCAGGGTGACGATGCCGCAGCAGAAGAGATCCGAACTGATAAGGTAGGAGATTTGATCCTTGGGCAGCCCCAGACTTCCGCCAATCACCAGCGGCACCGCCACGGCGCCGGCGTACATCACCAGCACATGTTGCAGGCCGAGGGTAAAGAGTTGGCCCATGGGGAGCATGCGCTCCACTTCATCCACCGGGCGCTTGCGCGCACCCGGTCGGGGGGAGGGGGGATTGGTCTCGTTCATGAACAGATCACTCCTTGAAGCCCGCGCAACTGCTACAGGCAAGATAGTGAAAGCCGCAGCTTTCCCGGTCATTGATCTCGTGTATTGACAGAGGTGCCAGATCCCTCGGCAGTAGTGAGAGGGATCCTGTGCAGCACGGGTCAGTGCACAAAACATGCACAACGCCACTCATGAGCAAAAACGTTTGGCGATAACGCCTTGTTTTTGCGGGATGAGTCACATACCGGCCAGATAAGTGTCCGGCTGCTGGCAGGGGAAGGAGGTGGGGGCATCTCAGATTGGTAAGGGGTTTATCATTATTGGTCTGGCGATCTCACTTTGATAGCCGGGCAGCATAACGTTGCTCGCAATGCGCCCCTCTGCATGTGACGGCGCTCGCGGGCCGCAGGGCGCAATCGGGGGCGGGGGCGTGATCCAAAGCAAGAAAGTTGGATGTTTTGGTGGCGCACGGGGCTGCCGCTGGGGTAGTTTCGATAAAACCGACACAGCTCCTGAGGTCTTATCCATGATCATCTATCTGCATGGCTTTGATGCCACCAGCCCAGGCAATCACGAGAAAGTGCTGCAGTTGCAGTTTATTGATGATGATGTGCGTTTCGTGCACTACAGCACGGTTCACCCCCGTCATGATATGAGCCATCTGCTCAAGGAAGTGAAAAAACAGCTCGATATGAGTACCGATCCCAAACCGCTGATCTGCGGCGTGGGTCTTGGTGGCTACTGGAGCGAGCGGATCGGCTTTCTGTGCGGCATTCGCCAGGTGATCTTCAACCCCAACCTCCATCCGGAAGAGAACATGCAGGGCAAGATCGACCGGCCGGAAGAATATGACGATATCGGTACCAAGTGTGTAACTGAATTTCGTAAGAAAAATTCAGGAAACTGCCTGTGTATCCTTTCCGTTCAGGATGAAGTGCGCGATAATCGGGACACTGAACGTGAATTGAAGAACTATTACGACATCGTGTGGGATGAGCGCGAGACTCATAAGTTCAAAAATATCTCGCATCATCTGCAGCGGATGAAGGCCTTCAAAGAAGCCTGATCCATCACGTCGACCGATTTCGTTTTAGGGAGCCAATGGCTCCCTTTCGTTTTGAGGAACCGAGGAAAATCATCATGATGAATATTGTCGTTGTAGGCGGCGGCGCCGGTGGCCTGGAGCTGGCCACCAGTCTGGGTCGCAAGCTTGGCAAGAAGAACAAGGCCAAGATCACTCTGGTTGATCGCAACCGCACCCACCTGTGGAAACCCCTGCTGCACGAAGTGGCCACCGGCTCCATGGATGCGGGCATCGATGCCCTGAGCTACCAGTCTCACGCCAAGAACCACGGTTTCGACTTCCAGCTCGGCACCCTGACCGACATCAAGCGTGACGATAAACGCATCGTGCTGGCCCCGATCCACGACGACAATGGCGACATCGTGGTCAACGAGCGCGAGCTGCCCTACGACTATCTGGTGATGGCCATCGGTTCTGTCTCCAACGACTTCAACACCAAGGGCATCAAGGATCACTGTATTTTCCTCGATAGCCCCTCCCAGGCGCACCGTTTCCACAACAGCATGATGAACCGCTTCCTGCAGTTCGCCACCGAATATAAGCCGGGCGACAAGGTGAAGATTGCCATCGTCGGCGGCGGCGCAACCGGCGTCGAGCTCTCTGCCGAGCTCTACAACGCGGTCGAGCAGCTCTACGCCTACGGCTTCAAGAACCTCACCACCGACAGCCTGAAGGTGACCCTGGTGGAAGCGGGCCCGCGCATTCTACCGGCTCTGCCGGAGCGCATCAGCGGCGCCGCCCATCAGGAGCTGGTCAAGCTGGGTGTGGACGTGCGTACCGCCACCATGATCACCGAAGCGACCAGCGACGGTCTGCACACCAAGGATGGCGAGCTGATTGAAGCTGACCTGATGGTGTGGGCGGCCGGTATCAAGGCACCTGACTTCATGAAGGATATCGCTGGTCTTGAGACCAACCGCATCAACCAGCTGGTGGTGAAAGAGACCCTGCAGACTACCCGTGATGAGAACATCTTCGTTATCGGTGACTGCGCCGCCTGCCCGCAGCCGGATGGCAAGTTCGTGCCGCCGCGCGCCCAGTCTGCCCACCAGATGGCCAGCCAGGCGTTCAAGAACATTCTGGCCAAGATGAACGGCGGCGAGATGAAGCCTTACCTCTATCACGACCACGGTTCGCTGGTCTCCCTCAGCCGCTTCTCCACCGTGGGCAGCCTGATGGGCAACCTGATGCGCGGCTCCATGATGGTGGAGGGCTACATTGCCCGTCTGGTCTACATCTCCCTCTACCGGATGCACCAGATCGCCCTGCACGGTTACGTCAAGACCGGCCTCATCATGCTGGTGGGTCGCATCAACCGGGTACTGCGCCCGACCCTGAAGCTGCACTAAGCCGGGATTTGGCAACATGTTGAATACCAAAAGGAGAGGCGATGGCCTCTCCTTTTTTATGGGCGCAGATCAGGAAAGAGAGAGCTACTTGCCCAGATAGGTGCGGTCGAAGAAGGTATTGACCCAGTGAGGGCGGTAGATGGCCAGCACCGTCATCGCCATGCCGTTGAGCAGGGCTTCGGGGAACAGCAGCAGTGGCCAGATGGAGAGGTAATCTGCCGTGATGGTGTGCCAGGGGTAGCTGTCACTTAGCCCCATCAGCAACGCACTGGCGGCCACCTTGACCGAGATGGTGATGGCGCCGCCGAGAAAGGCGGCCACGAAGATATAGACAAAGAGGTGGCGCGGCAGCCAGGCCCAGCTGGCCAGAAACAGCAGCCAGCTGGTGGCTACCGGCAGGGCGATGCCCACCAGCGCTTGCCAGCCAAAATCGGCCAGATTGGTGACACCAAAGTAACCGAGCACCAGCAGGGTCAGGCAAGGGGCGAGCAGTGCCAGCCGCCAGCCAAGCAGCAGGGTGAGGGAGGTGAGCCCGAGAAAATGGACCTCCAGCCCCTCATGCAGACCGGCCCTTAGATACCAGAGCGGCACCAGCACGATGGCACTGCCCAGCAACAGGTGCTGATAGAGGGGGTTGTCATGGAGGGTCTGCCACAGGGAGCGGCGCAGGCTGAAGGCCAGCAGTACCAGCCAGATCAGGAGGGCGGCGAGTTGTCCTTCACTCATCTTGTCGTCCATTCATGCAGTAGAGTCCGGGCGGCCTTCCCGACCGCCCATAGCAGAGCAGGCTGACGAGTCAGCCTGCTTTTACCATCAATATTTGACGTTGTTGTGGTACTTGCCGAGGATGCCCTTGACCCGTTCCATGGTCTCCTTGCTGGGGGGCTTGATCCCGCTCAGCTCGTACGGGTCGCCCAGCACATCCCACTTGTGTTTGCCGAGCTCATGGTAGGGGAGCAGCTCCACCTTCTCCACGCTCTCGCCCAGCTCGGCGATAAACTGACCCAGCCCTTCGGCGCTCTCGTCGTCATCGCTCCAGGTCGGTACCACCACGTAGCGGATCCACATGGTCTTGCCTTTGGCTGCCAGATAGCGGGCAAACTCCAGGGTGTATCTGTTGCTGACGTGGGTCAGCGGAATGTGTTTCTCGTCATTGATCTGTTTGATGTCGAGCAGTACCAGATCGGTCTGGTCGAGCAGCTTGTCCACCTGTTCGTCGAGATGACGGACGAAGCCGTTGGTGTCGAGACAGGTGTGGATCCCTTTCTCTTTGCAGGCGGTAAAGAGTTCGGTAATGAAAGCGGGTTGCAGCATGGCTTCACCGCCGGACGCTGTCACACCACCGCCGGAGGCATTCATGAAGTGGCGATAGCTGGTGATGTCACTCATCAACTCCGGTACGGTCACTTCGCGGCCACCTTCGGTATCCCAGGTATCGCGGTTGTGGCAGTACTTGCAGCGCATCAGGCAGCCTTGCATGAATACGATAAAGCGTATTCCCGGGCCATCGACAGTGCCGCAGGTTTCGACGGAATGGATCCGGCCAACGGTGCCGTGAGCTCCGGCTGGCTGGCTGATTTCAACGGCAGGGATCCGATTAATGACAGACATAAACAACTCCAACGATTCGAGCAGGCCGTTATTTTATTACATAAACCCCTATTGATCCTACACCTTTAGTCCGGCGCCCGGCTGCCAAGCAGCTGCTCCAGCCCCTTGACGGTGAGCGGCCGACTGGTGAGAAACCCTTGATAATGCTGGCATCCCAGCGCTTTGAGGATGGCCAGCTGCGCTTCCTCTTCCACCCCTTCGGCGGTGACGGTAAAACGGAAGACCTGGGCCAGATCGAGTATTGCCTTGACGATGGCTCTGTCCTGTTCGCTGTGTACCAGGGTCTGAATGAAGCTTCTGTCCAGCTTCACCTCATCGGCGGGCAGATCCCGCAGATAGGCCAGCGACGAGTAGCCTGTGCCGAAGTCGTCGATGGAGATGAGGATGCCGAGCTCCTTGAGTTGGCGCATTCTGGCAATACTCTCCTGCCTATTCTCCAATACTACAGATTCGGTCACCTCCAGCAGCAGGCGGGAGGGGGGCACACCGGTATCGCGCAAGATGTACTCCACCTGTTGTACGAAGCCCTGGGTGTGGAACTGGCGGGCACTGACGTTGACCGACAGATGGGGGATCTGCAGGCCACGGTTGAGCCAGAAGCTGTATTGGGCGCAGGCGGTCTTCATCACCCAGTAGCCGATTTCGAGGATCAGGCTGGTCTCTTCGGCGATGGGGATAAACTCCCCGGGTGGCACCATGGTGCCGTCGCTGCGCTGCCAGCGCAGCAGCGCCTCGATACCCGACAGCGAGCCATTGTCGACCCGGTATTGCGGTTGATAGTGGAGCTGCAGCTCGTGATGACGCAGGGCATCGCGCAGCTCATTGGTGAGGGTCAGCCGGTTCTTCTCGTGCTGGGCCATCGCCTCGGTAAAGAAGACGTAGTGGCCCTGACCGGCGCGCTTGGCCATGTGGGTCGCGGTGTCGGCCTGTTGCATCAGGACCAGATGATCCGTCTCGTTGCCGGAGAAGAGGCTGATCCCCACCGAGGCGCTGCAGTGCAGTTTGTGATCGCCGATGTCGAACGGGGTGCGAAACAGCCCCATCAGCTCGCGGGCGAAGTGCTCTGCCAGAATTTTGGCGGTGACTTCCCCTTGTCCCAGCTGGGTAAAGAGCAGGGCAAACTCATCCCCCGAGATGCGCGCCTGCACCAGATTGTCCTGGGGCAGCTCCCTGAAACGCTGCACCACGGCCTGTAGCAGCAGATCGCCGCAGGCGTGACCAAGGGAGTCGTTGATCGACTTGAAGTTGTCGAGATCCACCAGCAGCAGGGCACCCCACTGGCCGTTGGAGGCGCTCAGGGTCTGCTGCAAAATATGGTTGAGGCTGCGCCGGTTGTGCAGACCGCAGAGATCGTCGTAGTAGGCGAGCTGCTCGATATGTCTGGCCGCCTCTTTTTCCTGGGTGATGTCGTAGAAGCTGCAGATAAAGTGGCTGAGCTCCCCCTGCTCATCCTTGACGCCGTTCACCATCAAGCGCACCGGAAAGAGGTGACCATCCTTGTGCAGGCAGCGCTCTTCACCGAGCCAGAACTCCTGCTCGTTGACGGTGCGGCTGACATCCTCCTTGAGATGATCCCCGTAGTAGGTGGGACGCAGCTTGCGAATGGAGTGACCGATCACCTCTACCTCGCCAAATCCGGTGATCCGGCTGAAGGAGTGGTTGACCTTGAGGATGATGCCGTTGTGATCCATCACGATCAGCCCATCGTGGGTATTGAAGGCCACTTCCGCCAGCCGCAGGGCATCGTCGGTGGCGAGGCGCTTGAGTTCGATGGCGGCCCGCTCGTGCTGGCTGCTCAATAGATCCAGCAGCTGTTCGGGCTCCTCAAGAGGGGTATCGAGCAGCAGGGTGATCTGGCCAATAGGGGCGCCGCTCTGGCCATGGAGCGGAATGCCGATGTAGGCGCTGGCATTGAGGGCAAGCAGCCGGGTCGCCTTGGGATAGCGCACGGGCAGATCTTCCACATAGATGGCCTGACCATGCTGGAACAGCTCCTGAGCGGGGCCGGGGTCGAGCTGGATGGGCTTGAGGGTGGAGCAGATCTCCTCGTTGATGACGCAGCGGGGGATGATCCAGAGATCCTGACCGCGGGGCTGGAACTCGCCGATCCAGCCCACCCGGGCACCGCTGGCGCTCATAGCCCAGCTTACCAGCGTCTTGCAGTAGTCGATGCCGGTCTGTTGGTGCAGTTCGGGCGGGAGGGCCAGCTCGGCGCGGTGCTCTTCCGGTTGCGGTTGCCAGTGGCCGAGCAGCTGGGCGCTGCTGCGCACCAGCTGCAACATCTCCTCGCTAAGCGGGGTGGGATCGAGATACTCCAGACTCAGCACCCCGAACAGCTTGTCCTGCTCCAGCAGGGCACCATCGAGGCGTGAGCGCACACCGGCACTGGTCAGATAGAGGTGATTGCTCAGCATCGGCTGGTGGGCGGCCTCCGAGAAACTCAACGCTTTGCGGGTACGCAGGGCGCGGATATAGCGGCTGTCACCACGAATGGGGTAGAGCGCCTCGACCCCCAGGGTGAACACCGGGGTGAGTTGCTCGCTGCCGAGATCGCCGTTGGCCTGATAGTGCCAGAGGATGAGCCGATCGGCCCCCAAACTCTCTTTAAGGGCCTCGAGCAGGGGCGCATACTGTTGCTGGCTCGCCATCTGGCTGAGGCGCGGCAGTTGCAATGCCAGATCGGCGATGGGCTCCTGGCGAAGGTTCTGCAGACAGATGAGCCAGAAGCCATCCTGCTCGTGGGCGAGGGCGATATGCCACAACTGGCTGGCAAAGCGCACGGTGATCTTGCCGCCATGGCCGTTGGCCAGCAGTTGTTCGATGGGCAGGCGCAGGGCATCGGGCAGCTGGGCAGGCCAGGGGGCGCGCGGCTCATCGAGCCAGTAGAGCGGGGTTTGCATCACGTCGGTCAGGGCGACCAGCCGTTGACTGCGCAGATCCAGACGGAAAAAGAGCGGCGTCTGGAGGGCAGGAGGAAGATGACTGAGTGCGGTAGACGACATGAACAAACAACATCCTGTTAAGCAACCGTCGGGGTTGCAAGAATACTGCAAAATGGTGTGAAACAAAATTTCATTGAATTCTAAATTAGAAAAGTCTAATTTATTGCCCATTATCATGTATGAGGAGTCTTGCAGATGAAACGGATCCTGATTATCGGTGGTGTCGCGGGGGGCGCATCGGCGGCGGCTCGTGCTCGTCGTTTGAGTGAAGAGGCAGAGATCGTGATGTTCGAGCGGGGCGAGTTTGTCAGCTTCGCCAACTGCGGTCTGCCCTATCACATCGGGGGCGATATCCCCGACCGGGATGCCTTGCTGCTGCAGACTCCCCAGAGTTTCAAGCGCCGTTTCAACGTCGATGTGCGGGTCTTCCACGATGTGATTGAGATCGACAAGGCGGGCAAGACCTTACTGGTGCGCAACCTGCAAACCGGTGAAGAGCAGCGCGAGCATTACGATGTGCTGCTACTGAGCCCGGGGGCTGCGCCGATCCGTCCTCCCTTCCCCGGTATCGACAGCCCCCATGTCTATACCCTGCGCAACATCCCGGACATGGATCGCATTCTGGCGGCTCTGCATCACGATCAGCCGCGCCACGTCACTGTGGTGGGCGGCGGCTTTATCGGGCTGGAGATGATGGAGGCGCTGCACCAGCGCAAGCTGGATGTCACCCTGCTGGAGCTGGCCGATCAAGTGATGGCGCCGGTGGACAAGGAGATGGCCAACATGCTCCATGCCCGCATCCGGGAAGAGGGGATCGACCTGCGCCTGCGCACCGGCCTCACCGCCATCGAGAGTCTGGATCTGCCTGCTGAGAAGACCTCCGCCGTGCCGACCGCCAAAAGTGGTGGCCTGCGCCTGACCCTCAATGACGGCTCCCATCTTGATACCGGTCTCTTGATCCTCGCCATCGGCGTCAAGCCGGAAACTCTGCTCGCCGCCAAAGCGGGGCTGGAGCTGGGCCCACGGGGCGGCATCAAGGTGGATGCCGGCATGCGTACCTCGGATCCCTTTATCTATGCGGTGGGGGATGCGGTGGAAGAGATAGATTTTGTCACCGGCGAGTCTGTGCTGATCCCGCTGGCGGGCCCGGCCAACCGGCAGGGTCGCATCGCCGCCGACAATATGCTGGGCCGAAGCGAAACCTACAAGAAGACGCAAGGGACCGCCATCTGCAAGCTGTTCGATCTGGCGGTGGCCAGCACCGGGCTCAACGAGAAGCGACTGGTGCAACTGGGATTGCCATTCGAGAAGGTTTATGTCCATCCGGGCAGCCACGCCGGTTACTACCCCGGCGCCCATCCGGTCAGCCTCAAGCTGCTGTTTGCCCCGGATGGCAAGATTTACGGTGCCCAGGCCATCGGCAAGGATGGCATCGACAAGCGCATCGACGTGCTGGCGGTGGCCCAGCGCGCCGGTCTCACCGTGTTTGACCTGCAGGATCTGGAGCTCACCTATGCGCCGCCGTTCGGGTCGGCCAAGGATGTGATCAACATGGCGGGCTTTGTGGCAAGCAACCACCTGAAGGGGGACACCCTGCTCTGCCACGTGGCCGAGGTGCAGGCTGGTAACCCCCATCAGCTGGTGGTGGATGTGCGCAACGGCCCGGAGCTCGACAAGCTGGGCCGCATTCCGGGGGCGCTGCATATCCCCCTCGACGAGTTGCGTGGCCGCCTCCATGAGCTGCCCAAAGAGAAAGAGCTGCTGATCAGCTGTCAGGTCGGGCTGCGCGGCCATGTCGCCTGCCGCTTGCTGAGCCAGCACGGCTTTAAAGTGAAGAATCTCTCCGGCGGCTTCAAAACCTGGCAGATGGCCACCGCCGAGTAACCGTTTTATTTCTGTGCCTGTTTGCCCCTCTCCCTTGTGCGTGCAAGATGAGGGGCTTTTTGTTTCTGCTTCTCGCCCTTCTTGCATCCCCCTCGTTGCTGCAATATTTCGACACACTTTATTTCCTGTGCCGGACAAAATTAACGTTTTGTTCAGGGGATGGGTGCTATAACCCCTGCCTCGTTCATGATGAACCGTGTAGTAGGGAGAGTGACATGCTGGATATGCTGATGGCCATTTGGCATCAGGATTTTGACGCCCTGGTTCAGATGCAGGCGGTACCCCTGCTGATCAGTTGCCTGATGCTGGTACTGCTGCTGGAGTCCGCATTCGTCTTCCTGCCCCTGCCGGGGGACAGCCTGGTACTGCTGGCCGGTGGGTTGGTTGGCATGGGGGTGTTTGGCCCCGAAGTGACTTTTGTCTATCTGCCGTTGGCTGCTGGCATAGGTTCCGTGCTCGCCTACTGGCAGGGACGGGCACTGCAGCGCACCCGCTTTATGGATCATATCGAACGGATGTTGCCTCCCGACAGCCTGCCCAAGGCGACCCGGCTGCTGAAAAAGTACGGTTTTCTGGCGATGTTCTCCTCCCGTTTTATCCCGTTCGTGCGGGTACTGACCCCCATGCTGATGGGGATTGGCCGCCTGAGCGTGCTGCGCATGTGCGTGGCCAGCTTTGCCAGTGCCTTTATGTGGGCGCTCTGCCTCAGTTTGGTGGGCAAGCTGGCGATGAATACCCCCTTCTTCCTCCACCACAGCGAACTGTTGACCCGGGCCCTGCTGATTACCTCGCTGGTGCTGTTTCTGGCGGCCGTCATGGCCATCCTGTTTCGCTGGTTCAAAGGCGGAGCGAAAAACGAGACCAGCCACGACTAGATGACAACCCTTGCCGCACTGGATCAGTGGGCAAGGGGGTTCTCGTGCTGCAGGGGGGCGGAATTGTGCCCATTCGGGTAATGAGCTTTGTGTCGGGTGAGCAGGATGCCTTATCCTGTTTCCAGCCACGCTGCGTTTGCAGCGCTCCAACTCGGGATGGAACCTATGCGCCTCTTCGACTCTCCCTCTGCTTCTCACCGCTCTACCGCTGGAACCGGCGCTCTGCGCCGCTGCTGCTCGGCCCTGCTGCTTTGCGGAGTGGTCGGTTTGCTGTCTGGTTGCGGCCCTGACAAGCCCGCCAGCCAAATATCGACCACAGAATCCACAGCCCGGCAGGAGGCCGGGGCGCCAACTTCTGTAGTGCAGGCCAATGCCCGCCAATATCGCGATGCGCCGGCACTGGCGCTGGTCTTCTCCGGCCCCCTGGCGCCCAAGGCCAATTGGCAGAGCTGGCTCGGGGTCAGTGAGGGGGGCAAGCAGGTGCAGGGGGAGTGGATCCTGGCCGACGATGGCCGGACCCTCTATTTCCCGAACGTTCAGCCCGACAAGAGCTACGAGGTGAGCCTCAAGGCTGGGCTGGGCCCATCTCCCCAGAGCTGGACCCTCAAAACCCGGCCGCTGGAGGCGGGTGCTTCGTTTACCGCCAGCGGCATGGTATTGCCGCTGCGCGACGAGCTGCGCCTGCCCATCAGCGCTGTCAACGTGGACGAGGTCAATATCGATTTCTTTCGGGTCGATGCGGAATATCTGCCCCGTTTTCTTGCGGAATATCGCCCCGGTGCCGGCATGGGGAACTGGGAGCTTGAGCAGATCACCAAGCGGGCCAAGCGGGTATTCAGTGGCCGCTATGCGCTGGAGCTCGATGCCAACCGGCGCGAGACCCGCCTTATCAATGTGAAGGAGCCGCAGCTGGCGGAGGCCGGCGTCTACTTTGCGGTGATGTCGCCCCTTGGCAACTACGACTGGCGCAAGGAGACCACCTATTTTGCGGTGAGCGACATGGGGCTCAGTGCCCGCCGCTACCGCGATCAGTTGGGGGTGTTCGTGAGCTCCCTGGCCAGCGCCGACCCGCTCAAGGATGTGCAGCTCTCCCTGCTCGACGAGAAGGGTAACCGGCTGCAGGTGCAAACCACCGATCCGCAGGGCCATCGTCGCTTCGATCAGGTGCAGGGGGCCCGCTTGCTGCTGGCCGAACAGGGCAACCATCTGGCGGTGCTGCGCCTCGACGGGGCGGCGCTCGACCTCTCCACCTTCGATCTCGGCACCCAGCCCTGGCAGGCCCAGCAGTTGTATCTGTTCAGTGGGCGCGATCTCTATCGCCCCGGCGAGCGGCTCGACAGCGAGATTTTGCTCAAGGGGCAGGATGGCCAGCTGCTGCCGGGCATGGCGGTGGAGCTGGAGGTGAAGCAGCCGGACGGCCAGCTGCTCGAACAGAAGCGGCTGCTGCTGGACAATTTGGGCGCCGCCCATTACGGCCTGCGTCTGCCGGATGATGCGCCGCTCGGGCGCTGGACCATAAACCTCAAGACCGCCGCTGGCAGCCGTTTCGAGTGGCCCTTTTTGGTGGAGGAGTTTTTGCCGGAGCGGCTGAAACTGCAGCTCGGCAAGGGGCCGGATGGTGAAGTGACGGATCTGGACGCCTCCCTCACCCTGCCGCTGCAAGGGGACTATCTCTATGGCGCCCCTGCGAGCGCCACCAAGGCCAAGGCGGAGGTAAAAATCAGCCGCGCTACCATGCCTTTCACCCAATGGCAGGAGTTCACTTTGGGGGATGTGCTGCTCGCCGAGCAGGCCAAGGATCTCGAGCCCCTCAATCTCACCCTCGATGCGCAGGGGCAGGGGACTTTTTCGCTTACTGATGAGCTCGACGGGGTGCGAACCCTCGGGCCGCTGGAGGTGGCCTATCGGGTGTCGCTCTCCGAGCCCGGTGGCCGCGCCGTCAATCGCAGCCGCACCCAGTATGGTTGGCCTGCGGGCAGCCATTGGCCGGCACTCAAGGCCGACTTCGTGGCCGATCGGGTGGAAGGGGGCAAGCCGCTCCCCTTCCAGATCCTCAACCTCGATGAGCAAGGTCAACCGGTGGCGGGGGCGGTGAAAGTGCGCCTTATCAACGAGTACCGCGATTACTACTGGCACTACGCCGATGGCGAGGGGTGGAAGTACGAGTTCAACAGCCAGCCCTATCTGGAGCAGGAGCAGACCCTGCAGCTGGACGGCAAGGGGCCGACCCCCCTAATCTTGCAACTCGCCGCGGGCTGGTATCGGTTGGAGGTGGAGAACAGTCAGGGCCATCAATCGAGCCTGCGGGTGGAGATCGGCAGTTACGCCTGGGGCGGCGGTGGCGAGCAGGCGCGGCCTGACAAGATTGCCATCACCCTCGACAAGCGCGCCTATCAGGCGGGCGACAAGGCCAAAGTGACGCTGGTGGCCCCGCGCCCCGGCAAGGGGTTGCTTATGGTGGAAGATGGCGACGGCCTGCGCTGGTGGCAACGTATCGAGCTCAAGGGGGCCGGTGGCGATGCCAAGGATGCACGCGGCGAGTTCGAGATCCCGGTCAGCCCCGAGTGGCAGCGCCATGACTTGCATATCTCGGCCCAGATCGCCGCGCCAGACAGCGCCTCCAAACCGGCTGGCACGCAGCAGGGGCAGAGCCTGCGCTCGGTCGGGCTGATGCCGCTCACCCTGGATCGGGAAGCGCGCCGTCTGCCGCTCACCCTGAGCGCGCCTGATAAAGCGGTGCCCCTTACCCGGCTGGAGGTAACCGCCACCTCCACCCCCAACAGTCGGGGGCGGGTGGTGCTGGCGGCGGTGGATAGGGGCGTGCTCAATATCAGCGACTACCAGCCTCTCGACCCGTTCGAGATCTTCTTTGGTCGCAAGCGCTTCGCCCAAGATTTGTTCGACAACTACGGGCAAGTGATCCCGCCGCAAGATGGCAAGCTGGCCCGCCTCAACTATGGGGGTGACCGGGCGCCGCTGAAAAAGGGTGGCGCGCTGGAGAGCCGGGTCGAAATAGCCGCGCTCTGGAGCGGCGAGGTGAGTTTTGACGAGAGCGGCAAGGCGGTGATCCCCCTCGACCTGCCCAACTTCAACGGCGAGTTGGCGCTGATGGCGCTGGCCTGGAACGAACAGCAGGTCGGTGAGGCAGAGCGCGCCGTCAAGGTAGTGGCGCCCCTGGTGGCCGAAATCGGCTGGCCACGCTTTGGCGCCAGAGGGGATGAGACCCGGGCGTTGGTGCAGCTGCGCAATATGAGCGGCGAGGATCAGACCCTCTCCCTTGCCTGGACCCTCAATGGTGGGCTCAAGGCAAACGGCGAGCTGCCCAGCACGCTGTCTCTTAAAAACGGCGAGGAGCAGTGGTTGACCCTGCCGCTCACCGTGACCGGGGCGAGCGGTGTGGCGAGCCTGCAGTTGGCGGCCAGTGGCAATGATTTTGCGATAAGTCGCGACTGGACTTTGCCGCTGCGCTCCCCCTGGCCTGCCGAGACTCGCCAGCGCTACCAGATGCTGGCTCCCGGCCAGCAGATGAGCTTTGCGCCAGGTGAGCTGGCCGGGCTGGATCGTGCCAACCTGCAGGGGCTGCTCAGCCTCTCCGGCACTCCGCCCTGGGATCCGGCAGCCCAGTGGCAGGCGCTGGCCGACTACCCCTACGCCTGTCTGGAGCAGACCTTGTCCCGTGCCTGGCCCTATCTGCTGACCACGGCCGATGAGCGGGCCGTCTGGCGCAAACCCGCAGAGGGCAAGAAAGCGGCGAGCGAGGCGGATCTGCAGCGCGCCCTGCTGCAACGGCTGCAGCGGTTGCAACTGCCAAGCGGCGGCTTTGGCCTGTGGGATGGTCGCTCCGACGAGGAGCAGTGGCTCACCGCCTATGCCGCCGACTACCTGCTGGCGCGCAAGGAGGCGGGCGACGCAGTGCCGGAGGCAATGCTCAATCAGGCGCTGAACCGGCTGCAAAGTTATCTCACCGACAGTCAGTACGGTGAGCGCTGGAGCAGTGCCCCCGAGCACAGCCGGCTGGCCTATCAGGCCTACAGCGCCTATGTGCTGGCCCGGGTGGGCAAGGCGCCGCTCGCTACCCTGCGCCTTATCTGGGAGCAGCAAGCTGATCACGCCCGCTCAGGTTTGCCGCAGCTCCACCTCTCGCTGGCCCTCTCGGCCATGGGGGATGAGCAGAACGCCGCCAAGGCCCTCAGCCGGGCATTGGCGACCGAGCGCGGTGATGACTATCTGGGTGATTACGGCTCACAGTTGCGCGATGAAGCTCTTGAGCTCTCCTTGCTGCGTCAGCACAAGCTGGCTGCGGAGCGCTGGCCGGCCCTCAGTGCCAAGGTGGCCGATACCCTGGCCCATCGTCAGTGGCTCAGCACTCAGGAACGGCTCGCCCTGCTGCGACTCGCCCGCTTCGACCCGGCCGTCGACTGGCAGGCCAAGGTAACTTCCTCTCTTGGCAGTGGATCCCTGAGCGGTTCGGCTCCGCTGCAGCAGGGTGCCCCCGAGGCACTGGCCGCCAGCACCGTCACCAACGAGGGCAAGGGATCCCTCTATGTGCAGCGCACCCTCATCGGCTACCCCGAACAGGCGCCAGCACGGATTAGCAAGGGGATGAGTGTGACCCGCAGCTGGTTCAACAGCGACGGTCAGCCGTTTGATCCCGCCAAGGTGAAGGTGGGCGATCTGGTGGTGGTGCGGCTCAATGTCAGCAGTGAATCGGCGGTGCCCGATGCCCTGCTGGTGGAGATGGTGCCCGCTGGCTTCGAGCTGGAGAACCCGGCCCTTGGCAACAGCATCAAGCTGGAAGAGCTCTCCATTGAGGGGAAACCGGCGTGGCAGAGCGAGTGGAACGACTATCTCAAGCATCAGGAGTTTCGCGATGACCGCTACACGGCAGCGCTGGATCTGAGCGAGGGGAGCAACCAGCAACTGGTCTACCTGATGCGTGCAGTGACGCCGGGTCGCTATCAGGTGCCACCGACCCAGGTGGAGGATATGTACCGGCCCGAGATACGGGCTGTGGGTGAGGATATCCACGAGGTGCGTATTTCTGAGTAACAAACCCTCCCTTGAGCGGGTTCGCCCGCTCACTTTCTGGCAGCGCGGCTGGCTGAAATTGGGTCGCAGTGGCCGCGCAGGCTGGTGCTGGCTGGGCGGTCTGCCGCGCTGGCTGCGCTTTTCGGTGCTGGGAGTTGTCGCACTGCTGCTGTCATTGCTGGTGCTGGATCGGATTTTCCCGCTGCCGCCACTCGACCCTGCCTACGCACGGGTGGTGCTCGACATGAAGGGGCGGCCGCTGCGCGCCTTTGCCGATACCAGCGGCGTGTGGCGCTATCCCGTGACCCTGGAGCAGGTCTCCCCCCGCTATATCGAGGCGCTGCTGGGCTACGAGGATCGCTACTTCTGGCGTCATCCCGGGGTCAATCCGGTGGCCATGGTGCGCGGGGTCTGGCAGTGGCTGCGCTATGGGCGTGCCGTGTCGGGCGGCTCGACCCTTACCATGCAGGTGGCGCGTCTTATCGAGCCCTACCACCGGAGCGTGCCCGGCAAGCTGCGCCAGATGGTGCGTGCGCTGCAACTGGAGTGGCACTATGACAAGCGCACCCTGCTCACCGTCTACCTCAATCGGGCGCCGTTTGGCGGCAACCTGGAGGGGGTGCAGGCGGCAAGTTTTGCCTATCTCGGTAAGAGTGCGGCCAAGCTGACCTATGCCGAGGCGGCGCTGTTGGCGGTGCTGCCACAGGCTCCCAGCCGCAACCGGCCGGACCGTCATCCCGAGCGGGCCCGCGTCGCCCGTGACAAGGTGATGCAGCGACTTGTGGCGCAGGGCGTCTGGCCCGAGCCGGTGTGGTTGGAGGGACGTATCGAGCCGGTGCTGGCCCGCGGTCACTTCACGCCGATGGAGGCGCCGCTCTTTGCCCGCCTCGCCGCTGACAATCAGGCCGGGGCGCTGGTGCACACCACCATCGACGGGGACCTACAGCGCTGGCTGGAGGGACGGGTGGCGAGCTATATCCGTCGTTTCCCCGAGCAGACCTCAGCGGCGTTGCTCTTGGTAGACAACAAAACCATGGCGGTGCGCGCCTATGTGGGCAGCGCCGAGTATGGCAATTTGCGCCGCCACGGTTATCTCGACATGGTGCAGGCAATCCGCTCTCCCGGCTCCACCCTCAAGCCCTTTATCTACGGTCTGGCGATGGACGAGGGGCTGGTGCACTCGGCCTCCCTGCTCTCCGATGCGCCGAGGCTCGGCTCGGAGTACCGCCCCGCCAACTTTTCCGGCGCCTTTCAGGGGCCGGTGACGCTCGCTCAGGCGCTGCAGCAATCCCTCAACGTGCCGGCAGTGCAGGTGCTGGAGGCGCTCGGGCCCGACAAGCTGGTCAGTCGCCTCGACAACGCCGGGGTGCGGCTGGCGCTCTCCGACAAGCCCAACCCGGCCATCGCGCTGGGGGCAGCGGGCATTAGGCTCGAGCAGTTGGTGGCCCTCTACAGCGCACTGACCCGGCAGGGGCAGGTGGCGATGCCGGTCTGGCTGGCGGGGCAGCAGGCGGTGTCACGCCCCTTGCTGAGCCCGGGAGCGGCCTGGATCATCTGGCAGATATTGAGTGCCCAGGGGCGCGCGGATCAGCCCTTTGCCAGTGAGGCGACCGGCCGGGTCAACCGACTGGCCTGGAAGACCGGCACCAGCTATGGCTATCGCGACAGCTGGGCGATGGGAGTCTCCGGTCGCTGGACCATCGGCGTCTGGCTTGGGCGCCCCGACGGCACCCCCATGCCCGGTTTTTACGGCCAGAGCGCAGCGGTGCCGCTGCTGCTTTCGGTCTACTCGCGACTGGCTGACAACAGCCCTCTGCCGGCACAGCCCAACACGGTGAGCGAGGCCGAGATTTGCTGGCCGCTGGGGCGCAAGGCGAACGCGACCCTGCCTGAAGCCTGTTTGCAGCGCCAGAGCGCCTGGTTGCTGGAAGGGCGCGATCCTCCCACCTTGCCGGATCCCATGGACTGGCCCTCGCCGCTGCGCCAGGTTGCACTCACTGCCGAAGGCAAGCCGACGCTGACCCGTTGCCCCGATGCGGCACAATCCGGTTTTCGGGCACTCTGGCCGTTGTCGTTGGAGCCTTGGCGGTCCCTCGGCGAGCGGCGGCAGTCGCTGCTCGCCAGCAGTTGTGCAGGGGAGGGGCAGAGCGCCGAGCTGCAGGCCCCCATTCGCATCGTGGCGCTGGGGGAGGGCAACCTTATCCGCAGCCAGCGCTATCGGTTGCAGCCCAAGGTGCTGGGCGGTGTCGGCAAGTCGGCTTGGTTTCTCAACGGCCAGCGACTGCGCTGGGACGGGGATCAGGTGCTGAGTGTGGCGGGTCGTTATCAGCTGGTGGTGGTGGATGAAGCGGGCAACAGCGATCGTATCGAGTTTCGCGTGGTGCATCCTGACAGTGATGCCGGCACCATCACCCGTTGATCGTTTTGCCGACAGCCATTGAGGTGAATATAATTAACTATTTGAAATGCATCAATATTTGATTGGATGAATTAATTTGTGAATAATTACGAGTTCATTCAAATCCAATCGGGAGTTCTCTTTTGCTGCGTGTTCTGTGTCCCTTGCTGGTGCTGATGAGTTCGGGTTGTGCCACAACCAATCATGGTGATCACCATGTTTCTCCTGAACGTACCGGGTTCTATTCACCTTTCGAACCAGCTTCCGAGAGTTTTGCGCGTTGCTATCAGAAACAGTTTGCCTGTACCCCTTCCAATATCCGCCGTGACAGGGCGATGGAGGCGCGCAGGAAGGCGCAAGAGCGGGCCAATCATCGTGGTGATGATTGGTAGGCCGCAGATAATGAGAGGGGTTGGCAAATGCCAACCCCTTTTTCATTCCGCCCATTCAGCCCGGTTGGCGCAGATGGCCGAGCCGGGTGAAGAAGTGCTGGCTCTTGCGCTGGTGAAAGTGGCTCTTCTTGATGGGATGGAAGATGAGGTTGCTTTCGTGGTGGCTCGCTTTTAACTGGTGGAGCATGGCTACGGCGGGCAGGCTGGTGCTGACCAGGGTGGTGAGTGGCATGCTGAGGGTCTCGGGCCCGAGCAGTTGATTGAGCCCTTGCTGAGCCTGCTCAAAGCGGGTCAGGGCCGCCGGGTCGGCATAGCCGCTACCCAGCATGGCGAGCAGGTTGTCGATGGCCAGATGAAATTCGGCCAGCTGTTGGCGAAAGCCGCTGCGCCCGCGCAGGGCAATCAGCTCTGCAAACGGAATGTCGGCCAGGTGAGTGGGCACTTGCAACGGGATCTCGAGGTGGAAGCAATCCTGACCACCCCGGTTGTGGTAGCGGGATTCGAGCAGATGGAGCAGGCGGTCGAGATAGTCGTGATCGGTAATAAGCGCCCCGTCATTGGCGAGTGCCCACTCACGGGCGAGACGCATGGATAGCAGGTTGGCAAAGCGCCGCGCCATTCTGATCCCCCCTTCATCCCGGGTCGCAAAGCCGTGAGTAAGGCAAAAGCCGTGCAGCCGCTCTAGCCCCGCCTGATCCGGGCAGAAGCAGTCGTGGTTGGCCTCCTGACGCCAGCGACCAATCAGCTCCTTGTTGCCAAACACCTTGTGGCGGACGAAATCGGGGGCCACCAGGCCGCTTATCTGGCTCTCCAGTTGCGGGGTAATGGCGGCAAAGAAGGCGGCATCGGGCCGCTCGGCCAGCAGATCGGTCTGCTGTTGAAGGGTATCGAGCAGGGCGGTGAGGCCGCTCTTTTCGCTGACGGTGAAGACGAAGGCGAGCCGCTCCAGATAGAGCAGGGCAAATTTGAGCCAGAGCTCGTCGCGTACCTCCATGCCGGGGTAATAGATATAGGTCTTCATCGGATCTGTGTGTTGTCAAAAATCTGGCGAGGCGCAGGGTCGGGAATATACGCAAGATTGCGGCCGCGCGGCAAACATTGCTTAGGGGAATGTGAGCAAACGCTCATCCAGTAGGCGCTGGCCACAAAGTTCTGATATAATTCGCGCCCTTAAATCAAGGTCACCCGAGTCATTACCATGAAGTTCATTATCAAGCTGTTCCCGGAAATCACCATCAAGAGCAAGTCGGTTCGCCAGCGCTTTATCAAGATCCTGCAGGGCAATATCCGCAATGTCCTGCGCCGCTTCGACGACGATGCCCGCGTACGGATGGATTGGGACAAGCTGATCGTGAGCTCCCGCAACGACCAGTTCCGCGAGCAGGCTATCGAAGCTTTGGCCTGTATTCCGGGCATTCAGGCCTTCCTCGAGGTACAAGCCAGCAAGTTTACCGATCTGCACGACATCTTCGAGCAGGTGAAAGCCGTATGGGGCGACCAGCTCAAGGGCAAAACCTTCTGCGTGCGCGCCAAGCGCCACGGCAAGCACGAGTTCTCCTCCCTCGAGGTTGAGCGCTATGTTGGCGGTGGACTGAATCAGCACTGCGAAAGCAACGGTGTGCGCCTCAAGAACCCGGATGTGAAGATCAACCTCGAGATTGACGGCGAAGAGCTCTTCATCGTCAGCGCCATCCATCAGGGCCTGAGCGGCATGCCCATCGCGACCCAGGAAGATGTGCTGAGCCTGCTCTCCGGCGGTTTTGACTCAGGCGTGGCGTCGTTCCAGTTCATCAAGCGCGGCTGCCGGGTGCACTACTGCTTCTTCAATCTGGGCGGTGCTGCCCACGAAATCGGCGTCAAGCAGGTGGCCTACCACCTGTGGAACCGTTTCGGCTCCTCCCACCGGGTACGTTTCACCGCTGTGGACTTCGAGCCGGTGGTTGCCGAGATCCTCGAGAAGATCGACAACGGTCAGATGGGCGTGGTGCTCAAGCGGATGATGATGCGTGCTGCCGCCAAGGTGGCCGATGAATTCCAGATCCCGGCGCTGGTGACCGGCGAGTGTGTGGGTCAGGTATCCAGCCAGACCCTCACCAACCTGAACGTGATCGACCGGGTGACCGACAAGGTGATCCTGCGCCCGCTCATTACTTGGGACAAGCCGGATATCATCAACGAAGCCCGCCGTATCGGCACCCTGGAGTTTGCCGAGACCATGCCGGAGTATTGCGGTGTCATCTCCAAGAAGCCGACCGTGAAGGCCGAGCTCTCCCGCATTGAAGAGGAAGAGGCCAATTTTGACTTCTCCATTCTGGACAAGGTGGTCTCCGAGGCCCGTTACCTCGATATCCGCCGTATCGGTGAAGAGACTGCCGCTGAAGTCCAAGAGGTGGAAACGACTCAGGTGCTGGGCGCTGACGAGGTGATCCTGGATATCCGCTCTGCCGATGAACACGACGAGAAGCCGCTGGTGGTGGAAAATCGTGAAGTGCTGCATATCCCCTTCTTCAAGCTGGCCACCGCCTTTGGCGATCTGCCCAAAGAGAAGACCTACCTGCTCTACTGCGATCGCGGCGTGATGAGCAAGCTGCAGGCGCTCTATCTGAAAGAGAAGGGCTTTGACAACGTCAAGGTGTACCGCCCGTAAGCGTGTTTTTTACCTTCAATAAAAAAATCCGGCCAATGTGCCGGATTTTTTTATTTCACAGAGTGAGCAATGACTATCAGGGACAGGGAACCGGAGTGAAGGAGTCTTGCCCCTGACAACGCCAGCCCATTTCCGCCTCCCGCATCTGCCACAGGTTGTTGCTGCGATAGAGGGTCAGGATGTAGATCATGTCGCTCTTGCTGCCGTCGAGGGCGACCGAGAGCACCAGATCATTGTCCAGTTGCTGGGCATGGATGCGGCTGGGCATGTCACCATGACCGACGAATCGCAGAGCGACCTCACGGTAGTCATTAACCCAGTTTTGCTGTTGATGGCTTGCCTGGCGTATCTGCTGGTTGAACTGCTGCACCGGCGCCGAGGCCAGTCGTCCAAATACCACTTGTGCTTCGGCGTGGGCTGCCGTCACGTTCGCCAGGAGGAGGGTGGTAAGCATACCGATTTTGCGCATGAGAAGTTCCGGCTAACAACGACTGCTTCTATGACAACAGAAAAGCCTATTTGGTTCAACGCGCGGCCCACAGCGACATGATGACGCTGTGGGCCTGCTCTCAATTGCGTTGCAGCGAGAAGGTGGGCAGCGACAGATGCCAGTAGATAGCCGCGACCCGCAGGCCAAACACGGCCGTCATGCAGATGAGCATGGCCGTTACCCTGTCCATGTTGGCCTCAAGCGCCAAGGTATAGAGAATGCCGCCAAGGATACAGGCGGTGGCATAGATCTCTTTTTGCAGCACCATGGGGACCTCCCGCGCCAGTACATCGCGGATCATGCCACCGGCTACCCCGGTCATGGTGCCCATGATCACGGCAATCAGCCCTGGGGTGCCGAAATTGAGGGCCTTCTGGGCACCGATCACGGTAAAGAGGGCCAGTCCGAAGGCATCCGCCACCGGCAGTACATACCAAGGCATTCTGCGGGGCAGTTTGACCATCCACATACCGATCAGCGCCGTCGCAATGACGACCCAGATATAGAGGGGATCGCGCACCCAGAACACGGGGGTGGCTCCCAGGATCATGTCACGGATGGTGCCGCCGCCGATGGCAGTGACCGCCGCCAAAACCATGACGCCAAACCCGTCCATTCTGAGTCGACCAGCCACCAATACCCCTGAAAACGCGAATACCGCAGTACCAAACATGTCGCTGATGTAAACAATCTGCTCAACCAGTGTCTGCATGGAGAACAACTCACGCCAAATTGTTGATGGGGCCGCGATTTTAGGGGCTGGTGAGCCCAATCGCCAACAGTGCTCGACAAAATTGAGAGTCGGGACGGATTTTTTCTCGCAGCACGAACGGTAGTGTCTCGTTTGCCCCCTGCCGTTGGCGAGCTTAAGAAGGTTGAGTCTGTCACTGGTTTTGGCCCGATTTTTTCCTTAAGTATCCCCCCGACCCGCCGATATATAAGGTAAGCGGCGTTAATGCGATGAAGCGTTGAAAAAAATGCTAAAGACATCCAAAAACGGGCCGTTAAATAAGACGCATCGGGCACAGAAAATAATAAAGCCTGAGCAAATAGAAGAGTAAATTTAATAGCTTAGGAGAATAGTCATGGGCCTTTATATCAACACTAACGTTTCATCACTCAACGCTCAGCGTAACCTGATGAATACGACCAAATCACTGGATACTTCCTACACTCGACTGGCATCCGGCTTGCGTATCAACAGCGCCAAAGATGATGCCGCGGGTCTGCAAATCTCCAACCGTTTGACCTCTCAAATCAACGGGTTGGATCAGGGTAACCGTAACGCCAACGATGGTATCTCTGTAGCTCAGACTGCTGAAGGTGCGATGGATGAAGTCACCTCCATGCTGCAGCGTATGCGTACTCTGGCTCAGCAATCAGCCAACGGCTCCAACAACTCAGATGACCGTACCGCGTTGCAGCAAGAGTACACTCAACTGATGACTGAAATTGACCGTGTTGCTAAAGATACCACGTTCGGTGGGCAAACCTTGCTCAATGGTGGTTACGTAGGTTCTTTCCAGGTGGGGGCTGATGCAGGACAAACAATTACGTTTAAAATGACATCGGCTTTTACTATCAAAGGGATGGCTTCGGCTACGAAGGGGAATGCTACAGTCGCGACAACTACAACAGGTGAGCCTTACACTGTGACTAAAAGCAACACAGGTAATGTCACCACTACAAGCATCAGCACTATTACTACAGCCAAAGATGCTCAAACAGCTATGGCAAACTTGGATTACATGATTAAAGTTGTTGATAGTAAACGTGCTGAGCTAGGTGCTGTTCAGAACCGTTTTGATTCTACCATTCGTAACCAAGCTAACGTATCTGAAAATGTCAGTGCTGCCCGCTCACGTATCCGTGATGCTGACTTTGCAACAGAAACCGCCAACCTGACCAAGCAGAACATTCTGCAGCAAGCAGCATCGACCATTCTGTCTCAGGCAAATCAGCGTCCGCAGTCTGCACTGTCGCTGCTGCAAGGCTAACAAAAGAAAACAGGGCGGTTGTTCAGGCCGCCCTGATCAAGAGATGGAACAAAGGGGTGTTCGGGTCGCACTCTGTTCTATCGGGAGAGATATAAATCTCTACTAGTAATGCCAAGTGTTGTCCAGTTGTTCAGTTCTGTCACGCTTGGTCATATTCTCCTGAGCATATGCTCATCTTTAGGCCGGTTTACCGGCCTCTTTTTATTGTGTCGCCAAATTGACGTCACTCTGTCAGTTCAAAGCATGAACCGTGCCAACGCATCTTATCCCGTAAACGAGGTCATCATCAGCGGTGATTTGCATGGTGATGCTGCTCAATTGATGTTCTGTTGCCGCTTGCCGGAGAAAACTTGCCGCTTTAGGCAACAATTTTCCTAAAGCTTGTATCTGCGCTGCCGTTAAATAAAGTGAAGCAATCGAGGGGTGTTCGGAATCCAACGTTTGCACTACTGCGGGTGGCCTGTTCGTTCAAACAGACACCCGCCTGAAGAGACAGGCATGTTCAACCTGCTCTTCAAACGGTGGGCCGTCGTTTTGTTTGGACGACGCAACCTGCAGTTGCATGTTCTTCGGGAGAATTTTATATGGCTATGTACATTAACACCAACGTTTCATCACTGAACGCCCAGCGTAACTTGATGAATACCAACAAGTCGCTGGATACCTCCTATACCAGGTTGGCATCCGGCCTTCGTATCAACACTGCCAAAGACGATGCTGCCGGCTTGCAGATCTCCAACCGTTTGACTTCACAGGTTAACGGTTTAGATCAAGGCAACCGTAACGCTAACGATGGTATTTCTGTGGCACAAACTGCAGAAGGTGCGATGGATGAAGTGACCTCCATGTTGCAACGGATGCGCACTTTGGCTCAGCAATCAGCGAACGGTTCCAACAACTCGGATGATCGTGTTGCTTTGCAGCAGGAATATGACCAACTGACGACAGAGATAAATCGTATCTCTGGCGATACCACTTTTGGTGGTCAAAAGCTGCTTGATGGTACTTATAAGGGCTCCTTCCAAGTCGGTGCAGATGCAGGGCAAACAATTACCTTCAAGATGACATCTGCTTTCACGATCAAGGGTATTGCATCTGCGACAAAAGGGAGTGCAACAGTAACTACCACCACCACAGGTGAACCTTATACGATTGGCAAAACAACTACAGCGGTTACTACAACTAGTGTCAGCAGTATCAAAACCGCTAAAGATGCCCAGACAGCCATGGCCAACCTTGATTTCATGATAAAGGCCGTGGATAGCAAACGGGCAGAGCTGGGTGCGGTGCAGAACCGGTTTGACTCGACCATTCGCAACCAGTCCAACGTGTCCGAGAACTTGAGTGCAGCACGTTCGCGTATCCGTGATGCGGACTTTGCGACAGAAACCGCTAACCTGACCAAGCAGAACATCCTGCAGCAGGCAGCTTCAAGTATCTTGGCGCAAGCCAACCAAAGACCGCAATCTGCGCTGTCCCTGTTGGGTTAACGGGTAGTGATGAGATAGAAAAGGAGCGACGATATGGCCAATGACATTGGAATTCCCTCATCGGTCACTCCTTCTTCTCTTCAGTCAAGTAGCAAGAGCGGCCAATCGGCCGCTCAAGTGCTATCTGGCATGGCGGAAGAGCAGCGGGTGATGACACAGGATGTGGAAAAACAACAAGAGGAGCGAGCCAAAGAGAAGGTTCGCAAATCCGATGTCTCAGATAAGGATATTGAAAAAGAGGTACAAAACTTGCAGGAGTTCAGCAAGTTACAGGGATGGACCGTCAACTTCAGCGTCGAAAAAGATCTCGAGCAAGTTGTTATCAAGGTGATGGACGCCAATACCAAGTCAATGATCCGTCAGATCCCAAGTGAAGAGTTGCTAGCTATCAGCAAGCGTCTCAAGGAGCTGCGTGAAGGTGATGTTATAGGTGGTGGCTCAAGAGTCGGATTATTGCTTGATAAAGAGATTTAATACGCAAGTTTTACGAGGAGAGTGAGAATGGCCACAATTACGTCTGCCGGTGCCGGCTCCGGACTCGATCTGGAGTCAGTGATTAGCGCCAGTGTCAATGCCAAAAAGGCACAGCTGATGCAGCCCATCACCACCAAGAAGACCAATGCTCAGATCACTCTCTCAGGGGTTGGGCAGTTGAAATCGGCCATCGCCTCTTTTGTGACGACACTCCAAGCCATGTCCAAGGATGATGCGTTCAACAAACGCTCGATTAATATTACCCAGGATAAAGATAATCCGGTGCTTAAGGTGGAGAGCAAAACGGGTTCCTCTAACGGGCAATACGATATAACTGTCGAAAAGTTGGCGAAAACTAGCAAATTTGAAGGCAGTTTTGACTCTTCGACAACTCCAATGATCACTCAAGATGGAACTTTGACGTTTAAGGCCGGTGATAAAACCTTTGATGTTGATGTGAAAGTGGGGGACTCGTTACAGTCCATTCGTAAACGCATCAATAATGATGGTGATAATTTTGGTCTTAATGTCAACATCATGAACACATCTGATGGTAAATCTAAACTCGTTATTGACTCTGGGGTGAGTGGGAGTGGCAAGGATCTGGAGATCACCGGAAGCACCACTGAGTTGGCAGATAACTTCACTTCTAAATTGTCAAAAACTCAATCCGCGCAAGATGCTCAAATCAAGGTAGATGGAAGTACGCTGACCAGTGCTACCAACACATTTGATGGCACTATAGTTGGCCTCAAACTGACAGTTTTGAGGGAATCAGATAGTACGAGTACGACTGCAAGCGATGGTTCGGTGACCAAGACTTACAAGTCCAACAAAGTTGACGTGACCACCGACAAAGCTGGCATCAAGGACATGGTCAAAAGCTTTGTTGACGGTTACAACGCACTGGTTAAGAAGAGTAATGATCTTGGCAAGCGCAACTCGATAGTGGCAGGGAAGAGCCAGAATGATGGCGGTGCTCTGGCGGGGGATGCAACGACGCGTGCCGTGGTCAATATGATGAATGGCATTATCACCGAGCCCTCACAAAAGTCCTCTACTTACTCAACGATTTTCCAGATGGGTATAAAGATGGATAACAAGGGGGTATTGTCTATCGACGATACCAAGTTCAACGAGGCTATAGACAAGAATTTCGATCAGGTCGTGGCAGTTTTTGGCGGCAAGGATGGGGTCGCAGGTCAGTTGGCCAGCCAGCTGGAAACCTATTCCAAGACCGGTGGTTTGCTAGCTAAGCGAGAAGATTCTTTGAATTCAGATCTGCGTGAAGTGAGCCGCAAAGAGTCAGATGTTGCCACTCAGCTGACCAAATATCAGGAGACCTTGCGGGCCCGTTACGGAAGCCTAGATGCCATGCTGGCCAAGATGAACAAGTCGGCGTCATATTTGAATCTGCTGAATACCCAAAATAGTTAATTTGAAGTGATGAGTGGTGTCTCATATGTATCGTAAAAATATAAAAGCCTATACCACCCAGAATCTGCAATCCGAATTGGCAGTAGCTGATCCTTACCGCGTGATTCAACTTTTGATGCAAGGGGGCCTGGAGCGTCTGGCTCAGGCTCGCGGTGCCATCGAACGTCGAGATTTTGAGCAAAAATCCCAATCTATCTCCAAAGCCATGGCCATCATCAACGGGCTTCAAGATTCGCTTGATCTCTCTTATGGTAAGGTTCCCGAAGATCTTTTTGCCCTTTATGACTATATGAAAATTCGGATTATGGATGCTAGCCGTGATATGGATATTACAGCTGTCGATGAGGTGATGAATCTGATGCTGACCGTGAAAAGCGGTTGGGATGCCATTCCTGTCGAGGAGCGTGACAAGACCTTGGCTCAACAAAAGATGGGCCGAGCCGAATGAGTAATAACCGTTTGCCAGAATTAATCGCAGCAGGTCACGAGTTACTGACCTTGTTCGAACAGGAGGATGTGCAAACGGCTGAACAGTTGATCGATCATTATCTCATTCTCCTTGATGCTGTTTTCCAGCATATCCAGCCACATGTAGTTATTGATATGGAGCACCAACAAGCATTGGTGCAGTTTCAAACCTTACATGAGCGGATAGCACATGCAAAGAATCAGACAGAAACAGCTTTGTGGAAACTTTCAAAAGCAGGTCGAGCATCTGATATGTACAAGCTGAACGCGGGTTAGTACTACATGGATATTCATAAAAAAATTACAGATATAGAAAATGAGTTGGCCCGACTCGCGCAGCAAAAGCAGCAAGAAACTGCAATGCAGGAGGTGCTTCCGCTGCGCTATGAACTCAACATGGCTGCGTTTGCCAAGTACATGCCCGCCATTCATGACTTTTTCAAGGAGTACCAGCCTGCCAGGCCTTTTCGCTTCTTCTGTAATGAAAACGGCGTTCCCAATATTCTGTGGCTCGACGAGGGTATCTCGCTTTATGGGGATGATCCATTTAGTGAGGTTAAGTCGCAGATTGCCGAGGTCATTGAACACAGCGTCTTGCAGTGCATCGATTTTGTGCCCCAGTGGTATAGCGATGGCCAAATCCATATCAAATACAACAATGAAATCTCCAAATTAAAAGAGAACTCAGCTCTGGAAGGGTTGCGTCTAAATGCAGCGTTACATACTGATATTCCTCTGGCTCTGATGTATGGCATTGGCTTGGGCTACCAGCTCGGTTGTTTATATGAACAGTGCAAGATCAAGAATCTGTTTGCTTTCGAACCTGATCTTGACATGTTTTATGCCTCGCTCTTCTGCTTTGACTGGCATCAGTTGCTCGCCTACATGGAGGAGGAGTCGATCACTCTTCACCTCTTTATCGGTGTTGACGAGCAATTACTGGTCGCTGACATGATGGAAGCCTTGCATCGCAAGGGGGCATTCTGGTCGGCGAGCTATTTCTCGTTCTGTCATTACCACTCGCCGAAGCTGCACGCCTTGATCACACAGGTGGAAAACGAGTTTTATCTGCTCAAGACAGGATGGGGATTCTTTGATGACAACATCTATGCGCTTGCCCATAGCCACTCCCATCTGCAAGATGGCACACCCTTCCTGAAACGGTGGCGTGATACCCGTGCCTTCGAGCAGGTGCCGGTCTTCGTGATCGGTAATGGCCCTTCGCTGGATCAGAGCATCGAGTTCATCCGGCAGCATCAGCAGCAGGCCATCATCATTGCCTGCGGTACAGCGGTGAGCGCGCTTTACAAAGCTGGCATAAAACCGGATATCTATGTTGCAGTGGAGCGCACCAAAAGTTCAGCAGATTTTCTTAGCATCCTCAACGCCGATGACTTTCTCAAGGATACGGTGTTCCTGAGCGTTGATGTCATTCACCCTGAATGCAAGCGCTTCTTTCGCAAAACAGGATTGGCATTCAAGCCCAACGAGCCAATGTTCTCCATGCTGATTAGCGCATTTGGTCAGGCATTCGAGTACGATACTATCGAATTTTCCAACCCGTTCGTCGGTAATACCGGCCTCAATTATGCGGCCTTGCTTGGCTTCAAGCAGGTATATCTGTTTGGCATAGACAATGGCTATAAAACAGCCGGACAGCATCACTCCAGCCTGAGTCTCTATTACAACGACAAGCAAGAGGCGAAATACGAGGAAAATTTAAAGGATACTTTCCCGGCACCGGGTAACTTTGGCGACGAAGTGCGTATCAACCATCTATTTGGGCTAGCCATTCATAATATGGCCAGTGTATTGCGTGATTATCCCGAGATACAGTGCGTCAACAGTAGTGACGGCGCTTATATAGAAGGGGCAATCCCTCGTCGTGTTGAATCGTTGCAACCTGAATGGCCGGTACTCGACAAAATCCCGCTCATGGATGAAGTGATGGCCACTTGTTTCCAGTCCTTTGACATGAGCAGCGTTGATTTCGCTGCTGCATTGCAGGTTCCGCTGTTCGTTGAGCTGGTAGACAAGTTACGCGATGACTGGCGCCAGGTAGCCTGTGAACACAATGCGGTATTGGCCATGATGCAACGCCATCACGACTATCTGCTCTATCTGCTGATGAGCCGCGAATCACATCTCTATCGTGTGTTGATTGGTTCAATTAACTATTTCTACGCCAATATCATCAGCCTAATGATGGCGCAGGTGACAGCAGAACCCGAGGTGCTGGCGGGCAAGATAAAAGAGGCGCAGGCAATTCTGGAGTTATTCTTCGAGGATAGCAAAGTGATGTATGCTGATGCGTTCGATGGCCATGATACCACCTACTTTACCGGCCTGGATGTGTTCAAGCGTTAGTCCTTGAATCGGATGGGGATGACACTGTTCATCTCCATTCCCTAACAGTATGATATAGAAGTATTTAATCCTTTCAGGTGCATATATGGCCACCCTTTCCCTGGCATCCACCGCATTTCTCATGCCTGGTAATGTGGCGTGGGCTCATTTGGCTCGACATGCACAGTTGCAATTTTGTCCTCAAGGTCAATGGCAGCCGATGGCCGCTTGTGACGGACATCTGGTGCTCTGGTTTTGGGAACAACTGCTGACCGACAGCGAATGCCAGCATTGGCACACCTTGGCTGAACCTGCATTGTCCGAAACCATCGACACCTGGTTGGAAGCATTGCTCTCGCCACTGCGGGGGCTCCCTCATCTTTATCTCGGTGCTTGTTCACTGCAAGGAGGCGGTGTTAGTGGCGCTCTTCACCCCTGGATGATGCAGCTGGATATCTGTTTTACCCGAGCACTTGCACGTCACCATATTAGGGATTTGGGGCTGGGTCGCTGGCTCTTTGAGCAGGGGCGAGCCCATTGTGTGGACGAGCGTAATCGTTACCTTCTTTCTTGTCCTCTCTCGATGCACGGCTTGACCAGCCTTGCCGACTGGATTGCCGCGCGTTGGATGCTTGATCAGGCGCCGATACGCAAGGTGCTGGTGCTCGATTGTGACAATACCCTATGGGGGGGGGTAGTGGGTGAAGAGGGGTTGACTGGCCTGTACCTTGGTCAGGACGGTCTCGGCAAACTCTATCAGTCGTTTCAGGATGCGGCGCTCTATTGGTATCAGCGTGGCGTGTTATTGGCATTGTGCTCTAAAAACGAGCCTGCAGATGTTTGGCTGGTGTTTGAGCAGCATAGCGCCATGAGACTCAAAAGGCGAAATCTTGCAGCGTCTGCCATTGGTTGGGGCTCTAAATCTCAAGGTTTGCGACATATTGCTGCCAGCCTCAATCTGGGGCTTGAGGCCTTGGTCTTCTGGGATGATTCCCCCCTGGAAAGGGCCGAAGTTCGCCATGCCCTGCCACAAGTCGATGTCATTGAACCACCAGCAGATATCTGGGCATGGCCTACAACCTTGCTCACTTATGGGGGGTTCTCGCGTACCTTCAGTGGTGATGACGCTGTTCGTCAGGCCTCCTATCTGGCATTGGCAGATGCCGCCCGGTTACGTAGCGAGGTTGGCAGTGAACAACATTTTCTCGCCTCCTTGTCGTTGCGTGCGGCGATACAGCCGTTGGCGGTGGATAACCTTGCTCGTGCCGAGCAGATCATCCATAAAACCAACCAGTTTAATCTCTCCTGTCAGCGATATGAGGCGAGCGAGCTCAAACGGCTGGCGCAGTCTGGCTGGTGCTGGCTAGTGTCGTTGCAGGATCGCTTTGCCGATCATGGTTTGGTTGGCTTGGTGCTGATCATAAACCTCACGCCCAAACTGGCATTGCTCGATACGCTGGCTCTGAGTTGCAGAGTGTTGTCCAGAGGGCTCGAATATTGGTTACTGGATAGAGTCTCGGCTGCATTGCGCGAGGCGGGGATCGAGCGCTTGGTTATTGGCTCGAACCGTTGTGCTCGTAATGAACCTGCGCTGACATGGTTGGCATCCCTGTCGTTGACTCCCTGTGATAATCCAGATCCCGCCCGTTTTTCCCATGAGCATTACCATAGCCTGGCGCTCGAACAGCTGAATTTGCCTTTTTTGGAGTTTTATCACCATGACTGATCTCTTCACTCTGTTGGAACAGCAGTTTCCTTCTGCAACCGTCACGCGAGGCGACTATCAGTTGGGACTTGGGGCCTTTCCGGAATGGGATTCGCTCGGCCATTTCAATTTTCTGTTACTGGTTGAACAGACGTTCTCGGTACGCTTCGAGCCTGAAGAGCTGGCGACGATGAAACAGCTTCAGGATATTCGTGAGGCGCTGTTGCGTCGTGGTCTTGCCCTGTGATTGAAGCTCTCTCTCATATTCTTGGCTCCCTCGGGATCGCACGAGGGAGCGCTATAATGGTTCACTCTGACGCCATGGCTGTGGCCCAGTTTCCAGGACGGGGCAATGAAGCCGGCATACATGCTTTTTGGCTCGGAATGCAGGAGTGGCTTGGAAACGAGGGCACTCTGCTGGTGCCAACATTCACGTATAGCCTGACTCGTCAGACCTGTTTCGACAGGGCGACGTCTCCCAGTGAAGTGGGCCTGATGACGGAGCTGTTTCGCACTCTGCCAGGGGTTGCGCGGACCCGCGATCCTATCTTCAGCGTTGCGGTATGGGGAGCGGGGCGTGACCAGGTGGTTGCAGCAGGGGGTCATGACTGCTTTGGTGAAGAGAGCCCCTTCGCCTGGTTGGCGGCCCACGATGGCTGGATTGCCGGTTTTGCCTGTCATCCCGATCGCATTACCTTCACCCACTATGTCGAGCAGCAACTAGGTGTCGATTATCGCTTTATGAAACGCTTTGAGGGTGATGTCCGCGAGCAGGGAATGGTGCGCCCCTGGTATTGTGACTACTTTGTGCGAAGACTCGATCTGGCCAGCGAGATTGATCTTTCCCGTCTGGTTGATGCGCTCAAGAGCCAGGGCAAGTGGCGACAAGCGCTGTTTGGCAGGTTGCCGGTCTGGGCTGTTCGCTGCGCCGACTTTGCCGCGGTTGCCAAACAACTGATAGCAGAGCATCCTCATGCACTCATCCGGGAGGGAGTATGAAACTGCATCATATCGGGTTGGTGGTATCCGAGCTCGAGCTCGGGGTTTGCTATTGCCGCGAGGCTCTCGGGCTTTCCTGCTTTAGCGAGCCGGTGCTCGATCCGTTGCAGCGGGTGCATATCTGTTTTGCCTATGATGATGCGGGGATTTGCTATGAACTGATTGCACCGGCCTGTGAAGAGAGCCCCGTCAGTCAGGCGCTACGTACCCGTCATAACCTGCTCAATCACCTGGCCTATGAGGTGGCAGACCTAGTAATGGCTACCGAAAAACTGCGGGCCCAGCGTCATCTTCCCCTCGGGCCCAGCCAGCCAGCCATCGCGTTTGGCGGCGCTCACGTCCAGTTTTTTCTTAGCCCGCTTGGGCACATTGTCGAATTGGTTCAGCATACCCATGACTCCTGACACGGATTTTTTACCTGCAGACTGGCAAGACCCGACGCAGATTGGCCAGGCCATGTATGATCTGGCGGCGCGCCTTTATCCTATCAATCGCAGCCTGACCGGTAATGGCGTTCGAGAAAGCTTGGCATTGCTATGCCATTGCCTGCCGGAGTTGCAGGTTCACGAAGTGCCGACCGGTACTGAATGTTTTGACTGGCAAGTGCCTGAAGAATGGAACGTACGCGAGGCTTACATAGTGGGGCCGGATGGGCGTCGGGTAGTCGATTTTCGCGATCACAATCTGCATCTGGTGGGGTATTCAGAGCCTGTTGATACGATTCTGTCCCTGGAAGAACTGCAGCTGCACCTGCACTCGTTACCGGAGTTGCCTGATGCCATTCCTTATATCACTTCCTACTACCGGCGTCGGTGGGGCTTTTGCCTGACTCACAGGGTTCGTGAACAGTTGCAGCCAGGGCAGTACCGGGTAGTGATCGATGCGACGCTTGCTCCGGGGTCACTGACTTATGCAGATATGTGTTTGGCAGGAGAGAGCAAGCAAGAGATCCTGCTGTCAAGCTATCTATGCCATCCATCCATGGCCAACAACGAGCTTTCGGGCCCCTTGGTCGGTGTGTTTTTGATGGCCTGGCTCGCCAGGATGCCGCGTCGCCGTTATAGCTATCGCCTAATATTGGTGCCTGAAACGCTGGGCGCCATTGTGTATCTTTCACGCCATCTGGCATACCTCAAGGCACAGACGCTGGCGGGGTTCAACCTCTCTTGTCTTGGGGATGAGCGTGGTTACTCCTATTTGCCCTCACGTCGTGGAGGCACGCTGGCTGACAGAGCCGCATTGCACGCTCTTTCCCACATTGACTCGGGATTTCATCGTTTCAGCTTTTTGGATCGAGGTTCCAATGAGCGCCAGCTGTGCGCTCCCGGGATTGACCTGCCGATAGCATCGATTATGCGTACCAAATATGGCTGTTACCCTGAGTATCACACCTCGCTTGACGATCTCTCTCTCATAACGCCTGCTGGCTTGGCGGGAGGTTTTATGGCGGTGCGCAGAGCAATTGAATGTATTGAGCTGGATGGACGTTATCGAGTAACGGTGCTTTGCGAGCCGCAAATGGGCAAGCGCGGTCTCTATCCGGATCTATCGACCCGCTGGTCAGGATGGGCTGTGCGGGACATGATGAACCTGCTTGCTTACAGTGATGGAGAGATGACCCTGTTCGAGATTGCCGAGAGGATCCACATTCCATTCTGGCAAGCCCGCCAGCTGGCAGACATGTTGCTTGAAGCGGGCTTGCTGAGTCCGGTCTAGGTGCTTAGCAGTACAGCTAGTTCACCTTCCAGCCAATCGGCTAATCCAAGCCAGTCATGGCGCTCTTGACATGCCAGCAATGCAGCAATGATTCTGGCTGCCTCGTTGTGATGTTCATGTGGGAGCTCCAGCAACACCTGTTCGAGTAAATCAGGAAGGGTCAGGGCACTCTCCACATAGTGGCCGAGCCGAAAACGGTGGGCGAGTGTGATGCAATGGTGTTTGAGCGTCATGATACAAAGTCCGGATGATATTCACTGCCGAGCAGAGCTGCACCATCTCGGCTGCTGTTCCAGAAATGAACTTCGGGATGGGCTGCCATATAGCGCTCCAGCTCAATCTGATAAGTTGTGAAGTTGGGATTGGTGCTGACCCGTTTCCCATGGCCATCCACGACCCAGCTCAGTGCCTGACTGGCGCTGGGGCCGAGAGCCCCGTCTTGCCAGCCGGCATGGGTCTGGCCACCGGGGAAGGCAAAATCGCAACCAAGCAGGAGTACCTCAGTGCATCCGATTTGTATTGCCAGATCGACGGTCGGATGAATGACGCTTCCTCCCTGATGCAGGGTTCCCTTGGGATGTTTCCGAGCCAGCGTTGCATACATGGGACTGGCTGAGTAGGTGGTAAGCCGTGGGCCTGGCCAAGCATTCAGAGTGTCGGATGGTACCATGGGCGCGTAGACAAGAGGGACTGTATCCAACCCTGCCCCTGGCAACCTGTCTGGGGTAAGCGCATCATCAATACTGACCACTAAATGAGGCGCAAGGCCATAACTGCGTAACGAAACCAGCGCAGTATCGACGCAAATCACCAGCCAGTCGGGATGATGTGCCAGCCAGCCAGCCAGTTTTGGCAGATGTTGTGCTAGGGTGGGTCCACTGGCGATGACCAGTGCACTGCTATCAGGACGAGAGCCAAATAGAGAGCTCACGTCACCATCTTTTGCCACCAGAGACATATTCTCAGCCAGCCGGCTTAAGATCCGTGGCGATGCAGGATCAAAGCGTTGGCGAGTGTACCCAGCCAGTATCTCGCTAATCAAACGCCCACGAATGCGGCAGGCCGCATCTTCGGCCACCTCCAGTTCGCTGGGGAGGGCGAAGAAGGGGAGGACAATCTCCTGTTCATCGGCCGCGAGGCTCAGCTCTACCCGGGGGTCTTGCAGCCACTCGTCGTGCTCGAGCAAGGCCAGCACCAGAGTGAAGAGATTGTGGTGCATGATATGGACATGGAGGGTTTCTAACCGGGGGCGTGTCAGCAACACCTTCTGCAGATCGCCGAGTCCGGTGCCATAAAGGTGCAGCACGGGTACATCGGGAAGAGTTGCCGCTTGCAGTTCGGCCTCTTTCACCCGATCGTGCCGGCTGGTGAGCTGGATGCCATTGACCAGCAGTGTGCTGCTGAGGCCTTCACACAACTCCACCTGCAGATCGCCCAGCTGTGCCACCGTGAGGTGGGCTGCAAGCTGTGGCCAACGCTGTTCGATGATCGCCAGATGGTGGCGCAGCAGATCTTCATTCATCTTGTGCAATCCAATCCCAGTTGAGAGGCTGATTGGCGCACAGGTCGCGGTTGACCCGCTTGCCGATGAGTCGATCGTAATCGGCTGGGGGCAGACCGAGGGCGGGGCGCACCGACTTGATGTGCTCTGCGGTGAGCACCTCGCCGGCTACCATCTCCTTGACCAGATAGAGGGAGCGGCGAAACGCGCGGTTGCCCTGTTCACTGGCGGTGAGCTGGTAGTCAGCCACCCCGAGGGCGGCATGGGCGGTATTGACCGAGGCCACCAGCTCGGTGAGCTCGGCCGGTTCCATGGAGAAGGCGCAATCCGGCCCGCCGTCGGCACGGGCCAAGGTAAAGTGCTTCTCGAGGAGGGTTGCCCCGAGCGCGGTGGCGGCGATGGCCGTGGCCGATCCCAGGGTGTGATCAGAGAGCCCCACCTCGATCCCGAAGCGCTGGCGCAACATGGGGATGGTACGCAGGTTGTACTCGGCTGCCGGCGCCGGATAGCCGCTGACGCAGTGCAGCAGTGCCAGCTGGCCGTTGCCGTGCTTGAGTGCCATCTCGACCGCGGCGGCGATCTCGGCCTCGTTCGCCATGCCGGTGGACATGATGAGCGGCTTACCGGTCTGGGCGGCGTAGCGAATGAGGGGAAGATCCACCAGCTCGAAGGAGGCGATCTTGTAGGCCGGGCAGTCCAGTGATTCAAGCAAGTCCACCGCACTGAAATCAAACGGGCTGCTAAAGACCGTCAGCTCCAGCTCGCGCCCTTTGGCAAACAGCGCCTGGTGCCACTCCCAGGGGGTGTGCGCCCACTCATAAAGGTCATAGAGGCAGTGACCATCCCACAAACCACCGTGGATCTGAAATTCCGGTCGATCACTTTTGAGGGTGATGGTACCCGGGCGGTAGGTTTGCAGCTTGACGGCGCTGGCACCCGCTGCTTTGGCTGCGGTCATGATGGCCAGGGCGCGGTCCAGATTGCCATTGTGGTTGGCCGACAGTTCGGCAATCACATAGGGGGCCTGTTCCTGGTTGATGGGGCGATGATCGATCTGCATCTGTGTTCAGATTCCTGTGCCAAGTTGCCAGCTTTGCGGCGCCGGCTGCCAGGGGGCAGGGGGCGCTATCTGCTGTGGCTGGGCAAGATAGAGGGGAAATTGGGAGAAAATTGTTTGCAAGCGATGTGCCAGCTCTTGCCACTCCGCTGGTTGAAGTGGCCGGGCGGCCTGCCATGTCAGATGTTGACCGTCCAGAATCAGGGTGAGCAGCAGTTGGTCATCATGGCGTAGTTGCCACTGTTGGCCATCTGGTATCAGTTGATAATCGGGTTGTGGTAGCAGCCAGGCGGTGAGGCGATCCAGCCCCAGCCCGTCCACCTGCAGCTGGCCGCGGCGGCGGTAGTCGTCTGACTGTTGCTCAAGCCGGTGCAGGGCTTGCAACAGCCGCTCAGGCTCGGCCAGCTCGCTCAGGGTCAGCCGCTCGGCCAGCTGGAAGCGGGCGATCACATCATCGTTGAACTGCTGATTGTCGACGATGGGCACCGCCAGGGTGGGCAGGCCGAGACAGGCCCGCTCCCAGGTCATGCCGCCGGCGGCGCCGATGGCGAAGTCGTGCTGTTGCATCAGTTGCGCCATCTGGTCGCTCTGGCGCAGCAGGGTGAGCGGCAGATCGGGCAGTTCGGCAACCCTTTGTTGCAGCTCGAGCCAGAAAGGATTTGCCCCACCGGCTACCAGAGTCCAGCTGACGGTTTTAGCCCATGGCAGTCGAGCCAGCGTGTTGAGGGTCGTGAGGCAGGCTCCGGCCGGATCAGCGCCGCCAAAGCAGATGAGGCCACGTTGCCACCGGCTGACCTTTTGGCGTGCAAGCTGGCGATAGGCGGGGCGTAGCAGGGCATAGTCGGTGCCCAGCAGCAGCCGGCAGCCAGCGGGGGTGAGCGGCTGGTAATCGGCAGCGCTGCGTAGTGGCCCCTGATCCAGCAGCAACTGACCATGATGAGGGCGATCGGCCAGATCGTCGATCACCAGCAACTGACCACAGTGCATTGCCAGTGTCTGCTCGATCTCCCGATCAATCCGGTAGTGATCACACACCAGCCACGCCGGGCGCAAGGCGGGCAAGGGGCCTGCATCGTCCAGAGCACACAGAGCGTGATGCTGGTGGGATTGCAGCAGTGGCAGCAGGTGAGTCGGTAGTTGATAGCAGAGAAAGTGGCACTCGGCGCCAGCCGTTTTCAGCCGGTCGGCGATGGCCAGACAACGCATCAGATGACCCAGCCCAATCTCGGCGCCGGCGTCGAGCCGGAAGGCAACCTTAAACGTCATCTTGGGCCAGCACTTGATAGAGAAGTTCGGCCAGGTGCCAATCTTCCTGTGTATCGATATCGACCACCCTGTGTCGCGGCAATATGTGGCCAATCCCTTCTCCCCCCACCGGGCTGATCCCTCCCAACCAGGCCGCGCGGCTGCCCCAGTAGAACTGGCCGGCATCCTGATAGGCAGGCTCCAGATCCTGAGAGCGTTTCGCCATCTGTTCTGGCCAGAAGGGGGTGACCCGGCCCTGCTCATCCATGCGCACGGCGCGCTGGATAGGGAAGCCGAATTCGGCCACGGTGTAGACAAATGGAGCATTACTTGCGATCAGTCGCTGATGGGCGGCCTTCAAGTCATCGGCTTGAATAAGCGGGACAGTGGCATAGATGCAGCAGTAGTGCTCTGCCTGGATGCCGAGCTGGTCGAGCCGCTGGATGGTGTCGATCACCACAGGGGTGGTACCTGTGTGATCATCGGCGAGGTTGGCTGGCCGCAGAAATGGTACTTCCGCGCCCAGTTGACGAGCAACTTCGGCAATCTCCTCATCATCGGTGGAGACCATCACCTTGCTGAAACAGCTCGATTGTTGCGCCGCCAGGATGGCATAGGCGAGCATGGGCTGGCCACAGAAGGGACGGATATTCTTGCGTAGAATGCGTTTGCTGCCACCCCGGGCCGGGATAATGGCGATGGCCATGATGGGTTCTCTCTGCTGGATTAATGACTGGCCAAAGCCAGGATAATCGATGACAACTCTTTGATTATTTTTGATATTATACTGGTTTTTCTCCTTGTATTATCGATTTTTGCTACGGAATGGCAGCAGTGTGGTCGATAAGAGAGACAGGTCATGAAAAGTGGATGGCGTTTAAGATGAGCTATGGCGTTGAGTTACGCCCGATAGAGCCGTGGGATCTTCCTGCCTTGCGACGTTGGCGCAATAAGGATGAGGTGCGAATGCAGATGGTATCCCAGACGCGTATCTCACCACGGCAACAGCGCCAATGGTTCGCCGCCACCCGTGAGCGACAGGATCAGCAGCACTGGGTGCTCTGGTGCAAGGGCGTGCGAGCGGGTTACGTCAATCTGAAAGGTGAGTGCCAGGGTAAGCTGCAGGGTCAGGCGATTGCCGATGCGGGACTCTATCTGGGCAACTCGACCGTACGGCATCCCATGTTGGCGATTGCTGCTGCCTTATCCCAGCTTGATCAGGGTTTTGATGAGCTGCACATCGGTTGTATCCGGACCCTGGTTCGGGAGAACAATCGCTCGGCCCTGCGTTTGAATGAACAACTGGGTTACCGTCAGATAGGGCAAGAGAACGGATTTTTCGCATTGGAACTGCTGCCTGCGGATTACTATGCCGCCCGTGAGCGGCTACGGAGATTTTTCAGATGACAATCGCATTGGAACAGGTTTTTGCCGAGGCTCTGGGTATCGATATCGGCAGCGTCAGCGATGGGCTGGCCTACAATAGCATCCTGCAGTGGGACTCCGTCGCCCACATGGGGCTGATTGCCCAGTTGGAGGATAACTACGGTGTATTGCTCGACACCGATGACATTATCGACATGAGTTCGGTCGGCAAGGCGCGCGAGATCCTGGCCAAGTACGGGGTCGCTTTCTGATGCTGGGGCTGTTGCAGGGCAGGCGGGTGTTGATCACCGGTGCCGGGCGTGGCATCGGTCTTGCCATCGCCCGCCAGTTTGCCTCTCAGGGGGCTGAACTGTGGCTGGGAGGCCGTGATGAGGTGACCATGAGCCAGCTGGCGACCGAGATTGGTAGCGAGTTTGGCGTGCCTTGCCAGCCTCTCTGTTTTGATGTGGCCGAGCCGGTGGCGGTCAAGCAGGCATTTCAACAACTGTTTACCCAGAGCCGATCGCTGGATGTGCTGGTCAACAATGCTGGCATGCTGGAAGAGGCGTTATTGGGGATGGCGAACCAGACCCATCTGCAAAAGACATTCAGCAACAATACCTTTAGCTTGATCTACTGCAGCCAGTATGCCGTCCGCCTGATGCAGCGCAGTGGTGGCGGCAGCATCATCAATCTTGCCTCTCTGATGGGGCAGGTGGGGGCTGCCGGGCTCAGCTGCTATGCCGGCAGCAAGGCGGCGGTGATCGGTATTACCCAGTCACTGGCCAAGGAGCTGGCTGCCAGCCAGATCCGTGTCAATGCGATTGCTCCAGGTTTTATTGATACCGATATGGCCCACGCCATCCCGCAAGAGAAGTTTGCCGAGCGGGTGGCCAGCATCGCCATGGGGCGGATTGGCACGCCAGATGAAGTGGCCAAAGTGGCCCTGTTTCTCGCGTCCGACTTGTCGAGTTATGTGACCGGGCAGGTAATTGGGGTCGATGGGGGGATGGTGATTTGAGCCAGCCTGATTTGTTGACGCATCTGGTTGACGACAATGACGAGCCCGCCTGGCGAGACCCGCAAGAGGGGTGGCTCAGTTATGGTGAACTGGCCCAGCGTGTGGCGCAGTTGGCCACCATCTATCCTGCCGGTCGCCATTTGGTCTACCTGCCATTTGTGACATCCACCCTGCATCTGCTTCACTACTTGCTGGCGCTGCGTGATGGCCACGCCATCATGCTGGCCGATCCTGCACAGGATGCCCGGTTGCACCATGAGCAGTGCCAGCGCTTTAGTGTCAGTCTGCGGGTATTGGAGGATGGGGCAGTTGCGCATCTTGGCGATGCGCCCTCGCTTCACCCTGAGCTGGCCATGCTGCTGCCGACATCGGGCAGTACAGGTTCCTGCAAATGGGTGCGATTGTCGCGAACCAATCTTGATGCCAATGCCGCGGCCATCGCCGAATATCTGGCGCTGAACGGGCGTGAGCGAGCCATCACCTCATTGCCACTTTTTTACTCCTTCGGTATGTCGGTGCTCAACAGCCATCTTTTGGCTGGTGCCTCGCTGGTTTTATGTACTGCCAGTCCCCTTGAGCGCCACTTCTGGGATGAGGTCAATCGCCATCAGGTCACCAGCGTGGCGGGGGTCCCGTTTACCTTTCAGATGCTAAACCGCTTGCGTTTTGAGTGGGCCCGCTATCCCAGCCTGATGACCCTGACCCAGGCCGGAGGACGACTTGAGCCGGCACTGGCAAAGCAATTTGCCGAACAGGCAGCTGCGCTGGGACGCCGTTTTTTCGTGATGTATGGCCAGACCGAAGCGGCGCCGCGCATTGCCTGGCTGGCGCACGATGAAGTGATGATTGCCCCGGATGCCATCGGCCGTGCCGTACCGGGCGGGCGTCTCTCTCTGCGTCATGAGCCCGGCTTTCCCGACGGGGAAGGGGAGTTAGTCTACCAAGGGCCAAATGTGATGCTTGGCTATGCCGAGCGCCCTGAAGATCTGGTTCGGGGACGTGATATGGATGCGCTCTTTACCGGCGATCTGGCTCGTTGTGATGAGGCGGGCCGCTTCTATCTGACCGGGCGACTCAACCGTTTCCTGAAGCTGTTTGGCAAACGGGTAAGCTTGGCTGAAGTGGAAGCCTGGTTGCAGGGGAGGGGCTATTCCAGCGCCGCTACCGGCCGCGATGATCGCCTGTTGGTAGCCATCGAGGCAGACGCGTGCCCCAGTGATGCACTACAGCTGGAGCTGGCCCGCTGGCTGATGGTGTCACCATCAAGCGTGCGTATCTACCAACACCATTTGCCACGACGCAGCAATATGAAGATTGATTATCCGGCCCTATTAACAGCGCTGGAGCAGCTATGAACAGGCTGTTTGATGCGCCGGTTTTCGGGCTGCCCCAACAGGAAAAAAGTGGGCTGCTCCTTGCTCGCCTGAATGAATTGACGCAGCGGCACGGGCAGGGGTGTCCAGCTTTTGCCAATATTCTGTCGGCGTTTGGCTGGGGTCAGGCTTCGACCTATCAAGAGCTTCCCTATCTGGCCGCCCGCCTGTTCAAATTGGACCAATGGCAGAGCGTGCCGCAAGACGAGGTGTTCAAGGTGCTGACCTCCTCTGGCACTACCGGAACGCCGTCACGAATTGTGCTGGACAGGGAGACCGCCGCCCTGCAGAGCAAGGTGCTGGTGAAGATCCTGCAAGAGTTTGTCGGCAAGCAACGGTTGCCCATGCTGCTGGTGGAGCAACCTGCCCTTATTCAAAACCGCAGCGGCTTTTCAGCCCGAGGAGCCGGTGCGCTGGGGCTCTCCTTCCTTGGCCGTGACCATACTTATGCCCTCGATGAGCAGATGCGGCCCAACTGGCCTGTCATCGAGGCCTTTTGTGACAAATATGCGGGCCAGCCGGTCCTGTTGTTCGGTTTCACCTTCATGGTCTGGCAATGTCTGCTGGAACCGCTGCGTGAGCGAGGTCTGCAACTGCCGCTGACGCAGGGCACGCTTTTTCACAGCGGTGGCTGGAAGAAGCTGCAACACCTAGCGGTGGACAATCCTGCCTTCAAGCAGCGCTGCCATGAACAGCTGGGGCTGAGTCGGGTGTACAACTTCTATGGCATGGTGGAGCAGGTGGGGTCGGTATTTGTTGAGTGCGAGCAGGGCCATCTTCATGCTCCCCTCTTTGCCGATCTGCTGGTGCGGGATCCGCTGACCCATCGACCGCTCGGGATCGGCAAGCCAGGCTTGTTGCAGGTGATCTCTGCAATTCCCCAAAGTTATCCAGGCCACAGTTTGCTCAGCGAGGATCTCGGTGTGCTGCTGGGTGAGGATGATTGCCCCTGCGGACGTCTCGGCCGTTATTTTCATGTATCAGGGCGTCAGCAAGGCGCCGAGGTGAGGGGATGCAGCGACACTTTCCAGTGATCCGGTCAGATGCAGAAGATGCCATGTGGCAAGCTGGGCCCGAGGTCGCTTTCGTGGCTCCCGTCATTGGCTGGCAAGGTTTTGTTACTCGCCCGCAGCCAAGCTTTGCGCCCGTCATAGGTGACTTTGTGGCTGCGCTCTCTGCACGTCTGCAGCAGGAGGGGCGAGAGAACCCGGATCTGGCCGCCTTTGGTTTTTGGTTGCGGCCGCGCCAGATTGAGGTGCAGCGCAAACGTATGGCAGGGCGTGCACCCTTGGGGATGGTTTTTCATCTGGTTCCCTCCAACGTGCCGACCGTCGCGTTCTACTCCTGGATCATGGCGCTGCTGATGGGCAATGGGTCCGTGGTTCGTCTCTCATCGCGTATCGACCCGGTGCAAGAGGCCATGTTGACCATCCTGAACGAACTATTCTCTCTGCCCGAGTGGCAAGAGATTGCCTCCCGTACCCGTTTCATCCGCTATGACCATGATGAGCGCGTCACCGCCTGGTTATCGGCCCGGTGCCGCCTTCGCATCATTTGGGGCGGTGATGAAACCATCGGCTGGGTACGTGCAATTCCGCTTTCACCCCGCGCTCAGGAAATTGTGTTTCCGGATCGCCGTTCCATGGCGGTATTTGATAGCCAATGGCTCGCCAGCCTGGATGCTGCCGCGTGGCGGCAATTGGTTGCGGCTTTGCAACAAGACTTTACTCGCTTCAATCAGCAAGCCTGCGCCTCGCCCACCACCATTTGCTGGTTGGGGACTCCCGATAGTACGTTGCGACGCCGTCTGCTCGAAGGGATCTTCGCTCCCTTCGCAGCTGATCACGCACTGATGATGGAGCGTTTCATCAACAGTCAACGAAATGCCGCCCATGATGGCCTAGTGCAGCAGGAGACCTTTGCTGGCGTCACCTTATTGACTCCCACCGCCTCTTTGCGGCTTGCACACATCGGAGGAGGTACAGTTGCCGAATTTGTTGCCGATACCCTGGATGAGTTGCTGTTACAACCTTGGGATATGCAGACCTGTGTCTGGGTTGGGCCAGATAAAATGCGGCTTGAGTGTGCTCTACAGCTGTCGCCCTGCTGCCGTATCGATAGGGTGGCAAGTCCGGGACAAGCGCTGGCATTCGAATGGCTCTGGGACGGCATCGACATGCTGGTGGCCTGCAGCCGTCAGCTTGCCCGTATTGAATAGTGGATTCCAGGTCACATAAATCAAGTCATATCAATGAATTAGCTTGGTTAGGCACGGCTCTTGCAGTAAATATTGCCATGAAGGGCAGGAAGGGTTGACAGAGACCGTGCGGTAGCCTTGTCCATTTTCTCCAATTCGCTTCTTTTTTACTCTACTTCTGGATCCTCTATGAAAGTCAGCGTACTGGTGCCGGTGTATAACCTCGGGCGCTTTATCGAGCCCTGTCTGCTAAGTCTGCTGGAACAGCAAACCAATTTCTATTTTGAGGTCATTGCCATTGATGACGGCTCGAGCGATGACTCCTGGGCCATTATGCAGCGGCTGGCGCAGCAGTGGCCTCAACTCAAGGCACTACAGAATGCGCAGAATATGGGGTTGGCCAAGACCCAGAAACGCTTGCTGAGAGAGGCTATCGGTGAATACATCGCCTATGTCGACGGGGATGATCTTGCTCTGCCGGGCAAGCTGCAGAGCCAGGCCGATTATCTTGATACGCACACTGGTTGCACGCTTTGCTACCACGAAGCGGAGATGTTTGATGATGAAACTGGCGCACGGATCAAGCTATTCACCCGCGATTATTACAATGCTCGCCATCTCGAACCCATGATGACACGGGAGGCATTGATCCGCTTCGGGGTGTTCGTCAATGCAAGTTCCATAATGTTTCGCCGTTATGAAGGGATGGAAAATGCCATCGATGAGGGGTGCAAGATCATCCTCGATTATCCCTGGCACATTTTGAACCTCTCACGTAATCCGGGGACGCTGGATTTTATCCCCGAGCTGCTGGGGCGTTATCGCTTCCATACCCAGAGCTTTGGCGGACAGACCCGCAAATCGGCAGATCGTCGTGAACAGTCGCTGCGAGATCTGCTGCGAGCCTGTGACAATGCCGCTGCGTTCGGCGAGGATCCGGTGATAATTGCGCAAGGACGTTCACATCACTATTACTCTGCCGCGCTCTACTTTCTGCGGCAGGATGACGTTGCCCGCTTCACGCAACTTATCGAACAGTCAGTTACCGAGGTAGCGAAGCTGGCGCCAGGCTGGTTCTTCGATGAGAGACATCAACTGGCGTGGGCGCAGCGAGCTCATCCAGCACGGGTTATGCAACAATTGTTTGGAGAGGCGGCATGAGTTATCAGGCGATCGTCATTGGCGCCGGGCTTTCCGGTGCCGTCATGGCTGAGCGAATGGCCAGCCAGCTTGGTTGGAAGGTGCTGGTGCTGGAACAGCGCGACCATATCGGTGGCAACTGCTTTGACGAGTATGACGAGCATGGTGTGTTGGTCCATCGCTATGGTCCACACCTCTTCCATACCGATAACAAGGAAGTCTGGGATTACTTGTCGCAGTTTACCGAGTGGCTGCCTTATGAGCATCGTGTGTTGTCACGCATCGACGGGCAGCTGGTGCCGATCCCGTTCAACCTGACCAGCATCGAACGTTGCTTTCAGACCGACAAAGCCGCCGCCATGATTGAGGCCCTGCGTACCCGGTTTGGTGATGGTGCCAGAGTGCCTATTCTGGAACTGCGCAAAGAGGCGCATCCCCTGCTGGGTGAATTGGCAGATTTCATCTATCAGAAAGCCTTCGTCAACTACACCAGTAAACAGTGGGGGGTACCGCCCGAGCAGATCTCCCCCGAGGTGACGGCACGAGTGCCCGTGGTGGTGAGTCGGGATGATCGCTACTTCACCGATCCCTGGCAGGCGGTGCCGGCGGAAGGCTATACCGCAATGTTTGAGCGCATACTTGCGCACCCCTTGATTGACGTAAGGTTGTCGACCCCTATGGAACAGCATGTCAGGTTGGACTGGCTGCAGAAGAGGGTGCTGCTGGATGGTCTTCCTTTCGATGGCCCACTGATATATACCGGTAGGCTGGATCAGTTGATGCCGGCAGAAGGGAATTGCCTGCCATATCGCTCACTGCGTTTTGAACATCGCCATCTGGCGCAAGAGCAATTTCAGCCTGTCACCACCGTCAATTATCCGAATGAAGAAGCCTTCACGCGGATCACCGAATTCAAGCATTTCAGCGGGCAGGTTCATCTCGGCACCAGTATCGTATACGAATATCCTTGTGACTATCAGCCGGAACAGGGGCTCGAGCCTTACTACCCGTTGTTTACCAACGCAGCCAAACAGAACTATCAGTCTTGCCGCGATGAATTGGCCCAGTTCCCGCAACTGATTGCTTTGGGGCGCCTTGCCGAGTACCGCTATTTCGATATGGATGATGCCGTCGACAATGCGCTGCAACACTATCGACACCTGGCTCAGCCGATGACAGGGAGATAAGCATGATGAGTTATCTATCGAAATTGGATGGAGCTCTGCGAGCGCAGCCGATCCGTGCCATTTCATGTGATGTCTTCGACACTTTGATCTTCCGTCACGCCGGAACCGTCGAGCAATTCTGGCATCAGCTGGCAGTACAAGCTTACCAGTTAGGTATTCTGTGCAATGATGATCCTGATGCCTTTGTCGAATACCGTAAAGAGGCTGAATCGATGGCTCGGCGTCAGATGATGCAGCGAGAAGGTCACAGAGAGGTGCGGCTAGAGCACATCTATGCTTGCTGGCCCAGCGCTCAGGGGGAGCAGTTGGCCCAGCTGGAGCAGCAGCTGGAATACGACAACTGGTGGCTTAATCCGGTACTGGTCGATTGGCTGCTCAGTCAGCAACAGCGCGGCCTACTGATCGTGCTGCTTTCCGATATGTATCTGCCTGCCAGCCTGTTGCAGCGCTTCTTCAGTACTAAGGCTCCGCAGCTGTTGCTGCATAGGATCTATGTTTCTGGCGAATATCGGGCCAGCAAACAGGATGGGGGTCTGTATCAGCGCCTGCTGGCCGAGCAGCAATGGCCGCCTGCATCGGTTTTGCACATTGGGGACGACAAAATTACCGACCTGCAGATGGCAAAGGCCTCCGGGCTAAGCGCCTGTCATGTTGGGTTAGGGGATGATTACCTCGCGCAAGTGAAGTACGAGCAGCGTCTGTTTCCTCTTTGCATTCCAGGCTTAGAGCGGTTGCGGCGCCAATGGCGCTGGCTGAGTGATGGCTCGACCAGCTCAGAGTTAGCTGGTCGTATCTACGCGCCGGTCCTTTACGTGTTTGCTCGCTGGCTCATAGAGAGATGCCAGCAACAGGGTATCACTACGCTGTTCTGTCTATTGCGCGAAGGTGATGTTATCGCGCGTCTTCTTGCACAGATACCCGGACACAGACTGACTGTCAAGACTTTGGCGGTTTCCCGTCGTTCCAGCTACCTCCCGAGTCGTGACTGGTCGTTGGAGCTGTTGCATCCGCTCTGTCAGCGACGTGGATATACACTGGCCGAACTGCTTGAGGATCTTGGACTTAAATGCCCCACCAGCTGTGCTCTTCAGCAGCATCGCACTTTGTCTGAGTTAGTAGATACGCCATTCTGGCATGAGGTGTTGAGCTGGCTGGAAAGAGCTCGGTCGCAGATCGTTGTCCATTTGCAGCAGCAGAGGCAATGGTTGCGGCAATACTTGGTGCAACAGGGGGTAAGAAACAGCTCCGAGATCGCTATTCTCGATTGGGGATGTGGTGGCAGCCTGTTACAAAATCTCCATCAGTTGGCTGGGCTGAATGATGTTAACTACTTCATGTTTTATGCCAGTCAGCGTGCGAGCCGAGTAGCACTGGGCCAAAAACTGCAGGTGTTTCAGCCTGCGGCGTGCAAAGGATGGGCATCTCAACTGGCCGCCTATCCGGAAGTGAGCGAGATCCTGCTTAATGGTGTTCTCAATTCCACTCGGTCGTATCAGCGGGTAGATGGGGGAGGGATCGCGCCTGTCGGCGTGCTACGGCCAGATGAATCTATTCTGCATGATGCTTATCTGGAGAACTTCACCAAGACGGTCTTGCACTGGGGGAAACTGGCCACAGAAACCGGCTGGCTTGAACAGGGGCCGTCCTTATCTGAGCGACATCACTTTGTGGCCATCCTGTATCGCCTGATTGCTTATCCGATGTGGCAAGAGGCGTGCATCCTGGCTTATTTACCTATCCCTCTGACCGCTGGGGAAAGCAACCCCTTAGTGTCACAGCGCGACATCATGTTGCTCAAAGAGAGCGTTGGCTCAGGTGAACAGGCATACCAGCTTTTATTGGATGGAGTTAATCCTATCCTTCAGACCTGCTTTTGGTACCCAGGTGCGGCGGCGCTTGCGTTCCCGGATCAATTGCAGCTTTGCGGAGAGTTGGCCACCTACCAGAATGATGAGAAGGTGGCTCCTGTGTTGCTGCAGCTCTTGCAAGAAAAGAACAAAGTTGAAACCGCGCTTTACGGAGCCGGAGATCTGGGATTGCGAGTTTATGAGCTGTTAACCAAACATGGTATTCGCGTAACCCACATTATTGATCGACGAGCCGAGCGTGGCTCTTTATATATGAATGATATCAAGGTGATTACCCTGGCAGAGGCGTCAAATCTGAAGTTAAGAACCTATAGCGTAGCGTCGAGAGCATTCTGCAATGAAATGGTGAAGGCGATAAAGTCGACCTGCGATAATGCCTCGTGCGTGGTAGAGATTTTCACTTATAAAGGCTGTGTTTAAATGGCTATTCTCCTAGAGATAGTCCTGGCAGTTAGCAGTGCAAGCGTATGACCAATTGTGAGCTCAAAAGGCAAAGAGGTTTAAATGCAGAATAAAAAAAATCAACTGGTGACAATTGTTATTCCTTGTTATCAACAAGGGCACTTGCTCTCTCGTGCATTAATCTCTGTACAACGCCAAACATATGATGCCATTGAAGTCATCGTAGTAGATGATGGAAGTGAACCTGCGATAAAAATTGAACAAGAAGGATATAGTTTCCCACTTATCCTGTTGAGACAGAATAATCAAGGCTTATCAGCAGCTCGTAATGCTGGATTGAAGGCGGCAAAAGGTAGTTATATCAAGTTTCTTGATGCGGATGATGAGTTATTACCTGAATGTATTGCTAACCAAGTAGCCATGATGGCATCAGAGAATACAATTGGCTGTATTGGCTTTCGTGAGGTAAACGAAGATACGGGCAAGGAAAGGGATATTATTCCTGCATTTTCTGATGCATTATCGGCATTGTTAATGGTGAACATTGGTCCTCCTCATATCTATCTATTCCGGACGAATGAAGTCCGTGCCTGCGGGGGATTTTCTCAAGATAGCCGTGTAGATGGTGGTCATGAGGACTATGATCTGCTTTTGCGAAGAGTCATGCAAGGCGCTAATCTGATCACTCATCATTCGGTAGGCGTAGTCTATTATCGTCGAGAAGGTTCTATGTCCACGGTAAAAGACCGAATGGATAAAACCCGTGCAGCGGTATGGCATCATAATGTTGAACAATATTTGATGCAAAATGAAACATTTACGCCGGAAGCAATGTATGCATTGCTGGCCAGTTACTGCAATATGTTAAAAGTCACGCCGAATAAATATCGAAGTCACTTGAATGAGCTGTCTGTACTGTTGGAGAGAAGACTTGCATGCTTGAAACTATATTTCGATGTTAGTCGCTTAAATGTACTAGTAAATGCATTGTCAAAGCATCAATGTTGCCAAAGCATAGTGGCCATGCTTTCTGTCGAGAAAAATATGGCTTGTTTGTCTGCTCAATCATGGCCAACGCAAGCTATCATCGACTATAGATTGTTTCTGCAGTTTAATGAAAATGTATTTCCAGATGATTATGTTGTGTCGCTATTATCAACTGTGAATCGGTATAGAGATAATTTTTCTATTTATGGTGCAGGAGAGATGGGAGCGAGAATTTCCAGAATTTTGACATCTGCTGGGTTTAATCCTAACGCTCATTATGATCGTTCTTGGCAGACTGTTCCGGTGCTAAATGGAATCGATGTTAGAAACCCTGATGAGCTACACAATACGAAGTCTAAATTGATAATCATTGCATCATTTGCTTACCGTGATGAGATAATTAAATTTGTTAAGAGTAAGCTCCCGCAAATTGAAGTGGTATAGTTAAATCTCGAAGGTGGCATTAAGTTTATGAAATATAAAATTAATGATGATGTTGTGGTCATATCTGTCGACATCTTCGACACATTGTTGTTACGCGATGGAACTTCGGAAGATGTCCGTTTCTATTTGATATCGAAAAAAATACATCAGCTTAGTGGAAGCAAAAAATCTAACGTAGACAGAATTTTTTACTCCAGATATAAGTCACATCATTGGTTGTATGACTTGTATGACAAAAAAGTCATTCCAGAACCGTCGATTCATAAAATCCTCGAAATCCAGCAAGCCCTTCTAGTTGACCCAGAAATAAATAATGAGCTTTTATTAAAAGCAGAAATGTTGGTTGAGTCAAATTTGCTGACTTTGAATACCGGACTTGCAAATGAGTTAACGAAGCAAGAGGCGAGAGGGAAAAAGATAGTATTATTCAGTGATATGTATTTATCTTCGGACTTTGTCCGTGAGCTTCTAAAACTCAAGGGCGTGAAATTTAACTATGAAGTGTTCATGAGTAGTGAAGTGGGCGTTTCAAAACATCGTGGTGATGCTTTTTCTTGGTTGGCAAATAGATATGGTGTTTCGACAAACAATATACATCATCTCGGTGATAACTATAATGGGGATTATATAAATGCTCGTGCGAACCAAGTAAATGCCACTCTAACACCCAGAACGGCATTTTTTTATTATAAAGAGAAAATAATGAAAAAATTGGGGCATATCATACTGAGGGGGAAGTGGAATGGATAGTTCAAATATTTACAACAAGGGTTTTTATCAGGATCAGGCCTCGGCATCTTATCGTTCTGGGGTTAAAGTATTGTCTTGTCTCTTCGATATTATAAAGAAGCCAGAATCAATAGTTGATATCGGGTGTGGTACTGGTTCATGGCTTGCCGCTGCTCATTATCTCGGAGTTGAAGACGTTGTGGGTGTTGAAGGGTCATCTTCTGCCAAAGAGATGTTGATGATTCCTGATGAATTTTGGATGGAAAGGAATGTTTGTGAAAAAGTAGAACTGGGTAGAAAATTCAATTTAGCTATATCACTGGAGGTGGCGGAACATCTTCCGGTTGAAAGCCATTCAACATTTGTAGGTAATTTGACTTGTCATAGCGATGTGATACTTTTCTCCGCAGCTATTCCTTATCAAGGTGGCACCGGTCACCAAAGTGAAAACTGGCCATCATACTGGAGCGAGCATTTTATTCGTTTAGGTTTTGATTGTTTTGATATCATCAGGCCTGTGATCTGGAATATGCCTGGTATCAATTTTTGGTATAAACAAAATATCATGCTGTTTGTTCGTCAGGGGTGTGCTGGCAAAATAGGTCTAGATTCGAGCCAAAAAACAAATATACCTCTTTCCCTCGTGCACCCAGAAATGTATTTGTGGGCGATTAGACGAGCAGGAGGAGTTTCTCTGGAACAATATAATCAAGATGTCAGATACTACCTCGATCTCAAAGATAAAAAGGAAATCGCATTTATCGATATTCCTCACTATGGGAGTGAATATAATCATGAATTCTGAGGAACTTTACCGTGATACCATGGGGCCTTACTTCTACGAGTTTTGCCATAGACTTCATGCGCTAGCTACGATGTACTCGACAACGGCTAGCACTAGAGTTTATTTTTGCCGTAGAGCTGGTGTCGTTTTATATGAGCTATTTAGATTGTTTTTGAAAATTAATCATATAAACCCTAGTTATGATTTATATGATTTCCCCGTATCAAGAATAGCAGCAATCAAAGCTGCTTTAGCAGAAGATCCAATGTGGGGAGGGCATGTTTGCTCAATAGTTTTCAAAAACAAAACGGTAAGATATCTAATTGAAAAGTTACTATCAAAACAAAATGAAATTAATACAGAACGGTACTTATCCTCGTTTGACTCGACGATTCTTGAGGCAAAAATAACACCGGGTTCTGTCAAACAATGGCTTTCTGCAGATTCAAAAAATGAAATCGATAACTCCATAGTTAACTATCTGAATAGACAAAGAGAATGTTTGGCTGAACATTTTTCTTCATTAGCAGGCAGTAATGCAATCATAGTTGACTCGGGGCTGTACGGTACCGTGTCGGAGATTCTTTCTGGTCTCTATCCCGCGGTAAAATGTATTAGTGGGTTTGTCTATTTATCAAATTATAACAAGATAAATCCATCACCTCATATGAGTTATGCGTATGGATTGATGGGGTCATCAACCAAGGCCGAGTACTCTGTTAATCACTCAGCGGTGCTGCGGCATTGGCATTTTATAGAGAAGCTTCTCGAGCCAGATAATATCGATTCTGTTTCTGAATACTCCTTAAAAATGGAACCGATTAAATTGTCCATGAATCATGAGCAGTCACTGGTTGCAGATTTTTTTAAGTCGCCATCTGTATATGACATCAGTGGTGTTTTGGCAACAGTGAATAGGGTGCTTAGCCATCCCTCGAGCAGAGAGGTCTCAATTATTTATTCTTCGCGTAGAACTGATGATGCGAGTGGTGAATCAAAACATATAATAATCAATCATGAGTTGGAGGCATCTATCAGGAAAACAGATAGGCTTCGCAGGGTTAATTATGGTATTGTGCGGCGCGCATTATGGCGGGAAGGTCAAATTGTAACTAGCTATGGGCTTGTTGGGTATATCTATAATGGTATTAGATACTATATAACAAAATTTCGTACAGCATTTCTGGAAAAATTAATTTCTCCAATAGTTGGAATTTAATGATGACCAATTTTGTTGAACCCTCACAGAACTATAAGGATTGTTGCACTGATTTTTTTGTTAAAATGCACCAAGGAGTCGCTTCGGTTCAACACGTTGATTTTAGTAACAGTAAGCATGGTCTGTTTGATTTATGGTGTAGTCAGATCGAAAAAGTTTTGCTTAATCAATATTGTGAGGCACAAATACCATCGATCATTTCGACACTTCTTGATGGCGTAGAATCGTGTGTTGTTGTATTTCAGGTTGGGCCATCGTTTTCATTTCAATTTAATACGACTGCGACCGAAGAGGGGTGGTTGCGGCTCATCAACTCATCTGGATTGAGCATTATTGCAATTGAATATATCGAGATTGGTCTTGATTATATCGATAAACAGTATGACTTAATTGCCTCACATTGGAATAACATAGATCCATATCGAGATAGAAAATGTATTAGCAAACCGAAATTTTTTGCAGTAAAACTATCGCATAAAAATCAGGAGACATCAGTAATTGAGCACTTGAATGAAGATGTGAACGATGGATTGACGAATTTTTTGCTGACAAAAAGAAAGCCTTCGTTATTTTATATTATTCATTTTTTTCAAGATCTTGCATTTCTCCGCGGTTTAGCCACTCGTGTTGGTTCTGACAATTTATATGTAATAGTAAATGATGGGAATTTAGCATTTCATCATCTAATTGTTGTCAAAAAATTTCTAAACAACCATGCGATTGATAATTCATATCTTCGTGATTTTGATATGAATAAAATGAAAGCTGGTGATATGCTGTTAACATCAACGCTTGGTCCGCTGTCGCCGATGCATCTTTCCTGCTCGCGGCTAATTGTCAAAGCCCGAGAGTTACAAGTGGTGACGTTCACTCTCCAGCATGGTATTACATTACCAGATGTGTTTACGACTGTGACTGAATATACACTTGCTTGGAGTGAAATGGCTGCAAAAGAAATAATGGTACGCTCCCATAGCGTGATTCGCTCAAAGGTATTTTCTGCTGGCAATGTAAGGCCTAACTACAAATCATCACCCGATTTTTTAGCTCGCAAGTTTGGTAATTGGGTGTCTCGTTTTGAGCGTCGAGTGATGATAGCGACCAATCTGCATTGGACTGGCGCTCACGGAGTCAGCAGTAGTGATGTTAGTACTCTGATTATAAAGATGAGTAAGAAAAATCAAGACACTCTATTTCTCATTCGTCCACATCCTGAGGACTATTCTCTCCGAGTTACAGCTGGTTTAGAAAATGTTATATTAATTGATGATGTAATAACTGGGTTGTTAGATATTTCTATTGATCAAGTATTAGTAAATTGTGATCTGCTTCTGTCAACATACTCTACGTTATTATATGATGCGGCCCGCAATAAAATACCGTTTGCAGTTTTTGATTATCATGCCGTTGTGGGTGAGGATAGTGATTTATATCCTGAACTCGCTCGATTGTTGAAAATTGATAACATCAGCGATGTAGATCTTGATTATCTCTTCCGGAATATGTGTTTCTCAGTAGATGATTTGACATATGAGGACGATTTTTGTCGTTTTTTATTGGCACTTAGTAAATATCCTGGTTCTCCAATCACTCAAGAACAACGATGTGAACTGGATAAAATAACTGATTATTGCCAAGCGATTGCCCCGGATTATGGTCGCAATGCTTATAAGAAAAAACTTGAGTCAGCATTTATTTATGGAGTATCAAAATTATGAATATACCTAAACGTGAAAGTGTTATTTTTTATGCTCGAAAAGGTGGTGTTGGTATAGAGCTTGGTGTGGCGGAAGGTATTTTTTCAGAAAGAATAATGGAACTGGGGCAATTATCATTTTTATACGGTGTTGATATGTATGCTGGTGACCGTGGGCATGACATAAATCAGTATAAGTCTGCCTTTATGAGACTTGATAAGTATAGAGAAAAATATGCTTTGTTAAAGATGAAATTCGATGAGGCATTAGATATGTTTCCGGATGAGTATTTTGACTTTATATATGTTGACGGCTATGCTCATACAGGAGAGGAGGAAGGGAAAACATTACATGATTGGTTTCCTAAATTGAAGGTCGGGGGGGTTTTTGCAGGTGATGATTATCACGCGGATTGGCCGAAAGTTATTTCTGTAGTAGATGATTTTATTAAAAAGAACTCACTAAAGCTTAACTTGATAGAGTGCCATGAACCAATTCCTTATTGTGAATACCCAACCTGGTATGTGATTAAATAACTAAACTTTAGGAAAAAACTATGAGTTACTCTCTTTATCATGAAATCTACAACAATGTTTTCCTTTCCAATCCTGACTATCTGAAGGCTGAATTCAGTCCTGGGTATAGAATTGTTCTTGAAAATGCCGAAGTTATTCGGGCTGTTGGTGAAAAACACCTTGATTATGGCTGTGGAGCTGGATTCGTTGTTGGCCTATTAGGATCTAAATTGTTTGGAAAGGATTCGTATGGGGTTGATGTGAGTTCAGTTGCTTTAGACATAGCCAAGGAAAGAGGCATTAGTTCTCAAAAGCTATTTTTATTGCGGAGTCAAGCTATTCCTTTCCCGGATGATTATTTTGATCTCATCACTTGTTGTGATGTCGTGGAGCATCTTGATCTGGATGATATCTCTCACTTGTCATCTGAACTAAACAGAGTCTTATCTCCAAACGGAGTTCTTCTGTTAAATGTTTCGACTCGGCCCGCTGGTTCATTGGATTTAAATGGTGAAAATCTACATAGAACCGTAAAAGATGCTGGATTCTATTCATCGTTGTTTAATCTTGAACGATATACGGTTAACAACGTCGAAAAAGAGATCACAGCGATTCGACGTGGTAAATGGATGTGATTATTATCCAGATATTATTTTAATTATGTGTACAGATCTAGTTATCACCTGACACCGGCCTCAAACCGGTGTCTTGTTTACGCTACTTTAGTGCGCACTTCCTTCGGTATCAATTTCAGACCCTTCTTGAACATGCTGTAGGGGGTTTGACCCTCCATCATCCTGCCTTGATGTGGCCGCTGGGTGTTGTAGTGCTCCAGGTAGCTATCCAGGTCTGTCTGCATCTGCTCTACCGACTCATACCAGGTCGTCCTTCCCTTGATACGGAAGTGTTCATCCAGCAAGGTTCAATGCAGCAGTTCGATAAAGCCGTTGCTCTGCGGCCTGCGCACCTTGGTGGTTCGGTGCTCAATCCCCTCCAGTTGCAGGAACAGCTCGTAGGGATGGTGGTCAGG
>NZ_JBFODL010000006.1:153702-154175 GCF_040908295.1 Aeromonas sp. R4-2 | reverse complement strand
ATGGAGGCGCATTATAGGGAGTGAATTCGTTCTGGCAACCCCTCAGCGGCAATAAAATTGCAAAAAAGGCCACTTTTTTAGTTATTCATCTCCAATCACAGCTTTTATACAAACTTATCCACAGAAACTGGTTCCAGGTTGCTAGAATGGCCGAAAACAAGGAGGCCAAAATGGACTTGCGACTGAGACCCTACAAGGGAAAACGCCCACAACTGGGCAAACGGGTGTATGTAGATCCCTGCGCGGCACTGGTGGGCGATATCGAACTGGCCGATGATGCTAAGTGAACAGGGCAAGCAATTAACTATTCCGCCAGGCTCTGGGACAACTCTTAGTTCTTATATAGAAGAGGTTGAATGGTAAGTTGAAGCAGTTGAAGCAGTTGAGGCAGTTGAGGCAGTTGAGGCAGTTGAGGCAGTTGAGGCAGTTGAGGCAGTTGAGGCAGTTGAGGCAGTTGAGGCAGTTGAGGCAGT
>NZ_JBFODL010000006.1:0-153680 GCF_040908295.1 Aeromonas sp. R4-2 | reverse complement strand
GCAGTTGAGGCAGTTGAGGCAGTTGAGGCAGTTGAGGCAGTTGAGGCAGTTGAGGCAGTTGAGGCAGTTGAGGCAGTTGAGGCAGTTGAGGCAGTATCAGAATGGATTAAAAGAAAAGCCGGGACAAGCCCGGCTTTTTCTTTATCACTCAGCAGCTGCTTCAGCAGCGGCCGGGCGGTCTACCAGCTCAATATAAGCCATAGGGGCGTTGTCGCCTGCACGGAAACCGCATTTCAGAATGCGAGTATAACCGCCGGCGCGCTCCAGGTAGCGCGGGCCCAGTTCATTGAACAGCTTAGCCACGATCGCGTTATCGCGAGTACGGGCAAATGCCAGGCGACGATTAGCAACGCTATCAGTCTTGGCAAGGGTGATCAGCGGTTCAACTACACGACGCAGCTCTTTTGCCTTAGGCAGAGTCGTCTTGATGATCTCATGACGAACCAGGGAGCTGGCCATGTTGCGGAACATTGCCTGACGATGGCTGCTGTTCCGGTTCAGTTGACGACCACTCAAACGATGGCGCATGACCTTATCCTTCTAACTAAATCTGTGAAACCCGTAATCTGGATTACTCGTCAGCGATGCTGGCGGGCGGCCAGTTCTCAAGGCGCATGCCAAGAGACAGACCACGGGAGGCCAACACGTCCTTGATCTCAGTCAGGGACTTCTTACCGAGGTTAGGAGTCTTAAGCAACTCAACTTCGGTACGCTGTACCAGATCACCAATATAGTGGATAGCTTCTGCCTTCAGACAGTTCGCAGAACGAACTGTCAGCTCCAAATCATCGACAGGACGTAGCAGAATCGGATCAAACTCGGGTTTCTCTTCTTTCTTCTCGGGCACGCTGACATCGCGCAGATCCACGAAGGCTTCCAGTTGCTCGGCCAGAATAGTGGCAGAACGACGGATGGCTTCTTCAGGATCCAGAGTACCATTGGTCTCCATGTCGATGACCAGCTTGTCCAAGTCGGTACGCTGTTCCACACGTGCTGCCTCAACATTGTAGGCAATACGAACGATGGGGCTGAACGCGGAGTCCAGCAGCAGGCGACCAATAGGACGCTCTTCGTCATCGTTGTGAACACGAGCAGAAGCAGGCACATAACCACGACCGCGCTGAACTTTCAGGCGCATGCTGATTTCAGCATTGGCACCAGTCAGATGGCAGATTACGTGCTCCGGGTTTACGATCTCGACTTCATCACCGTGAGTGATATCACCAGCGGTAACGGGGCCTGTTCCAGACTTGGTCAGGGACAGAGTTACCTCGTCCTTGCCTTCCAGCTTCACAGCGATACCTTTCAGGTTGAGCAGGATTTCAAGAATGTCTTCCTGTACACCTTCTTTGCTGCTGTACTCATGCAGTACCCCGTCAATTTCGACTTCAGTAACTGCACAACCGGGCATAGATGACAGCAAAATACGACGCAGGGCGTTGCCCAGCGTGTGACCAAAGCCACGCTCGAGTGGCTCAAGAGTCACTTTCGCATGAGTCGGGCTAACTTGCTCGATGTCAACTAGCCGCGGTTTAAGAAAATCTGTTACAGAACCCAGCATTGTGTCCTCTCTTTAGAAGCTAGCTTTACTTGGAGTAAAGCTCGACGATCAGCTGTTCGTTAATGTCGGCAGACAGGTCGGAACGCTCTGGCAGACGCTTGAAAGCACCTTCCATTTTAGCGGCGTCAACCTCTACCCAAGTCGGCTTCTCACGCTGACCAGCAACTTCCAGGGAAGCTTTGATACGCGCTTGCTTCTTAGCCTTCTCACGAACGCAGATCACGTCCTCAGGGGAAACCTGGAAAGAAGGAATGTTCACAACGCGACCGTTTACCATGATGGCCTTGTGGCTCACCAGCTGACGAGATTCAGCACGGGTAGCGCCGAAGCCCATACGGTAAACAACGTTGTCCAAACGACCTTCCAGCAGCTGCAACAGGTTTTCACCGGTGTTACCCTTTTGACGGGCAGCGTCGCGGTAGTAGTTGCGGAACTGTTTTTCCAATACGCCGTAGATACGACGAACTTTTTGTTTCTCGCGCAGCTGAACACCGTAGTCGGACAGACGGGCTTTACGCGCTCCGTGCTGACCAGGGGCAGTGTCAATCTTGCACTTAGAATCAATCGCACGAACACCTGACTTCAGGAAGAGGTCGGTGCCCTCACGACGGCTAAGCTTAAGCTTAGGACCGATATATCTTGCCATCTTCTTTCTCCAACAATCCTAGACCAAGTAGCTACAGCGTTATACGCGGCGCTTCTTGGGAGGACGACAACCGTTGTGCGGGATCGGAGTCACATCAGTAATGTTAGTGATGCGGAAACCAGCCGCGTTCAGGGCGCGGATGGAAGACTCACGACCGGGACCCGGACCTTTGACCATGACTTCCAGGTTCTTGACGCCATATTCTTTGGCCATCTCACCAGCGCGTTCGGCAGCTACCTGAGCAGCGAACGGGGTGGACTTACGAGAACCACGGAAACCGGAACCACCAGAAGTAGCCCAAGACAGAGCATTGCCCTGACGGTCAGTAATGGTCACGATTGTGTTGTTGAAAGATGCATGAACGTGCGCAATACCGTCGCTCACTTGCTTTTTAACGCGCTTGCGAGCACGAGTCGGAGTTTTAGCCATTTTCTACCTTCCCGTTACTTCTTGATAGCCTTGCGCGGACCCTTACGGGTACGAGCGTTGGTCTTGGTACGTTGACCACGAACAGGCAGGCTACGACGGTGACGCAAACCACGGTAGCAACCCAGATCCATCAATCGCTTGATGTTCATGGAAATCTGACGACGCAGGTCACCTTCAACGGTGAATTTACCTACTTGTTCACGCAGACTCTCGATCTGAGCTTCGTCCAGGTCTTTAATTTTCACATTCTCAGCGATACCGGCTGCGGCACAGATGGCCTTGGAGCGGGTACGACCGACGCCATAAATCGCAGTCAAAGCGATGACTGCATGCTTATGGTCAGGAATGTTAATGCCAGCGATACGGGCCACTATTCACTCCTACATATAGTAGATTACGACCACCACAAAGCCCGTGAGCGGATACGTGGCGGTCAACCAATACACAACAAAAGTTGGCTGGCTATATTAGCCAGCACAACTATTTGTTGCAAGTACTAACCGTAAAAAATTAGCCTTGGCGCTGTTTATGCTTTGGCTCGCTGCAAATCACACGCACCACACCGTGACGCTTGATGATTTTGCAGTTACGGCAGATTGCCTTAACGGAAGCACGAACTTTCATTGCTTAACTCCGTAACTACGCCGACCTTTAGCGGCCGTAGCCCTTCAGGTTGGCCTTCCTCAGGACGTCGCCATATTGATGAGACATCATATGGGTTTGTACCTGAGCCATGAAGTCCATGATAACTACCACGATAATCAGCAGCGAAGTGCCACCGAAGTAGAACTGTACGTTCCAGGCAGTCATCAAGAACTGGGGTACCAGACAGATAAAGGTTATATAGAGCGCACCTGCCAATGTCAGGCGAGTCATAACCTTATCGATGTAACGTGCTGTCTGCTCGCCCGGGCGGATCCCCGGGATAAAGGCTCCACTCTTCTTCAGATTATCTGCTGTCTCGCGGGGGTTGAACACCAGCGCGGTATAGAAGAAGCAGAAGAAGATAATGGCTGCTGCATACAGCATCTCGTAAAGCGGTTGACCCGGCTGCAGGACCATAGAGACCTGTTGCAGGATATCAGCTACTTTACCCTCGCCCTGACCAAACCAAGAGGTAATGGTCCCCGGGAAGAGGATGATACTGGATGCGAAAATCGCAGGAATCACACCAGCCATATTCACTTTCAACGGCAGGTGTGTGCTTTGCGCGGCAAATACCTGGCGGCCTTGTTGACGCTTGGCATAGTTAACGACGATACGACGCTGACCACGCTCCACGAACACCACAAAGTAAGTCACTGCGAAAACAATCAAGCCCAGCAACAACAACAGCAGGATGTGCAATTCCCCTTGACGTGCCTGTTCGGCCGTAGCGCCAATGGCATGCGGCAGACCAGCAACGATACCTGTGAAAATAATCAACGAGATACCATTACCAATCCCACGCTCGGTAATCTGTTCACCCAACCACATCAAAAACATGGTACCGGTGACCAGACTCACAACCGCTGTGAAATAGAAGCCCAGACCCGGATTAGTCACGAGTCCATGCATCATATTCGGCAGACCGGTTGCAATACCAATGGCCTGGAAAGTTCCCAAAACCAGCGTGCCCCAACGGGTATATTGGCTAATCTTGCGACGGCCGGATTCACCTTCTTTCTTGAGTTCAGCAAGAGCGGGGTGAACCACTGTCAGCAGCTGGATAATGATCGATGCCGAAATGTACGGCATGATCCCCAACGCAAGAATAGAAGCACGCGAGAGTGCACCACCACTGAACATGTTAAACATCTCAATGATGGTGCCCTTCTGTTGCTGGAACAACTCGGCCAGTACGGCGGCGTCAATACCAGGAATCGGCACATAAGAGCCTGCACGGAAAACGATAATCGCCCCGAGAACGAAGAGCAGACGGCTCTTCAGTTCACTCAGACCACCCTGTGCTTTAACATCCAATCCTGGTTTCTTAGCCATTGTACTGATTATTCCTCGATTTTACCGCCAGCGGCCTCGATGGCTGCGCGTGCACCTTTGGTGACGGACAGACCACGAACGGTCACAGCACGGTCAATGTTGCCTGACAGAACAACTTTAGCGAACACGATGTTCTTAGTAACAACACCGGCTTGCTTCAGAGTGCTCAGGTCGACCACATCACCTTCTACCAGGGCGATTTCGTTCAGACGCACTTCGGCAGAAACCAAAGATTTGCGAGAGAAGAAACCGAACTTCGGCAGACGGATTTTCAAAGGCATCTGGCCGCCTTCGAAACCGTTGCGAACTTTGCCGCCACCGGAACGAGAGGTTTGGCCTTTAACACCACGACCACCAGTCTTGCCCAGGCCGGAGCCGATACCACGACCACGACGTTGTTTTTCAGGCTTGGAACCAGCGGCCGGAGACAGAGTGTTCAGACGCATGCTTAGCCCTCCACCTTAACCATGTAATAAACCTGGTTGATCATGCCGCGTACGCAAGGAGTATCTTCCAGCTCAACGGTGTGACCAATGCGACGCAGACCCAGACCACGCAGAGTCGCCTTGTGCTTTGGCAGACGGCCGATAGAGCTGCGAGTTTGAGTTACTTTTACAGTGTTAGCCATGTCGCATTACCCCAGAATTTCTTCAACGCGCAGACCACGCTTGGCAGCGATCTGTTCCGGTGATTGACCGTGAACCAGAGCGTCTACAGTAGCGCGAACAACGTTGATTGGGTTGGTGGAACCGTAGGTCTTGGCCAGCACGTTGTGGATACCGGCAACTTCCAGAACAGCACGCATAGCGCCGCCTGCAATGATACCAGTACCTTGGGAGGCCGGCTTCATGAACACGGTGGAGCCAGAGTGAACACCACGCACTGGGTGGTGCAGAGTGCCGTTGTTCAGCTCAACCTTGTTCAGGTTACGCTTAGCCTGTTCCATTGCTTTTTGAATAGCAGCCGGAACTTCACGGGCTTTACCGTAACCGTAACCTACACGGCCGTTACCATCACCCACCACGGTCAACGCGGTGAAGGACATGATACGACCACCTTTAACAGTTTTCGAAACACGGTTTACTGCAATGAGCTTTTCTTGCAGTTCGCCGGCTTGAGATTCGACTTTAGCCATCTTCGACTCCTAGCTTAGAACTGAAGACCAGCGTCACGTGCGGCAGCTGCCAGGGCAGCAATGCGACCGTGATACTTGAAACCGGAACGATCGAAAGATACGTTCTGAACGCCTTTGGCAATAGCACGCTCAGCGATAGCCTTACCTACAGCGGTAGCAGCATCTGCGTTACCGGTGTATTTCAGAGCTTCACTGATGGCTTTCTCTACTGTGGAAGCAGAGGCCAGAACTTCGGAACCGTTGGCTGCAATAACCTGCGCATAGATATGACGCGGGGTACGGTGAACAACCAGACGGGTAGCTCCCAGTTCCTGCATCTTTTTCCGAGCACGAGTAGCACGACGGAGACGAGCTGCTTTCTTGTCCATAGTGTTACCTTACTTCTTCTTAGCTTCTTTAGTACGCACTTGCTCGTTGGCATAGCGTACACCCTTGCCCTTGTAGGGCTCCGGAGCGCGGTAAGCACGGATATCGGCGGCGACTTGGCCAACCAGCTGCTTGTCGACGCCACGCAGAACGATTTCTGTAGCAGTCGGGCACTCAGCGGTCACACCAGCCGGCAGCGCATGCTCTACCGGGTGAGAGAAGCCCAGAGCCAGCGCAACAGCATTGCCCTTGATGGAGGCTTTATAACCTACACCAACCAGCTGCAGCTTGCGCTCGAAGCCTTGGGTAACACCGATTACCATGTTGTTGACCAATGCACGGGCAGTACCGGCCTGAGCGTCAGCACCAGCGATGCTGCCGCGCGGGGCGAACTTCAGTACATTGTCTTCTTTGGTCACTTCTACACCGGCGTGAATAGAGCGAACCAGAGAACCTTTACCACCTTTGATGGTCAGTTCCTGGCCGTTCAGAGTCACCTCTACGCCAGCAGGAATAGTGACGGGTGCCTTAGCAACACGAGACATTTCCTACCTCCTATTAAGCGACGTAGCAGATGATCTCACCGCCCATGCTTGCTTTGCGAGCAGCACGGTCAGTCATCACACCTTTAGACGTGGACACGATAGCAACACCGAGACCGCCCATAACTTTCGGCAGATCAGTAGTGCGCTTGTAAATACGCAGGCCTGGACGGCTTACGCGTTGGATCAGTTCTACAACTGGCTTGCCCTGGAAATATTTCAGTTCAATTTCCAGTTCCGGCTTCACGTCACCAGCTACGGAGTAGCCAGCGATGTAACCTTCTTCTTTCAGCACTTTGGCGATAGCCACTTTCAGCTTGGAAGAAGGCATGGAAACCGCAACTTTGCTCGCCGCCTGACCGTTACGGATGCGGGTCAGCATATCCGCGATCGGATCTTGCATGCTCATAAGTCTAACTCCCGAGATTCGTTACCAAGAAGCCTTCTTCAGGCCCGGAATTTCGCCCTTCATGGCATGCTCACGCACCTTGATGCGAGACAGGCCAAACTTGCGCAGGAAACCGTGCGGACGACCAGTAATATTGCAACGGTTACGCTGGCGGGACGGACTGGAATCACGGGGCAGCTGTTGCAGTTGCAGTACAGCATCCCAACGCGCTTCTTCAGAAGCGTTCATGTCAACGATGATAGCTTTCAGCTCGGCACGCTTGGTCGCGTACTTGGCTACCAGCTTGGCACGCTTTGCTTCGCGCGCTTTCATGGATGTTTTAGCCATAACCCTAACCTTACTTGCGGAATGGGAAGTTAAAGGCAGCCAGCAGAGCACGGCCTTCTTCATCGGTATTCGCGGAAGTGGTGATGGTGATATCCAGACCACGGACGCGATCGACTTTGTCATAGTCGATTTCCGGGAAGATGATCTGCTCACGCACGCCCATGGAGTAGTTACCACGACCGTCGAACGCTTTAGCGTTCAGGCCACGGAAGTCACGGATACGCGGTACGGAGATGCAGATCAGCCGTTCCAGGAACTCCCACATACGCTCGCCACGCAGGGTTACTTTACAACCTATCGGGTAGCCTTCACGAATCTTGAAGCCCGCAACAGATTTGCGAGCTTTGGTGATCAGCGGCTTCTGACCGGAAATGGCAGCCATATCGGCAGCAGCATTTTCCAGCAATTTCTTGTCAGAGATCGCTTCACCAACACCCATGTTCAGGGTGATTTTCTCGATCCGAGGGACTTGCATGATAGTCTTGTAACCGAACTGCTTGGACAGTTCATTTACTACATCGGATTTGTAGTAATCATGCAGTTTCGCCATCGTTAAACTCCAATTACTTCACAAGTTCGCCGGTGGATTTGAAGAAACGGACTTTTTTGCCGTCTTCAATCCGGAAACCAACGCGGTCAGCTTTGCCAGTGGCAGAGTTGAACAGCGCTACGTTTGATACATCGATGGGGGCTTCTTTGGTGACGATACCGCCAGCCTGACCCAGTGCGGGTACCGGCTTCTGGTGTTTCTTCACCTGGTTGATGCCTTCCACGATTACCTTACCTTTTGCAATCAGGACTTGAGTGACTTTGCCACGCTTGCCCTTGTCTTTGCCGGTAAGAACAATCACTTCGTCTTCGCGACGGATTTTAGCTGCCATCGTTCGACTCCTTACAGTACTTCGGGTGCCAGGGACACAATCTTCATGAACTTCTCATTACGCAGTTCACGGGTCACCGGGCCAAAAATACGAGTACCGATTGGCTGTTGGTTGTTGTTAAGCAACACAGCCGCATTGTTGTCGAAACGGATGACAGAGCCGTCCGGACGACGAACGCCTTTACGGGTGCGTACGACCACCGCGTTATACACATCACCTTTCTTCACTTTACCGCGAGGAATGGCTTCCTTGATGGAAACCTTGATGATGTCGCCGATGCCGGCGTAACGGCGGTGCGAGCCACCCAGAACCTTAATACACATTACACTGCGAGCGCCGGAGTTGTCGGCAACACCCAGCATACTTTGCATCTGGATCATCTTAGTGCTCCGCTTTGTTTACTTCTTATCCCTAATGGGATCTGGCTGCCTTCAAAAGGCGCGAAACTATAACACAGGATTTTCAGAAAAGGTAGCCTAAAAAACAAACGGCCCCTGAAAGGGGCCGCTTGGACTACAAAGTACCGATTAGGCCTTTTCTACAACGGCAACCAGGGTCCAGGACTTGGTCTTGGACAGCGGGCGGCATTCGCGGATTTCCACGAGGTCGCCAGCTTTGCACTCGTTGTTTTCGTCATGTACGTGCAGCTTGGTAGTGCGCTTGATGATCTTACCGTAGATCGGGTGCTTTACCTTGCGCTCGATAGCAACAGTGATGGACTTGTCCATCTTGTCGCTGATTACACGACCTTGCAGAGTACGGATCTTGTCAGTCATTACGCACCTGCCTTCTCAGTCAGTACAGTCTTGATACGTGCGACGTCACGACGCACTTGTTTCAGAGTGTGAGTCTGAGCCAGCTGGCCGGTGGACGCTTGCATGCGCATGTTGAATTGCTCACGCAGCAGGCCCAGCAGCTCCTGGTTCAGTTCTTCGACGCTCTTTTGACGCAGATCTTGGGCTTTCATCACATCACCGTCTTAATTACGAAAGTGGTCTGAACAGACAGCTTAGCTGCGGCCAGGGCAAACGCTTCACGCGCCAGAGCCTCAGGTACACCGTCCATCTCGTACAGAACCTTGCCAGGCTGGATCGGGCAAACCCAGTATTCCACGTTACCCTTACCTTTACCCATACGAACTTCGAGGGGCTTTTCGGTGATGGGCTTGTCCGGGAACACACGGATCCAGATCTTACCTTGACGCTTAACGTGACGGGTCATGGCACGACGGGCTGCTTCGATTTGACGAGCAGTCAGTTGACCACGGGATGTCGCCTTCAGGCCAAAGGTACCGAAGGATACTTCGTTACCAGAGGTGGCCAGACCGCGGTTACGACCCTTGTGGGTCTTGCGGAATTTAGTACGCTTAGGTTGCAACATTTACCGAATCTCCTTACTTAGCAGCGCGGCGCTTGTTGTCACGCTTGGGCTTTGCAGGAGCTTGCTCTTGAGCAGCGGCAGCGTTAACAGCAGCCAGACCGCCCAGAACTTCGCCCTTGAAGATCCAAACTTTAACGCCGATCACACCGTAAGTGGTGTGGGCTTCAGAAGTTGCGTAGTCGATGTCGGCACGCAGGGTGTGCAACGGCACACGACCTTCACGGTACCATTCGGTACGCGCGATTTCAGCGCCGCCCAGACGACCGGAAACTTCCACTTTGATGCCCTTGGCACCCAGGCGCATTGCGTTCTGTACGGCGCGCTTCATAGCACGACGGAACATTACACGACGCTCCAGCTGGGAAGTGATGCTGTCGGCAACAAGTTTGCCATCCAGCTCCGGCTTGCGGACTTCGGAAATGTTGATCTGAGCAGGCACGCCAGCAATAGTGGCTACAGCTTTGCGCAGCTTCTCAACGTCTTCGCCTTTCTTACCGATTACAACACCCGGACGAGCGGTGTGAATGGTCACACGGATGCTCTTGGCCGGACGCTCAATGGTGATCTTGGACAAGGACGCGTTTTTCAGTTCCTTGGTCAGGAACTGGCGTACTTGAAAATCGCTGTACAGGTTGTCAGCGAAGTCTTTGGTGTTCGCGAACCAGGTAGAATTCCAAGGCTTGGTAATACCCAGGCGAATGCCATTAGGATGTACTTTCTGACCCATTGCTTATCTCCCAGCCTTAGCGTCGGATACCACTACAGTGATGTGAGCGGTACGCTTGAGGATACGATCCGCACGACCTTTGGCACGCGGACGGATGCGCTTCATGGAGGGACCTTCGTCGACCATGATAGTAGCAACACGCAGCGCGTCGATATCGGCGCCTTCGTTGTGCTCAGCGTTTGCAATGGCAGATTCCAGCACTTTCTTAACCAGCACTGCAGCCTTTTTCGGGCTGAAGGTCAGGATATTCAGAGCCTTGTCTACGGACAGACCACGTACTTGATCGGCTACCAGACGAGCTTTCTGGGCAGAAGTACGGGCATAACGGTGTTTAGCGATAGCTTCCATCATTTATCCCTTAGCGCTTCTTAGCCTTCTTATCAGCAGCATGGCCGCGATAAGTACGAGTCGGTGCGAATTCACCCAGTTTGTGACCGATCATTTCTTCGGTAACGAAAACCGGAACGTGCTGACGACCATTATGGACAGCGATGGTCAAACCGATCATGTTCGGGATGATCATTGAACGACGGGACCAGGTTTTAACCGGCTTTTTATCCCCGCTTTCCACCGCTTTCTCTACCTTCTTCAGCAAGTGCAGGTCAATAAATGGACCCTTCTTGAGAGAACGTGGCATGGTGATTCCTCTATGTTAACAATTACTTGTTACGACGACGTACGATGTACTTGTCGGTACGCTTGTTCTTACGGGTCTTGAAGCCTTTAGCCTTCTGGCCCCATGGGGACACAGGCTGCATGCCCTTGTTACGACCCTCACCACCACCGTGCGGGTGGTCAACCGGGTTCATCGCCATACCGCGAACGGTCGGACGAATACCACGCCAGCGGTTTGCACCGGCTTTACCCAGTTGACGCAACATGTGCTCGGAGTTACCGACTTCACCGATGGTAGCGCGGCACTCGGCCAGAACTTTACGTACTTCGCCGGAACGCAGACGCAGAGTTACATAGTTACCTTCACGAGCCAGGATCTGGATGAAAGTACCAGCGGAACGAGCCAGCTGGGCACCTTTACCAGGCTTCATCTCTACAGCGTGAACGGTAGAACCAACCGGGATGTTGCGCATCGGCAGGGCGTTACCTACCTTGATGGCTGCATCAGCACCAGAAGCGATCGCGTCACCAGCTTTCAGGCCTTTCGGAGCCAGGATGTAACGACGCTCACCGTCTGCATACAACACCAGAGCGATGTTAGCGGTACGGTTCGGATCGTATTCCAGGCGCTCTACTTTAGCCGGGATACCGTCTTTGTCGCGCTTGAAGTCGACGATACGGTAGTGCTGCTTGTGACCACCACCGATATGACGGGTAGTGATACGGCCGTTGTTGTTACGACCACCGGACTTGCTTTTGCTGTCCAGCAGAGCGGCGAAGGGCTTGCCCTTGTACAGCTCTTGATTGACGATCTTGACGACGTGGCGGCGGCCCGGAGAAGTAGGCTTGCACTTAACGATTGCCATTTTTGAGAACTCCTCTTACTCGGCTGCGCCCATGAAGTCGATGTCCTGACCAGCTTTCAGGGTCACATAAGCCTTTTTCCAATCGGAACGACGGCCTACGCGTGCACCTGCGCGCTTGGTCTTACCCTTCATGTTCAGGGTACGGACGGTCTCAACTTCGACCTCGAACAGTTTCGCAACTGCAGCTTTGACTTCCGCCTTGGTAGCATCAACAGCAACTTTGAACACGATAGTGTTCTGCTTTTCTGCAACCATGGTGCTCTTTTCAGAGATGTGCGGAGCCTTCAGAACTTTCAGCAGACGCTCTTCACGGATCATGCCAGCATCTCCTCGATTTGCTTAACTGCATCAGCAGTCATCAGAACCTTGTCGAAAGCGATCAGGCTGACCGGGTCGATACCGGCAACGTCACGCACGTCAACTTTGTACAGGTTGCGAGCAGCCAGGAACAGGTTCTCATCGACTTCAGCAGTCACGATCAGAACGTCAGTCAGTTCCATTTCTTTCAGCTTGGCGATCAGTTCTTTGGTCTTCGGAGCTTCGATGCCGAACTTCTCAACAACGATCAGGCGCTCTTGACGTACCAGCTCGGACAGAATGCTACGGATAGCGCCGCGGTACATCTTCTTGTTTACTTTCTGGCTGTGATCTTGCGGCTTAGCAGCAAAAGTCACACCACCGGAACGCCAGATGGGCGAACGGATGGAGCCAGCACGGGCACGACCAGTACCCTTCTGACGCCACGGCTTTTTGCCGCCACCAGACACTTCAGAGCGAGTCAGCTGCGCACGAGTACCCTGACGGGCACCAGCGGCATATGCAACGACGACCTGGTGAACCAGAGCTTCGTTGAATTCGCGCCCGAAGGTAGTCTCGGAAACTTCAAGAGCGCTCTTGGCGTCTTTCATTACCAATTCCATTACTATCTCCTCAGACGTTACGCTTTGACGGCAGGTTTGACGATCACGTTGCCGTTGGTTGCACCCGGTACTGCACCTTTGATGAGCAGCAGGTTGCGTTCAGCGTCAACACGAACCAGTTCCAGGTTCTGAGTCGTTACACGCTCAGCACCCATGTGACCAGCCATCTTTTTGCCCTTGAATACACGACCCGGAGTCTGGTTCTGACCGATAGAACCCGGAACGCGGTGAGACAAGGAGTTACCGTGGGTCATATCCTGGGTGCGGAAGTTGTGGCGCTTAACAGTACCAGCAAAGCCCTTACCTTTGGATGTGCCGGTAACGTCTACCAGCTTAACGTCAGCGAGAAGATCTACTTTCAGCTCGCTACCAACAGTGAAAGTTTCACCGTTGTTCAGGCGGAATTCCCACAGACCGCGACCGGCTTCTACACCAGCTTTGGCGAAGTGGCCAGCTTCCGGCTTGGTCACACGGCTGGCTTTCTTGGCGCCAGTGGTAACCTGAATAGCGTTGTAGCCGTCGGTTTCTACAGATTTGACCTGAGTTACACGGTTAGCTTCAACTTCGATAACAGTCACCGGGATAGAAACGCCATCTTCAGTGAAGATGCGAGTCATACCCACTTTGCGACCTACAAGACCGATTGTCATTGTTATCAACCTCTTTCCGTAATTAACCCAGGCTGATCTGGACGTCTACACCAGCTGCCAGATCCAGACGCATCAGGGCGTCTACGGTCTTGTCAGTCGGCTCAACGATGTCTACCAGACGCTTGTGAGTGCGGATCTCGTACTGATCACGCGCATCTTTGTTGACGTGCGGGGAGATCAGGACGGTGAAGCGCTCTTTGCGAGTCGGCAGCGGAATAGGACCGCGAACCTGCGCGCCAGTGCGCTTAGCAGTTTCAACGATTTCCGCAGTGGATTGATCAATCAGGCGATGATCAAAAGCCTTCAGGCGGATACGGATTCTTTGGTTCTGCATTGACAGAGCTCCAATAGATAAAAGAACATAAATCAACACCGCCCGACCGAGATTGCTCCCGCCAGAGGTGTGATTTTTCACGTTTCCCCCCATATCGGGAGGACTGTATGGCTGGCTCCTGTAAACAGGAAACTCAGCAGCAGACATATCGTCTGGCTTACCTCATGGGTAAGCGGAGGGGATTATACGGATTTTTCAAATTTGCGCAAGGGAGAGCGAACAGATTATGCGCAGTTTTATGTGACAGATGGATCTCGCCTGCGGCAACGCACTCTGCTGCCAACACCAAGGTAACGACAATGTTACAAGCAGACTGGTAGACTGTGCGCTTGCCTCTGTCAGTGGAACGACATCCCATGCTCAAAGATCAAAAGAAAGCCTATCAGTATGGCCTTTGCGCCGTTGCCCTCTGGTCGACGGTCGCCACAGCCTTCAAGATCTCCCTCGCCTATTTCGAACCTGTGCAACTGTTGCTTGTGGCCGCCTTCACCTCGACTCTCACACTGACAGCCGTCGTCGCCAAACAGGGCAAACTGCCGCTGCTGGGGAGCTACATCAAGGCCCGCCCTTTCTACTACCTGACTCTGGGCGTGCTGAATCCCTTTCTCTATTACCTGTTGCTGTTCAAAGCCTATGATCTGCTGCCTGCGCAGCAGGCGCAGACCCTCAACTACACCTGGGCCATCACTCTCAGTCTGCTGGCCGTCCCCTTCCTCGGCCAGAAGCTGCGTCGGCGCGATGGCGTCGCCATCGTGCTGGGGTATTTTGGCGCACTGGTGATCGCCACCAGAGGGGATGTATTCGGCCTTCAGTTCGACAGCCCCCTCGGCGTGACGCTGGCGCTGGTCTCGACCCTCATCTGGGCCAGCTACTGGATCCTCAACACCCGCAATCAGGGCGATCCCATCGTCAGCCTGTTGCTTGGCTTTATGATCAGCCTGCCTTTTATCGTCGTGGCGACCTGGTTGCTCTCCGATTTTGCCATGACCGCCTGGCAGGGATGGGCTGGTGCCATCTATGTGGGACTGTTCGAAATGGGCTTCGGTTTCGTGCTCTGGCTGATGGCGCTGCGCCATGCCACCAACACGGCCCCCATCAGCAACCTCATCTTTATCTCGCCGTTTGCCTCACTGGTGCTGCTCAATCTGTTGATCGGCGAAACCATCCATCCGGCCACCCCCATCGGGTTAGCGCTCATCGTTGCCGCCCTGTTGATCCAGCAGCTCAAGTACGGCAAACGCTATCGAGCATCAGTCGAAACCAAGAGCTGACCATGCAGAAGGGCGTATCCACAGATACGCCCTTCTCTCAATCCATCCACTCCTGTGGCTGATGTTTCGGCAGCCGCATCTCGACCAACAAGCCGCCGAGATCCGAGCTTCCCAACCGGATAGTGCCGTGGTGCTGGGCGACTATCTTGGCCACGATGGCCAACCCCAGCCCACTACCTCCAACAGTCCGCGCCACATTACCCTGAGTAAACGGCTTGAGCACCCGGGAGTAGTCCTGCTCCGGAATCCCGGGGCCATCATCGGAGAGGCGCAAGCGCACCCAGTGCCCATCGTCCTTGAGCTCGGCATGCAAGCGGCTCGCCCCGTAACGCTGCGAGTTGCTTGAGAGGTTGTTCAACACTCGCCGGATACTGACCGGATTGCAGGCCACCCGCACCGCCTCTTGCGGCAGCGCCAGATCGACCTCCAGCCCCTGCTCCGAGTAGATCAGCAAGGTATCGTGCACCAGCTGGGTCAGGTCGATCGGCTCCAGATCCTGGCCTTCATCCGGGCGGATGTAATCGATGAACTGATCGATGATGGCATTGGACTCATCGATGTCGGCGTTGATGCTCTCCTTGAGGTACTCGTCACCGGAGGACATCATCTCGGTGGCCAGCCGGATGCGGGTCAGCGGGGTACGCAGATCGTGGGAGACCCCCGCCATCATCAGGTTACGCTCTTCGATCAGGCTCTTGATGGAGTGCGACATATGGTTGAAGGTGCGGGTCAGCCGCCGCACCTCCCTTGAGCCCAGCTCCCCCAGCGCCTCGGGGAAATGGCCCCTGGAAACAGCAACAGCACCAGCCTCGAGATCCTCGAGCGGGCGCACCAACTGCCGGGCAAAACGCCAGGCCGCAAACAGGGTGATCACCAACAACACGCTCAGATAGATGATGAGGGGTTCGATATCGTCATCTTCAATCTCGGTCAGCGGGATCCGCACCCAGATTTTGCTGGCCTGCGGCGGCTGGATCCAGATGATGTAGTGATCCTGGATCTCGACCCGCACCTTGGCCGGGCCACCCAGTTCGCGGCTGATGTTCTCCTCCAGATAGGGGTACGGCTTGGCATCGTTGAAGCCATGCTGCACCGCCTCGCTCTGGGTATAGATGTCGGTACCGGTTGTCACATAGACCAGCGCCTCGGCATCTTCACTCAGCGCCAGTTGTTCAGTGTTGACCGGAAAGATCAGCTTGACCTGATTGGCCAGCAAGTGACTGATCTGCTTGACGGTTGGCGCCAGCAGATAGTTATAGAAGGTGACGTAGGAGACTGCTTGATAGACCACCAGAACGGCGGCCAGAAACCAGAGCATGCGCGAGAACATGCTGCCGACCTTTTTCATGCACCGTCACCATCTGGCACGAACACATACCCCAGACCCCAGACGGTCTGCAGGTAGCGGGGCTGGGCCGGATCCTGCTCCAGCAGGCGGCGCAGACGAGAGACCTGCACGTCGATGCTGCGCTCGGTGGCGGTGTATTCGCGGCCACGGGCCAGATTCATCAGCTTGTCGCGGGAGAGCGGCTCGCGCGGATGGCTGACCAGCACCTTGAGCACCGCAAATTCACCGCTGGTGAGCGCCATCGGCTCGCCATCTCGGCTCAGCTCGCGGGTCGCCAGATTGAGTTGAAAGGCGCCGAAGTTGACCACTTTCTCTGCAGCAGAGGGAGCCCCCGGCAGCTCGACGGTATGACGGCGCAGCACGGCACGGATCCGCGCCAACAGTTCGCGGGGGTTGAACGGCTTGGGCAGATAGTCATCGGCCCCCATCTCGAGCCCGACGATGCGATCCACTTCATCCCCCTTGGCGGTGAGCATCAGCACCGGGATCTGGTTGCCCGCTTCCCGCAGACGGCGGCAGATGGAGAGCCCATCCTCCCCCGGCAACATCAGGTCGAGCACCATCAGGCTGAAGTTTTCACGAGTCAGCAGGCGATCGGCCTGCTCGCCATTGGCCACGCCGCGCACTACGAATCCCTGCTCGGTGAGATAGCGCTCCAACAGGGAACGTAATTTCAGGTCATCGTCCACGACCAGGACCTTGTATTGCTGCTGACTCATTGCTTTGCCTCTTCATTCTTTAGCTGCCCCCAATACTAGGGGGGGATATAGCGGGAGCAAAGCACAAATATGTTACCGGTTATTACCCGTCCCGAGAGCGTGACGGCCATCAAGTCACTGCGCTGGCCAGCTACTCGCTGAATGGCGCCAGCTGAGCCATCACGATTTCCCTCGACAGCAAGAGGACAAAAGCTAATATTCCCGAGCAGTTAGCGATGAATACCCCTCTTTGACCAGGTCCGCATCACCATGAAGACAAAGCTGATCACCCGCGAAGGCTACAACAAGCTGAAAGAAGAGCTCGATTTCCTCTGGCGTCAGGAGCGCCCCGAGGTCACCAGGAAGGTGGCATGGGCCGCCAGCCTGGGGGATCGCAGCGAAAATGCCGACTACCAGTACAACAAGAAGCGGCTGCGGGAGATCGATCGGCGGGTGCGTTACCTGCGCAAGTGCCTCGAAGAGCTGGGGATCGTCGACTATGCCCCCGCGCAGGAGGGCAAGGTCTTCTTCGGCGCCTGGGTCGAGGTGGAAAACGATGAGGGCGAGACCAAGCGCTTTCGCATCGTCGGCTATGACGAGATCTTCGAGCGCAAGGATTACATCTCCATCGACTCCCCCATGGCCCGCGCCCTGCTCAAGAAAGAGGTCGGCGATGAGGCCATCGTCCGTACGCCAGTTGGTGACGTCTGCTGGTATATCAACGAGATCTGCTACCCCAAATAGCCGGACTGCTTGCCACAGGCACATCCTGAGTCACAGGTGCAATGGCAAGATAAACGCCCTCCCCTGCAACTTTATCAGTCTGACGGGTGCAGACCCCGGCGCAGGGTGGCATCCCGCAACACGACCCCATATAGTGCTCACACTTGGCGCCTGATGGCGCGGACTCGACCACAGAGGCCCTCAACAACATCATGATGCAAACCATAGAGAGACAGATTGCCGGTGAGCTCAATGCTCGCCCGGAGCAGGTGCAGGCCGCAGTGCGCCTGCTGGATGAAGGCTCGACCGTGCCCTTTATCGCCCGTTACCGTAAAGAGGTGACTGGCGGTCTGGACGATAGCCAGCTGCGTACTCTGGAGAGCCGCCTCGGCTATCTGCGTGAACTGGAAGATCGCCGTCAGGTGATCATTCGCTCCATCGAAGAGCAGGGCAAGCTGACCCCCGAGTTGGCCCGCGAGTTGAACGGCGCCGACAGCAAGACCCGGCTGGAAGACCTCTACCTCCCCTACAAGCCCAAACGCCGCACCAAGGGACAGATGGCGATCGAAGCCGGGTTGGAGCCGCTGGCCAACCTGCTGCTCAGTGACCCGATGCAGGATCCCGAGCAAGCGGCGGCCGCCTTCCTCAATCCCGAACAGGGCATTGCCGACAGCAAAGCAGCCCTCGACGGCGCCCGCTATATCCTGATGGAACGCTTCGCCGAGCAGGCCGACCTGCTGGAGAAGCTGCGCGACTACCTGTGGCAGAATGCCACCCTGCGCGCCCGCGTGGTGGCAGGCAAGGAGCAGGAAGGGGCCAAGTTCAAGGACTATTTCGAACACGACGAACCACTGCACAAGGCCCCCTCCCACCGGGTGCTGGCCATGCTGCGCGGCCGCAATGAGGGGATCCTCAATCTGGCGCTGGTCACCGGTGACGACGAGAGTGCCAGCCCCTGCGAAGGGATCATTGCCCACCACCTCAAGCTCAATCTGCAGAACCGCCCGGCCGACAAATGGCTGCAGGGGGTAGTGAGCTGGACCTGGAAGATCAAGTTGTCACTTCAGATGGAGACCGAGCTGATCGGTCGCATCCGCGAGTCGGCAGAGGAGGAGGCGATCAAGGTGTTCGCCATGAACCTCAAGGATCTGCTGATGGCGGCCCCGGCCGGCATGCGCTGCACCATGGGGCTGGATCCGGGCATCCGCACCGGGGTCAAGGTTGCCGTGGTGGATGCCACCGGCAAGCTGGTCGATCACGCCACCATCTATCCATTCGAACCAAAACGCCAGATTGATCAGAGCCTCAAGACACTGAGCGAGTTGTGCCAGAAGCACAAGGTCGAGCTCATCAGCATCGGCAACGGTACCGCCTCGCGGGAGACCGACCGGCTGGTGAGCGACCTGTTCGAGCGCTACCCCGCCGCCAAGGCGCAGAAGATAGTGGTGAGCGAAGCGGGGGCATCTGTCTACTCCGCTTCCGAACTCGCCTCTCAGGAGTTCCCGGATCTCGACGTCTCGATCCGTGGCGCCGTCTCCATCGCCCGCCGCCTGCAAGACCCGCTGGCCGAGCTGGTCAAAATCGACCCCAAGAGCATCGGGGTGGGCCAGTATCAACACGACGTCGGCCAGAGCCAGCTGGCCCGCCGGCTGGATGCCGTGGTCGAGGATTGCGTGAACGCGGTTGGTGTGGATGTGAACACCGCCTCGGTCGCCCTGCTCAACCGGGTTTCCGGCCTATCCCAGACGTTGGCCCAGAACATCGTCGCCTACCGTGATGAGCACGGCGCCTTCAAGAGCCGCCAGCAGTTGCTGAAAGTGAGCCGACTCGGCCCCAAAGCCTTCGAACAGTGCGCCGGCTTCCTGCGCATTCGCGGCGGCAGCAATCCCCTCGACAGCTCGGCGGTGCACCCGGAGTCCTATCCGGTGGTGGAGCGGATCCTCGCCAAGCTGGAGCAGACAGTGGAGAGCCTGCTCGGCAACAGCAGCCTGCTGCGCAGCCTGAAACCGGCCGACTATACCGATGAGCAATTCGGCGTACCTACCGTCACCGACATCATCGGCGAGCTGGACAAGCCGGGCCGCGACCCGCGCCCCGAGTTCAAAACCGCGACCTTCAAGGAAGGTGTGGAGCAGATCAGCGACCTGGTGCCAGAGATGGTACTGGAAGGGGTGGTCACCAACGTCACCAACTTCGGCGCCTTCGTCGATATCGGTGTTCATCAGGACGGTCTGGTGCACATCTCCTCCCTGACCGACCGTTTCGTCAAGGATCCCCGTGAGGTGGTCAAGGCGGGCGACATTGTGCGGGTCAAGGTGCTGGAAGTGGACGCCCCGCGCAAGCGGATCAGTCTGACCATGCGTCTCGACGAAAAGGCAGGGCAACCCGCCCGCAAGCCGGCTGAAGCGCGCAACAGCAGTGCAAGCAACACCAAACCAAGAAATGAGCCGCGCCAAAGCCCCCCTATGGGTTGTGCCATGGGCAACGCCTTCGCGGCAGCGCTCTCCAAAGCGAAAAAGTAGCGAAACCTTCCAGAAGTCCTCTGAATGCAAAAAGCCCCGCAAGGGGCTTTTTTACACGCGAAGCTCAGGATTACTGCGTCAGGGCAGCAAGAATACTCTCGGGCTCTCCATGCTGGGCCAGCACCTCCCGCAGTCGGTTGAATGCCTTGCAGGCCTCTTGCGGATACTTGCCGTAAGAGACGACGCCGGTGTGGCTCCAGCCAGCCGCAAGCATCACTTTCTTCTTGAAACTGGTTCCTTCAGTTCCCCCTCCTCCGAGCTGCATCAGAAACTGCTCCATCTGCAGGTGGGGGGGCGGTACACGGGAGAAGGTGGTGAAATCTTCCGCTTTGACTTCATCGAAATGCATGACAGCTCCTGTGAAATTGGAATGGGCCTGATCTTCAGGTTAGTTGCAAAACAGGCAAAGCAGCTGAAAGTTTGGCGAGAGTCATTCAGATATGCAGACTGAGGGACTGGGTAGAGGCCGGGCTGACAGCCTGTCGATAGTGGCCCGCGATGACGCTGTTACGCTTGTCCATATAGGCGCTCAACACACCGCCCGATTTCGCGCTCTGCTCGGCCATCAGCTCTTTGCGTGCCTTAGCCTCACTCGCGGCGGCGCTGCGAGCAACGGCCAAATCCTGCGCGGAAGGCTCGGCGGGCGCCAGCGCTGCAGAGCGGATCTGCTGCATCTTGGCGATGGTAGCGGCAGGGTCACCGGGTACGACACTGGTATCGATCTGGACTTCGCCACCCGTCGCATAACGCTTGCCATCCGGCCCTTGCGTAAACTGATAGGTGGGCGAGCTGGCGTACTCTCCACCCGCAGACTGGTGCGCCTGCTCGTGAGTGCGCACCTCCTTGTCACGCTCGACAAGATCCTGAACCTGCTGCTCTTGCCGCTGTTGCTGCTCCTGATGTTTGGGATCTTGCTGCTTGCGCTGCCCATCCTCGCCGGTGGCCTCGACAAAGCGATTGTCTGGCAGTGTCGTCGGGGCTAATTGCCCGGTTTCACGGCTGTTCTGGGAGGTCTGATTGCTGGAGGCCTGACCGGCTTTGGATTTCTCTTTTTGGGAGCCGACTTCAGATTCGGCAACGGAGGCTTGGCCCGCCCGGGCCTGCGGGATCAGTTCTGCCCGGCGATTATCCGTCCTCGCCGCTTCCACCTGAGGTTGCAGCTGTGTCGGGATAAGGGGAGGCAGACTGACATTGATGTTCATCTCACACCCGGATGTCGATCAGGGTTCCCATCATCTCGCTGGCGGTCTGCACTACCTTGGCTGAAGCGCCAGCCTGCTGCTCGGCCACCTTGAGATTGACGAGCTCATCGGTCACTTGCACCTGATCCCCGCTGGGGGTGTTGAGGCGGGCGATCTGATTGGATGCCTTGTCGGCAATCTGCTCGGCTCGCTGAAATCCCTGTACCCCGCTGTTGAAAGCAGAATCAATACGCATGGTGTTACTCCTCTGGTCACAGCTTAATTATCCGCCAGACCAGAGGATTAATGAAGCTTGCAGGCTGTTTTTTAGCCAACAAAATCTCGAACGATTTCAATGAATTCGTCAGGATGGGAGATAAAAGGTGCGTGTGAGGCCTTATTAAGGGTCACGCTGCGGCTGGCAGGGTAGAGATCATCCAGCAGGGGAATGGCTGCCTTGGGTACCAATGAATCCAGTCGGCCATAGATCCGCAACCAGGGCAGATCCAGCTCCCGCAGCGGTTCGCGCAGGTCAATCTCGGCCAACAGCGTCAGCCCGGCCTCGAGTGCGGCAAACAGGGGCGCCGGGCGCTCGGCCAGCCAGTGGCGCAACTGACGGATATCGTCCCGGGCATGTTCGCTGCCCATGGCCTGGATCGCCAGAAAGCGCTCTATGGTCTGGCGAAAATCCCCCGCCAGCATCTGGTTGAAGCCGGTCAGCACCTTGGGGGCGATCCCCGGCCACTCGTCGCGGGCCATGAAACAGGGGGAGCTGGCCACGGTGATCAGGGAATGCAACCGCTCGGGATGCGTCAGCGCCAACTGGCTTGCCACCAGACCCCCTAGCGACCAACCAAGCAGATGGCACTTCTGTGGCAAGATAGCGGCCACCTGCTCGGCAAGCCAGGTCAGGCTGTAATCCACCTGGTCTGCCAGCGGGCTGTTGCCAAAACCAGGCAAATCTACCAGATGAACCCGATAGTGGGGCGCCAACTGTTGGGCAATACCATGCCAGACCGCACCGTTCATCCCCCAACCGTGCAACAGCACCAGATCGGGCCCCTGGCCAAACTGCTCTACCGATATGCTCATCTAGACTCAAGATCCCTGTTCATGCTCTTGGGGTCAGCATGTTAAAGCGACTGCTCGCTAAAGCAAGCCCGCTGCTCGGCAACCACGGCGACTGGCAAGGGAGTTGCCTGCTCTGTCATCAGCCTTGTGACAACGAGCCCCTGCTCTGCAGCTGGTGTCGGCAGGCGCTGCACCAGCCACAGCCGAGATGCCGCCTCTGCGCCGCGCCGCTGGCTGACTATATAGAAGAGAGCATACCGGTCTGCGGCCGCTGCCAGCGCAGACCTCCCCCCTGGGAGCGGTTGCAGGTGATCGGCGACTACCAGGCTCCCTACCCCATGCTGATCCCCCGGCTCAAATATTCCGGCCAGATCCTGCTGGCGCCGCTACTGGCACGCCTCTTGGCCGATCATCTGGATGGCCGCGAGCCGCCGGAGGCGATCATTCCAGTTCCCCTGCACTGGTGGCGACAGTGGCGGCGCGGATTCAATCAGGCGGAGGAGATCGCGCAAGCCCTTGGCGAGTTCACCGACATTCCCTGCGACAACACTTTGTTGCAGCGCATCAAGGCGACCCCGCAACAAACAACCCTGAGCGCCGGGCAACGGCGGCGCAATCTGCGCGGGGCATTCCGGATCCGCTCCCACCAATACCATCATGTCGCCCTGCTCGATGACGTTGTGACCACAGGCGCCACCGCCGGTCAGCTCAGCCGTCTGCTCCATGAGAGCGGCATCACAAAGGTGGAAGTGTGGGCGATCTGTCGTACCCTGCGGCACAGCAAGTAGCCATCGGCATGCTACCCAAGCATTAATAACCGCGTTATCATGAATACCCTAGTCGTACACTCAGGTTTATGAGGATAGTGATGATCAGCATTTCCGACGCCGCCCAGGCCCATTTCCGTAAACTGCTGGAAAAACAGCCTGATGGCACCAATATCCGGGTGTTTGTGGTCAATCCGGGAACCCAGAATGCCGAGTGTGGCGTATCGTATTGCCCACCCGATGCCGTGGACCCGGAAGATCAACACCTGCCCTTCAGCGGCTTCGACTGCATGGTTGATCCCCTGAGCGCCCCCTTCCTGGTGGATGCCACCATCGACTTCGTGACCGATCAGATGGGCTCCCAGCTCACCCTGAAAGCACCGAACGCCAAAATGCGTAAAGTGGCCGATGACGCGCCGCTGATCGAGCGCATCGAGTACGTGTTGATGTCCGAAGTGAACCCCATGCTGGCCGGTCACGGTGGCAAGGTCACCCTGGTCGAACTGACCGAAGACAAACTGGCCATCCTGCAGTTTGGCGGCGGTTGCAACGGTTGCTCCATGGTCGATTACACCCTGAAAGAGGGGATCGAAAAGCAACTGCTTGAGAAGTTCCCGGGCGAGCTCAACGGCGTGAAAGACGCCACCGAGCACCAGCGCGGCGATCACTCCTACTACTGATTTGCGGCCCTTGCGCAAAGAAAAGGCCCCGCCATCTGGCGGGGCCTTTTGCATGGGCAATCGGCAGATTACTCGTCCTTCTTGTCTCGCGACAGCAGGGCGATGGCCGCCTCTTTCGGGTTCTTACCCTCGTAGAGCACCTTGAAGATCTGCTCGCAGATGGGCATCTCGACGCCGCAGCGGGCCGCCAGCAGATGTACCTCTTTGGTGTTGCGATACCCCTCCACCACCTGACCGATCTCGGTCATGGCGGTGTTCACATCCTTGCCAGCCCCGAGGGCCAGCCCGAAGCGACGGTTGCGCGACTGGTTGTCGGTACAGGTGAGCACCAGATCCCCGAGCCCCGCCATCCCCATAAAGGTTTTGGCATCGGCACCCAGCGCCGCACCCAGACGCTGCATCTCCACCAGACCCCGGGTGATGAGCGCGGTTCTGGCATTGGCGCCAAACCCGAGCCCGTCGGAGAGACCGGCACCGATAGCGATGACGTTCTTAACCGCCCCACCCAGCTGCAGACCGACGAAATCCGGATTGGTATAGACCCGGAACGAGCGACCACAGTGCAGCAGATGGGAGAGATCGTCTGCGAACTCGTCGTGGGTCGAGGCGACCGAGATGGCGGTCGGCAAACCGGCAGCCAGCTCCTTGGCGAAGGTGGGACCAGAGATCACCGCCAGCGGTATCTCGTCACCCAGCACTTCACGGGCCACGTCCTGCAGCAGACGGCCACTGTCCGGCTCCAGACCCTTGGTGGCCCAAGCGATACGGGTATCGGGGCGCAGGAAGGGTTTGATCCGGGTCAGCACATCGCCAAATACATGGCTCGGCACGACCAGCAGCAGCACGGGGGCAGCCTGTACCGCACGTTGCAGATCCGCAGTTAGCTGCAGATCAGCAGGAAAAGGGACATCAGGCAGAAAAGCCTTGTTGCAGCGGTCTTGTTCCAGCTCGGCGACATGAGCAGGGTCGTGACCCCACAGCAGGGTCGGATGACCGTTGCGCGCCAGAGAAATGGCAAGGGCGGAGCCATAAGACCCCGCCCCCAAGACCGAGATAGCGATCTGGTCAGCCATTATCAGGCTTCCGCTGTCGCCTGCTGGGCCTGTGCTTGCGCCATGTGCTGGGCAAACAGGGCATCGAAGTTGACCGGTGCCAGGTTCAGCTGCGGGAAGGAACCCTTGCTCACCATGTTGGCCACGGCTTCGCGGGCATACGGGAACAGGATGTTCGGGCAGAAGGCAGCCAGGCAGTGAGCCAGTTGCGGCTCCGGCAGGTTACCGATGGTGAAGATACCGGCTTGCTGTACTTCGCACAGGAAGGCAGTTTCGGTTTCCAGTTTGCAGGTTACGGTCAGGGTCAGGACAACCTCGTACACGCTCTCAGCAAGGATGTTGGTCTTGGTATCCATATCCAGCTTGACGTCCGGTTGCCACTCTTTCTGGAAGATGTGCGGGGTGTTCGGCGCTTCGAAAGAGACATCCTTGGTGTAAACACGCTGGATGTGGAATTCCGGTTGTACTTCCTGGTTGTTGATCTCGTCAGCCATTTCGTTTGATTCCTTGTTATATGGATAAGTGGGCTCAAGCCCTGCTTAAATCAGCGTTTCTTGGTTACCGGCAGATTTTCTGCACGCCATTGGGCCATGCCACCGCCGAGCACATAAACCTGCTTGAAGCCAGCTTTGCTCAGCTGACGGCCCGCGCCGCCCGCAGTCATTCCCGACTCGCACACCACTATGATGGGGGCATCTTTATGCTTTTCAACCGGGCCCAGATTATTGCTCTGGATCTGGGTCAGCGGCAGGTGCTGGGCACCGGCCAGATGGCCCTTGGCGTACTCTTCCTGACTGCGAATATCCACCACGGTGGCATTCTCGCGGTTGATCAGCAGGGTCGCAGTGTGATTGTTGACGGTTTTTACCGGAGACAAACGGGCACGCACAGTGGTGTAAACCAGAGTGCCAGCCAGACCCAACCAAGCTGCGGTCAGCAGCGGGTTACGGGCCGCAAAATCCAAATACTCTTGCATCTTCTACTATCCAGGGACCAAGACAAGGGCCCGAGTATACATGGGGGTATTGATAAGATCAGCCATCTTGGCGGCAAAGCGCGAGCAGGCTCCCATCATCATTGGGCAGCGAGCATGGCAGGAAGGGCATGGCTTGCGGGGCCGCGGGAGCGCCCCTTGGCTATCAGGTGACTATTTCGGCAGATGTAGTAATATTACGCTAGTTTCATTTCCCGCATTTTTTCCAATCCGAGAGGACATAGTCTTATGTCAACAGCTAAGAAACCTTTGGTTCTGGTCATCATGGACGGTTGGGGCTACAGCACCAAGCAAGAGCACAACGCCGTCGCTGCCGCCAAGACTCCCAACCTCGATCGTCTGGCCCGTGACTACACCAGCACCCTGATCTCCGGCTCCGGTCTGGACGTTGGTCTGCCTGATGGCCAGATGGGCAACTCCGAAGTGGGTCACGTCAACATCGGTGCCGGTCGCATCGTCTATCAGGAGCTGACCCGCATCTCCAAAGACATCAAGGATGGCGACTTCTTCCAGAACGTCGAGCTGGCCAAGGCTGTTGACGCTGCCGTCACCAACGGCAAAGCCGTTCACATCATGGGCCTGATGTCTCCGGGTGGCGTACACAGCCACGAAGAGCACATCATGGGCATGATCGAAATGGCTGCCAAGCGTGGCGCAGAGAAGATCTATCTGCACGCCTTCCTGGATGGCCGTGACGTTCCGCCGCGCTCCGCTCAGTCCTCCATCGAGCTGTTCGATGCCCTGTTCGCCAAGCTGGGCAAGGGTCGTTTCGCCTCCATGATCGGCCGTTACTTCGCCATGGACCGCGACAACCGCTGGGATCGCGTGCAGCAAGCCTATGACCTGATGACCCAGGGCAAGGGCGAGTTCACCGCCGAGAGCGCCACCGAAGCACTGGCTGCCGCCTATGCTCGCGACGAGAACGACGAGTTCGTCAAAGCCACCCGCATCGGCGAAGCTGCCCCGATGGAAGATGGCGATGCGCTGATTTTCATGAACTTCCGTGCCGACCGTGCCCGTGAAATCACCCGCGCCTTCGTTGACACCGACTTCACCGGCTTCGCCCGTGCAGTCGAGCCGAAGCTGAACTTCGTGATGCTGACCGAATACGCGGCCGACATCAAAACTGCCTGCGCCTACCCGCCGACCGCTCTGGTCAACACCCTGGGTGAGTGGCTGGCCAAGCAGGGCAAGACCCAGCTGCGCATCTCCGAAACCGAGAAGTATGCTCACGTCACCTTCTTCTTCAACGGTGGCGAAGAGTCCTGCTTCACCGGCGAAGATCGCGAGATCGTGGCCAGCCCGAAAGTGGCGACCTATGACCTGCAGCCGGAGATGAGCTCCGAAGAGCTGACCGACAAGCTGGTTGCGGCCATCAAGAGCAGCAAGTACGACGTCATCATCTGTAACTACCCGAATGGCGACATGGTTGGTCACACCGGTGTGTTCGATGCCGCCGTCAAAGCCTGTGAAGCCGTTGACCACTGCATCGGTCGCGTCACCGACGCCCTGGCCGAAGTGGGTGGCGAGTGCCTGATCACTGCCGACCACGGCAACGCCGAGAAGATGCTGGACGAAGAGACTGGTCAGGCCCACACCGCCCACACCAATCTGCCGGTTCCGCTCATCTATTTCGGTCGCAAAGCCGAGGTGGTTGAAGGTGGCAAACTGTCCGATCTGGCCCCCACCATGCTGACCCTGATGGGTCTGCCGGTGCCGCCGGAAATGACTGGCAAGCCCCTGATGATTCTGAAATAATCCTTCCCCATGCGGGGATGCGAAGTTATTTCACAGAAAACCAGTCGCGTCGGCCTGTTGGCCGGCGCGCTGTTTTTTTGCCTGTCATTTGGCGCCAGCACACCGGCTTTGGCCGCCAATCAGCAGCTGGGGACCATGCAGTCCCGGATCAAAGAGCAACAGAAGACCATCAAGCTCAGCAAGCAGGAGCTTGCCAAGCTCAATACCCAGCTCAAGGCTGACGAGCAGGCCATCTCGGCCGCCGCCGCCAAACTCAACCAGACCAGGCAGCAGTTGAAGCAGAACCAGCAGACGCTGGCGACCCTGCAAAAAGACAAGCTGGCGCTGGAAGTTCAAGCCAAACATCAAAAGCAGTTGCTGGCCAAACAGGCGGAGAGCGCCTTTCAAGCGGGCAACCACGACTACCTCAAACTGCTGCTCAATCAGCAGGATCCGGCCAAACTGAGCCGCTCGCTCGACTACTACGACTACCTCAACAAGGCCCGCATCGACGCCATCGACGCCCTGCGCGCCACCCGTGACAAGCTGGCGAAAAACCAGCAGGCCACCAAAGAGACCGAGACCAGACTGCAGACCCTGCTTGCCGAACAGCAGGAGCATCACCAGACCCTGCTGGCCAGCCAGCAGAGCCGGGCCAAGGTGCGTAACCAACTGCAGCAGTCGGTACAGGATGACGAGCAGAAGCTCACCCAGCTGGTCAAGGCGGAGAAGGCGCTGAAAGCCCGGCTGGAAGAGCTACGTCGCAAGCGCGAAGAGCAGGAGCGCCGTGAACGGGCCGAGCGGGAACGGCTGGCCAAGCTGAAAGCGGAGCAGGAGCGTCAGCGCAAGCTGGCCGAACAGCGCCGCGCCGAGCAGCAGCGACTCGCCGCCCAGCAGAACAAAACCGTCAAACCGGCAGAACCGGTCGAAGAGGTGGCCAGCAGCAAACCGGAGCGTGGCTCGGGCATCAGCAGTGCTGGTCACTACAGTGGTCTCAAGACCAATGGCAGCCTGCGCTGGCCGGTACAGGGACCGATCCTCATCTCCTACGGTTCGCCGCGCACCGCCCAGCTCAAGTGGAAAGGCACTCTGATCGGCGCCAGCGAAGGAACTCAGGTCAAGGCGGTCGCACCGGGACAAGTGGTCTACGCCGACTGGCTCGATGGCTTCGGTATGCTGCTGGTGATCGACCACGGCAAAGGCTATATGAGCCTCTACGGTCACAATCAGTCGCTGCTGCGTCAGGTTGGCCAGAATGTGGAACAGGGTGAACCGGTGGCACTGGTCGGTGACAGTGGCGGTCAGGACAGACCGGGCCTCTACTTCGAAATTCGCTATCAGGGCGAGGCGATCAACCCGACCAAATGGCTGGCCAAGGGTTGAGTTAACCCGGCCGACAAACGCGTCACACGCTCACTAGCAAAAGCCTGCCTCACGCAGGCTTTTGTCATTTCAGGAGCATAGCCCCCCACAGTCGGTCCCATTTGATGAAAAATTACCTATTTTTTCGCTCGGCTCAGGGGAAGACAACCAGACCGATCTGCTCCAGCAAGGTCTGCTGCTGATCCTCGTTGATCTGTACTCCCTGCAGATCGACCCGGCGCAGATCCAGCCCCGGCAGATCGCACTGGCGCAGATCGCAGCCCTGAAGCTTGAAGCTGGTCCAGTCAATCTGGCCAAACTCGGAGCCGCTGAGATCGGAACCCGCCAGCGAGGCACCAAACAGGTTGGCCCCCTGCCAACGGTTACCGGTCAGCTCGCACTTCTCCAGCAGACAACCCTCGAAGCTGGCATAGCTGAAGTTGTTGCCGGTCAGATGGGCCTCGCAGAAGTAGCTTTTGGCGGTGATCTGGTTGGCGAAGCTGGCATGGCTGAAGTTGATACCGACCGCCTGACAGTCGCGCATCTCCAACCCCAGACACTGGCTGCGGCTGCAATCGGCCATGGTGAGATCACAGCGCAGGAAGCTGGCCTCGCGCAGATCGCAACCCTGCAACAGGCAGCCCCGTTCACTCTCCCGATCGTAGAAGCTGCAGTCGATGAAGCGGCTATCGCTCAAATCCAGCCAGGAGAAATTGCAGCCGATAAAGCGGCACTCCGAGAACTGCTCCCCCTCCATATCCTGTTGCTCGAACCGGACATCCACGAACAGCTTGCCTCTGATCATCGGAAAACCCCTGCAAAAACGGCTTCATATGCTGACTTTATCCGCCAAAAACGGTAATGTTACTTGTAACATCCACGCTGGACACCCCTATGAGCCCCACCCGCAAGCGCCGCCCCACCCTGCAAGATATCGCCGACCAGACCGGCGTGACCAAGATGACTGTCAGCCGCTATCTGCGCGACCCGCAGACCGTGGCGGAGGGGACCCGCGAGCGGATCGCGGCTGTGGTGGAAGAGCTGGGTTATATCCCCAATCGGGCGCCGGATATTCTCTCCAACGCGACCAGCAAGGCGATCGGCATCCTGATCCCCTCCCTCTCCAACCAGGTCTTCTCGGCGGTGATCCACGGCATCGAGTCGGTGACCCGACCGGCCGGCTACCAGACCCTGCTGGCCCACTACGGCTACAGCCCGGAGCGGGAGGAGGAGCAAGTCGCGTCCCTGCTCTCCTACCATGTGGATGGGCTGATCCTCTCCGACAGCCAGCACACCGAGCGCACCCGCAAGATGATCGCCACCGCCGGCATTCCGGTGGTGGAGACCATGGATCTGCCGCAAACCCCCATCGACATGGTGGTCGGCATGGACCATAGAGCCGCGGCCCGGGCCATGGTAACAGAGATGCTGCACCGGGGCCGACGCAAGGTGGTCTATCTGGGAGCGCGGCTCGACGTGCGTACCCAGCTGCGGATGGAGGGTTACTATCAGGCGATGACCGACTTCGGCCTCACCGGCCAGCATCTGCTGACCGAACAATCCTCCAGCTTCACTCTGGGGGGCAAGCTGCTGGATCAGGCGCTGGTGCGCTATCCCGACCTCGACGGCCTGTTCTGCACTAACGATGACCTGGCGGTGGGCGCCCTGTTGCAGTGTCAGGCCAAGTGGATCCCGGTGCCCCAGCAGATCGCCATAGCCGGTTGCAACGCCCTCGACATCGGCCACGCCATGACCCCCAAACTGGCCAGTATCGCCACCCCGCGGGAAGCGATCGGTCGGGAGGCGGCCACCATGCTGCTGGCGCGTCTCAACGGCCAATCCCAACCCGACACCCGCAAGGATATCGGCTTCTCCCTCTATGTCGGGGAGAGTCTGGGGTAATCGCTTCCCTCACCCACTGAAGTCACGCTGATAGCAAACAGGCCACCCGAGGGTGGCCTGTTTGGTTTTCGGCACAACTGATGCTTAGCGTTTTACCAGCTCAACCGCTTCGCGGGAGAGGCGGGTCACCTCTTCCCAGTTGCCGCTCTTGACCGCATCGGCCGGCAGCATCCAGGAGCCGCCGACGGTGGCCACGCACTTGAGTGCCAGATAGTCGGCCACGTTTTTCGGGCCGATACCGCCGGTCGGGCAGAACTTCACCTGGGGCAGCGGCGCGGCAATGGCGGAGAGCGCCTTGGTGCCGCCGTTCGCTTCGGCCGGGAAAAACTTCAGATGGTCATAGCCCGCTTCCAGCGCCTGCATCACTTCAGACGGAGTTGCCACACCCGGGATCAGCGGTGCAGTGCTCTTGGCCGCGTGGGCCAGCAGTGCCGGGGTCATGCCCGGGGAGATGACGAAGCGGGCACCGGCAGCAACGGCGGCGTCAAACTGCTCGCAGTTGAGCACGGTACCGGCACCGACCATGGCATCCGGCATCGCCTTGGCAATGAGGGCGATGGCATCGAGCGCCACCGGGGTGCGCAGGGTGATTTCGAAGACAGAGATGCCGCCGTCGAGCAGCGCCTTGGCCATCGGCAGGGCCTGATCCAGCTCGTTGATAACCATCACGGGTACCAGCGGGGAGGCGGCAAACACCTCGGCCGGGGTCACTTTCCAGTTCTGCATAGCTCTTCCTTAGTCAAAGATGGTGGCGCCACACTCGGCGCTCGATACCGCGCGACGCATCACGCTGAACAGTTCACGACCCCACCCCTCTTGTTCCAGAGTGAGGTCAATCTCGGCCTGGGTACGGCCACTCAAATCGGTCAGGCAGTCGAGGCTGCCATTTACCGCATCAACCCGCAGCAGGTCACCGTCTGCAAGCAGGCCGATGGCCCCGCCGTGCAGCGCTTCCGGGGTGACGTGGATGGCGGCCGGGATCTTGCCGGAGGCACCGGAGAGACGGCCATCGGTGACCAGCGCCACCTTGTAACCCGCCTTCTGCAGGTTGCCGAGCACCGGCATCAGCTTGTGCAGCTCCGGCATGCCGTTGGCGGCCGGGCCATTGTGGCGCACCACGATCACGGCATCCTGATTGAGATCGCCCGCCTTGTAGGCCGCTTCCACCGCATGCTGGGAGGAGAAGACCCGCGCTGGTGCTTCAATCACCCGATACTCGGGAGCCACGGCGGAGACCTTGACCACGGCGCGGCCCAGATTGCCCGCCAGCAGCTTAGTGCCGCCGGTGGCCTGGAACACGCTACCGGAAGGCGACAACACGCTCGCGTCGCCGCTCTCGCCCACCGGCTGCCATACCAGCTGGCCATCGACCAGTGCCGGACGGCTGAGGTAATCCTGCATCTCGCCAAAGACCGGAGTAGCATCCATGTGGATCAGCCCCTCTTGCGCCAGACGGCGCATCAGGCCGGGCACGCCGCCCGCCTGTTCGAAGGCGTTGACGTCAGCCGGGCCGTTCGGGTACATGCGAACCAGCAGCGGCACCACGTCGGAGAGATCGCTGATGTCATCCCAGGTCAGTACCAGACCGGCCGCGCGGGCCAGTGCCACCATGTGGATGCTGTGGTTGGTGCTGCCGCCGGAGGCGAGCAGGGCCACCAGACCGTTGACCAGCGAGCGCTCATCCAGCACCTCGCTCAACGGGCGATAGGCCGGGGAACCCGGGATCATGGCGCTGATACGACGTGCCGCTTCGGCGGTCAGGGCGCGGCGCAGCTCGCTATGCGGGTGCACAAAGGCGGAGCCCGGCAGCATCAGGCCCATGGCCTCGAACACCAGCTGGTTGGTGTTGGCGGTGCCGTAGAAGGTGCAGGTGCCTGCCGCGTGGTAGGCGCCGCACTCCATCTCCAGCAGGGCATCGCGACCCACTTCACCGGCGGCATACTTCTGACGCACCTTCACCTTCTCGTCATTGCTGATGCCGCTCGCCATGGGGCCAGCAGGAACAAATGCAGTCGGCAGGTGAGCGTGGGAGAGGGCCCCCATGATCTGGCCCGGAGCGATCTTGTCGCAGATGCCGAGCAGCAGGGTCGCATCGAAGGTGTTGTGAGAAAGAGAGAGCGCGGTCGCCTGGGCGATCAGGTCGCGGGAGAAGAGGGACATGTCCATCCCCGGTTGACCCTGAGTCACGCCGTCGCACATGGCGGGCACGCCGCCGGCGACCTGGGCGCTGTGGCCCAGCTCGGCCAGCACCGCCTTGATCTGATCCGGATAGCCCTGATAGGGCTGATGGGCGCTCAGCATGTCGTTGTAGGCGGTGACGATGCCGACGTTGGCGCGGGTCATATCGAGAATGCGACCCTTCTCGTCACTGCTGCAGGCGGCCACGGCGTGGGCCAGGTTGCCGCAGGCCAGCGCGGCGCGGGTCTTGCCCTGCTCTGCCTGACGCTGGATGCGGGCCAGAAATGCCTGACGACGGGCGACACTGCGCTCGCGGATGCGGGCGGTGACGTCGGAAATTACCTGATGAATCATTGGGCTTGCTCCAATGCTGTGACGGCGCGGTCAACCACCTGTTCGAAGGTGCCGTCTATATCAATGTGGAATACACCGGCTTCGCCATCCGGGCGCTCCAGAGTATCGAACTGACTTTGTACCATGCTTTCACGCATGAAATGGCCCTTGCGGGCACGCATCCGCTCGAGGATCAGCGGCTGGCTGCCATCGAGGAAGATGAAGCTGACCGACTCGTTGCCTTCGCGGATCTGGTCGCGGTACTTCTTTTTGAGGGCGGAACAGACAATGATGCCGGTCTCGTTCTTCTGCTCGAGACTGTAGGCGGCGTCGCGGATCCGCTCCAGCCAGGGGGCACGATCCTCATCGTTGAGGGGGTTGCCGCCAGCCATCTTCTGGATGTTGGCCTTGGGGTGCAGGTCATCACCATCGATGAACTTGGCGCCCAGCGCTTCGGCCACTTTCAGACCCACGCTGGATTTGCCGCTACCACACACACCCATCACGATAATGCACTTACCCGCCATAATTTGACCTCTGTCCCAATTTTCAAAAAACCAGCTGTTGATGGGTTCTAATCTAACACGTTACCGGTAACATGTTACCGGTAACGATTGAAAATGTGAAGTCTGCCACAGACTGAGCAAACCCATAGTCACCTGGGCATATGATGTTGAGCCCTTGCCATAAATCTAAATAAATCATAAAGATATGGTTTGCCGACGGATCGGCAAGGTGTCACGACTGAACTTGGAAAAAGGAACGCATAACAATGTCTGACCTCTCCCTGATCATGACAGCCGCCGGCTCGATTGTGCTGCTGCTCTTCCTGGTGATGAAGGCCCGGCTCCACGCCGTGGTAGCCCTGATCCTGGTCTCCATGGTGGCGGGTCTCGCCGCTGGCATGAACCCGGCCGACATCGCCAACACCATCCAGAAAGGGATGGGCGGCACCCTCGGTTTCGTCGCGGTAGTGGTGGCGCTGGGCGCCATGTTCGGCAAGGTGATGGAAGTGACCGGTGCTCTCGACCGGGTGGCTCACACCCTGCTCGGCAAGTTCGGCGTCAAGCGCGCCAACTGGGCAATGGCCCTGACCGGCTTTGTCTGCGCCCTGCCGCTCTTCTTTGATGTGGCCGTGGTGCTGCTGATCGGCGTCGCCTTCGCCATCGTCCGTCGTGGCGGCGGCAGCGTGGTGAAGATCGGTATCGCTCTGCTGGCCGGTATCGCCACCTGTCAAGCCTTCCTTATCCCGGCGCCAGGCCCGATCCTGGTGGCATCCCAGCTGGGTGCCGACTTCGGCTACATGATCCTGTTCGGCCTGATCGCCGCCGTACCGGCGCTGATCCTGGCTGGCCCGCTGTTCGGTGACTTCATCAGCAAGATCGTCGATGTGCCGCTGCCTGCCGATGCCCAGAACAGCGTACACGATGACAGCAAATCCCTGCCCTCCTTCGGGCTGGCCATGGGCCTCATCGGTCTGCCACTGCTGCTGATCGGCCTCAAGACCATCGTCGGTCGCTTCGTCGAGGCAGGCTCCACCCTGCACAACTGGCTGGAGTTCATCGGCCACCCCTTCACCGCCATCATGGTCGCCTGTCTGGCCGCCTTCTACCTGCTGGGTATTCGCCGTGGCATGTCCCGTGACGAGGTGATGAGCGTCTGCAACAGCGCCATCCAGCCGGCCGGTGTCATCATTCTGGTGACCGGTGCCGGTGGCGTCTTCAAGCAGGTGCTGGTTGATTCCGGCGTGGGTGCCGCCCTTGGCAACATGCTGGCCGACTCTGGTCTGCCCATTGTCGCGCTGGCCTTCATTCTGGCCGCTGCAGTACGGGTGATTCAGGGTTCTGCCACCGTCGCCATGCTGACCGCCTGCGGTCTGGTGCTGCCGATGCTGGAACCCCTCGGCCTGAACGGTGCCCAGCTGGCGGCCGTCACCATCGCCATCGGCGGCGGTGCCATCGTGCTCTCTCACGTCAATGACTCCGGTTTCTGGCTGGCCAACCGCTACCTCGGCCTCACCGAGAAGCAGACCCTGCAGACCTGGACCGTGATGGAGACCATCATCGGCACCACCGGCGGCGTGATGGCGATGATCATCTACAGCTTCCTCTGACAAGGGGGAAATGCTGACAAAAAGGCCTCACTCGTGAGGCCTTTTTCATCTTTCTGATGATTCTTTCTTTGGCTGAGAGGGCGAGATTGCTAGAATCGCCTATTCATCGCTCCGAGTGGAACGCTTAACCCCGTGATTTCAGGTTTATCTATGCATTCATCGGCCCATTATCGACAACTGCTGGCGCGCCTGCCCCAGATCGCCGTCGCAGCGGATCAGTTTGAAGTGCTCTACAGCGCCCAGGATTTCAAACGCCGCATTCTTGCGCTTATCGCCAGTGCCACCCGGCGCATCTATCTGGTCGCGCTCTATCTGCAGGATGACGAAGCAGGCCGGGAGATCCTCTCCGCCCTCTACGCCGCCAAGCAGCGCAATCCGGCCCTCGACATCAAGCTATTCGTCGACTTTCACCGTGCCCAGCGAGGCCTGATCGGCAAGGGCAAACAGGGCGGCAACCACCTGATGTATCAGGCCATGGCTGCCGAACACGACCACCAGATCGAAATCTACGGCGTGCCGGTCAAAGGGCGCGAGCTGCTCGGTGTGCTCCACCTCAAGGGCTTCATCTTTGATGATGTGGTGCTCTACTCCGGCGCCAGCCTCAACGACATCTACCTGCATCAGCAGGATCGCTACCGCTTCGATCGCTATCACCAGATCACCAGCCCGGAGCTGGCCCGCAGCATGGTCAACTATGTGGATGACCTGTTCGTGAAGAGCGACGCGGTGCAGCGACTGGATCACAGCGACATCCCCAGCGCCAAACAGCTGAAGGGGCCGATCCGCCGCTTCAAGCAGAACCTGCGCCAGAGCCAGTACCGCTTCAGCACCATGCCGGTCAACACCCAGGAGGTGGCCGTCACCCCCATGGTGGGTCTGGGCAAGCGCAACAATCAGCTCAACCTGATGATCCGCAATCTGGTGCGTGCCACCGAGCGGGAGATCTTCATCTGCACCCCTTACTTCAACCCCCCCAAGGAGTTGAGCAAGGATATCGAGGATCTGCTGCAGCGTGGTTGCAAAGTCACCATCGTAGTGGGCGACAAGACCGCCAACGACTTCTTCATTCCGCCGGAAGAGAAGTTCTCCACCATCGGTGGCCTGCCCTATCTCTACGAGACCAACCTGCGCAAGTTTGCCGAGCGCAACCAGCGCCACATCGACGACGGTCGCCTCAACCTGATGCTCTGGTGTTGCGAGCGCAACTCCTACCATCTCAAGGGGATCTTTGTGGATGACGAGTGGGCCCTGCTCACCGGCAACAACCTCAACCCCCGCGCCTGGGCGCTGGATCTGGAGAATGGCCTGCTGGTACACGATCGTCGCCACCTGCTGCGTCCCCAGTTCAACGCGGAGCGGGAGAACATCCTGACCAACACCAAGCGGATCAGCCACTTCGATCAGGTGGAACAGATCCAGGACTACCCGGAACAGGTGCGCAAGCTGCTGGGACGGATCCACAGGGTCAAGGCCCACCTGCTGCTAAAACGCATCATCTGACCTTGGGCGCCATGCGCCCACACCTTGCCTGTTGGCAGCCGCACAAAGGCCTCCCGTTTTCGGCAGGCCTTTGTTATATCCGCCGTTTCCCCCGCCTTGACGGCCCTGCCAGCAGCAACTCGGCTTGCATCGGCCCCTCAACAACCCCTATCATCTGGACATATTTACAGTGTTTTCGGGCATCTAATTGATGAAATTGGATAAAATTCCTCTCGATAGCCTCAAGGGTGTCGGCAGCAAGATGCTGGAGAAGCTCGAGCGGCTGGGGCTGGCCACGGTACAGGATCTGCTGTTCCACCTTCCCCTGCGCTACGAGGACCGCACCCAGGTGTGGCCCATCGGCGATCTGCCGCCCGGCCTGCACGGCGCCGTCGAGGGGGAGATCCAGGACACTCAGCTGGTGATGGGGCGCCGCCGCATGATGGTCTGTCGCATCAGCGATGGCACCGGCACCCTCACCTTGCGCTTCTTCAACTTCACCGCCGCCCAGAAAAACAGTCTGGCGGCGGGCCGTCTGATCCGCTGCTTTGGCGAGGTGCGCCCCGGCAAATACGGGCTGGAGATGGCCCACCCCGAGTACAAGTTGCTCGGCGAGGAACAAGCCGGTCAGACCGAAGAGGCGCTCACCCCCGTCTACCCGACTACCGAAGGGCTGCGCCAGCTCACCCTGCGCAACCTCACCGATCAGGCACTGGCCCAGCTCGACCTCTATGGCGTCGAGGAGCTGCTGCCCGCCGGCCTCTATCCCCACCAGATTGAGCTGGCCGCCGCCCTGAAATTGCTGCACCGCCCGCCCCCCTCGGTGGCGCTGCCGCTGCTGGAAAGCGGCCAACATCCGGCCCAGCAGCGACTGGTACTGGAGGAGCTGCTGGCGCACAACCTCTCGGTACTCAAGGTGCGCGCTCAGGCGCAAACCCAGCTGGCCCGCGCCCTCAAACCGGCGCCCGCGCTGGTTGAACAACTGCTCGGCGCCCTGCCGTTCAAGCCCACCGGCGCCCAGAGCAGGGTAGTAGCGGAGATAAGTAAGGATCTGCAACAGAGCCACCCCATGATGCGGCTGGTGCAGGGGGATGTGGGCTCCGGCAAGACCCTGGTCGCGGCGCTGGCCGCCCTGCAGGCTATCGGCAATGGTTGTCAGGTGGGGCTGATGGCGCCGACCGAGCTGCTGGCGGAACAGCACGCCATCAACTTCGCCAAGTGGCTGGAGCCGCTCGGCATCGGAGTCGGCTGGCTGGCGGGCAAACAGAAAGGCAAGGCGCGGGAAGAGTCGCTGGCCGCCATCGCCGATGGCAGCGTCAAGATGGTGGTGGGCACCCACGCCATCTTTCAGGAGCAGGTGGTGTTCCAGCGCCTCGCCTTGGTCATCATCGATGAACAGCACAGATTCGGGGTGCATCAGCGCCTTGCCCTGCGTGAGAAAGGGGAGCGGGAAGGGGTGCATCCCCATCAGCTCATCATGACCGCCACCCCCATCCCCCGCACCCTGGCGATGACCGCCTATGCCGACCTCGATACCTCGGTCATCGACGAACTGCCGCCGGGCCGCACCCCCATCACCACAGTCGCGCTGCCCGACAGCCGTCGCGGCGACGTGATCGAGCGGGTCAAGCTCGCCTGCACCGAGGGCAAGCAGGCCTACTGGGTCTGCACCCTGATCGAGGAGTCGGAGGTGCTGGAGTGTCAGGCCGCCGAGGATACCGCCGCCGAGCTGCAGAACCTGCTGCCCGGCCTGCACATCGGGCTGGTGCACGGTCGGATGCGGCCGGTGGAGAAACAGCGGGTGATGGAGGAGTTCAAGGCGGGCATACTGCAACTGCTGGTCGCCACCACCGTCATCGAGGTGGGGGTGGACGTGCCCAACGCCAGCCTGATGATCATCGAGAATCCGGAACGGCTCGGGCTGGCGCAGTTGCACCAGCTGCGCGGCCGGGTTGGCCGGGGTGCGGTGGCCTCTCACTGCGTGCTGCTCTATCATGCCCCCTTGTCCAAGACGGCCCAGAGCCGACTCGGGGTGCTGCGGGAGACCAACGACGGCTTCCTGATCGCCCAGCGCGATCTGGAACTGCGCGGCCCGGGGGAACTGCTCGGCACTCGCCAGACCGGTCTGGCCGACCTCAAGATCGCCGATCTGGTGCGGGATCAGCCGCTTATTCCACAGGTGCAAAAAATGGCGCGCTTCCTTATGGATAGGCATCCGAGCCATGTCGAACCCTTGATACGGCGTTGGCTCGGCTTGCGGGATCACTATTCCAATGCCTGATCGAGGTAGATGCAGAAGATAGGCACATGTCCTTATGGATAGGCACCCGAGTCATGTCGAACCCTTGATACGGCGCTGGCTCGGTCTGCGAGACCACTACTCAAACGCCTGACAACACATCCCAAAACAGGAGGAAAGCAACCATGAATTCCTGGCTACGCGGCCTGCTCTACACCTTCGCCTTCCTGCTGCTGTTTGTCTGGGTTGCCCTCGGCCTGTTCGACGCCGAGCGCGCCAAAGGCCCCATCGCCAGCTGGATCAGCCAGCAGACCGGTGTGCCGGTCACCATAGGGCGACTGGTGTTCAACCCGCTCCACCCCTACACCCTGCTGGCTGAGCAGGTACGTTACGGCGATGCCGTCTCCCTCGACAAGATCTATCTGGAGATCGAGAGCATCGACTGGCTGAGCCGCGACGTGCGCATAGCCCATCTCGATCTCATTCGTCCCGCCATCAAGCTGCCACTGCCCAACCAGTTGCCGAACCTGCCGGTGCACTCCCTCACCATCAACAACAGCACTATCGATCGCCTCAGTCTGGAGAGCAGCGAGCTGACCCTGCGCGGTCTCAATGCCACCCTGAGCGACTGGGAGCTGATCGACCCGAAACGGCAGCCACAGGCCAACCTGAGCCTCAATATCGGCCAGCTGGAGACTCCGCAGTTCACCTTCGCCCGTCTCAACCTGCAAGGACGGCTGGAAGGAGAAGTGCTGCGCACCGACAAGCTGGTGACCAACCTGTTCGACGGTCTGCTGGAGACCGGCATGGTGCTGGACTGGCCCGCCCGCACCCTGCAACTGCATGACCTCAAGGCACGCGGCATGCGGGTGGAGCTGGGTGATCTGACACAACAAGGCTTCCCGCAGCGCTTCCCGTTGCAAAGCGTGTCGCTGGATCGCGGCCAGCTGGACGGCGTCAGCCTCAACGACATCAATAAGGAACTCTCCTTCAACAACTTCAGCGGCCAGCTCACCGCCTTCAACTGGCAGGCGGACAGCCAGCCCACCGGCTATCTGAGCGGCACCCTGGGCGACATGGGGCGCGGCCTGTTCCAGCTGGAGGAGATCAAGGGCAAGCTCGCCTTCTCGCCCCAGCAGATCGACGGCGAACTGCAGGGCAAGGCCTATGAAGGGGAGTTCAATGTCGAGCTCTCCCTCGATACCCAGCAGCAGAAGCTGACCCTGAAAGACCTGGCGCTAAGCGGCATGGATATCAGCCTGCCGCAGGGTTGGTGGCAGGATTGGCAGAGCTGGCGCCCGCAGCAGGTCGATATCCGCAAGCTGGCGTTCGACAAGCTCAAGGTGCTCTCCTTCGACGATTCCATCCCTCTGTCGCTGACCGGCTGGCAGCTCTATCTGAGTGATCTCGCCCTGCGCAATAACCAACCCGGCCCGCTGCTCGGCCGTGCTCGTATCGAGAGCAAGTGGTTCGAGCTGGTATGGGATGGCCTCAGCGCCCGCAACGGCGAGCTGGATGGGGAGCTGACCCCCAGCTCCTGGCAACTGGGCAAACTCACCAGCTCGCTGCCGGATGAGGGCAGCCTCAGCATGAGCGGCCAGTGGGGCCGCGAACCGGGCCAGAGCAGCCGCCTCCAACTGCAGGCGACCAAGCTGGATCTGCAACAGTGGGGCAAGATATTCCACTCCCCTGTCTCGTTCGCTGGCAAAGCGGACGTGAGCGCCGATCTGCAAGCCGAACATGGCAAAACGGCAGGCGAGTGGCGCCAGACCCTGCAGGGCAGCTTTGCCCTCGATGCCGACGAGCCGTTCTGGGACAAGGTAAAGATAGATCCGCTGCTGGATCAGTGGTTCAAGGGGGCGACCCCGCCCACCCTGACGCCGGATCAGCTGTGGCAGGCGATGCAGGAGGGTGACACCCCCTTCTACCGCATCAAGCTGCAGGGCAAGATCGACAAGGGGCAACTACAAGTCGAGCAGGCTGGCGCCTCCACCATCACCCATCTGCTGGCGCTGCAAGGGGGGATCGATCTGGTCAACGAGCAGTGGCAGCTCGATCTGGGGATCCTCAACGGCAACCGCTGCGCCGAGCTGCTCGGCCAGTGGCGCGGGCCGCTGACTGCCCCCACGCTGGCCTGGAGCTTCCCGCAAAAGCAGGACGCCTGCGGCTGGGAAGTGGGAGTACGCTATCCGCCGCAAGGCAACAGCGCCCCACTCTGGCGACCGGCTCCCGCACCGAAAGCCCAAAACCAAGCCCAAGTGCAGACCCAAGCCGGGCAGACAAGCGACAGCCAACAAGGGTAAAAACAGACAAGGCCTCATGATGAGGCCTTGTTGTTTGATGGGGAAACGACGCGGTTACTGGCCCGGACGGCGGGGCGGCTGCACCACGTAGTGACCACAGAACTCCGCCGCCAGCTTGCCGCCGCTGAACAGCTGGATCTTGAGGCTGAAGGTGGCAGGCTCCCCCCGTTTGAGCGGCTGCAGCACGGCGGGCATACCCTCGCGGGCCACTCGTGCCTCCGGCTCCTCATCAACAGGGCCATGATATTTGATGGTGCTCTCGGCCAGCACCGGCTCGCCCACCAGCCCCTCCTCTTTAAGCTGCAGCCAGATCAGCCCCCAGCCCGCCAGCACGCACTGGCTGTAGACACTGCCGGCGAACATGCTGCCATGCACGTTGAAATTGGCCGCCAGATTGGCCTTGAGATGGAAGGTCTGGCCGTCGTAGTGGCTGATGTGCATCCCCATCTTCTCGCTGATGGGCACCCCACGTGACCAGCGGGTGGTGAGATCCTGACACCACTCCGGCCGGTACTGGATAGTCTGCAACGGGCTAAGGGATTTGATCATCTGGCGATGGGGAATCCGACCAAATGAGACAGGGCCGCCCCCCACTTCGAGAAAGCCGCACTTGCGATAGAACTCCACCGCCTCCTGACGGGCGTTCATCACCAGCCGTTTCACCTTCTCGCTGCGTGCCAGCTGCTCGAGATCCTCCACCATTTTGGCGCCCAGCCCCTGACCGCGATATTCCGGACGCAGCGCCATAAAGCGGATCTGCGCCTCGTCACCGCCGATAAAGAGGCGCCCCACCGCGATGGGAGTGCCATCGGGTGCCAGCATCAGCCGGTGAATGGCAACCGTATCGTATTCGTCCCGCTCGGAACCGACGGGCAGATTGAAGGGCTTACGCAGTAGCTCCCAGCGCAACTGGTAGTAGGCATCCAGCTCGGCGGCTGTCTGAGGGGTGACTACCCGATACATAGTTTCATCCTTGAGTTTGCGCCGACTGGCAGATGGAAGGGCTTACACAGACGTTTCCAGCGCAGCTTGCAGTAAGTACCCGGCTCGGCTGCCGTTTGGGGGGGACCACCCGGTACATAGATCGATCCTTGAGTTACACTGGTCGGAAACCATCTTGCCGTGCAAATTCATGGACTTCAATCTGCAAGCGTACCAAGCCGATCACTTGTTGCACCTCAGCGTCAAACCCCAGCGCCGCCTCACGGTACAGGAAAATGACCAGCACCGCTGGCTGGAGATAGATGGCGTGGTGCAATCCGCCATGTCGCTCGCCGACCCCGCGACCCTCTGTCTGCCCCATCAGCGGGTCATCGCCTGCCTGCTACCGGAGCGGGCTGAGCAAATCCTCGAACTGGGGCTGGGTGGCGGCGATCTCACCCGCCATCTGAGTCAGCGCTGGCCCGATGCTCGCCACGAGTGCGTTGACCTCGACGAAGAGGTGCTGACCGTTTATCAGCAGTTTTTCCAGCATCAGGCGCACGATGGGCAAGCCGTTCCGACACTCCATCAGGCCGATGCCCTCGCCTTTCTCGAGCAGAGCGAGCAGCAGTACGACCTCATCCTGCTCGATCTCTTCAGTCAGGATGGCAACCCGCTGCTGCTGTTTCAGGAGCGGCTCTACCGGGCGCTGGCTCCCCGCCTCAGCGGCACTCTGGTCATCAACCTGCTGCCGCGCACCGCGCTTGAGCTAACCCACGCCCTGACGCTGATCGAACAGTGGATTGGCCCCGCAACCCCCTATCCGGTTGCGGGGCTTATCAACGTGATCGTCCACGTCACACCGCGGGACGAGACATCCTCAGACCTGTAGCCAGAAGGTAACCGGGCCGTCGTTGACCAGCGCCACCTTCATGTCGGCGGCAAAACGCCCGGTTTCGGTCGGGATGCCGCTGGCAGCAGCCTTCGCCACGAAGTAGTCATAGAGGCGTTCGGCCTCGCTCGGGTGGGCACCGCAGGAGAAGCTCGGGCGCATCCCGCTCTTGGTATCGGCCGCCAGGGTAAACTGGGAGACCACCAGCAGGCTGCCGCCGACCTGACCGACATTGAGGTTCATCTTGCCATTCTCGTCACTGAAGACCCGATAGCCGCTCACCTTGTGCAGCAGTTTGTCGGCCTTGGCCTCGTCATCCCCCTGCTCTACTCCGAGCAGTACCAGCAATCCCTGACCGATGGCGCCGGTCACCTCCCCCTCAACAGTCACGCTGGCCTCGCTGACCCGCTGAATCAGTGCAATCACATCCCTCTCCTCTCAAAACAGAACGACCGCCCCGGCTCGATTGCAGGGGCGGTCGTCGATGCTACCAATAAACCGGTGGCCAAGGCGATGGCTTAGCCAAGCTCCTCGCTCGCCGGCTTCTCGTACTCACCGAGGCAGGCTGTGGTCTCCGCACCGAGCAGCACCACCAGCCAACTTAAATAGACCCAGACAAACAGAATCGGGATGGTGGCCAGCGCACCGTAGATGGCCTGATAGGAGGGGAAGTTGGTGATATAGATGGCAAAGCCGCGCTTGGCCAGCTCGAACAGGGTCGCCGCTACCAGCGCACCGATAAAGGCGTGGATCAGCCGCACCTTGCAGTTCGGCACCACGGTATAGACCAGCAGGAAGGTGAGCACCGAGAAGAGGAACGGCAAACCGCGCAACAGCAGATAACCGATGCCGAACAGGCTCTCGGCGCCAAACAGCCGCAGCGAGAAGATATAGGAGGAGATGGCGATACTGGCCCCGATAAGCACAGGCCCCAGGGTCAGGATCATCCAGTACATGGCAAAGGCCTGCGCCAGCGGGCGGCCCTGGGTCGAGCGCCAGATGTAGTTGAGGTTCTTGTCGATGGCGGAGATCAGCATCAACGCCACCACCACCAGCGCCCCAATCCCCACAGCAGTGGTGTTGGTGGCATTGGCGACGAAGCCGTCGATGTACTCCTTGAGCATATCGCCCGCGGTCGGCACGAAGTTGTGGTAGACGAACTGCTCCATCGCCTGCTTGAGGCTCTGGAACACCGGGAAGGCGGACATCATGCCAAAGACCACGGCGATCATCGGCACCAGTGAAAGCAGGGTGACATAGGCCAGATAACCGGCGGTAACCGTCAATCTGTCCTGCTGGAAACGGCCCCAGACAAACTGGGCAAAGTGGCGACCATCATGGCGCAAGAAGGAGAGGGCGTGGGCCAAACGGCCGCTGACAGGCTGCTGCATCTTGATTCTCGTTAGCGTCATAGTGGCAATATTGTGTCAGAGGAGAGCGCTGTTTGACCACCTTTGAACCCGATTTGCCTCCATATGCCCCAACCTGTTACCCGGGTTACGCCTCCGACTGTCGCCAGAAGCAGAGATAAAAACGGCCCCGCTATGGGGCCGTTTGCAACGCTGGATTACAGCATGTAGTCCGCAGGTAGCTCGATGCGGGCGACGCCGGAGGCCACCGCCGCCAGCGCCACGGCGCGGGCTACGCGCGGCAGCAGACGGGCATCCATCGGCTTGGGAATGACGTAATCCTTGCCGAAGGCAAGCTCGCTCACCCCGGCGGCGGTCAGCACCTCGGCTGGCACCAGCTCCTTGGCCAGCGCGCGGATCGCTTCGACCGCAGCAATCTTCATGGCATCGTTGATGCGGCTGGCACGGGCGTCGAGGGCTCCGCGGAAGATGAAGGGGAAGCAGAGCACGTTATTGATCTGGTTCGGGTAGTCGGAGCGGCCGGTACCCATGATGAGGTCGCTGCGTACGGCGTGGGCCAGCGCAGGCTTGATCTCCGGGTCCGGGTTGGAGCAGGCGAAGATCACCGGGTTGGGCGCCATCAGTGCGACCGCTTCGGCGGGCAACACGTCGGGGCCTGAAACACCGACAAACACATCAGCTCCTTCGATGACATCCATCAGGGTACGCAGCGGGGTCTCGTTGGCGAAGCGCTGCTTGTACTTATTGAGATCGCTGCGGCCGGAGTGGATAACACCCTGACGATCCAGCATGAAGATGTTGTGCGCCCTGGCACCACACTTGATCAGCAGGTCCATGCAGGCGGTGGCGGCAGCCCCCGCCCCCATGCAGACGATGCGGCTATCGCTGATGAGCTTGCCCTGGATCTCCAGCGCATTGAGCAGCCCGGCGGCGGTGACGATAGCGGTACCGTGCTGGTCATCATGGAACACCGGAATATCGCAGCGCTCGATCAGCGCCTGCTCGATCTCGAAACACTCCGGTGCCTTGATATCTTCCAGATTGATGCCGCCGAAGGTATCGGCGATAGCCGCCACCGTGTCGATGAACTGCTGGCTGGTCTCGTGCTTCACCTCGATGTCGATAGCATCGATGCCGGCGAAGCGCTTGAACAGCAGGGCCTTGCCCTCCATCACCGGCTTGGAGGCCAGCGGCCCCAGATTGCCCAGCCCCAGAATGGCGGTGCCGTTGGAGATGACGGCCACCAGATTGCCTTTGCCGGTATAGCGGTAGGCATCGGCCGGGTTGGCAGCGATCTCGCGTACCGGCTCGGCGACACCCGGGCTGTAGGCCAGCGCCAGATCGCGGGCGGTTTCGGCTGGCTTGGTCAGGGCGATGGCAATTTTGCCCGGTACGGGCTGGGCGTGGTAATCGAGTGCTTCTTGACGCAGATCGGACATGGGGGACCCCGATGTGGTTGGTGCAAATGAGGTGCCGGCAGGGGGCACGCAGAAGGGCGGGGATCATAAAAGAAAGCGGTGGGCATGCCCAGCAGATCATGCTGCCATCAGCCAGATCAGACCAGTTATTTCAGCAACTTACCCCACCAACAACTACCACTTTAGTTATAGATCCTGCCATGTGGGGTAAAAATGGAGCAAAAAGGGCGGCAAGTTGGCCTTGCCGCCCTTTCTGTCAGTGCTGTAGACCTGACTCAGTTGCCCAGATAGACCGGCAACAGATTTGCCATCGACAGGAAGTGGAACAGCGCGGTCGCCAATCCGAACAGGATCAGCAACCAGGCCATCAGCTTGCCACCAGGGGTAACGAAGTGGGGTGTCACTTCGCCCCGCTCGGCCCGCGCCCGGGTGCGCAGCACCAGCAGTGCCGGAATGATGCAGGTCCAGATGGTGGCGGCGGCACCGGCATAACCGATGGCCAGCAGGAAACCGAACGGGAAGAGCAGGGAGAGCAGCAGCGGCGGCAGGAAGGTGACCGCCCAGGTCTTGCAGCGACCGGCGCGGCTGTTGTCGAACTTGAACAGATCAGCCAGATAGTCGAACACCCCGAGCCCCACCCCGATAAAGGAGGAGAGAATGGCCGCCATGGAGAAGCCGTTGATGGCGCTGGCCACCTTCTCCGATTCGATCACCCCTGAAAGCGCGGAGAGCAGCACACTCACGTCCCCCCCCTTGGCAATCACGGGGGCAAAATCCTGACGGGGCAGGTTGCCGAAGATCCCCAGCAGCCAGAGCACGTAGAGCGCCAGCGCGATCAGGGTTCCCCCCAGAATGGCCCATCTGGCCTGCTGCTCGTTCTGGTAGTAGGCACGCAGAGAGGCCACAGAGTGGTGATAGCCGAACGAGGTGAGCGCCACCGGCAGCATCGCCATGGCATAGGGGGCGTAGCGACTCTCGCTGCCCGCCAGATCGAGCAGGGTCGGCAGCTTGATACTGCCGAGCAGCCCGGCCACACCGAGGGCGAAACTGAGGATCATGAAGGCGATCAGCACCACAGAGATGCGGTCAACGGCGCGGGTCGAGTGCCACACCACCGCAGAGAAGAGCGCCACGAACAACACGGACGCGAGCTTGCTGTCGATCCCCAGAATGCCCTGCAGGATGGCACCGGAGGAGGTGATATAGGCGTAGAGCAGAATGCCGCCAACAAAGTAGACCGAGAGGTTGTTGAGGAGATTGAGCTTCTCCCCCAGCAGCTCGCGAGTCACGGTATTGAAGGAGACCCGCATGTCGTGGTGCTGGAAGGATTCCAGCAGCATCCAGCCGGAGAGGGTCATCATCACCATGGTGACGGTCAGCGCCAGCACCGACCAGAGGGTCCAGGCCCCCGCCCCCGAACTCGGCAGACCGAGCATGCCGGCCCCCACGCAGACGCTGGCAATGATGCAGGCGCCCCCCAAAATTGACGGTTTTTTCTTCATAATCCCTTCTTTTTCTGACTGATTATCTATCCGCGGTAAACAAGACCGCGGCATGATGCCAGCCTTTGCCATGAGACGCCTACCACTATCTGCCATTACCGGGCATGGTCGCCGCATAAAAAATGCCCCGAACGGGGCACTCTATCAGCGGGAATGGTGTGAAGATGGTTAATCCATCACCGGGATACCTGCCCTCGCTTCGACCTGACGGGCGATGGCTTCGGTCATCCCCTGAAAAATAAAGAGGTGGAACGGCAGCATGGCGAGCCAGTAGGCCAACCCCCAGGCGCCCTGCGGGTGCCAGTGAGCGGTGACCCGGATGCGGGTCAACCCGGACTCCTCCGGCAGGATGTTGAACTCCAGCCGCCCGACGCCCGGGGCCTTCATGTTGAACAAGAGATCGAGCCTGCGCCCCTCATCCACCCCGAGGATCTGCCAGGAGTCGAGCATATCTCCCTTCACGAAACGATCCGGATTGGTGCGGCCACGGGTGCGGGCCGGGCCGCCGATCAGGTGATCCATCCATTCGCGCACCACCCACAGCTGGTTCATGTAGAAGTAGCGCTGCTCCCCCCCCAACTGCTGCAACACCTGCCACACCACCTCGGGGGAGGCGAGGCAGATGGCCTCGCCGCTGGCGGTACGGTCGTAGAAGCCATATTCGGGATGGCGCCAGCGCAGGCCGAGCGGCGTCTCCTGCCCCTGCTGTTCGGCACCCAGCTTCTGCTCCAGCGCCAGACTCTCCGCCAGCGCCTCGTCGAAGCTGAGCAGGGTTTGCGGCAGCAGGGCACGTAGCGGGCCGTCATCGGCCGGGATATCGTGCTTGAGACCGCCCACCAGCGCCTTGGCCACCGGCTGCGGCACAGAGGTGACAAACTGCAGCCACCAGGCAGAGAGGCGCGGGCTCAGAAACGGGATGGGAATGATGGGGCAGCGCTTGCCGATATGGGCGGCGAACTTCTGCAACTGCTGCTGATAGCTGAGGAGCTCTGGGCCGACCGCATTGAAGATGCGACCATCCACCTCGTCGGCCTCTACCAGCCCGCCCAGATAGTGCAGCAAGTTGGACAGCGCAATCGGCGGCGTGCGCGAGCGCACCCATTTGGGCGTCACCATCATCGGCAGGTTGAACACCAGATCCCGCATCACCTCGAACGCCGCCGAACCGGGCCCGATGATGATGCCGGCGCGCAACTCCACCGTCGGCACACCGGAGTCACGAAACAGCTCGCCGCAATGGCGGCGGGAGTTGAGATGGCGACTGTTGCACTGCTCGGGCTGGATTGCCCCGAGATAGATGATGCGGCGCACCCCGGCAGCACGGGCGGCGGCAGCAAAGTTCTTCACCCCCTGCTGCTCCAGCCGGTGAAAATCGGCCCCCGCCCCCATGGCATGCACCAGATAGAAGACGGTATCTATGCCCGCCAGCGCAGGCAGCAGGGTGATCGGCTTGAGGCTATCGGCGAGGCGAAACTCGACTCCCTCAGGCAAGCGGCAGGGACGGCGCGCCCCGGCAATCACCCTGTAGCCCAGCGTTTGCAGGTGAGGCACCAGATAGGAACCGATATAGCCTGCCGCTCCCATCACCAGACAATTACGCATGAGTGCAGCCCTCAGCATCATTGATGCAAGGGGCGCCAGACAGGAATCCACCATAGCCCGCCACGTCCATCACCAGACAATTTCCCATGTAATTCTCCCTATCCTTACCGATGCCGCTTGTCAGCCAGAGTGCGCCGCGCTACCTGAAAATGTTCAGCTACAGCGCCACCATCCAGTCTCTTGCCATCCTGCCACGCCGCCACCTTGCAACCTAGTACTAACCACCTCCCTGATTAGTCCGATTTGGTGTTAAGCCCTGTGCATTAAGTGGTCGATAACTGACCAGATGTATAGCGCCGAGGGCGATCATATGCGCATCGATCACTACGACCTCCAGGGGGAGGTGCAATACCGGCAACAACAGGCCCAGAGCCGCAAGGTGCACAACCTCGGGCCAGTGCCACCCGTCGTCAATCCACCGGAAGGCAACAACGCGGCAGTGGCCGGCGAACGCAGCAGCACCCTGGCCCTCACCAGCGCCCTGACGCTGCAAACCGCGAGGCAATCGGCCACCAGCCAGCCAGCAGCAACACCTCCCGCCCCGCCCGCAGCGGACGTCGGCAAAGAGCAGGATGGTATTCCCGATGATGGGCTGGATAACCGCCAGCGACTGATCAAGCTGATGATTGAGGCGATGCTGGGCCACGAAATCGAGCTGCCCAAGCCGATCAAGCCCACCGAAGAGGGGGGCGAAGGGGTGAGCCAAGGAGAAGCCGCAGCTCAGGCCGCCGAGCCGGATCAACTGGTGGAGGTGACAGACACCCTGCTGCAACAGGAGCAGCTCAACGTGGTGGCATCGGCCAGCGTAGCGACTCGGGATGGTCAGACTATTCAGCTCGATCTCGGCTTTGTGCTCGACTGGCGCCAGCTGGAGGTGAGCCAGCGGCGCACCACCCTCAATGCCCTGAAAGACCCGCTGGTGCTCAGTCTGGATGGCAAGATTGCCGATCTGACCGAGGCACGGGTCACTTTCGATATCGATCAGGATGGCAAGGAGGATAGCCTGCCGGGTCTGCGGGAAGGCAGCGGCTTTGTGGCGCTGGATCGCAATGGCAACGGCACCATAGACGATGGGGGCGAGCTGTTTGGTGCTCGCTCCGGCAATGGCTTCGGCGAGTTGGCCACCCTGGATGAGGATGGCAACGGGGTGCTGGATGAGGGGGATAGCCAGTTTTCAGCCCTGCAGTTCTGGCATCCGGAGCACGCACCTATCGCGCTGGTCGAACTGGGGATCGGCGCCATCCTGCTGCGCCCCCTCGACACCCCCTTCAACCATCTGGGGGAGAGCGGCAATCAGGGGGTGATGCGCCAATCCGGCCTCTATCTCACCGAACAGGGCAAGGGGGGGTGGGTGCAGCAGATCGATCTGCGGGTCTGAGCCTTGAAATGAAATCACCCATCGGTCGCTGACGATAACTGCCAGCGACCAATTCCGCTCCATCAACTCAGCTCGGTGGGGTCGATATCCAGACTCCAGCGCACCTTTTTGGTCTCGGGCCAGCTTTCCAGCTCCTTCACCGCCCAGTCCAGCAACTGGGCCAGCGGTGCCCGATTCGGCCCCTGCACCAGCAACTGCATGCGAAACTTGCCCGCCTTGCGCTCCATAAAGCCGCTGATGGGCCCCAGCACCTGAACGTGGGGATAGCGGGCGCTGCGCAGAGTATCGGCGAGGCGGGCGAGGAACTGCTGAACTTCGTCGCGGCCATTGGCCTCGGCGCGGAACAGCCCCTGATAGCTGAAGGGCGGCAACCCCAGCAGGCGGCGCTCTTTCAACGCCGTATCGGCGAAGTGGCCGTAACCGTTCTGGGTCAGATCCTGCAGCAGGGCATGCTCGGGATGGTGGCTCTGCAGCACCACCAACCCGGGCTTGCTGGCACGACCGGCACGGCCCGCCACCTGGGTGTAGAGCTGGGCTAGTTTCTCGGCCGTGCGAAAATCGGCGCTGAACAGGGCGCCATCCACATCCAGCAGCCCCACCAAGGTCACATCTGGGAAGTGGTGGCCCTTGGCCAGCATCTGGGTGCCGATCAGGATCTTGTACTTGCCCGCCTTGATGTCGCCGAGATGGGTCTCCAGCTCCCCCTTGCGGCGGGTGTTGTCCCGATCGATGCGCACTACCGGATATTGCGGGAACACTGTGGTAAGCAGCTGTTCCAGCTGTTCGGTGCCCACTCCCGATCCGATCAGCTCGTTGCTGCCACACTCGGGGCAGTGGTGTGGCAACGGGCGCACGCTGTCACAGTGGTGACAGTGCAGCCGTCGTCCGGCCTGATGCCAGGTGTACCAGGCATCGCAACGCTCGCAAGCGGCGCTCCAGCCGCACTGGTGGCAGATCAGAGCCGGGGCATAGCCACGGCGGTTGAGAAACAGCATCACCTGATTGCCCGCCGCCAGATGCTCTGCCATCAGCTGCTCCAGCTGGGGGGAGAGCCCGGCCTGCAGCCGCACGTTCTTGATATCCAGGATCACCTGACGGGCGGTCTGGGCGTTACCGGCACGGCGAGTCAGGGTGAGATGGTGATACTTGCCGGTGCGGGCGTTGTGCAGCGTCTCCAGCGACGGGGTGGCCGAGCCAAGCAGGATGGGGATACCGGCACGATGAGCCCGCATCACCGCCAGATCCCGCGCGTGGTAGCGAAAACCGTCCTGCTGCTTGAAAGAGCCGTCGTGCTCTTCGTCGATGATGATGATGCCGAGGTTGTTAAACGGGGTGAAGACGGCGGAGCGAGTGCCGATCAGGATGGCGGCGCCGCCGTCGCGGCAGGCGAGCCAGGCGTCGAGCCGTTCCCGATCGTTCATGGCGGAGTTCATCGCTACCACCGGCACGTTGAAGCGGCGGCGGAAGCGGTTGATGGTCTGCGGGGTGAGACCGATCTCCGGCACCATCACCAGCGCCTGCTTGCCCGCCTTGAGCAACGGCTCGAGGATGCTTAAATACACCTCGGTTTTGCCGGAGCCGGTGATGCCATCCAGCAGAAAGGCGCCGAACTTGTCGCTCTGGCTGGTAACGGCAGAGACGGCCAACGCCTGTTCGCCATTGAGGCGCAGCCCCTCCCCCGGCTCGAAGCGGGCAGCCCAATCGCCATCATGGCTCGGCTCCAGCGAACGCTTCTCCAGCAGCCCCTTCTTCTCCAGCGCGGTGAGAGCTGCGCTCTGGATCTCCTCCTGCTTGAGAGCGGAGGGGGTCTGCGGCCCCTTGCGCAGCAAGGCGAGCGCTTGCTGCTGCTTGGCCGCCCGCTTGAGCTCGTTGAGGTCGATGGCCATGCCCGCCTCGGTGGCAAACCAGAACTCCAGTTCACGATAAGCGGCAGGCTCCCCCTTGCGCACCAGCACCGGCAGGGCGTGGGGCAGCACCTCACCCAGCGGATGCTGGTAGTAGCTGGCGCTCCAGTTCATCAGCGCCAGAATATCCGGCCCTAGCACTGGTGCCGTGTCCAATACCCGTTTGATGGGCTTGAGCTTGTTGCGGGGCACCTGGCTGTCAGCCGGATGATCCACCACCAGCCCGACCAGGGTCTGGGGACCGAAAGGGATCTCGACCCGGCAACCGGGGGCAGGTAACGGCAGGGGAGAGAGATAGTCGAAGTGACGGCGTAACGGTACCGGGACAGCGACACGAACCAGATCCAGCGTTTGGGAAGAATTCACCAGGGGTTGCCTATTTTTTCTGCGAAGCCACTTGCCTGATCTCAGGCATTTCCTATATTATTCGCAGCCTTTGAAACTGTGTTCAACAATCGTGTGGTGTCCGACAAGAGATCGGATGGCGACACGGCCTATTAATTGAGGTTGTCCATGAAAGCTGGTATCCATCCTGACTACGTAGCCATCACCGCCAAGTGCTCTTGCGGTAACGTCATCAACACTTTCTCTACCATCGGTAAAGATCTGAACCTGGACGTGTGCTCCGAGTGCCACCCGTTCTACACCGGCAAGCAGAAAGAAGTTTCTAGCGGCGGCCGCGTAGACAAGTTCAACAAGCGTTTCGGTGCGATGACCACCAAGAAGTAATTTTACTTCTGAAGAATTCTGAAAAAGGCGCCCATCGGGCGCCTTTTTTACGATCCCTGTTTTTCATCCTTCATGTTCCCGCAGCCAGATGCACTCGCCCCTACTGGCCAAACCCTTTGGAACGACGCAAATAGACATACCCCTCACCCGGGCTGCCCCAGCGCGGGCTCCCTGCGTTGTCATAGGCGCGATCCAGCAATCTGACGCTGTCGGGGCCAATCCAGATATGCTGCACCAGCGTCGTGGCACCACCAAAATCGGTGGAGCAGTGGCCCACCCGGGTATGACCGGCATATTCGCCGGAGGGGGTGCGGGTCAGCCAGATCTCGCAACCGTGGCGCAAGGAGAGCTGCTGCGGGGTCAGGCTGTCGAGCAGGGCGGGATCATGCCAGGCACCGGCAAAATCGGTGGCACGGGGCATGGTCAGCTCTGCCATCAGGATCCGCCCGTCAGGGGCGGGTGAGAAGCGATAAATACGCTGGCGAAAGGGGCGGATGGAACGCATGCTCAGATACTGCTCGGCATAGACCCAGCGATAGCCCTGATAGCCGGGCCAGATCTCCATCAGGCGCAGCTCGGCACTGGTAAAGCGGCTGTCGTAACTGGCCTGCTCCCGGCTCGTAAAGGCCCCGTTGAACCAGCTGAGTAGCGGCTCCATACCGAGCTTGAGTGGGGTAGCCTGAGGCGCCGGCCCTGCCAACACCAGACAGGAACAGAGCAGCCCGAATGCGGCCACCAGCAACTTTGCCATCGAATCCTTCCGAATCATCATAGTGGCGGCGATTATATGAGCGAATTTCCCCAATAACAGCCATTACGATCAAATCATTGCCACTCTGGTGTAAAAACCTCATAAGGATGCCAGTCCGCTCACTAAACCCGATATTTTGCCACCGCCTTGTTGAGCAGCTGGGCCTGCTCGTTGAGGCCCTCGCTGGATCTCGCATTTTCCTCCGCCATGATGCTCGACTCCTGGGCGATGTCGCGGATGTTGTTGACGTTGCGGTTCACCTCGTTGGCCACCAGACTCTGCTGTTCGATGGCTGCCGCAATCTGGGTGCTCATATCCATGATGTGGGTAACATCCTGAGTAATCTGCCCCAGCAACTCCCCTGCGGTACTGGCCTGATCCGAGCTGCGGTTGCCCTGCTCGCGGCAGGTTGCCATCACCTCGACGATGCTGCCGGTCTGTTTCTGCAGCGAGCTGATGATGCCGGCAATCTCCTGGGTCGATTTCTGGGTACGGATGGCCAGATTACGCACCTCATCGGCCACCACCGCAAAGCCGCGCCCCTGATCTCCTGCCCGAGCGGCTTCGATGGCTGCGTTGAGGGCCAGCAGGTTGGTCTGCTCGGCAATGCCGCGGATCACATCGAGCACGGAGCCGATGGTCTCGCTCTCTTTTTGCAGCTGGCTCACCTCGCGGGATGAACTCTCCAGATTGCCCGCCAGCGAGCGGATCTGCTCGACAGTATTCTCGACCGCAGCCCGCCCCTCCATCGCCTTGTTGTTGGTCGCCTGCGCATTGTTTGCCGCCTGCTCGGTATTGCGGGCGATTTCTTCGATGGTGGAGCCCATCTCGGTGGACGCGGTCGCCACCATGTCGGTCTCCTGCAGCTGACGCGCCGCCCCTTCACTGGTGCGTTTGACGTTGGCCGAAAGGTGATCCGCTGCTTCGGTCAAGGTGTGCACGCTCTGCTTCACATCGCCGATCAGGTCGCGAAACCCGCCCAGCATCACGTCGAGATTGCCTGCCAGCTGGGCCATTTCATCTGCCCCGCGCAACTCTATCTTCAGACGCAGGTCATTATCCTGACGAATGCGGTTGACGGTATCATTCACCTGAGTAATGGGACGGTCGATGCTGCGCCCCAGCAACACGCTCATGATGCCGATCAGCACCACAATCACCCCGCCACAGACCAGCATCAGGCTGTTGAGGCGAGCGCTCTGCCGCTCCAGCTCAGCGACAATGTGCTGATCGACGGCGGCAAACCCCTGTTCGGTCTGATGCACCAGATCCCGCATCTGGTTGCGCAGCCCCTCATCCTCTTTCAGCCCCAGTACCTGCATCCCCTGCACCAGCGCCACAAAGTCCTGCCGGTACTGCTTGCTGGCCTGCTCCAGCTTGCCGCGACCCGCCTCCGGCAAAGTGGCAAGGCTATCCTGAAAACTCTTGTGCAAGGTCTCGAAACGCTCCAGATACTGGATATCGGAGCGCAGCATGAAATCTTTCTCCGCCCGCCTCAGTTGCAGCATGGTGATGAGCAACCCCTGCTGATCCAGCTGCTTGAGCCCATTCTCCACCTCATGTACCGCCGCCCTCAACTTGCCATAGAGCCCCTCCTCCGGCCCCAGACCAAGCTTCTGCTGCTGGGCCACCAGATCGTTGAAGGCTTTGCCATAACCGCTGATCTGCTGATCCAGTCTGGTCAGCTCCCCCTCGACGGCAGCCAGATTGTCATCGGTCACCAACTCCCGATTGTGCTGGTGAAAGTCTGACAGCCCCTGATTGAAGCGCTCGACGAAGGTCATATCCTTGCGGATCAGAAAATCCTTCTCGGCCCGCCGCAGGTTGAGCATGGCGATCTCCAGCTGGTCGATATTGCGCTGGGCTTCGGTCAGGTGACGGTGCACCTGGCTGGAGTAGATAAACAGGCCGCTCAGTACCAGCATGGCAACGGCAACCAGCACGGTATTCAGGATCAACTTATGACGGATAAGCACGATGGACCTCTCGCAAACTGGTAGTGAACTGCATTGAGCTTATGCAGAAAAGCGGCGACAGGTGATCTGTGCAAGGAATATTCATTGAAATGCCACACCCACTCCTTATACTGGTTGCACCTGTTTCCAGCCGTGGATTTGACACTATGGAATACAATACTTCTGAACTGTGCGACATCTATCAGGACATGGTGGATGTGCTTGAACCCATGCTCTGCTCCTTCGGCGGCCGCGCCTCTTTCGGCGGCGTCATCACCACCGTCAAATGCTTCGAATCGAATGGCCTGATCCGTGAACTCGTCAAAGAGAACGGACTGGGACGCGTCTTGCTGATCGATGGCGGTGGCTCCATGCGCCGCGCTCTGATCGACAGCGACATCGCCACAACAGCAGCAGAGAACGATTGGGAAGGGATTGTCTGCTACGGCTGCGTCCGCGAAGTCGATATTCTGGAAGATCTGGATATCGGCATTCAGGCACTGGCAGCCATTCCGGTCGGTGCCGACAGCAAGGATGTAGGGGAGACCGATCTGCCGGTCAACTTCGGTGGCGTTACCTTCCTGCCTGATGACCACCTCTACGCCGATACCACAGGGGTGATCCTCTCCCCCGAGGCACTCGATATCGAGTAAGCCACAGACAGCGTGACGACGGGAGCCTTGGCTCCCGTTTTTTATGCCTGCAACTTGCTGAAAAATGACAAAAAAAGAGGGCCAGATAAACTGGCCCTTAACTGGAAGCAATGTGAGCAATGTCGTGCCTTCACAAGAAGTCCATCACGTTGGAACGAATGAAGTCTTTCCCGGAAAACAAGTTAACAATAATCATTCTCATTTAACCAAGCAAGCGCTATTTGCAGAAAGTGCAAAAAAATTGACCACCGCGAAGGGTGGTCAATCTGGTCAGGCTTGCCGGGTGGCCGTTTGCAGGCTGGATAATCCGGCCTCGCCCACCAGCTTGCGGCTGAGGTAGCGCAGCAAGACACCGTAGAGCGGCACGAACAAACCAAGGCTTATCAGCAACTTGAATACGTAATCGACGGTTGCGATCTCGACCCAGTGCTCTGCCATGAAAGGATCTGTGGTGCGCCAGAAGGCCACACTGAAGAAAGCGATGGTATCAACCAGATTACCGAACAGGGTGGAGGCCGCAGGTGCAATCCACCACTGCTTGAGCAGACGCAGGCGGTTGAACACCACCACATCCATGAACTGCCCTACCAGATAGGCCATAAAGCTGGCCAGCGCGATACGCGCTACGAACAGGTTGAACTCGGCCAGATGACCAACGCCCTGGAAGCTCCCTTCAAAGAAGAGTACGGAGAGCGCATAGGAGACCGCCAGTGCTGGCAGCATCACGGTCTGGATAATCTTGCGCGCCAGACCGGCACCGAAGATCCGCACCGTCAGGTCGGTCGCCAGGAAGATAAACGGGAAGCTGAACGCACCCCAGGTGGTATGGAAGCCAAACACGGTGATCGGCAGCTGCACCAGATAGTTGCTGCTGGCAATGATCAGGATGTGGAACAACGACAGGCGAACGAGCGCCGTTTGGTACTGCGCAGGGGTCAGATTCATCTTGTGACCTTTTTGGTTAATGGGGTTAGGGAACCCATATCGCCACCCTTGGCGATAATCGAGGGGCGAGATTATACGCCCCCAAACCGATAGTTCAATCTTTATGCGATTACGCTTGTCCAGGTTGGCCAGCGGCAGAGCAGGCCTTGTGGGCGATAGTCACACCTTGTGCTGTCTGGCGAGCCAGAGCAGCGCCTCCCGATCCGCCGGGCGCACCGCCTCCAGCCAGCAACCGCTGTAGTGTTCATACTCCAGCCGAAACTGACTCTCTTCAAACGCCAGCAACCAGCTATGGCGGTCGGCCCCCGCATCCTGCTCGAGCGGCTGCAGCTCCCAATCTCGTAGCAAGGCCTGCGCCAACAGCGGAAACGTGTCCCAATCGAGTGCCGGACAATCCAGCGTCACCACGCCAGCTTCGCTATCTACCTGTTTGATTTGCCAACTCATTCCCTGTCTCTCAGCTACTGCAGGAGAGCTCACCACCGCAATACCATGCCGGAGTCGGGGTGGCGAGATCCTCATATTCGGGTTGTTCATCAAAGGGGCGCTGCAAGGCGGCGAACAGCCGCTCGAACGGCTGCATATCCCCTGCGTCGGCGGCGTCTATCACCTGCTGGGCCAGCGCATTGCGCAGCACATACTTGGGGTTGATGGCATCCATCTGCGCCTTGCGCACGGCATCCTCGCTGCCTTCGCGCATCAGCCGCGCCCGATAGCGTTCCAGCCACGCCTGCCAACCCACTGGTTCAGGCAACAGGGCCAGCAGAGATGCAGGCCCCCCCCCCTCTTGCGTCACCTCACCGAGACGGCGAAGGAACAGGTGGTAATCCACTTTGTTAGCCGCCAGCAACCGGAACAGCTCGCGGAACAGAGCCGGGTCATCCTCCTCCCACACCGCCAGCCCGAGTTTGGCCCGCATCAGTTCGGAGTAGTGCAGCATCAGCTGTTGCTCGTACTGGGCCAACGCTGCAGCCAGCGCATCACCGTCTACATGGCCAGCCAGCGCCTGCGCCAGTTTTTGCAGATTCCAGTAACCGACCGCGGGCTGCTGATCCAGCGCGTAGCGGCCCGCAGGGTCCGAGTGGTTGCAGACAAAATCGGGCACGTAGGAATCGATAAAGCCGTAGGGGCCGTAATCCAGCGTCAAGCCGAGCAGCGACATGTTGTCGGTATTCATTACCCCGTGACAGAACCCCGCAGCCTGCCATTTGGCAATCAACCGCGCGGTGCGGCGCACCACTTCGGCAAACAGTTCGGCGCCACTCTCCAGCTCGGGGAAGTGGTGGCGCAGCAGATAGTCGATGAGTGGCGGGATCTTCTCTCCCTGCCCGCTCCAGGCGAAATACTCGATATGGCCGAAGCGCAGATGGCTGGGGGCGGTGCGCAGCACGGTCGCCCCGCTCTCAACCTGCTCGCGATAAACAGGCTCCTGACTGCCCACCAGCACCAGCGCTCGCGTGGTCGGGATGCCGAGAGCATGGAGCGCTTCGGAGGCGAGATACTCACGGATACTGGAGCGCAGCACGGCGCGACCGTCACCAAAACGGGAGAACGGCGTCTTCCCTGCCCCCTTCAGGTGGAGATCCCAGCGCTGGCCATCCGGCGCCAGCTGCTCACCCAGCAGCAGCGCGCGACCATCCCCAAGCCGCGGGCTATAACCCCCAAACTGATGGCCCGCATAGACCTGCGCTACCGGCTGCATGCCTGGCAGCACTTTTCCCTCGCCACAACAGGCGATCCAGTCAGCCTTGCTGACGCCTCCCAGCCCCAACTCATCCAGCAAAGCCCGGTTGAGATGAAGCAACCGGGGCTGCTGCAGCGGCTGGGGGACCACGGGTTCACAGGCCCAGGGCAACTCGGTCGCAAAAGTGTTGATCAACTTCATGGTTGTGCCATTCGTCCCTGCGTATGCTCGTGTCACTCTTTATACTGCCGTCAGCCATGCTTGTGCTCACTGGCAACCATCATTTTTCAATTCAAGGAGAAGAAGATGCAAAAATGGGTATATGCCCTGCCCTTGCTGGCACTGGCGTGGGGTCATCAGGCCAAGGCTGCCGATATTGAAGCCGGCAAAGCCAAAGCGGCGGTCTGTGCCGCCTGTCACGGCGTGGAAGGCAAGGCGATGATCCCCAACTATCCCCATCTGGCGGGTCAGAATGCCGCCTATCTGGTGAAACAGTTGAAAGCGTTCAAGGATGGCACCCGCAAAGAGCCCTTGATGGACCCCTTCATGGCGCCGCTGACCGATGCGGATATCGACAATTTAGCCGCCTTCTACGCCAGCCTGAAATAACCTCGCGTCTGGCCCTTGGTTCTTCCGCGCCGCGCTTACCGTGGTCGATTAGGCTGCCTAATCGACCCTAACGACGGCAGTAGTCGATGATCAGATCCATAAAGGCTTCGCCAAAGCGCTCCAGCTTGCGGTGACCGACGCCGTTGATAGCCAGCATCTCGTCTTCGGTCATCGGCATCAGTTGAGCCATCTCAATCAGGGTCGCATCGTTGAACACCACGTAGGGCGGCACCTCTTCATCCTCGGCAATCTGCTTGCGAAGGCCGCGCAGCTCCTTGAACAACCGCTTGTCGTAGTTGGCGTTGTCGAGCAGGCCATTGCGCTTCTCCTTGCGGCTGGAGATAGGCTGCAGGCGGGGCACCGCCAGTTCCAGCTTCACCTCGCCACGCAGTACCGGACGGGCAGCTTCGGTCAGCTGCAGCACCAGATTGCGGGTGATGTTCTGGGTCAGCAGCCCCTTGTGGATCAGCTGGCGGATCACGCTCATCCAGTATTCGTGGCTCTGATCCTTGCCGATGCCGTAGGTCGACAGCTTGTCGTGGCCGTGATCCTTGATGCGCTGGTTGAGGGAACCGCGCAGCACCTCCACCACATAACCTACCCCGAAATTCTGCCCCACCCGCCAGACGCAGGAGAGCGCCTTCTGGGCATCTTCGGTGCCGTCATAACTTTTGGGCGGATCGAGGCAGATATCGCAGTTGCCGCACGGCTTGTCGTTGTACTCGCCGAAGTAGTTGAGCAGCACCTGACGGCGGCAGGTTTGCGCCTCGGCAAACGCCGCCATCACGTTGAGCTTGTACTGCTCCACCTGCAACTGCTGCGGGTTCTCGATGTTGTCGAGCAGACGGCGCACCCGACCGATGTCGGCGGGATCGTAGAGCAGCAGCGCCTCGGCAGGAGTGCCATCGCGCCCGGCGCGACCAGTCTCCTGATAGTAGGATTCGATGTTCTTCGGAATGTCGTAGTGCACCACGAAGCGTACGTTGGGCTTGTCGATACCCATACCGAACGCCACCGTCGCCACCACTATCTCGATGTCATCCTTGAGGAAGGCATCCTGGGTCTGCTGGCGCTGCTCGAGCGGCAGCCCCGCATGATAGGGCGCCGCTTTGCAGCCGTGGCGGGATAGCCGCTCGGCCACCTCCTCCACCCGGTTGCGGCTGGAGCAGTAGACGATGCCGCAGTTGCCCTTCTGGCTCTGCACGTAACGCAGCAACTGCTCGGCCGCCTTGAACTTCTCCACCAGGCTGTAACGGATATTGGGGCGATCGAAGCTGGCGGTGTGGATAAAGGGATCGTTCAGCTCGAGGCGGTGCAGCATGTCACTGCGGGTCGCCTCGTCGGCAGTCGCAGTTAGCGCCACCACCGGCACCTGCGGGAACCACTGCTTGAGTCGCCCCAGCGCCGCATACTCAGGCCGGAAATCGTGGCCCCACTGGGAGACGCAGTGCGCCTCGTCGATGGCGAACAGCCCGAGCGGCAGCTCCGCCAGCCGATCCATAAACTCGTGCTGCAGCAAGCGCTCGGGGGAGACATAGACCAGCTTAATCTCGCCGCGGCGCATGGCGGCGAAGTTCTGGATCATCTCCTCCCGACTGAGGGCAGAGTTGATGTAGACCGCCGCCACACCGTTGGCGCGCAGGCTGTCGACCTGATCCTTCATCAGCGAAATAAGGGGAGAGACCACCACCCCGAGCCCGGGCCGCAGCAGTGCCGGGATCTGATAGCAGAGCGACTTGCCGCCACCGGTGGGCTTGAGCACCAGCGCATCGCGCCCCGCGACGATCTGCTCGATGATCTCGAGCTGGCCCGGCCGAAACTGCTGATAGCCAAAGACCGCCTGCAGCAGGGCAAGCGGACTCTCTGGCTGAGGATCTGGCAGGGTTTCGGCAATCGCGGTCATGGGCTCTCCTTTGGGGTCGCCATTCTAAAGCAGCCGCCGCCCACAATAAACCTGCCATTGCGACTGTTAAGGAACTGTTGCAGACTGGCTGGAGTTTTTACTCGGCTTTGATGACAAGGATTGGGATCAGAGAATGAAACAGATGCTCAAGAAGATGGCGCTCAGTGGCATTGCCAACCTGTTTGCCGAGAAGATGCCCTTCAACAAGCTGATCGGCATGCAGGTGACCCACTACGACTTCGACAAGGTGGAACTGCGCATCAAGATGGACGACAAGCTAATCGGCAACCCCTTCCACAACATCTTGCACGGCGGCGTCACCGCCACGCTGCTGGATGTAGCGGGCGGCATGATCGTCGCCGCTTCCTGCATCGACGAGCTGGAGGAGTTCTCCCCCAGTTATCTCAAGGAGCGCTTCGCCCGCCTAGGCACTATCGATCTGCGGGTGGATTACCTGCGCCCGGGACGCGGCAACGAGTTTATCGCCACCGCCCACATCATCCGGGCTGGCAGCAAGGTGGCCGTCGCCCGGATGGAGCTGCACAACGAAGAGGGCACCCACATCGCCTTCGGCACTGGTACCTATCTGGTGGGTTGAACCAAGTTAGTGCATAAAAACCACGCGGCTAATCTACTTTTAATCATTAGATTCCTTACCCCCTCTGGCCGAACAAGGTCCATACTGATAGTCGGGATTGTGTGCAGAGGGAGGATTGCAGGCGATGAGTGCGAAACTGGCCATCAAACCATCCAGAGCCTTGTTGACACAGCTCGAGTCCATGCTCGACGAGGTGCAGACACCCGAGTGTCGCCACTGGTTGGAACAGGAGCTTGAGGGGTATTCTCTCTCCTCACCCCTGCCTTGGTATCGCATCGTTCCCTGTCGGCAACGCGGTCACTTTCTGGATCTGAAAACGGGAAAATATTTGACCTGTCATATCAACAGTCAAACGCTATGCCAACGCGATCTGGCCCAAATTCAGTTCATTTATGCCCGTGAACCCGCCGCCCACTATTTGCTGCAACGCAATTCCGGTATTGAACCCTGGCCAGAACAGCTGCTGGAAGATTATCAGGAGCAGTTGATCCCCGGCCATCTATGCCTGCAAGCCTGGCATGAGCCCGTTATTTCATTACGTGCACAACTGATGGAGGGAATAGAACATTTCATTAGTGAGTACCCCAAGCACGCGGCCTTGCTGCCTCAACACAGTTTCAAGGCTTTGCGGCATCAGCACTGGCATATCTGAGTAAGCGCCTGGCGCGCAAGGAGGGCACCATAGACAAGACCCATAGCGAGATTGCCACAATCTAGAGTGCCGGAGTCAGGATCAGACTCCACCGATGGGCCACCGAGCGGTGGCCCTTTTAATGTCTGTGGTCTTGCTTCGCCCCTGCATACAGCAGGTCAGGTCACTTGGCCAGGTAACAGGTCAGCAGCCAAAGAAAATCGGGAAAACAGGAAGGATAAATGCAAAAAGGCCGCTCTATTGAGCGGCCTTTTCAAATTTGGTCGGTGTGAGAGGATTCGAACCTCCGACCCCTTCGTCCCGAACGAAGTGCGCTACCAAGCTGCGCTACACACCGATGTCTGCGGGACGGGAATTTACCGAAAGCCCCGACCTGACACAAGCCTTTTTTGCATTTTGCAGGAAAAAAAGTGCTGTTCGCTCAACTATTCAGCACTCTTTTCACCCGTTTACCGGACTGCAGCCAGCTGATGACATTCCGGCAACCGGCCGTCAGGCCAGGCGCAGGGATGCAGGCCCCAGCAGACGGCGCTGCCAGTCAGCCACAGTGCCATGCTCCAGCCAGTCGGCTGCATGCTGGCGCCAGTTGGGGGAGAGAGCAGGATTCTCCAGCAGCATCAGCAGATCCGCTTCATTGCGCACCTGATTGAACAGGATATCCGCCGTGCGCTTCACCGTCAGCTCTGGATAAGGCCTGTCCACCAACTCCATGGTCGGCTCCGGCGACACCATCCCCTCCTCCAGCACCCGCAGCAGCCAGCCACAACGGCCATTTAGCTGCATCACCTGCGACATCTGGCCATAGCCAAAGCGCTGGTTGAGCCTGAAGCAGGGGGATCTCGGCTGGCTGATCTGGATCAGCGCCTCGCCGAGTCGATAGACATCGCCAATGCAGGCTTGCGCCTCGGTCAGCCCGATACCGGAGAGGTTCTCGCCAAAGGCGGCAGGTTGCCAGGGTGTACGTGGCGCAGGCAAGCCCAGTGCGGTTTGCCAGGTCTGCCACCAGAGATAGTGATCGGCAGGATAGTAGTGGAGCGCCCGATCCGGGCCACCGTGGTGGCGCAGGTCACACTGTTCATCCCCTTCCAGACCGGCAAAGGTACAGCGAACTGGTGCAGAGATCGGTTGCTTGTGAATGGCGCTGGTGAGGCCGGGCACCAGCTCGGTGCCACGACCGCTAAAAAGGGAGATCCGCATACTCATCCTCCAGGTTGACGAGAGTAGGCGGATCTTATCATGCCATCAGACGACGGCCTGCATCTGGGTGGTCATGGCGATCTCGGCGCGACGGCGCTTCTCCGCCCTGGCCATCAGATACCAGCTGCCGAAGGTAAAGAGCGATACCGACAGCAGGATCAGGCTGGCCACTGCGTTGATCTCGGGTTTTACCCCGAGCCGCACCGCCGAGAAGACCTCCATCGGCAAGGTTGTGGAGCCCGGGCCGGAGACGAAGCTCGCCAGCACCAGATCATCGAGCGACAGGGCGAACGACATCATGCCACCTGCCGCCAGCGAGGGGGCGATCATCGGGATGGTGATCAGGAAGAACACCTTCCACGGCTTGGCGCCAAGATCCATGGCCGCCTCCTCGATGGAGAGATCCAGCTCCCGCAACCGCGCCGACACCACGATCGCCACGTAGGCGGTACAGAAGGTAGTGTGGGCGATCCAGATGGTCAACATGCCCCGCTCGGCGGGCCAGCCCACCAGCTGGGCCATGGCCACGAACAGCAGCAGCAGCGACAAACCGGTGATCACCTCGGGCATCACCAGCGGCGCCGTCACCATGCCGCCGAACAGGGTGCGACCACGGAAGTGGGGAATACGGGTCAGCACGAAGGCCGCCACCGTCCCCAGCGCCACCGCGGCGATCGCGGTGTAGAAGGCGATCTCCAGCGAGCGGAACACAGATCCGATCAGCTGTTTGTTGTCGAGCAGGCCGAAATACCACTTGAGCGACCAGCCACCCCACACCGTCACCAGCTTGGAGGCGTTGAAGGAGTAGATCACCATGATGATCATGGGCAGGTAGATAAACAGCAGCCCCAGCCAGAGCATCAGCTTGGCAAAACCAAAACGTCTCATCATGCCTTGCCCTCCAGCTCTTTGGCCTGGTTACGGTTGAAGAGGATGATCGGAATAATCAGCACCGCCAGCATCACTACCGCCAACGCAGAGGCAACCGGCCAGTCGCGGTTGTTGAAGAACTCCTGCCACAACACCTTGCCGATCATCAGGGTCTCCGGGCCACCCAGCATTTCCGGAATAACGAACTCCCCCACCACCGGAATGAACACCAGCATGCAGCCGGCGATGATGCCGTTCTTGGAGAGCGGCACAGTGATCTGCCAGAACCGGGTCAGGTTGCGGGCCCCCAGATCGGAAGCAGCCTCCAGCAGGCTCTGGTCATGTTTGACCAGATTGGCGTAGAGCGGCAGCACCATGAAGGGCAGGTAGGAGTAAACGATGCCGATATAGACCGCCAGGTTGGTGTTGAGGATCTGCAGCGGCGCGTCGATCACCCCGATCCCCAGCAAGACGCTATTGAGCAGGCCGTTGTTGCTGAGGATCCCCATCCACGCATAGACCCGGATCAGAATGGCGGTCCAGGTCGGCATCATGATCAGCAGCAGCAGAACGGTCTGGGTCTCCTTGTTGGCCCGGGCGATGGAGTAGGCCATCGGATAGCCAATCAGCAGGCAGAGCAAAGTGCTGACGAAGGCCATCTTGAGGGAGCCCAGATAGGCAGCGATATAGAGCTCATCCTCCTGCAGCAGCAAGTAGTTGCCCATGTTGAGCAGGATGGTGAGCTGATTGTCGGCCCAGCTCACCACATCGGTGTAGGGCGGGATCGCCACATCCGCTTCCGCAAAACTGATCTTCACCACGATGACGAAGGGCAGCAGGAAGAAGAGGAACAGCCAGAAGAAGGGGATGCCGATCACCAGTCGGCGCCCCCCGACCCGCTTCAGTCGTTGCAAGAACTTCATGATTGCAGCACCACGCCGCTGTCATCTTCCCAGTAGAGGAACACCTGGTCATCCCAGGTTGGCCGCTTGCCGTGGCGTTCGGCATTGGCGATGAAAGCCTGAACGATTTTGCCCGAGGGCAGCTGAATGTGATAAACCGAGTGACCGCCCAGATAGGCGATGTCATAGACCTCACCCTTGGTCCAGTTGAAGTCCGGGTGCTCGATCTCCTCCGGCTTTTGCAGACTCATCAGCAATTTTTCCGGCCGCAGGGCGTAGGTCACCTTCTTGTTTTCGGCGCGGGAGCTGATGCCGTGGCCCACATAGATGGGCTGCTCCAGATCGGCGCAGGCGATGGTGGCGTGGTCCTGCTCATCCTCCACCAGCAGGCCGTCGAACAGGTTGACGTTGCCGATAAACTCGCACACCAGCCGACTGGCTGGGGTCTCGTAGATATCCATCGGGCTGCCGATCTGCTCGATGCAGCCGAGGTGCATGATGGCGATCCGCTCCGCCATGGTCATGGCCTCTTCCTGATCGTGGGTCACCATGACGCAGGTAACCCCGACCCGCTCGATGATCTCTACCAGCTCCAGCTGCATCTTGGAACGCAGCTTCTTGTCGAGCGCCCCCATGGGTTCATCCAGCAGCAGCAACTTGGGACGCTTGGCCAGGGAACGGGCCAGCGCCACCCGCTGGCGCTGGCCACCGGAGAGCTGATGCGGTTTGCGACGGGCATACTGGGTCATCTGTACCAGCTTGAGCATCTCCTCCACCCGGGCATCGATCTCGGCCTTGGGCAGGCCATCCTGCTTGAGGCCAAAGGCGATGTTCTGGGCCACCGTCATATGGGGGAACAGGGCGTAGGACTGGAACATCATGTTGATGGGGCGTTCATAGGGGGGCATGTCGGTGATGTCGACCCCGTCGAGGAACAGCCGCCCCTCGGTCGGGCGCTCGAAACCGGCCAGCATCCGCAGCAGGGTCGATTTGCCGGAACCGGAGCCACCGAGCAGGGCGAAAATCTCTCCCTTGTGAATATTGAGAGATACGTTATCGACCGCCAGCGTTTCGTCGAACTGCTTGCTTACCCGATCAATTTTCACCAGCACTTCTTTGCGCTGCTGACTGCCCTCGAGGGCTTTCTTGTAGGCACTGGAGGCTATCGCCATTACCAAACTCCCCAACGTGATACCAGCCTTGCGGCCGATTCATAAAAGCGATTTGGCGCCCCCGAACGGGCACCAAGGTTAGGTACCGGACTTGATCTTGGTCCAACTCCGGGTGATTAGACGCTGTACCGAGCGGGGATGTGCTTCCTGCACATAGAGTCGCTCCAGCACGGCTTGAGGGGGATATACCTCCTCATTGTTGCGCACCGCCTCATCCATAAACTCGCCCGCCCTTGAGTTGGGATTCGCGTAGCCCACATAGTCGCTGACCTTGGCGATCACTTCGGGCTGCAGGACGTAGTTGATGAGGGCGTGCGCCTCTTTGACATTGGTGGCATCGGACGGGATCGCCATCATGTCGAACCAGAGATTGCCCCCCTCTTTCGGAATGCTGTAGGCAATTTTCACCCCCTTGCCAGCTTCATCGGCGCGGGCAGCGGCTTGCAGGATGTCGCCGGAAAAACCGGCTGCCACGCAGATGTCGCCATTGGCGAGATCGCCGATGTATTTGGAGGAGTGGAAGTAGGCCACATAGGGCCGTACCTTGAGCAGCAGCGCCTCGGCCTGCTTGATATCCCCCGTCGCATGACTGTTGGGATCGAGCCCGAGGTAGTTGAGGGCAGCAGGGATCATCTCGTCGGCAGAGTCGAGGAAGGCGACGCCGCAGCGAGAGAGTTTCGCCATATTTTCCGGTTCGAAGATGGTGGCCCAGGAGTCAATCTTGTCGACCCCCAGCACCGCCTTGATTTTGTCGACGTTGTAGCCAATGCCGTTGGTCCCCCACAGATAGGGCACCGCGTACTGATGACCCGGATCCACCTTGTCGAGCTGCTTGAGCAGCACGGGATCCAGGTTGGCCAGATTGGGCAGCAGGGATTTATCCAGCTTCTGGAAGGCTCCCGCCTTAATCTGCTTGGCCAGGAAATTATTGGAGGGCACCACCAGATCGTAACCGGTCCGCCCCGTCAGCAACTTGCCTTCCAGGGTCTCGTTGGAGTCAAACACGTCATAGACGGTCTTGATCCCGGTCGCCTGCTGGAAATCGCTGAGGGTGGTCTCGCCGATATAGTCAGACCAGTTGTAGAAGTGCAGCACAGGGGCAGCCTGGGCCACATTCGCCAATCCCATGGTCAGCGCTATGGTTAGCAATCTGGTTGTATTCACGGTGTCAGTTCTCCTGTTTCAGTGGTTGACCGTCTGCGCATCCATTCGCGCGGCCCATCCGGATGGATGGCATCACTACCCTCCCGGCCGAACTGCGGACCGGGAGGGGCATTCGTTACTTACTTGCCGGACTTGATCTTGGTCCAGCTGCGGGTCATCAGACGCTGCACCTTGGCCGGCAGATCCGGGAAGGTGTAGATCTTCTGCAGGGTCGCCGCATCAGGGTAGATACCCGGATCGGTACGGATCGCCTCATCCACCAGCGGGGTCGCCGCCTTGTTGCCGTTCGGGAACTGCACCACGTTGGTGATATTGGCGATCACCTCCGGCTTCATCAGGTAGTTGATGAAGGTGTGGGCCGCCTCGACGTTCTTGGCATCCGCCGGAATGGCGATCATGTCAAAGAAGCTGCCTGCCCCCTCTTTCGGAATGGTGTAGGTGAGCGCGATGCCATTCTTGGCCTCGGCTGCCCGCGCCTTGGACTGCTGCAAGTCACCGGAGTAACCGACCGCTACGCAGAGGTTGCCGTTGGCCAGATCCGAGATGTACTTGGAGGAGTGGAAATAGGCGGTATAGGGACGGATGGAGAGGAACAGCTCCTCAGCCTTCTTCAGCTCGGCCGGTTTCTGGCTATCCGGTTTGAAGCCCAGATATTGCAGGGCAGCCGGCAGCATTTCGGTCGGGGAATCGAGGAAGGAGACGCCACACTCTTTCAACTTGGCCATGTTCTCCGGCTTGAACACCAGATCCCAGGAGTTGACCGAGGCATCGGCCCCCAGCACGGCTTTCACCTTCTCGGCGTTGTAGGCATATCCGATGGTGCCCCACAGATAGGGGATGGAGTACTGGTTGCCCGGATCGCTCGGCTCGAGCGCCTTGAGCAGGTCGACATCCATGTTTTGCCAGTTGGAGAGCTTGGACTTGTCCAGTTTCTGGAACACGCCCGCCTTAATCTGCTTGGCCAGGAAGGGGTTGGATGGCACCACGATGTCGTAGCCCGAGCTACCCGCCAGCAACTTGGCTTCCAGTACCTCGTTACTGTCGAACACGTCATAGACAACCTTGATCCCCGTCTCCTTCTGGAAGTTATCCAGGGTATCCGGCGCTATGTAGTCGCTCCAGTTGTAGACGTGCAGCACCTTCTCTTCAGCCATTGCTCCGGCACTTGCCATGACCAGAGCCACAGAGGCAGCGATCACTCCTGTTTTGAAAGACATCATCCTTGTCTCCTAAGCAAATTGTATGCGCATGCCAACCTGCCCGACCTGCCTCAACCCTTCAGCTTTGCAGCTGTCAGATCCAGACTGCGCCTGGCCAGATCGACCAATTCATCAACCTGTTCCTCGGTGATGACCAAGGGGGGCGATATGATCATGGTATCGCCTACCGCCCTCATCACCAAGCCATTGTTAAAGCAGAACTCCCGGCAAGTCATCCCCGCATTTGCCTGAGCCGGGAAACGCCGGTTGGTCTGCTTATCCTCAACGATTTCCAGCGCGGCGACCAATCCTTTGCCTCGGGTTTCTCCCACCAGCGGATGATCGGCCAGCTCCGCCCAGCGGCGCTGCAAATAGGGGCCGATAGTATCATGCACTCGCTTAACTATGCTCTCTTTCTGCATAAGCTGGATATTGGCCACCGCCACGGCGCAGGAGACTGGATGACCCGAGTAGGTGAAGCCGTGGTTGAACTCGCCCCCCTCTTCCACCAGCCCCTTGGCAACCCGGTCACTCACCATCACAGCGCCGAGCGGCAGATAACCGGAGGTGATCCCCTTGGCCAGACACATCAGGTCCGGCTTGATGCCAAACCCTTCGCTGGCAAACCAGTGGCCGGTGCGGCCAAAGCCGCAGATCACCTCGTCGGCGATCAGCAGGATGCCGTAGTGATCGCAGATACGCTGGATCTCCGGCCAGTAGCTGTCAGGCGGAATGATGACGCCGCCCGCCCCCTGGATCGGCTCGCCGATAAAGGCAGCCACCTTGTCCACCCCCAGCTCCAGAATCTTCTGCTCCAGCTGACGGGCCCGCTCCAGCCCGAAGTCGTGGGCGCTAATCCCCTGCCCCTCACCGAAGTGGTAAGGCTGATCGATGTGCACTATGCCGGGAATGGGCAGACCACCCTGGGCATGCATCCCCTTCATGCCGCCCAGGCTCGCCCCCGCCACGGTAGAACCGTGGTAGGCGTTGTGGCGACTGATGATCACCTGTTTGTCAGGCTGACCCTTGCTGGCCCAGTAGTGGCGCACCATCCGCAGCACGGTGTCGTTGCACTCGGAGCCGGAGCCAGTAAAGAAGACGTGGTTGAGATGGGCTGGCGTCACCTCGGCCAGCAGGGTCGCCAGCTCGATCACCGGCGGGTGAGCGGTCTGGAAGAAGAGGTTGTAGTAGGGCAACTGCTGCATCTGGCGGGTAGCGGCATCCACCAGCTCCTGGAGGCCATAGCCCATATTGACGCACCACAGCCCCGCCATGCCGTCGAGAATGCGTTTGCCCTCGGAATCCTCCAGATAGACGCCGCTGGCTTTGGTAATAATGCGCGAACCCTTCTTGTTCAGGGCCTGAAAGTCGGTAAAGGGGTGCAGGTGGTGGCTGGCATCCAGTTGTTGCCACTCACGGGTTATCTGCTGCATTTGTTGCTCCTCGGTTCCTTCGATTTGGCAATATTCAGTCGTCAAATAGTCAGGTGGGTAGTCAGGCGGGCTTGCATGCTCGCAGCCACAACCACTCACAGGTGGCTGCCGCCACCTGACTCGCGTTCCGGTCTCTTCGATACAGGGATCGGGGAGGCCGACTCCGACCTCCCCGTTACAGGGGGATCAGACGTTCAGCAGCAGGAACTCCCGCTCCCAGCGACTGATCACCCCGAAGTAGGTCTCGTACTCTTTGCGTTTGACCGCAACAAAGGCGCGGGTGAAGCGCTCCCCCAGCATCTCCTTGATGGGCTCGCACTGTTCGAGATGGCTGAGCGCCTCTTCCAGCGAGCGGGGCAGGCTGTAGGGCAGGTCATAGGCGCTCGACTTCATCTCCGGCAGCGGCTCCAGCTTCTCCATCATGCCGAGATAGCCACAGGCCAGAGTGGCGGCCAGCGCCAGATAGGGGTTGGCATCGGCACCGGCGAAGCGGTTCTCCACCCGGCGGGCACTGGGATCGGAGAAGGGCACGCGCAGGCCGCAGGTGCGGTTTTCCACCCCCCACTGGACGTTGCGCGGCGCGCTCTCGCCAAAGGTGAGGCGGCGGTAGGAGTTGACGTTGGGGGCCAGCAGGGCTGTCACCGCCGGGGTGTATTTCTGCAAACCGGCGATGAAGTGCATGAACTGTTCGCTGTTGCCGCCGTTCGGGGTACCGAACAGGTTGTGGCCGTTCACATCTTCCAGACTCTGGTGGATGTGCATGGCCGACCCCGGTTCGTCGCTCATCGGCTTGGCCATGAAGGTGGCATAGATGCCGTGGCGGTGAGCGGCTTCACGCATGGTGCGCTTGAACAGGAACACCTGATCCGCCAGATCGATGGCATCACCATGCAGGAAGTTGATCTCCATCTGGGCGGCGCCCGACTCGTGGATCAGGGTGTCCACTTCCAGTTCCTGCGCCTCGCAGTAGTCATACATGTCTTCAAAGATGGGGTCGAACTCGTTGACCGCATCGATGCTGAACGACTGGCGGGCGGTCTCCGGGCGGCCGTTGCGACCGACCGGCGGCACCAGCGGATAATCGGGGTCTTCGTTACGAGTGACCAGATAGAATTCCAGCTCGGGCGCCACCACCGGCTTCCAGCCCTGCTTCTCGTAAAATGACAGAACCCGACGCAGCACGGAGCGCGGCGCGATGTCGATCAGCTTGCCGTTGACGTCGAAACAGTCGTGGATCACCTGGGCAGTGGGCTCCAGCGCCCAGGGGACAAAACGGATGGTGTTGGGGTCGGGATAGAGCTGCATGTCCCGCTCCAGCGGGTCGATCATGCTGTCGTCATCCGGATATTCACCGGTCACCGTCTGGGTGAAAATCACCTCGGGCAGACGCATGCCCCCTTCGCGCAAAAACTTGTTGGCTGGGATGATCTTGCCCCGGGCGTTGCCGGTGAAATCCGGGAACAGGCACTCCACTTCCGTGATGCGATTGCTCTCCATCCAGCCTTTGATACTGTCCATGTTAAACCCCGACTTTACGGTTGCCATTGGCAAGGGTGTCTAATATATGGAACACCCTTGTTATAAAATTGTAATCAACATCACCATAAAAGCCCGCCATCAAGGGCAATGTCAAGCGGGCGTGTTTAAAAAACTATAAATAACGGCGCATATAATGACCAAGGCGGCACCAAATACTAAACACTCAAATCCGTACGAAGCCCCCCCTCTCATCGTTGCAAAGGCGATGCCAACAGAGGGTGAAGCAGGCGCCAGATCCCGACCAATCCCCCGCAGGAACGGACCATTTTTTTGCAAGGGCGCACAATCCTTATCCTATTTGCTTTGCTTGGCTGCATTTTTTTGGTACAAGGCCCGCCCTGATTTGCACTCTCTTGCATGAAACAGGTGCAAATCGGGATACAAGGGCTTGGTCTGTAGGCAGACAGCCCCCATAAACAGGGATAATTGGGTTAGTAAACTGACTGGTAGTTAATCGTATGTGTGATTTCATGACTGAAGACCAACTGGCCTTTTACAAGGGGCAGATCGAGCGACAGATCGTCGAGCTCGAAGAGCGCCTGAACTCCCAGGCCAGCCAGGCCATCGCCACCGACACCAACGAGATGGCTGATGAAATTGACCGTGCCAGTATCGAGGAAGCCCGCCGTCTGGAGCTGAACCGCATCGAGCACGACAAGCTGCACCTGCGCAAGCTGCGGGGCGCATTGAAGCGCATCAGCGAAGGGGATTTTGGTTACTGCGAATCTTGCGGTGACGAGATCTCCCTCAAGCGGCTGCATGCCCGTCCGGAATCCCGTTTCTGCGTCGAATGCCAGAGCACCAAGGAATTTAACGATACCCACGTGTTCCGTCGCGTCGCCTGATTCTTCGAAGAACCGTCACCATTCTGGTGCAACAGACGCCAGCAAGGCAGGGCCCCGCGCTCAAACCTTGCACAACGCCTCGCAGCAAGATGGTGACAAGTTCTGTTAGACTCCGGACACCTTCCGGAATCTACAGGAGAACAGAGAGTGAAATGGCTCATCAAGCTGTGTTTGTGCCTGCCACTGCTGGCACAAGCACAGGTTCTGACGGTCAAGGTCCCCAGCCGTCCCGTCAACAATCTTGACCAGGAGTACCAGTACAAGCTGCTGGAACTGGCCCTGACCCGCTCCGGGCAACCCTTTCGCATCCAGCCTGTCGAACTCGACCTCAACCAGTTCACCCTCCAGCAGCAGCTGAGCAAGGGCAAGACCATCAACGTCTTCTGGATGGGCACCTCCAGCGCACTCGAATCCTCCCTGATTGCCGTCCCCATTCCGCTGTTTCGCGGGCTGGAAGGATTGCGACTGTCCTTCATCCACGCAGATGCTCAGGAGAAGTTCAACCAGATCAATACCTTGGCCGACCTCAAACAGCTGAAGGCGGCGCAAGGGGTCGGTTGGGCCGATAACAAAATTCTGGAAAATGCGGGTATCCCGACCTTCTCCGGCCGATACAGCAGCCTGTTTCGCCTTATCAACGACGGCGACAAGATCGACTTCTTCCCGCGCGCCCTGGTGGAGATCTTCGCCGAGCGCAGCGAGCTGGTGGCGCAGTATCCCAACCTCGCCATCGAGCAGCATCTGCTGATCCGCTACCCCTTCGCCCAGTTCTTCTTCGTCAGCCCCGAATACCCCAAGCTGGCCAAGGCGATTCAGACCGGGTTGGAGCGTGCCTATGCCGATGGCAGCTTTATGAAGTTCTTCCATGACAACCCCAAGATCCGCGAAGCGCTCGCCAGCGCCAACCTCGATCAGCGGGTCACCATCGCCCTGCCCAATCCGGATATGACCCCGTTGCTAAAATCCATTCCGGCCCAATATTGGGAGTATCCACCGCAAGGATAAGCATCACGAACGCCTGACCACGAAGGTCAGGCTGCGAGAACACAGTGCGCCAGGGAGGTGCCATGAAAGGAATCCAGGAGTGGTTTGCGCAGTATGGCCAGAGTCATCGCCATCCGGTCAACGTCGCCATCCACAAGCTGGCGGTGCCGGGCATCTATCTCTGCTCGCTGGCGCTGCTCTGGTGTCTGCCACACGGGCCCTTGCCAGAGCCCCTCAACTGGGCGGCAGTGGCAGCCATTCCGGTGCTGCTGTTCTATCTGCAACTGTCGTTTTCGCTGTTCGCGGGGATGGCCGGGCTAACCGCGCTGGGATTGTGGATCTGCCACCAATGGCAGGGGCCGCTGTTGTGGCCGGCCGTGGCAGCGTTCGTGCTGCTCTGGATAGCCCAGTTTGTCGGCCACAAGATCGAGGGCAAGCGCCCCTCCTTCCTCGCCGACCTGCAATTTCTGCTGATAGGCCCCGCCTGGGTGCTTGCCAGCCTCTATCGTCGCCTGGGTATTCCCTATTGAGGAGTACCGGGCCAACAGGAGAGACCATGACACATAACCACACGCGACATAATGCCCTGCGCCGCCCCCTGCCCCTGCCCCTGCTGCTGGGGGCCCTGTTTGCCGGCCCGGCGCTGGCCGACAAGGCCGACCCGGTCGGTGAAGTGAGCACAGCCTTCAAGCTGTTAGGCCCGAACCACAAGATCCTGGTGGAGGCGTTCGACGACCCGCGCATCGACGGCGTCGCCTGCTATCTGGCGCGCCCCAAGACCGGTGGTGTAAAAGGCGGGCTGGGCCTGGCGGAAGATCCCTCCCACGCCTCCCTGTCGTGCCACCAGATCGGCCCCATCACCCTGCCCGAAAAGCTGAAGGCGGGAGAAGAGGTGTTCGATGTCAGCACTTCGCTGGTGTTCAAGGAGCAGAAAGTGGTGCGTTTTTACGACAAGAAACGTAATGCACTGGTTTACCTGACCTACAGCACCAAACTGGTGGATGGTTCGTACAAGAGTGCAGTCAGCGCCGTTCCCATTATGCCGTGGGGACAATAACCAGCCGGTTTGTCCGGTGATAGCTGACCCATTTTGTTGTAATTTGACGACACACACGCTGCGGAGCACATACCATGAAAGTCGCCGTATTCAGTACCAAGAGCTATGACAAAGAGCATTTCAACCAGGCCAACAGCCAGTACGGCTTCGACCTGGAGTTTTTCGATGTGCGGCTGGAGGCCAAAACGGCCCGACTGGCTCACGGCTTCCCGGTGGTGTGTCTGTTCGTCAATGACGATGCCGACCGCGAGGTATTGACCGAATTGGCCGCCAACGGTACCCAGGTGATCGCCCTGCGCTGTGCCGGTTACAACAACGTGGATCTGGCGGCTGCCAAAGAGCTGGGGCTGAAAGTGGTGCGAGTACCCGCCTACTCCCCCGAGGCGACCGCCGAGCATGCTGTCGGCATGATGATGTGCCTCAACCGCCGCATCCATAAGGCTTATCAGCGCACCCGCGACGCCAACTTCTCGCTGGAAGGGCTGGTCGGCTTCAACATGCATGGCAAGACCGTTGGCGTCATCGGCACCGGCAAGATCGGTCTGGCCGCCCTGCGTATCCTCAAGGGCTTCGGGGTTCGCCTGCTGGTGAACGATCCTTACCAGAATCCGGCAGCCATCGAGCTGGGTGCCGAGTACGTGGATCTCGATACTCTGTTCCGCCAATCCGATATCATCAGCCTGCACTGCCCGCTGTTCAAAGAGAACTACCACCTGTTGAACAAGGAGGCGTTCGCCAAGATGAAGGACGGGGTAATGATCATCAACACCAGCCGTGGCGGCCTGCTCGACTCCAACGCTGCCATCGAGGCACTCAAGACCTCCCGTATCGGCGCGCTGGGGCTGGACGTCTACGAAGAGGAAGAGGATCTCTTCTTCTCCGACAAGTCCAACGAGGTGATCACCGATGACGTGTTCCGCCGTCTGTCCGCCTGCCACAACGTGCTGTTCACCGGCCATCAGGCGTTCCTGACCCGCGAGGCACTGCACGCCATCGCCGATACCACCCTCGGCAATATCCGCGCCATCGAGAGCCAGGGCCGCTGCGACAACGAAGTGGAATAAGGGCTCGCCCTCTCTTCGTCACGCGCCGGGTTGTGAGACCCGGCGCCTTCGGGTAGGCTAGCCCCCCTTTTTTATTCAGGAGTCTGGCGCCCATGTTTATCGGATTTGATTACGGCACCTCCAACTGTGCCGTGGCCGTGATGGAACAAGGTAGCCCCAGGCTGCTCAATCTTGGCGCATCCCGCTATCTCCCCTCCACCCTGCATGCGCCCCACCGGGATGCTATCGCCGGTCTGTTGGCCGAAGGGCTGGCCCCCGCCCAGCAGGCGGAATACCTCAAGCTGCGTGGCCCCGTGGTCACCCGCGCCCAGATGGTTCGCCGCCAGATGCGCGAAGAGGGACTGATCGACGAGCTGAGCTTTGGCGGTGCCGCGCTGGAGCGCTATCTGGAAGAGCCGGACGACGGCTACTACATCAAATCGCCGAAATCCTTCCTCGGGGCTTATGGCCTCAAGGCTCCCCAGATCGCCCTGTTTGAAGACATCGTCTGCGCCATGATGCTCCACGTTCGCCAGCAGGCGGAGCAGCAGCTCGGCGCCCCGATCCGCCAGGCGGTGATCGGCCGTCCGGTCAACTTCCAGGGTCTGGCTGGGGAAGAGAGCAACCAGCAAGCTATCGCCATCCTGACCGAGGCGGCCCGTCTGGCCGGTTTCGAGCAGGTGGAGTTCCTCTACGAGCCGGTGGCCGCCGGGTTTGAATTCGAGGCGCGCCTCACCGAAGACGCCGTGGTACTGGTGGTGGATATCGGTGGCGGTACCACCGACTGCTCCATGCTGCGGATGGGCCCGAGCTACCGCGATCAGCTGGATCGCAGCGGCGATCTGCTCGGCCACAGCGGCCAGCGGATCGGCGGCAACGACTTCGATATCCGCCTGACGGTGGAGGGGATGATGCCGCTGCTCGGCATGCACGAGACCCTCAAGACCGGCAAGCCGCTGCCCCACCCGCTGTTCTGGGATGCGGCCGCCATCAACGACGTCAGCGCCCAGAGCCGCTTCTACAGCCTCGACACCGCCCGCCAGCTGCAGGATCTGCAGCTCGACAGCCAGCCCGGCAGCAAGCTGGGGCGTCTGGCCAACCTGCGGGCCCACAAGCTGAGCCACCAGCTGGTATGGCGTGCCGAGCAGGGCAAGATCGCCCTCTCGGAGCAGGAGCTCAATCGCCAGTCGCTGGCCGAGCTGGAAAAAGGGCTGGAAGCGGAGCTGACCCGCGAACAGCTGGCCAACGCCTCGGCCCTGCTGCTGGAGAAGATTGGCGAGCTGATGGACGAAGCGATTGCCGCCGCCGGTGTGCAGCCAGATCGTATCTTCGTCACCGGCGGTAGCGCCCGCTCGCCGCTGATCGCCAGCTTTATCCGCCAGAAGCTCCCGTCCATCCCGCTCGAGGGTGGCGATGACTTCGGCTCGGTGGCTGCCGGTCTTGCCCGTTATGCCGAGCGGCTGTTCGCCAACTGAGCCCTGAGATAGCGTAAATCGATGGCAACATCACCCGTGTGTTGCCATTAAGCGACAGTCGTGCGGGACAAGGGGCGACAGAAGCGGTCGGGCGTCCCCTCTCCCGCCCTGCTCCCGACTGCCCAAAAAGGGTATTCTTGACGCTCCCCCAACCGGAGCCCCCTCATGCCCAGATTGCCCTTTTTGCTGATCCCCCTGTTACTGCTCGCTGGCTGCAGCTCGACCGCCTTTGTTCAGCAAGATCTGCAACACCACCACTGGGTACTGAGCAAACTGAATGGCGAACCGATCAAGGCCCCCCGCGACAATCCTCCCGATTTCGAGATCGGCGAGCACTTCACCGTTAACGGCATCGCCGGTTGCAACCGCTACTTCGGTCAGGGCCATCTGGAAGATGACAAGCTGTGGGTCACCAGTCTGGGCAGCACCGAAATGGCCTGCATGCCGCCGCTCGACACTATCGAACGGGCCGTACTGACCACCCTTACCGAGGGTGCGACCCTGAGCGGCACCAGTCAGAACCTGATCCTGCAGGGCAAACAGCACCGTTTGGAATACACCTTGCGCGACTGGGTGTTCTAGCGCTCACAAAGCCGCATCACAAACAGGAACATGTTGTCCGGCTGTGGCACAATATGAGGCAGAGTTCGCAATGGAGGCTGCCTCAGCCATGTCGATGGATCGCCTGTTTGACAAGATCAAACAACTCCCCACTATTCCCAAGCTGCTGCACGAGTTGATGCAGAGCTTCAACGACGAGAATGCCCGCATCGACGAGATTGCGGCCAAGATCGCCATGGATCAGGTGATCAGCGTCAAGGTGCTGCGGATGGCCAACTCGGCCGCCCTGCGCCGGGGCAACGAAGTGACCTCCATCGAACAGGCGGTGATCCGGCTCGGCTTCAACCGGCTGCGCTCCGTGGTGGTCGCCTCCGGCATCATCGGTACCTTCAAGGCCCCGCCCAGCTTCGACAAGAACAAGTTCTGGACCGAGACCTTCCAGGTCGCCACCATCGCCAAGACCCTGGCCCAGGAGGCCAAGGTGATGGATCCCGAGACCGCCTTCACCTGCGCCCTGATCCACAACATCGGTGAACTGCTTATCCAGAGCACCCTGCCGGAAGAGGCGGAACTCATCAACATGGCGATCCAGAACGGCAGCAGCCGGGTCGAGGCCCAGCGGGAGATGCTGGGCTACGACTATGCCCAGCTTGGTGCCGAGCTGGCGCGGCGCTGGAACCTCTCCGAGGCCTTCGTCGATGCTATCTCCCAACAGCTTGACCCGCTCTCCCACGATCCGGTCAGCAAGGAGGCGGTGCTGATCCGCCTCGCCGTGTTTATCTCCTTCGCCTGGAACGCCGGGGTGCCTGCCCAGGCCATCATCGCCCGCTTCCCCAAACCGCTCGCCGACCAGTTGGGACTGGATCCCAAGTCGCTGGCAGGCCAGCTCGAAACATTGCATGAACAGGGTAATGCCCTCGCCGATCTTCTGACTCAATAAGCATCATGACCCATCCGTTTCTGTTTCATCCCCAGGTGGCGCCCTGGTTCAAAGAGAGCGCCGACGCACTGCAACTGACCCTCTTTAGTGAGCTGGATGCGCCGATCCGCGAGGTGTGGCTGCGCCACGAGCCGGATAACGAGGAGTACCTGATCCCGATGACGGCGGTCTCCACCCGCGATCGGCTGCAGGTGTGGCAGGCGACCCTGCCGCTCATCAAGGGACAGGATATCCACCTCTACAGCTTCAAGTGCCTCACCGACGAGGAGCAGTGGTGGCTGCACGGGGCGGGCGTCAGCGCGTCCATGCCGCCACGGGAGCAACATTTTCGCTTCAACAGCCTGCACCAGCCACCGACCTGGGTGCAGGATCAGGTGTTCTACCAGATCTTCCCCGACCGTTTCTGCAACGGCGATCCGTCGCTGAGCGTCAAGCATCACGAGTACGAGTACCGTGGCAAGGCGGTGATCAGCAAGGCGTGGGGCGAGCCGGTCAGTCGCCACGAAGAGGGCCACGGCGCCTGCGAATTTTACGGCGGCGATCTGGCAGGCATCGATGCCAAGCTGCACTACCTGCAATCTCTCGGGGTGACGGCGCTCTACCTCAACCCCATCTTCGATTCGCCGAGCAACCACAAGTACGACACCCAGGACTACTTCAAGGTGGATGCCCACCTCGGCAGCAACGAGCAGTTCGCCGAGCTGACCCGCAACCTGCACCAGCGTGGCATGAAGATCATCCTCGATGCGGTGGTCAACCACACCTCTACCGAGCACCCCTGGTTCTGCCCGCCACTGGGGGCCCAGAGCAACCCGGACTCCCCGTGGCGCAGCTTCTACACCTTTGATAAAGAAGGGGATTACGTCAGCTGGAAGGGCATTCGCAGCCTGCCCAAGCTCGACTTCTCCTGCGAGAAGGTGCAAGACGCCGTCTATCGGGCCGACGACGCCATCCTCCGTTACTGGATGCGCGCCCCCTACCAGATCGATGGCTGGCGCTTTGACGTCATCCACATGCTGGGTGAGCGCGGCACCGCCGAGGGCAACCGCAGCCATGTACGCGCCATTCGCGGGGCAGTGAAGCAGGAGAACCCGGACGCCTATGTGCTCGGCGAACACTTCTTCGAGGCGAGCCAGTGGCTGCAAGGGGATCAGGAGGATGGCGCCATGAACTACTATGGCTTCGCCCACCCGATCCGCGCCTTCCTGGCGGGGCAGGATATCGCCTACCACCCCATCAAGATCAGCGCCGAAGAGCTGGATCGCTGGCTCAAACTGGCGCGGGCCCACATCCCGTTCAAGAACCAGCTGGCACAGTTCAACCTGCTGGACAGCCACGATACCGCCCGCTTCCTCCATCTGCTGGGAGAGGACAAACAGCGGATGCAGCTGGCCGCCACCCTGCTGCTCACCTATATCGGCGTGCCCTCCATCTACTACGGCGATGAAGTGGGGCTCTCCGGCGGCAACGATCCGGACTGCCGCCGCTGCTTCCCGTGGGATACCACAGACTGGGATCACGTGCTGCACGACCACTATCGTCGGCTGATCCAGATCCGCCGCCAGCGCCCCTCCCTGCGCCGTGGCGATATCCAGACCCTCTACGCCGGGCCCCACAGCTATGTGTTCGCCCGTACCCTGCAAAGCGATCAGGTGGTGGTGGCCTGCAACCGCCATCCGAGCGAGCCGCGCACCATCAGCTTGCCCCTGTGGCAGACCGCGAGCCCCGCCAGCCGCTTCACCGACGCCTTCAACGGCGAGAAGTTTGAAGTGGAGCAGGGCGAGGTGCAGCTCACCATCCCCGCCAACTCGGCCAGGGTGCTGATCTCCAGCTGAGCGGGCAACTGACATGCTGAAAAACAAAACCGGAGCCCAAGGCTCCGGTTTTTTATTCCGTTCAATCCACCATAACGTCTGGCCACTAACCAGCCGCCATCAGTAGTTGATGCTGACGTAGGGCACTTCCGGCACCTGCCACAGCTGTTTGAGATAGACGGTGAGCACGAAGAAGAAGTTGGCCAGCAGGTTGGCGAAGCGGTAGAGGATGGGGTCGAAGCTGACGCCACTCTCCTCGAGGCGCACCAGCAGTCGCACCACCTTCTTGCTGCCACAGCGGCAAAGATGCAGGGTCGGGATCGGCTGCGGCCCTTGCGGCAGCACAAAACCGGTGACCCGGCCCCGGCTCGCCTCGTTGTAGTGGTCATAACGGGTCTTGAGCCACTCAAGGTCTGCCTCGAAGATCCCCAGTTTGCCGCGCACCGAACCGTTGAGGTTATAGATAAGCCGCTGCAACGCCGCGAGATCCGCCAGCATGGGCGCAATATCGGCATCCGGCGAGAGGTGTGACAGCACGGCACCGACCTGGCAGCAGAGCTCGTCGGTGGCGATTTCAAAATCACATTTGAGCGAGGTTTCGAAGATAAAGGGGTAGCAGAGCTCGCGCTTGTCTCTTGGCTTCTTGGGGTTCATGGGGCAACCGGATTGGAGAAAAGGCCAGTTTGCCAGCCCCGGGAAGGGCTGGCAAACGGCAGGTCATTACTTGCGTTACACGCTGTGGCTCAGGCGTTCTTACTGGCGGGCTCGGTGGAGGGCTGGAACTGGTTGATCATCCGCAGCGCCTCCAGCATTCGCTGGTTGAAGCTGGTGAAGCGATCGACCTGTGCCGGTTCCCCTTCCCCTCTCGCGGCCAGCACGGCCGGGGTCAGCGCCTGTTGCTGGGATGGTGGCAGCAGGGTATCTGCCTGTTTCTGCACCTGATCCAGCTTGGGCAGGTAGTCGGCAAACGGCTTGATCAAATCCTGCAGGGAGTGCGCCCCCTGATAGGTCTGGCTCAGCTTGACACTCTGCTTGAGCTTGAGGGAGTAGGAGGCCAACTGGCTGTCATCCAGTTTCAGCTCGCTCGCCTTATCCAGCAGATCCTCGAAGTTGCCGGAGAAGAAGCTCCCCGCCAGCTCGTCGATCCCCTTGACCAGCTTGCCGATGGACTCCATCTCGTCGCTGCTGAGATCCCCCTCCAGCGAGAAGCTGAAGCTCTGGCTCGATTTGAGGCTGAACTGGCTGCCGCTCTCGCTACTCTGGGACTTGGTCTGCCAGCTGTCGTTGAAGCGCAGCACTACCTTGTCGCCATCCTTGGTCTGGATCTCCAGATACCCCTGCTGGCGACTGGCCATCTCGGCCTGTCCCATGTCGGTCGGGGAGACCTTGCCGAAGAACTCCTTCTCGAACTCCTCGAGCCCTTTCTGGATCAGCTTGTAGCTCTGATCGATACCGGTTTTGATATCGTCGTTGTCAGTCGCCCACTTGCCGAGCTGCTTCTTTGCCTCCTCAAAGCCCTTGTCGACCCCCTTGCGGGCCTGCTCCATCATCCCGGTCAGGTCGTCGTCGGATTTGCCATCGGCGCGCGCGGCACCAAGCCGCCCGGTCACGAACTGCAGCACGTTGTCCGCCACCGACTGGAAGTCGAACAGGGTCTCCGGGGTGATCTCCTCGGGCTCTTTCACCTTCGGCGCCTGATAGCCCTGGCCGTTGATCTCCAGCGAGAACTGCAATGCCTGCTGGATCAGCACCTGCGCCCACTTGGGCGGCTTGTGCAAGGAGACCTCCTCCTCGCTCTTGACCTGTTTCTGCTCCGCCTGTTGCGGCGATTTGGGAGAAACACCCACTCCCTTGGGTTGGGCTGCGCCCACTCCTTCGATCTGCATAATGTGTCCTCCCACCATGCCTGTAGATCAGCTATCGGCCTGACTGAACACTTCTTGACCACAAAATGCTGGACAATCTGCGGCTGGCTTTTAAAATCGGGCCCCTTTGGGTGGCCTGTTGCCTTCCCCCGATTTCGACCCGGCCCGGCCGGTGTGCATGTGAGGTATTTATGACCCAATCCCAACAGCCTTCCGCGAACGCTCCGGCGCCTAGAACCGCGGCCGACTATCAGGCCCAACTCGACGAAAAGCACGCTCGCCTCACCGAGCTGTTTGCCGGCTTCACCCTCCCGGCGCTGGAAGTGCACAGCTCGCCGGCGGAGTACTACCGGATGCGCGCCGAATTTCGCATCTGGCACGAGGGGGACGACCTCTTCCACTGCATGTATGCCCCGGCGACCAAAGAAATTATCCGGGTCGACCACTTCCCCACTGCCAGCCGCCTCATCAACCAGCTGATGCCGCTGCTGCTGGAGGGGCTGCGTCCCCATCAGGTGCTGCGTCGCAAGCTGTTCCAGATCGACTACCTCTCCACCCAGTCCGGCCAGATCATCGTCAGCCTGCTCTATCACCGCAAGCTGGAGGCCGAATGGCAACAAGCCGCCGAAGCGCTGCAGGCCGCTCTGCGCGCCAAAGGGTTCGAGCTGCAGCTGATTGGCCGCGCCCACAAGCAGAAGATCTGTCTGGGGGATGACTTCGTCATCGAGCAGCTCAACGTGGCGGGTCGCCAGCTCACCTACAAGCAGGTGGAGAACAGCTTCACCCAGCCCAACGCCGCCATCAACGAGCAGATGCTGGCCTGGGCGCTGGATGTGACCAAGGGGAGCGAAGGGGACCTGCTGGAGCTCTATTGCGGCAACGGCAACTTCTCCATCGCGCTGGCGCAGAACTTCCGCAAGGTGCTGGCCACCGAGATCGCCAAGCCGAGCGTCGACTCCGCCCAGTTCAATATCGCCGCCAATGGCGTCGACAACCTGATCATCCTGCGCATGTCAGCCGAGGAGTTCACCATGGCGATGCGTGGCGAGCGGGAGTTCAACCGCCTCAAGGGGGTCGACCTCAAGAGCTACCAGTGCAACACCATCTTCGTCGACCCGCCCCGCGCCGGTCTCGATGATGCCACCGTCAAGCTGGTGCAGGAGTACGACAACATCCTCTACATCTCCTGCAACCCCGAGACCCTGCAGGCCAACATGGCCGTTCTGGGCGAAACCCACGAGATCGCCCGTTTCGCCCTGTTCGACCAGTTCCCCTGGACCCATCACATGGAAGCCGGGGTCTATCTGCGCCGCAAGGCCGGTTGATTCAGGCAGACAGGAAAACAACAACAGGGCCGGATGGCCCTGTTTTGTTAGTGACTGAACACCGGCCTCACTCCAACCGGAAGTGGCCCACGATCTCCCGCAGCCGGTCGTAGGTCTGCTGCATCGCCGCAGAGCTGGCGACCGTCGCTTCGCCATTGTGGGTCAGCTGGCGGATCACTTCAGCGATGGCGCTCATGTTGCGATTGATCTCTTCGGCCACCGCGCTCTGCTGCTCCGCCGCCGTGGCGATATGGCTGATGAGATCGTTGATCTCCACCACTTCTCCCGCCATCAGATCCAGCGACTCGTTGACCCTGGTAGTGTTCTCGGCCGCCCCCTGACAGCTCTGCTTGGTATTGCCCATGGCATCCACCACAGTGCGGGTGCCTCGCTGCAGACTGGCCAGCATGGTCTGGATCTCGGCTGTGCTCTGCTGGGTGCGGGCCGCGAGGGAACGCACCTCGTCTGCCACCACCGCAAAGCCACGCCCCTGTTCACCAGCGCGGGCCGCCTCGATGGCGGCGTTGAGGGCCAGCAGGTTGGTCTGTTCGGCAATGCTGCCGATCACCCCCAGCACAGAGCCAATCTGCTGCACATCCTGCTGCATCGCCTCGATGGAGCGAGCAGTGGCTTCCACTTCGTCCACCAGCGCCATCACGCTGACCATCGCCTGATCCACCACCTGACGGGACTGGCTTGCCAGCTGCTGGCTCTGGCCGGTGAGCCGGGCAGTGCTGGCCGCACTCTCGGAGACGGAGACCGCGGTGCGGCTCATCTCGTTGATGGCGGTCACCACCTGCTCGGTCTCGCGTACATGGTCCGCCAGCAGGGACTGGGCGGCGCCGGTCTGACTGGCCAGCCCCTCGATACCGCTGTTGAGCTGGCCGCTCGCCTGTCGCACCTCCCCCATCATCTCCTGCAGCCGCTCGATAAAGCGGTTGATCCCGGCCGAGATCTGGCCCAGATCATCGGTACTGGTCACCGCCAGCCGGCGGGTGAGATCGCCACTGCCGCGAGAGAGCTCCAGCACCAGATCCCGCAGCGAGAGGATAGGGCGATAAGCCACGTTGAGTGCCAGTATGGCAAGCACCATCACCACCACGGCGACACCGAGCAGCGCCATGATGATCTGGCCGTTGAGTGCACGGGTCATCGCCTGGATGTAGTCGAGGTCGATGTAGCCAGTCAGCGTCCAGCTGCTGCCGCGAATATCCAGCTGGTTGGGGCGCGCTTCGCTCTCCCCCTGCGGCTTGCTGTTATAGAGGCTGTTGCCCTGACTGTCGGCCAGCGAGAAGTAGCGGCCATCGCCACTCATCTTCTCCAGCAGGCTTTTGAACTCGCTCATGTCGAGGTAGTAGAGATATGCGGAATCGGCACCGCGCGGCACCAGAATGGTGATGACCGGCTTGCCATCCACCTGTTGCAGCGGGCTGACGGTGATCTGGTTATTGGCGGCGGGGATCAGCTTGCGCAGCGCATCCACTTTGGCGCTGTCGTTGATGACCCCGCTCACGTCGAAGGCCATGTCGCCGATCACCTTGACGATGTTGTGAAAACCGGTCTCTTGCAGGGTCTTCTTGACGTTGGTCACCCCGAAGTTGAGGTTGGCGGCCAACAGGATTTTCTGATTGATGTCGCTGGCCAGCTTCTCTTTGACCAGGGTGATCTGTTCGTTGATGTTGTGGGTGGCCTGAGTGCGAATGTAGCCACTGATGAAGTGGTTGACGCTGAGCCCGGCGGTGCCGATGGTGACCAGAATGGCCAGTAGCAGCAAGAGGTAAATCTTGACCTTGAATGGCATGGGTTCCCTCCAGAAGAGAGGGCTGGCAGCGCCAACCCTCCCTGCCAATCGTTATTTCTTCTTGGCGTACTTCATGGAGTCCAGGGCCACCGCCAGAATGATGATGCCGCCCTTGATGATGAACTGCCAGTAAGGGCTGACCCCGATATAGGTCAAACCATAGTTGATCAGGGTGAAGATAAGTACGCCGGTGATCACACCCGCGACCGTTCCCACCCCGCCGGCAAACGACACGCCGCCCACCACGCACGCCGCGATGGCATCCAGCTCGTACATGAAGCCGAGGTTGTTGGTGGCACTACCGATCCGGCCCGCTTCCAGCATGCCGCCGAAGGCGTAGAAGACCCCAGCCAGCGCATAGATCATCACCAGATTAACCGCCACGTTGACGCCGGAAACCTTGGCTGCTTCCGGGTTGCCGCCGATGGCGAAGATGTTCTTGCCAAAGCGGGTCTTGTTCCACAGCACCCAGACAAAGAGGCTGGCAATGGCCGCGTAGAAGGTGAGGTACGAGAGCTTGAAGCCGCCGATCCGGATAAAGCCCTGGGCGAAGCTGGAGAAGCGGGGGTCAAAACCGGCCACCGGCGAGGCACCCACCGAGTCGAAGTAGAGGGAGTTGATACCGTAAACGATGATCATGGTCCCCAGGGTGGTAATGAACGGGGTTACGTTCAGATAGGCGACGATCAGGCCGTTGACCAGACCTATCAGGGCACCCACCACGCACACCAGCAGGATCACCGCAGGAATGGGCACCTCCCCCAGCGTCGGGAACACCTTGTTGACGTTGGTCAGCGCCTGCAGCATGGTCGCCGCAATCAGCGCTGCCAGACCGACCTGACGACCGGCCGACAGATCCGTACCCTGGGTGATGATGATGCCTGCCACCCCCAGCGCGATGATGACCCGCACCGAGGACTGGGTCAGGATGTTACTGAAGTTGGTGAGACTCAGGAAGGAGGGTTCCTTGATCACGATGATCATGAGCAGCACCAGCAGCACCACGTAGATGCCGTTCTCCTTGAGCGCCCGCATCAGATTGAAATTTTTAGCCGACTCCATAAATGTCTTCCTGTCTCTAGAGGTACAGAGATGCCAGGCGCAGTATCTCGCTCTGGTCAGTTTCTTTGGTGTTGACGATCCCGGCGACCCGGCCATTGCTCATGACCATGATGCGGTCGGTGATCCCCAGCAATTCCGGCATCTCTGACGAGATGATGATGATCCCCTTCTCCTTCTTCGCCAGCTCCAGAATGAGCTGATAGATCTCGAACTTGGCCCCCACGTCGATGCCGCGGGTCGGTTCGTCCAGCATCAGGATCTCCGGCTGGGTCAACAGCCAGCGGCCGATGATCACCTTCTGCTGGTTGCCCCCGGAGAGGGAGCCGATCTGGGTCTGCTGGGTCGGCGTCTTGACCCGCATGGAGTCGATGACCCACTGGGTATCGCTCTTCATCTTGTTGTCGCTGAGCAGCCCCATGGAGCCCTTGTAGTTGTCCATGTTGGCGATGAGGGAGTTGAAGGCGATATCGAGACGGGAGTAGATACCGGTGGAGCGGCGTTCCTCGGTCACCAGCGCAAAGCCGTTGCGGATCGCTTCGTGGGCGTTGTGGTTGGCCACCTCTTTGCCATGCAGCTTGATGCTGCCCTGGCTGCGATCGCGAATGCCGAACAGGGTCTCGACGATGTCGGTGCGCTTGGCCCCCACCAACCCGGCGACACCGAGGATCTCCCCCTTGTGCAGGTTGAAGGTCACATCCTGAATGGAGGGCTGGTTCTTCGCCGTCAGATGTTCGACCTCGAGGATCACCTCTTTTGGCTGGTTGGTTTTTTCCGGGAAGCGCTGGGTCAACTCGCGACCGACCATCATGCCGATGATCTGATCCATGGTCATCCCCTTGAGCGGCTGGGTTGCCACCCACTGGCCATCCCGCAATATGGTGATCTCGTCACAGAGCTGGAAGATCTCTTCCATCTTGTGAGAGATGTAGACGATGCCGCACCCCTTGTCCTTCAACTTGTTGATGATCTTGAAGAGGTGATTCACCTCTTTCTCGGTCAGCGAGGAGGTGGGTTCGTCCATGATGACGATCTTGGCATCGTAGGAAAACGCCTTGGCGATCTCGATCATCTGCATCTGGGAGACCGACAGGGTCGCGACCTTCACCTTGGGGTCGATGTCGATATCCAGCTCATCGAAGATGCGCTTGGTGTCGTCATACATCTTGCCGTGGTCGATAAACCACCCCTTGGTGGGGTAGCGGCCGAGCCACATGTTGTCCATCACGGTACGCTGCAGCACCAGGTTGAGCTCCTGATGCACCATGGAGACGCCATTTTCCAGCGCCTCTTTGGAGGAGGTGAAGTTGATCTCCTGCCCCTTGAAGAAGATCTTGCCCTGATCCTTCTCGTAAATGCCGAACAGGCACTTGAGCAGTGTGGATTTTCCCGCTCCGTTCTCGCCCATCAACGCATGCACAGAATGAGGACGGACCCGTAAATTGACATTATCGAGTGCCTTGACGCCGGGAAAGCTCTTACTGACGTCAATCATCTCCAACAGCCATTCTGATTGTTGCTGTGTTGTCATATCAGCCATCACATCTGGTTGAAAAAAGGGCAAGGGGATCTCCCTTGCCCTGGAGGAGGGAATTACTCGAATTGGGACAGGTTGTCTTTATCCACACCGACGTAGGCAACACGTACTACCTTGTCGACGATATTCCACTTGGTGCCTTCACCGGCCGGTTTGCCTTCAGCCAGGTTCTTGGTCAGCTCGAAGGTGGCTTTGGCCTGGTTGGCCGCATCGTTCAGCACGGTACCCGCCATGGCACCGCTCTTGACCATGGCCAGCGCTTCCGGCAGCGCATCGACGCCGAATACCGGAATGGCAGTCTTGCCCTGAGCTTTCAGTGACTCGACTGCACCCATTGCCATGCCGTCGTTGTTGGCGATGACCACTTCGATCTTGTTGGCGTTGGGGCCGGAGATCCAGGCGTCCATCTTGTCTTTCGCCATGGCGGTATCCCACATACCGGTATCCATGTGCAGTTGCTCGGTCTTGACGCCGCCATCGTTCAGGGTCTTGACCACGTAGGAGGTGCGCGCTTCGGCATCCGGGTGGCCCGGCTCCCCTTTCAGCAGCACGAACTGGATCACGCCATCCTTGTTCAGATCCCACTCCGGATGGGCTTTCCAGTGTTTGGCAATCAGCTGACCCTGGATGATCCCTGACTCCTTGGAGTCGGTGCCCACGTAGTAGGCCTTGTCGTAGCTGGCCAGATCGGTAGCGCTCGGCTCCTTGTTGTAGAAGACCACCGGGATATCTTCGCCACGGGCTTTCTCGATCACCACCGGGGCCGCAGCCGGGTCAACCAGGTTGATGGCCAGCGCCTTCACCCCTTTGGCCAGCAGCACGTCGATCTGGTCGTTCTGCTTGGACTGGTCGTTCTGGGAGTCGTTCATCAGCAGTTCCACCCCCGGAGTGGCTGCCGCCTCCTTCTCGATGGCCTTGCGCACGACCGCCATGAAGTTGTCGTCGTATTTGTAGACGGTTACCCCGATACGGGTGTCAGCCTGGGCATTGGCTCCAGCCATCATGCCCATCAGCAAGGCGGCAACTGTGGTCAGTTTTTTCATTATGTGTGCTCCGATGTGTCTATCTGTGTTGTAGGGTGGCGAGCAATTGAGCAAGCGCCAATCAATGTAATCAGTTTGTTGTCATTTCTTCTGTGATCATGACGACAAAATGAAAACGTTTACACTCTGTTACATTGAAACTTTATATTTATTTTTCAAATACATATAAATAAAAATCAGATTTGAGACTCAATCTTTCCCACAGCATTGAGGCTAGTCGTTACTGGTCTGTTGTCAAAATGGCGCACTGGCTCGACAGTCGCCTCCATAGCTGGCTTAACGGAGAGTGCAGCCCCAACGGTAACGACGCTCGAGCAGTTGATACTCGGGACGCACGCTTTGGCTCCAGGAGTCATCACCGCCCACCCCCATGTGGGCGCCATCGAGACAGACCCACAGCCCCTCTTCAACCACCAGATCGCTCTGGTGACGGGCGGCGGCCAACTGCTGCTGACTGAAGCGGCTGGCACTGAAATGGAAGCTGCCGTTCACCGTCGTGCTGCCCAGCTGCAACTGGCGGGTATCGCAGCGCAAGCCGTTGTCACTCGGGAAAATGTAAGGGGTGTGCATGGCCTCCAGCGGCAGGCTCCAGCGCCCCAGATCGGCGCCCAGCAGGCGATCCGGATAGTTCTCGTGAGGGCCGCGTCCCAACCATTCGGCTCGCGCCGGTACCTCGGCCAGATGAAGCAGCAGGCCAATCCGCGGCAGCGACGGCAGCACCTGTGCCAGCTCGGTCTCTATCTCCAGGCTCATGGCGCCATCGTCGGTAAAGCGGTGATGCCAGTGACTCACCAGCAGCAGCTCATCGTGGTGGAAGTAACCATGGCTGACCCGGATATCCCCTCCGACGACCGCGATCCCCAGACAGCGGTGCTGCCACTGACCGAGACCACAAGCCTGCCAGCGGGCAATCCAGGAGTTGGGGTCGGCGTGATCCGCTTCGCTAGTGCCAATGTCGTTGTCGAGCGGCGCCCGATAGAAGTGATCCATGATCGGCGCCAGCAACTGCTCCTGCCCCGATTTTTGCCAACTGGTGATGCGGCCGCTCAGCTTGTCGAGCCGCCACTGGCTGTTTGCGGCGGTGATCCGCCAGCCATCCGGCTGCTCGCTCAGGGTGGCGGCAGCGACCGGCGCTGGCAGGGCAAGGGGGGTCGGCAGGGTGAACTGCTGACGGGCGACCTTGTGATCCGCCTGCGACCAGGGGGTAGCCTGCGGCTGAACGATGGCAAGATCGAGCCAGGCCAGTGAGCCTGCCGCAAAGGGGGGCAACGCCTCGCTCAGAGTCAACTCGATCACCCCCTGTGGCGCCAGCTCAAGGGAAACCTCCCCCTGCTGCTGCACATGGCCGTTCTCACACAACTGCCAGCAAAGCCGCTCGTTATCGGTTTCCCGAAACAGGTATTCGCTCTCGATCCGCACCCGCAGCGGGGTGTGCTCGAGCAGGGCAAAACGGAACGGCTGTTGGGCGCGCTTAGCCTCGCACAGGGCGGGATGGGGGGTGCGATCCGGGAACAGCAGGCCGTTGCAGCAGAACTGGCGATCGTTTTGCACATCACCAAAGTCGCCGCCATAGCCCCAGTAGTGGCGACCATCGATGGTGTATTTGTCGAGCCCCTGATCGACCCAATCCCAGACAAACCCGCCTTGCAGACGTGGATGATCGCGAAACGCCTGCCAGTAGTGGGCGTAGCCCCCGAGACTGTTGCCCATGGCGTGGGCATATTCGCAGAGGATCAGCGGCCGGTGCTCGCCGGGCAGGCCGATCCACTTGGCCAGCGCCCACTTGGGCACCGCCGGGAAGGGCTGATCCTGATGGGTTCTGGCATACATGGGGCAGATGATGTCGGTGGCCGGGGTATCGGCCCCGCCCCCCTCGTACTGCACCGGACGGCTCGGATCGCTGCGCTTGATCCAGCCATACATGGCATCGTGGGCCGGGCCGTAACCCGACTCGTTGCCCAGCGACCAGATGATGATGGAGGGGTGGTTGAAATCCCGCGCCACCATGCGGGTCGCCCGCTCCAGAAAGGCATTGCTCCAGGCGGGATCCCGCGCCAGCCGCCCCATCGGAGTCATGCCGTGGGTCTCCAGATTCGCCTCGTCCACCACATAGAGACCGAGCCGATCGCAGAGGCGATAGAAGTCGGGGTGGTTGGGATAGTGGGAGCAGCGCACCGCATTGAAGTTGTGGCACTTCATCAGCAGCAGATCCCGCTCCATGGTGGCGCGATCGATGGCATAGCCTTTGGCGGGGTGATGCTCGTGACGGTTGGCACCGCGCACAAGCAGCGGCTGACCGTTGACCCGCAGCAGGCCGCCACGGATCTCCACCACCCGAAAGCCCACATCACATGCCTCGCTCTCGATAACCTGGCCCTGTTCGTCCAGCAGGGTCAGGGTCAGGCGATAGAGATGGGGCGTCTCGGCGCTCCACTTGCGCGGCGCAACCACGTCGAGCCAGCACTCGGCGCGATCGTCATACGCCCCTTTTTCATCAATGGTTTGGGTGCCAATCGGCTGGTGCAGGGCCGCGACCCGCTCGCTGCCGTCATAAAGATTGGCCTCCACCGACAGACCGGCCCCATTGGCCACCTGCAGTGCAATCTTGAGACGACCATCCCGATAGCAGGCATCCAGCTCAGGGGTGACCCGGATATCCATCAGATGGCGGGCCGGTTTGTGCAACAGGCTGACGGAACGGAAAATCCCCGACAGCCACCACATATCCTGATCTTCCAGATAGGAGCCATCGGACCAGCGCAGCACCAGCACCGCCAACCGGTTGCAACCGGCGTGCAGGTAGGGGGTCAGATCGAATTCGGCAGGCAGGCGGCTGTCCTGGGAGTAACCGACCCAGCGGCCGTTGCAGAAGAGGTGGAAGGCGCTGCTCACCCCGTCGAAGATGATCCGGCTCTGGCCACTGGCCAGCCAGTCGGTAGGAAGTTCGAACTCGCGTGAGTAGCAACCGGTGGGGTTCTCTGCTGGCACTCGGGGCGGATCGCAAGGAAAGGGGTACTTGATATTGGTATAGATGGGGCCATCGGTGGGCGGCCGCGCGGCCGGATAGGCGGCATCCAGCTGCCAGTTGCTCGGCACTGTAATGGGGCAAACATCCACCAGATCCTGCGCCAGCCAGCTCTCGGGCACCAATTCGGGAGCGGCAAAGAAGGAGAAGCGCCACTCGCCATCGAGCAAGAGACGGGAGGAAGAGGCCAGATCACCCCTGGCATCCGCTTCGCTGCGCCAGCTGAACATGGGGGTATGGGCAGCCAGACGGTTTACCGACGTAATGGCCTGAGTCTGCCAATCCTGACGCGCCACTATCTCCCTGAGCATTCACTCTCTCCCTGCTGATTGAAAAACGAATTCAGTCTAGAGAAGTATGACGCAGGGAACGGCGATCTCGCTCACACAGATGTAAACGATTACACTAATTTTGTTAAGTAAAGCGGAGTAAAAATGATTAAAAACAGGTAAAACAATAACTGTGCAAGAAACGGCCCCGAACAGGGCCGCAAAAGGGGGCTATCCGGCCCGAACCGGTGCCACCGAGTGGCGATTGATCAGGGTGGGGGTATAGATCCGGCTCTGGGTCGCGTCACTCTCCCCCGCCGCCAGCTGAATGGCCAGCTTGGCCGCCTGGGCCGCCATCAGCTCAATGGGATAGCGCATGGTGGAGAGCTTGGGGCGCAAATATCTGGCATAGATGATGTCATCGAAGCCCACTACCGAAACCTCCTCCGGCACTCGCAGGCCGTTGTCGGCCAGCACTGAGATGGCGCCCGCCGCCATGGCATCGTTATAGGCCACCACGGCGGTCACCTTGAGCCCCTTGGCCAGCAGGTTGAGCATGGCGCGCTCGCCCCCCTCCTCGTTCGGCGTGCCGCTCTCGATAAGCTCGGGATCGGCTGCCAGACCGGCTTCCATCAGCCCATCCTGATACCCCTGCAGACGCAAGGTGGCATCCTCGATGGCGTGATCCGAGCTGATAAAGGCAATATGGCGGTGGCCCAGCTCGATCAGGTGGCGAGTCGCCGTAGCCGCCCCCAGCCGATTGTTGAGGGCGATGCAGCGCCCCTTGAGGGCCGGAATATCGCGGTTGATCAGCACCATACCGGGCACTCGCATGGCGTAATCGTAAAGTTCCTCGTCGCTCAGCGCCTTGCTGTGCACCACCAGCGCCTCGCAACGCTTGCCGATCAGCAGCTCGATCGCCTCACGCTCCTGACGCGCCTTGTGAAAACCGTTACCCATCAGCAGGTGAAGGTTCTGCTCGACGGCGATGCCGGAGACCCCCTTCACCAGTGCACCGAAGAAGGGATCCGCCACGTCACCGACCACTACCCCCATGGTGTCGCAGGTCTGGCTGACCAGTGCCCGCGCGTTGGCGTTGGGGGTGTAGCCCAGTTCGGCCATGGCCTTCTGCACCACTTCGCGAGACGCGGCACTGGCCTTGGGGGAGTTGTTCATCACCCGTGAAACCGTTGCCACCGACACATTGGCCAAACGGGCGACATCCTTGATGGTGCTCATGCTGTTTTCACTTCTTTCACTGTGCAATAGAGCGCCATTATACCCAGCAAACCCTTTGAAAACAGAGGTGAAACGCATATCTGCCATCAGGATGATCACAAAAACAGTGTAATCGTTTACACCGTTTTGCAAGCAAGCTCACAGTTTGGTCGCCACACCCTCGGCTAGACTGCTTCCAGACACTTTTTCAGTGGAGAGCAAGATGAATGTTCTGGTCACCGGCGGTTGCGGATATATCGGCAGCCACACCTGTCTGGCCCTGCAAGCGGCAGGTATGAATCCCGTGGTGGTCGACAACCTCTGCAACAGCAAGCGCAGCGTATTGACTCGAGTCGCGGCTATCAGCGGCCAGCAACCAGTGTTCTATCAAGGAGATATTCGCGATGCCACCCTGCTGGACCGGATCTTCGCCGAACAGCAGATCGACGCAGTGATCCACTTTGCCGCCCTCAAGGCGGTCGGTGAGTCGACTCGCATTCCACTGGATTACTACGAGAACAACCTCGGCGGCACCCTCACCCTGCTGCAGGCGATGAAGCGGGCCAATGTGCACAATCTGGTGTTCAGCTCCTCGGCGACCGTCTACGGCGATCCCGCCAATCTGCCGATCCGCGAGGATTTCCCCCGCAGCGCCACCAACCCCTACGGACGATCCAAGCTGATCATCGAGGAGATCGTCGAAGATCTGCAGCTGGCCGAGCCCCACTGGAGCATGACCCTGCTGCGCTACTTCAATCCGGTCGGCGCCCACGAATCGGGCACCATGGGTGAAGACCCGCAGGGGATCCCCAACAATCTGATGCCCTATATCACCCAGGTCGCCATCGGCCGTCGCGACTGCTTGTCTGTCTTTGGAAACGATTACCCCACCCCGGACGGCACCGGTGTGCGCGACTACATCCACGTGATGGATCTCGCCGAAGGGCATGTCAAGGCGCTGCAACACTGCGCCGGCAAGGGTGGCGTGCACACCTACAACCTGGGTACCGGTCAGGGCCAGAGCGTGTTGCAGCTGGTCGCCGCTTTCTCTGCTGCCTGTGGCAAGCCGTTGCCATTTCGCATCGAACCGCGCCGCCCGGGCGACATCGCCGCCTGCTGGGCCGATCCGGCCAAGGCCGAGCGCGAGCTGGGCTGGCAGGCGACCCGCAACATCGACGCCATGTGCGCCGACAGCTGGCGCTGGCAATCTGCCAATCCGAACGGTTACGAGGAGTAGGCCAGCCTACTCACCGTTAATAAACGACTTTATTTTTCAATACCTTATTCAGGAGAGATGATGTTCAACCCCGTCGATCATCCCCATCGCCGCTTCAACCCGCTGACCGGCCAGTATGTGCTGGTCTCCCCCCATCGGGCCAAACGCCCCTGGCAGGGACAGGTGGAGAAGGTGAGTCAGGCCCCCAAACAGGCCCACGATCCCGACTGTTTCCTCTGCGCGGGCAACACCCGGGTCACCGGCGACATCAACCCCGACTACAAGGGCACCTTCGTTTTTACCAACGACTTCGCCGCCCTGATGCAGGATACCCCGGCCGCCAATAGCGCCAGCGATCCCCTGCTGAAGCTGGAAGCCGCCCGCGGCACCAGCCGGGTCATCTGCTTCTCGCCGGATCACGGCAAGACCCTGCCCGAGCTGCCGTTGCTCGCCATCGAAGGGGTGATCACCACCTGGAGGGATCAGGTCGCCGAATTGTCGGCCCAGTGGGAGTGGGTGCAGGTATTTGAAAACAAAGGGGCCGTTATGGGCTGCTCCAACCCGCACCCCCACGGCCAGATCTGGGGCAGCGATTTCCTGCCCAACGAGATCGCCCGCGAAGAGCAGCACCAGCGTGACTGGCTGGCCGAGCATGGCCGCCCCATGCTGCTGGAGTATGTGGAGCGGGAGCTGGCGGATCGCTCGCGCATCGTGGTAGATACCGAACACTGGCTTGCCGTGGTCCCCTTCTGGGCCGCCTGGCCGTTCGAAACCCTGCTGCTGCCCAAGGCGCACGTCCCCTCCATGCTCAATATGACCCAGGCCCAGCAACAGGATCTGGCGGTAGCGCTCAAGGAGCTCACCAGCCGTTACGACAACCTGTTCGAGTGCAGCTTCCCCTACTCCATGGGCTGGCACTTTGCCCCGCCCAAATCGGATTGCCCCGAGGCGTGGCAGTTGCATGCCCACTTCTATCCGCCACTGCTGCGCTCCGCCACCGTGCGCAAATTTATGGTGGGCTTCGAGATGCTGGCCGAAACCCAGCGCGACCTGACTCCGGAGCAGGCCGCCGAGCGGCTGCGCGCCCTGAGCCCCATTCACTACACCCAGACCAGCCACACCAATGAGGAGGCCCTATGACCCCCAGCCAACGCGTCAGCACCGTTTTTGCCGAGCAATTTGCCAAAGCGCCCGATCTGCTGGTGCGCGCCCCCGGCCGCGTCAACCTCATCGGTGAACATACCGACTACAACGACGGCTTCGTGCTGCCCTGCGCCATCGACTACGAGACCTGCGTTGCCATCGGCCTGCGCGATGACCGACAAGTGCAGGTGATCGCCGCCGACTACGACAACCAGCGCGACCTGTTCGACCTCGACCAGCCCATCGAGCACCACCCCAGCCAGCGCTGGAGCGACTACATCCGCGGCGTGGTGAAGTATCTGCAGGAGCGCGGCTATGCCCTGCGCGGCCTCGATCTGGTGGTCTCCGGCAACGTGCCGCAGGGGGCGGGGCTCTCCTCCTCCGCCTCGCTGGAAGTAGCCATCGGTCAGGCATTCAAAGAGGCGCTGAGGCTCGACATCAGCCAGGCCGAGATCGCCCTCAACGGCCAGCAGGCGGAGAACAAGTTCGTCGGCTGCAACTGCGGCATCATGGATCAGATGATCTCCGCCAGCGGCAAAACGGATCATGCCCTGCTGCTCGACTGCCGCTCGCTGGAGACCCGCCTCATCCCCATGCCGGCGGATCTGGCGGTGCTGATCGTCAATTCCAATGTGCGCCGCGGTCTGGTAGACAGCGAATACAACACCCGTCGCCAGCAGTGCGAAGCGGCCGCCCGTCACTACGGAGTCAAGGCGCTGCGCGACCTCGATCTGGCCGGACTGGAAGCGCGCAAGGCCGGGCTGGATGATGCTTGCTATCGTCGTGCCCGCCACATCGTTGGGGAAAATGCCCGCACTCTGGCGGCCGCCGATGCGCTGGCGAGCCACGATCTGACCCGTCTCGGCGAGCTGATGGCCCAGTCGCACGCCGCCATGCGCGATGACTTCGAGATCACAGTGCCCGCCATCGACGGTCTGGTGGAGATCATCAAGGCCAGGATCGGCACAGATGGTGGCGTGCGGATGACCGGTGGCGGCTTCGGCGGCTGCGTGGTCGCCCTGCTGCGCCCGGAGAAAGTGGCCGAGGTGATTGCCGCCGTCGAGGCGGAGTATCCGGCCATCTCTGGCCTCAAGGCCGACTGCTACGTCTGCTCTGCCAGCGCCGGTGCAGGCAAGCTATGAGCAGCGCCATGACCCCGTTCGAGCTGGAAAATGAAGAGGGGCTGCGGCTGCGCGGCCTCGACTTCGGCGCCACCCTCACCTCCCTCACCCTGCCGGTGGTGGGCAAACGGCGTGAAGTGCTGCTGGGCTGTGCCGACGACGCCTATCCCACCCAGCAGGTGTGGCTGGGTGCGGTGGCCGGGCGTTTCGCCAACCGCATCGGCGGTGCCGAGCTGGTGCGTGATGGACAGCGCTGGCCGCTGAATGCCAATCAGGCCCCCAACTGTCTGCACGGCGGGCAGGCAGGCTTTCATCGCCAGCGCTGGCAAATCAAGGAGCTGGAGGCGGATCGGGTCAAGCTGGCATTGCTCTCCCGAGCGGGGGATCAGGGCTTTCCCGGCAATCTGCGGGTCACCCTGGAGTACCGGCTGGAGCAGAACGATCTGGTGGTGGATTTCATCGCCAGCACGGATACCGCTACGCCGGTCAGCCTCACCAGCCACGCCTACTTCAATCTCGATGGGCAAACCGATGGCGACGATGTCCGTGACCACCTCATCAGCATCAATGCCGACCACTTCCTGCCGACCGACCCGAGCGGTTTGCCGATCACCATCACTCCGGTGGAGGGGCCGTTCGATCTGCGCCGCGAGCGCCTTGTCGGACAGGATTGGCTGAGCCATCCCCAGCAGCAACAAGCCAAGGGGTACGATCACGCCTTTGTGCTCAACGGCCCGGCGCAGGAGTGGGCTGCTCACGTGGTATCGGGTGACAGACAGCTGGCGATGGAGGTCTATACCAACCAACCCTCGCTACAGTTCTATACCGGCAACTGGCTGGCCAATACCCCGAACCGTAGCTGCCTGTCGCACCGGGATCACGACGGCTTCTGTCTTGAGGCGCAACAGCTACCGGACAGCCCCAATCGCCCCGAGCTGGGCAACCCCTGGCTGCTGCCGGGCGAGCGTTATCACCACCAGACCCGCTACCGCTTTATCCGCGACTAACTTAAAGAATTCATGATTTTTACATAGCCTCAGCAGTCACAATCGAGCAAGATATGCCGCCCCGAGACCCTTTCGGGGCGTTTTTACATCAACGAAGTTAAGGATTGTTTGTTCGATGACTGACACTTATAGCCTGCTGGTCGCCTTTATTCTGGGCGTCGTCGAGGGGCTGACCGAGTTCCTCCCCGTCTCCTCCACCGGCCACATGATTATCGTCGGCCATCTGCTGGGCTTTGAAGGGCCCAAGGCTGCCACTTTCGAAGTGGTGATCCAGCTTGGCTCCATCCTCGCCGTGGTCGCCGTCTTCTGGCGCCGCCTGTTTGGCCTGATTGGCATCCACTTCGGCCAGAAGCCGTCCCGGGATCACGCCACCCTGTCGCTGGTGCATGTCATCCTCGGCATGATGCCCGCCATCGTGGTCGGTCTGGCCATCCACAGCTGGATCAAGGCCAACCTGTTTGGTCCGCAGACCGTAATGTACGCGCTGGTCGCGGGGGGCATCCTGCTCATCATCGCCGAGAAGTTCCGCCCGGCCGTCACAGCCGAAACCCTGGATGACATCAGCTACAAGCAGGCGTTCGGCATCGGTCTGTTCCAGTGTCTGGCCCTGTGGCCCGGCTTCTCCCGCTCCGGCGCCACCATCAGTGGTGGCATGCTGATGGGGATCAGTCGTCACGCCGCCGCCGAGTTCTCTTTCATCATGGCGGTGCCCATGATGGTGGCGGCCAGTGGGCTTGATCTCTACAAGAGCCGCGATTTCCTCTCGATGGCCGACTTCCCGATGTTTGCTGTGGGCTTTATCACCGCCTTCGTGGTGGCGATGTTTGCGATCAAGACCTTCCTGACATTGATCCGCCGCATCGACTTTATCCCGTTCGCCATCTACCGCTTTATCGTGGCATTCGCCGTCTATCTGGTGTTTGTCGCCTGACCGGCAACCAGCAATCAAATGAAAAAAGGGACCAATATGGTCCCTTTTTCTATGGCGTCATAGTGCTCAGTAGAGGTGCTGGCTGATGCCATTCAGCAGCCGCGACAACCCCTTGGTGAACTGCACCGGCGCATCCTGCACCGTGTAGCAGAGGCAACCGTCCGGCGTATGCGGGCTGTGGGAGTGGCTGGCATCACGCCAGATGAAATCCCCCGCCTTGTAAAGGGTATCGCCATCCTGAATATTGCCAGCCAGCAGCAAGGTCAGCTCATAGCCCTGATGGGTGTGCTCGGGGATGCGGCCGCCCGCTTCGATATGGAGCAGGCTGGCGCGTGCCCCCATCTCGTCCAGCGGCAAACTCTGCTGACGAATAGCCCCGATATGGCGCCACTTGGGCGAACGGTAGCGGGCCAGCACCCGTGGCAAACGGTAGGCGTGACCGGCCACCTCCAGCTCGCCGGGCTGGACTCGGGGCTGGTCATATGTTGGCTCGGAGAGGGGCTCTGCCAGCGGCTGGGCCAGAATATCCGCCAGCATGGCGTCAAATCCGGCATCCAGCGCCACTTCATCGCGGGAGTCCAGCTCAGGCTCTGCTGGCGAAGCAAGATATAGCTGCGCCAGCTCCTCTTCGAATGTCTTCAGTCGGGCAGCACAATCGGGGCAGAGTTCACAGTGGGCGGAGAGCCCCACCGCCAGCGGCAGAGGGAGCTCGTCAGCGGCGAAGGCACGCAGCATAGGGTCGGTCGGATGGGCTTTAATCATGGCCTTGCTCCACTTGCTCTTTCAGTTTCTGTAACGCCAGCCGCAGGCGGGACTTGATGGTACCGAGCGGCACGCCGAGTCGTTCCGCCAACTCCTGCTGGGAGAACTCCTGCAGATAGATGCCACGCACCACCTGCTGTTGCGGCTCCGGCAGGGTGCCCAGATAATGGGCCATCTGACGAGTCAGCACCGCATCTTCCCCCCCGCTCAGGTGCTCCTCTTCGGCCTGAAACTCCAGCACCGGCCACAGCTCCTCGGCACAGAGATCCTCCTTGCTGGCGCGACGACGGCGCAGCATGTCGAAGCACTGGTTGCGCATCACGGTGTAGATCCAGGTGGTCGGCGCCCCCTTCTCGGGGTGGTAGAGACGCGCCTTCTGCCACACCAGCAGCATGGTCTCCTGCACCAGCTCCATGGCGTTGGCTTCGCTGCCGAGGTGGCGCAGGCCGTAGCTGCGAATACGCGGCGCAAAGTGTTGGAACAGGCGGGCAAAAGCAGCCTTGTCGGCCTGCTCTGCCACCCTGATCAGCAGAGATTTGAGATCGCCATCCGGGTTATCCATCACGGGCGAGGTCCTGCGTATGGTCGAGTGTGGTTGGCCAGTATATGCCATTGCGCCATCCCTTTGGTGTGCTGTCGAACATGCTGTGGTGATGACTTGTACGGCGCTGCGGCAGTGGCGGATCAGCGGGTCAGGAAAAAATCAGTGGCTGGCCACCAGCACCCCTTTGAGCAGGGCGATGGCGGGCTGATTGTCGGCGGCGGCCAGCAGCAGTTGTTTCTGTTCAGGGGGGATCGGCAGCACCTCCAGCCAGCGCTGGGCCACCCAGTTGCCATCGTCCCAGCGAGGGGAGGGATAGAGGGCGGCATAGTCGGGATAGTCGGCAAACACCTCCCGCAGCGCATCGACCAGCGGCTGCTGATCAGGATGGAGCCGGCGGGGCGGCCAGGCCGTCAGCGGCGTCACCTCGCCGATACGCAGGCCATCGGGCTCCTGCCACAGATCCTCTATCTGCACCCGCTCCATCCCCTGCACCGTGATCCCCAGCATGCCGTCCGGCAGCCGGTCGAAATCGATGATGGTGACCCGGGTGGCGATGGGCAGCATGTTGCGCAGAGCGTCGGGCTGGCGAGGGTCCACCATGCAGAGGGCAAAGCCGGACTCCCCCGCCTCTGCGATCATCCGCTGGTATCTCGGTTCGAAGATCCGCAGCGGCATGACGCCGCCGGGCAGCAGGTGGGCAGATAGGGGAAACAGCGCCAGTCGCATCGCAAACTCCTCGGTTGGGAACCTCTGTTGATACGCCGGGCCAGAGGGAGGAGATCATTCCCGTCAGCGGAAAGGAAAAACCCTTAACAATCAGGGGAAAATAGCCTGGACAAGCCGCTTCGATATGCAGTAGAAATGGATAAGCACCGTAATTTCCGCCCAATATTCTGGAATATGGCGCTAAACGCAGTGAAATATCCGCCCGACAGCGAGCGGCGGGTCATCCCTATAGTTTTCTCGGGCCGATGCGGGTAAAATTCACGCCCTTATATATCAGTCATTTTTCGACGCGCAACCTTGGTGGTCAGTTATGAAAGAGCATATTCATCATCTACTTGAACAAACGGTAGCCAATCTCAAGTCAGCAGGCGTCCTGCCGGCGGACCTGGAAGCCCGCGTGCAAGTAGACCGATGCAAGGAAAAAGCTCACGGCGACCTGGCTACCAACCTGGCCATGCTGCTGGCCAAACCGGCCCGCAAGAATCCCCGTGAGCTGGCGGCTACCATCATCGAGCACCTGCCTGCCTCCGACCTGATCGCCAAGGTCGAGATCGCCGGTCCCGGCTTCATCAACTTCTTCTTCGACCAGCGCTGGCTGGCCGGTCAGGTTGAGGCCATGGTGACCTCTGCCAACGCCAACGTACGGTTGCCCGCACCACAAACCGTGGTGGTGGACTACTCCGCCCCCAACGTGGCCAAAGAGATGGCGGTGCACCACATCCGTTCCACCGTACTCGGTGACGTGGCTGCGCGCGCGCTGGAATTCCTCGGCCACAAAGTGATCCGTGCCAACCACATCGGCGACTGGGGCACCCAGTTCGGCATGCTGATCGCCTATCTGGAAAAGATGTCCAACGAACACGCCAGCGACATGGCACTCAAGGATCTGGAAGCCTTCTACACCCAGGCCAAGCGTTGCTACGACGAAGACGAAGCCTTCGCCGAGCGTGCCCGTAACTACGTGGTCAAGCTGCAGGGCGGCGACGAGTACTGCCGTACCATGTGGAAGAAGCTGGTCGACATGACCATGGAACAGAACCAGATCAACTATGACCGCCTGAATGTCTCCCTGACCAACAAGGACATCATGGGCGAGTCCATGTACAACGACATGCTGCCGGAGATCGTTGCCGACCTGAAAGCCAAGGGGCTGGCGGTCGAAAGCGAAGGCGCCACCGTTGTCTTCCTGGACGAGTTCAAGAACAAGGATGGCGAGGCCATGGGCGTCATCATCCAGAAGAGCGATGGCGGTTTCCTCTACACCACCACCGACATCGCCTGTGCCAAATACCGTTATGAAACCTTGGGCGCCGACCGTGTCATGTACTTCATCGACTCCCGTCAGCACCAGCACCTGATGCAGGCCTGGACCATCACCCGCAAGGCGGGCTATGTGCCGGAATCCGTGCCGCTTGAGCACCACGCCTTCGGCATGATGCTGGGCAAGGATGGTCGTCCCTACAAGACTCGTTCCGGTGGCACCGTCAAGCTGGTTGACCTGCTCAACGAAGCGGAAGAGCGCGCCGCTGCCCTGCTGGAGAGCCGCAACAGCGACCTCTCTGCCGAAGAGAAGGCCAACGTGGTCAACGCAATCGCCATGGGCGCGGTCAAGTATGCGGATCTCTCCAAGAACCGCACTACCGACTACATCTTCGACTGGGATCTGATGCTGTCGTTTGAAGGCAACACCGCCCCTTACCTGCAGTATGCCTACACCCGTATCCAGTCCATCTTCCGCAAGGCTGGCGTCGATGCCGCTACCCTGACCGGCAATGTGACCCTGAACGAAGAGGCCGAAGAGGTGCTGGCCCAGAAGCTGATCCAGTTCTCCGACGCGGTCAATGGCGTGGCCGACAAAGGCATGCCGCACCTGCTCTGTACCTACCTGTACGAGTTGTCCGGCAACTTCATGACCTTCTATGAAGCCTGCCCGATCAACAAGGATGGCGTGGACGAGGCAACCCGTCAGAGCCGTCTGCTGCTTTGCGCCGCCACCGCCAAGGTGCTGAAACTGGGCCTCGGCGTACTGGGCATCCATACCCTGGAGCGCATGTAATAGATGGCAACCCGGGATTATGTCGGCAGCCGCCCGCGACGTCGGGCGGGTGGTCGAAACAGCAAGAAAGCGGCCCCTCGCCGCTTTCCTGTTATTCCAGTGCTGCTGGTCGTGGCACTGCTGGCAGGCTTTGGTGGCTTCCTTTACATGATCAATGGCAAGGGCAGCGACGCCCCCACCATCGAAGAGCAGGTAAAGGCCAACAAGCCAAAACCACAGAACAACGGGTTGCCACAGGAGAAGTGGAGCTACATCGAACGGCTTGAGAACAAGCAGGTCGATGTTATCGAGCCACCGCCCCAGCCGGGCGTGCTGCCACCGCCCCCCGCCGATACTCTGACCCTGCAGCCGGAAAAGCTGCCGCAACCGGTACCGACCGACATTCCCCAACCGGGAACACCTATCGGCCAGCCCAAGCCCTATCAGCCCAATCCGGCGACCACGCCTGACAACGGTGCGCCCGTTGCCAGCGCTCGGGAACAGGTGATCGATCGCCAGGCCGAACGGGAGCGAATGGAGCGGGAGATCCGTGCCGAGCTGGAGCGGGAGCAGGCCGAAGCGGCCAAGGCCAAAGCGGCTAACCCGCCAGCCCAGACCGCAGCCGCCGACAGCGGTCGCTATATGATGCAGTGCGCGGCTCTGCGCTCGCAGGATTCCGCAGAGTCGCTCAAGGCACGTATCGCCTTCACCGCCGGTCTCTCTTCCAGCCTGCAGGTGGTCAACACAGCCAACGGTACCGTCTACAAGGTGATGGTGGGCCCCTTCAACGGCAAGGCGGCCGCCGACGCGGCCAACGGCAAGCTGCAGAGCTCCGGCATCAGCGGCTGCATTCCCAAGAAAGGGTAATCCGCTTACCGATGACGCAGGGCCGGGTGGCAACACCCGGCCCTGTTCTTTTGGTGCCACTCGCACCCACGCTGTTTGCTACCCCGTTTATCCCGACCAAAGGCAGGGTTGAAAAGCCCGTTTGCCATCCCCATCTTTCTTGCCATGCACAGTCAGGCCGTCATTCGGCTCAAGCGAGGTAAGTAAAGTGACTACCATAGTTTCAGTTCGCCGCAACGGTCAGGTCGTCATCGGTGGCGATGGCCAGGTCTCTCTTGGCAACACCGTCATGAAGGGCAACGCCCGCAAGGTTCATCGTCTCTATAACGGCAAGGTGCTGGCCGGTTTCGCTGGCGGTACCGCCGACGCCTTCACCCTACTCGAACGTTTCGAAGCAAAACTGCAGGCCCATCAGGGTAATCTGGAGCGCGCCGCCGTGGCGCTGGCCAAAGATTGGCGCACCGATCGCGCCCTGCGCCGCCTTGAAGCGCTGCTGGCCGTGGCCGACGAACACAAATCCTTCATCATCACCGGCAACGGTGACGTGGTACAGCCGGAGCACGATCTCATCGCCATCGGCAGCGGCGGCAACTTCGCCCAGTCCGCCGCCATCGCGCTGCTGGAAAACACCGAGCTGGATGCCAGGACCATTGTCGAGAAGTCCCTCAAGATTGCGGGCGATATCTGCGTCTTCACCAACGGCAACCACACCATCGAAGTGCTGGACTACGCTGCCAAGTAAGGCCGCCAGCCAACCCAATTTCCCAAGGGGTGGGCACTGCCCGCCCCGGATACAGGAACACCATCATGTCCGAGATGACCCCGAGAGAAATCGTCCACGAGCTGGATCGTCACATCATTGGTCAGGCCGATGCCAAGCGCGCCGTTGCCGTTGCCCTGCGCAACCGCTGGCGCCGGATGCAGCTCAACGAAGAGATGCGCCATGAAGTGACCCCGAAAAACATCCTGATGATCGGCCCGACCGGTGTCGGCAAGACCGAGATTGCCCGTCGTCTGGCCAAGCTGGCCAACGCCCCCTTCATCAAGGTGGAAGCGACCAAGTTCACCGAAGTGGGCTATGTCGGCAAGGAAGTGGACAGCATCATTCGCGATCTGACCGATGCCGCCATCAAGCTGGTGCGCGAAACCGAGATGGAGAAGATGAAATACCGCGCCGAGGAAGCCGCTGAAGAGCGCATCCTCGACGCTCTGCTGCCCAACCCGCGCAACACCTGGGGTGAAGAAGAGAAAGCCGACAACTCCAACACCCGCCAGATCTTCCGCAAGAAACTGCGGGAAGGTCAGCTGGATGACAAGGAGATCGAGCTGGAACTCTCCGCCTCCCCGATGGGCGTCGAAATCATGACCCCGCCGGGCATGGAAGAGATGGCCAACCAGCTGCAGGGGCTGTTCCAGAATCTGGGCCAGAACCAGAAGAAGAAGCGCAAGATCAAGGTCAAAGAGGCCATGAAGGCGCTGATCGAAGAGGAAGCGGCCCGCCTGGTCAATCCGGAAGAGCTGAAGCAGAAAGCGATCGCTGCGGTCGAGAACAACGGCATCGTCTTCCTCGACGAGATCGACAAGATCTGCAAGCGCGGTGAGAGCTCGGGCCCCGATGTCTCCCGTGAAGGGGTACAACGCGACCTGCTGCCGCTGGTCGAGGGCTGCACCGTCAACACCAAGCACGGCATGGTCAAGACAGACCATATCCTGTTTGTCGCCTCCGGCGCCTTCCAGATTGCCAAGCCGTCCGACCTCATCCCCGAGCTGCAGGGCCGTCTGCCGATCCGCGTCGAGCTGACCGCCCTGACCACAGATGACTTCGAGCGTATCCTGACCGAACCGAACGCCTCGCTGACCGATCAGTACAAGGCGCTGATGGCCACCGAAGGGGTCAATATCGAGTTCACCAAGGATGGCATCCGCCGTCTGGCCGAAGCGGCCTGGCAGGTCAACGAGCGTACCGAGAACATCGGTGCCCGTCGTCTGCACACCGTGATGGAACGCCTGATGGAAGACATCTCCTACGACGCCTCCGAGAAGTCCGGCGAGACCTTTGTCATCGATACCGACTACGTCAACGCCCACCTCGGCAAGCTGATTGAAGACGAGGATCTGAGCCGCTTTATTCTGTAAGCGCAATTCTGTTTGTAAAAAAAACGCCTCCAGCAATGGGGGCGTTTTGCATTTTAAGACCCAGCGCCCTTCTCTCTATGTCCCACTCGCACCCAGCAGCAAAACACTCAACTGGTATACCTAATTTTGTATATCTTTGAATTTTATCGAATTACCCCTGACGAGATATATAAATAGACACTTGATTTGCATCAATTGCCCGCCCCGACTGACTGGGTAGCCTAGCCCCAGAATGATGTTTTATTACTCCAAACTAGAGGCAATCATGAGCAAAGTCAGACTGGTCGTTGTGGGCAACGGCATGGTGGGGCACCGCTTCATCGAAGAGTTGATCGAGCGGGCCGACCCGGGCCGCTACGAGATCACCGTCTTCGGTGCAGAACCCCGTCCCGCCTACGATCGCGTCCATCTCTCCTCCTACTTCTCCCATCACACCAGCGAAGATCTCTCCCTCGTCAAACCCGGCTTCTACGACAAGCACGGCATCCGCCTGCTGCTCGGCGAAGCGGTGAAAAAAATCGACAGGGCTAACCGCGAAGTGCACTCCAACAAGGGCACTGTGGTCGGGTACGACAAGCTGGTGCTGGCCACCGGCTCCTACCCCTGGGTACCGCCCATTGCGGGCAGTCAGCACCACGAGTGCTTCGTCTATCGCACCATCGAGGATCTGAAAGCCATCCGCAGCGCAGCCAAGAGCGGCAAGAGCGGGGTGGTGATCGGTGGCGGCCTGCTTGGCCTGGAAGCCGCCGGCGCCCTCAAGGCGCTGGGTCTCGAAACCCATGTGGTGGAATTTGCTCCGGTACTGATGGCCGAGCAGCTCGATGGTCAGGGCGGCCAGTTGCTGCGCCGCAAGATTGAATCCATGGGCGTGCAGGTACACACCAGCAAGAGCACCAGCGAGATCCTGATGCATGGCGGCGAGCAGGCGAAACACCGCCTCGCCTTCGCTGACGGCAGCCAGCTGGAAGTGGACGTGGTGGTCTTCTCCACCGGCATTCGCCCGCAAGATACCTTGGGCCGTTACGGTGATCTCGCCATCGCCGAGCGCGGTGGCATCGTCATCGACGATCACTGCCTCACCTCAGACCCCGACATCTACGCCATCGGCGAGTGCGCCGCCTGGCAGGGCCGCTTCTTCGGACTGGTGGCGCCGGGCTACAAGATGGCCCAGATCACCGTCGACCATCTGCTCGGCGGCGACAGCCGCTTCGAAGGGGCTGACATGAGTGCCAAGCTCAAGCTGCTCGGCGTCTCCGTCGGCTCCATCGGTGATGCCCATGGCCGCACCCCGGGCAGCCACAGCTATGTGTTCCAGGACGATCAGGCCGGCGTCTACAAGAAGATCGTGGTGAGCGAAGACAACAGCCGATTGCTCGGTGCCGTGCTGGTGGGTGACGTGGAAGATTACGGCAACCTGCTGCAGATGATGCTCAACGCCCTGCCGCTGCCGAGCCACCCGGACACCCTGATCCTGCCCGCCTACGCCGGTGCCAAACCGACGCTGGGGGTGGACGCCCTGCCGGAAAGCGCCCAGATCTGCTCCTGCTTCGACGTCTCCAAGGGCGACATCGCCAAGGCGGTGGCCGAGGGTCACACCACGCTGGCCGCCATCAAGCAGCACACCAAGGCCGGTACCGGCTGTGGCGGCTGCGTGCCGCTCATCAGTCAGGTGCTCAACGCCGAGCTGGTGAAGCAGGGCATCGAGGTCAACAACCACCTCTGCGCCCACTTCCCCCACTCCCGTCAGGAGCTGTTCCATCTGGTCAAGGTGGAGGGGATCAAGAGCTTCGACGAGCTGCTGGCCAAGCATGGCCAAGGCTATGGCTGCGAGGTGTGCAAACCGACCGTCGGCTCCATCCTCGCCTCCTGCTGGAACGAGCATGTGCTGAGCCCGCGCAACATCCCGCTGCAGGACACCAACGACATCTTCCTCGGCAACATGCAGAAGGACGGCAGCTACTCCGTCATCCCGCGCATGGCCGGCGGCGAAGTGACCCCGGAAGGGCTGCTGGCGGTGGCCGAAGTGGCCCGCGACTACAAGCTCTACACCAAGATCACCGGCGCCCAGCGCATCGGCCTGTTCGGGGCCCAGAAGGATGATCTGCCTGCCATCTGGCGCAAGCTGCTGGCTGCGGGTTTCGAAACCGGTCAGGCCTACGCCAAGGCGCTGCGTATGGCCAAGACCTGTGTCGGCAGCACCTGGTGCCGCTTCGGCGTGCAGGACAGCGTCGGCCTCGGGGTCTTCCTCGAGAACCGCTACAAAGGCATTCGCACCCCGCACAAGATGAAGTTCGGTGTCTCCGGCTGTACCCGCGAATGTGCAGAAGCGCAGGGCAAGGATGTCGGCATCATCGCCACCGACGCGGGCTGGAACCTCTATGTGGGCGGCAACGGCGGCATGAAACCGCGCCATGCCGACCTGCTGGCTTCTGACCTCGACCGCGAAACCCTCATCAAGCTGATCGACCGCTTTATGATGTTCTACGTCACCAGCGCCGACAAACTGCAGCGCACCTCGGTCTGGCTCGGCAATCTGGAAGGGGGCGTCGACTACCTGCGCGAGGTGATCGTCGACGACAAGCTGGGACTGGCCGAGACGCTGGAGCGCGATATCCAGACCCTGATCGACAGCTACGAGTGCGAATGGTCGCGCACCCTCAACGAAGAGGAGGCGCTCAAGCGCTTCAGCCACTTCATCAACAGCGACAAGCGCGACCCGGACGTTCAGTTCGTCAGCGAACGCGACCAGCATCGACCGGCGACCCCGGCCGAGCGCATCCCCGTCTACCAGATCGAGGTGGAGACCAAATGATGAAACTTGCCTGCCAACTCAACGACATTCTGCCGGGAACCGGTGTCTGCGCACTCATTGAAGGTCGCCAGATCGCTCTGTTCCGCCCGAGCGCGGCGGCCGAGGTATTCGCCATCGACAACCGGGATCCCTTCTTCGCCGCCAACGTGCTGTCGCGGGGCCTGATCTGCGAACACGACGGCGAGCTCTGGGTCGCCAGCCCGCTCAAGAAGCAGCGCTTTCGCCTGAGCGATGGCCACTGTTTCGACAACCCTGCGATGTCGGTTCAAAGCTACCCCGTTGAAGTGCGCGATCAGCAGGTCTGGGTCGCCGTCTAAAGCCAAATTCACTCTCTTTCGGGCTGCCAGAGGGCAGCCCTTTCAAGGACTCACAAGATGTACACGGAAACCATCAACAAGTGCGCCGCCAACGCGGCCCGCATCAACCGCTTCGAGCGCAGCGACAAGCTCGGCTTCTGGCTCAGCTCCGCCATGGCGGGGGCCTATGTGGGCCTCGGCATCATCCTCATCTTCACCCTCGGCAATCTGGTGGATCCCGCCATCCGGCCGCTAGTGATGGGGGCCACCTTCGGCATCGCCCTGACGCTGGTGATCATCGCCGGCTCCGAGCTGTTTACCGGCCACACCATGTTCCTCACCTTCGGGGTGAAGACGGGCAAAATCACCATGGCCGACCTGCTGCGCATCCTGCCGCAGACCTGGGCCGGCAACCTGATTGGCTCCATCGTGGTGGCGCTGATCTACTCCTACGGCGGCAGCCTGCTGCCGGACGCAGGCAGTCTGGCCCACAAGGTAGCGCTGGCCAAAACCCAGGCCCCGGCCCTGACCCTGTTTATGAAGGGGATCCTCTGCAACTGGCTGGTCTGTCTCGCCATCTGGATGGCGCTGCGCACCGAAGGAGCCGCCCGCTTCATCGCCATCTGGTGGTGCCTGCTGGCCTTTATCGCCTCCGGCTACGAGCACTCCATCGCCAACATGACCCTGTTCGCCCTCTCCTGGTTTGGCGCCCACTCGGAGGCCTACACCCTGAGCGGCATCGGCCACAACCTGCTGTGGGTGACGCTGGGCAACACTGTCTCCGGCGCCCTCTTTATGGGCCTCGGCTACTGGTATGCCACCCCCAAGGCTGAGCGCCCGGTTGCAGTGAGCGAAACCACCAGCACCGCCAACCAGACCCGAACCGCCTGATCCGGAGGCCCCATGGACTACTTGCCCATCTTTTGCCGACTCGACAACAAACCCGTGCTGCTGGTCGGCGGCGGCGAGGTAGCGGAGCGCAAGGCGCGCCTGCTGCTGGATGCCGGTGCCCAGCTCACCGTGGTCGCACCCGAGCTCGACCCCGAGCTGGCGGAACTGGCTGCCAACGGCAGCATCGAGTGGCTGGCCGGTGAATTCGCGCCGCAGCAACTGGCGGGCAAGTGGCTTGCGGTGGCCGCCACCGATCGGCGCGAGGTGAATGCGCTGGTCTACCAGAGCGCCAACCAGGCGCGGATCTTTGCCAACGTGGTAGATGACCCGAAACGCTCCAGCTTCATCATGCCGTCGATCATCGACCGCTCGCCGCTGATGGTAGCCATCTCCTCCGGCGGCAAGGCGCCGGTGCTGGCCCGGCTGCTGCGAGAAAAACTCGAAGCCCTGCTGCCCCAGCATCTGGGCGCCGTGGCGGCCTTCGCCGGCAGCCTGCGGGATCGGGTCAAGGCGCGCTTCGCCACCATGGGGGAGCGGCGCCGCTTCTGGGAGCGGCTGCTCGGGGCGGATCGGCTCGGGCAGGCGCTGGCACGGGGCGATCACGCTTCGGCCAACCAACTGGCCGACAGCCTGTTTGCCGACGAAAGTCACTCCAGTGGCGAGGTGGTGCTGGTGGGAGCAGGCCCCGGCGATCCGGGCCTGCTCACCCTGCACGCCCTGCGCCAGATGCAGCAGGCCGACGTGGTGGTCTATGACCGGCTGGTCTCGGACGAGGTGATGGCGCTGGTGCGCCGGGATGCCAAGCGCATCTTCGTCGGCAAGCAGGCGGGCAACCACTGCGTACCGCAGGAGGGGATCAACCAGCTGTTGCTGGAGGAGGCGAAGAAGGGGCAGCGGGTGGTGCGACTGAAGGGGGGCGACCCCTTTATCTTCGGCCGTGGCGGCGAGGAGCTGGAGACGCTGGTTGGCACAGGCATCGGCTTTCAGGTGGTGCCCGGCATCACCGCGGCCAGCGGCTGCGCCGCCTACGCCGGCATTCCGCTCACCCACCGCGACCACGCCCAAAGCGTCCGTTTCGTTACCGCCCACGGCAAGGGGGGCGCCCGGGATCTCGACTGGCCGCTGCTGGCCAAAGATCGGCAAACGCTGGTCTTCTATATGGGGCTCTCCTCCTGCACCACCATCCGCGAGCAGTTGCTGGCTCACGGCAAGGCGAGCAACACCCCGGTGGCGCTAATCGAGCGCGGCACCCAGCCCTGCCAGCGGGTCATTCGCGGCACTCTCGATGAGCTGCCCGCACTGGCGATGGGGGTCGAAAGTCCTGCCCTCATCATGGTGGGCTCGGTGGTGACCCTGGCCGACCGGCTCGCCTGGTTTGGCGAGGCCCCACAGCGCCAACGAGCCCTCGCCTGAGGGATCCTCGGCAACTCACCATGAGGCCACCAGCAGGTGGCCTCACTTTTACCTCCCTCTTCTCCCATCACGGTCATAACCTGTTGTTTTAAGTCTGGTATCCTATGGGCATTGAGCCCTTGGCTACCATCTCAGGAATTCATCCCATGTCTCTTCCCATCAAGAACAGCGCCAGGCAGCGCGCGGATGACAGATCCCGCATTCTCACCCTGCTGCTGCGCGATGATGCCCTCACCGACAGCCTGCTCGACCCGCAGGCGGTGCAGGATGCCGAGCAGCGCGATCAGACCAGCGAACTCACCACTCTGGTCAACGGGTTGCCCGCCGCCGACGTCGCCGATGCGCTGGAGTCGCTGCCGCCCGATGAACGTCATGCCCTGTGGGCACTGGTGGAGGAGGAGAAGCGCGGCCAGATTCTGGTCGAAGCGTCGGAGACGGTGTGGGACAGCCTCATCAGCGGTATGAGCGACAAGGAGCTGCTGCACGCCCTGCGCACCCTGGATATCGACGACCAGATCTATCTGGGCCAGTACCTGCCACGCAACCTGATGGGGCGGCTGCTCACCTATATGGCCCCCGCCGACCGGGATCGGGTGCGGGAGGTGATCCGCTACGGCAAGCACACCGTCGGCGCCATGATGGACTTCGAGATCATCACCATCCGCCCCGAAGTGAGTCTGGCCACTGTGCAGCGCTATCTGCGCCTGCGCGGCAAGATCCCCGCCAACACCGACAAGCTGTTCGTCATCGATCGCCGCAACCATCTGCTGGGGGAGCTGGCCCTCACCACAGTGCTGCTGCACAAACCCGCTACCCTGGTGAGCGACGTGATGGAACGGGATCCGGTCACCTTCGATCCGGAGGATAACGACGAAGCGGCGGCCCGCACCTTCGAGCGGGATGACCTGCTCTCCGCCGCCGTGGTGGATGGCAAGGGCAAGCTGATGGGCCGCCTCACCGTCGAAGAGGTGGTGGATCTGGTCTATGAGGAGAGTGACACCGACCTGCGCCGGATGGGGGGTATCAGCGAGGATGAAGACGTGTTCGCCCCTGTCTCCAAGGCGGTCAAGACCCGCTGGGCCTGGCTTGCCATCAACCTCTGCACCGCCTTTGTCGCCTCGCGGGTGATCGGCCTGTTCGAGCACACCATCTCCCAGCTGGTGGCACTGGCGGCGCTGATGCCCATCGTCGCCGGTATCGGCGGCAACACCGGCAACCAGACCATCACCATGATAGTGCGGGCGCTGGCACTGCAGCACATTCAGGCGGGCAACCTCTCCTTCCTGCTGCTGCGGGAACTCGGGGTCGCCTTTATCAACGGGCTGGTGTGGGGCGGCACCATGGGCATCGCCACCTATCTGCTCTATCAGGATGCGGCGCTCGGCGCCGTGATGACCCTGGCCATGATGCTCAACCTGCTGGTGGCCGCCCTGATGGGAGTCATCATCCCCATGACCATGACCCGACTCGGCCGCGACCCGGCAGTCGGTGCCAGCGTGATGATCACCGCCATCACCGATACCGGCGGCTTCTTTATCTTCCTCGGGCTGGCGACCCTGTTCCTGCTGTAAACCGTGCGTTGAAAACAACAAGGGAGCCACTGGCTCCCTTGTTGTTTCAGGCGCGTTTGCACGCCCCTGCCGTTGGGCTGCTTATCGCTTGTCAGCGGTGATCTGCAAGCCATTGGTGTCGGGGAAGCCGATGACCAGCGCCTCTTTTTTGGCATCCGTGGTATAGGTGGTGACATAGGCGACGCTGTTATCCATCGCCCGGGCCAGAGCTGCATTCCAGAGGTTTTCGATCGGCGTGGCGGCAGCGGATTGCTTGAAGTTGCACTTGCCAAACCCGGTCATGGTCAGCTTGCTCAACCCGGCAGTGGCACTCCCCTCGCCCACCAGCGTACAACCTGCCGCCGGAAACTCGATCGCCACCGTCAGCTTGCCGCCGTTGTTGGTGGTATCCACCTTGCCCACCATGTCGCTGCTGAAGCCATCGCTGCCCGTGGCACTCCAGCTGGCCGTGGTCACCGCTTTGGTGGTCAGAGCCGTCACCGCCACATGACCGCTGAAACCGGAATAGATGGGGGAGTTGTCGGAGAACTTGGTGCCAGTTCGGGTGAAATCAAAAACCCAGCGCTTGATCTCCTTGCCCTGCAGATCGATGACCGGCTGATCCTGGAAGGTGATGAGGTTGTGGTCGTTGGTCACCGAGCTGAGCGCCGTGCTGGTGCCGAGCCGTTCGCTGTTGCGGATCAACTGCACCGGGTAGATCCCGTCTTTGTCGGCTTTCTGGTCAGCCTGACCCAGCCACTGGCTGTTGGTCTCGACCTTGCCCACCTGATGATCCACCCAGACACCCCAGTGCTGCACGGTTTCACCCTTCGGGTAGACCAGCGCCAGACCATCCAGATCCTTGATCATGCGCGGCGTTGCCTTGTCGCCGTCGCGGCTCATCAGATTCGCTTGGTAAAGACCCGCCTCCGGCAGAGCCAGAGGCACCCGCTTGGCAATGCTGTTGGCAGCTTTTTCGCTGTCACAGGCAGACAGGGCCGCAGCGCAGGCGATGGTCAGCAGCGCTTTGTTGTGCATTTTCATGAGGTTTTATTCCTTGCTGTCGCTTTGTAATTTTTAGATGCAATCAATCGCCGCTGAATTTAAGGGAAAGGTCATCTATCAGTCGAATGAAGATCTGTAACCAACCATTACAACCTCGCAGGAGCGGCAGACCGCGCCGCTTGCCCCGACCGCACAGCGGTGACGACAACAGGGTGACTAACAGTGAAATAGCATTGAGGGTGGCGGCCCTGAAGAAAGACAAAAAAGAGATTAAAATCAGAGCCATAACTCTATTAACAGGAGGGTAATTAGCCCGAATTGCCAGCCTGCTCACAATCGGATTCTTTTGCTGTCGATAGAATGCACCACGCTGGCATACCCATAACAAGAGAATTCAACAATGAAAACCACCCTCAAACTGAGCGCGGTGGCAGTTATCTTTTTGCTGTCCGGCTGTGACGACAACAACTCTCAGGCCCCCGGTGATCTCACCCTGCGGCTGATCGAAACCTCTGATATCCACTCCAACCTGCTGAGTTACGACTACTACCAGAACAAGCCGGATGCCTCGCTGGGCTTCGCCCGCACCGCTGTGCTGATCCGCAAGGCCCGCGAAGAGAACGCCAACAACTTGCTGATCGACAACGGCGACCTGATCCAGGGCACCCCGCTGGCCGACTATATCCACGACCAGCAGGTCAAACAGCAGTGGCTGAGCAAGCAGACCCACCCCGCCATCAAGGCGCTCAACACCATGAGCTATGATGTCGGCAACCTGGGCAACCACGAATTCAACTTCGGTCTCGACTTCCTCTCAGAGACCCTGAAAGGGGCCAACTACCCCTACATCAACGCCAACGTCTTCCAGGCCGATGCCTTCAGTCGTGATGGCAAGGGCACCATCGACTGGAGCAAGCAGAAGTTCAAACCCTATGTGGTGCTGGATCGTCAGGTGAAGGATGCCAACGGCAATACCCAGACCATCAAGGTCGGTGTGCTGGGCCTGACTCCGCCCCAGATCACCCAGTGGGACAAGCGCAATCTGGAAGGCAAGGTGGTGGTGGCCGATATGGTCGAGACCGCCGAGCACTATGTACCCGAAATCCGCGCCAAGGGCGCTGACATCGTCGTGGTCGTGGCCCACACCGGCATCATTGGTGACCCGCGCGAACCCATGATGGAGAATGCCGCACTGCCGCTGGCCAAAGTGAAAGGGGTCGATGCCCTGCTGCTGGGCCACGCCCACCGCACCTTCCCGGGCGACTACCCCAACATGACCGACGTGGACAACGAGAAAGGCACCCTGGCGGGCGTACCGACCGTGATGCCGGGCGTCTGGGGTAACCACCTCGGCATCATCGACCTGCACATGACCTGGAAAGAGGGTCGCTGGGAAGTGGCCTCCAGCCAGTCCCAGCTGCGCAAAATCGACAGCAGTGCCAGCAGCACCGAAGATCAGGCGGTAGTCGATCAGGTCATTGCCGAGCACGAGCAGGCCAACCAGTGGCTGGACGAGCCCCTCAGCAAGATCACCAAACCGATCCACAGCTTCTTCGCGCTGGTGCAGGATGACCCCTCCATCCAGATCGTCAGCGACGCCCAGCTGTGGCATGCCAAGAAGCTGCAACAGGATGGTCAGCTCAAGGAGAAATGGCCCATCCTCTCCGCCGCCGCGCCATTCCGCGGCGGTCGCAACGGCCCGACCGACTTCACCTATGTACCGGCTGGCGATATCTCCCTGCGCAACGTGGCCGACCTCTATGTCTACCCCAACACCCTGCAGGTGGTAGCCATCAATGGCGCGACCGTGCAGGAGTGGCTGGAGAAGAGCGCCGTCCAGTTCAACAAGATCGATGCCGCCAGCACCGCCACCCAGTGGCTGGTGAACGAGAAGTACCGCACCTACAACTTCGACGTGATCGACGGGGTGAACTATCAGGTCGATGTGACCAAACCCGCCCGTTACGATGTGGATGGCAACAAGGTGAGCGACAGCTATCGCATCACCAACCTCACCTATCAGGGCAAGGCAATCGACCCGGCCCAGATGTTCTACGTGGTGACCAACAACTACCGCGCCAGCGGTGGTGGCAACTTCCCGGGCATCAACGCCAAGGTGATCGTCCATGAAGATCAGTTCGAAACCCGCGAAGTGCTCTCCGAATACCTCAAGGATCTGGCAGAGAAGAATCCGGCCGGTTTCGAGCCCCCGGCAGACAACAACTGGCAGCTGGCCCCCCTGCCCGCCAATCTGGATCTGCGCATCTACAGCTCGCCACGCAGCGAGGCGCAAGCCCTGACCGGTGGCAAGCTGAACTATGTGGAGACGCTGCCTCCCACCGATGCCAAACACCCCGGCTTTGGCGTCTACAAGCTGGTGCTGGCTCCCTGAGCCTCAGGGTTCATCCGGCAATAACCTCTGCAACCCCCTCCTGATAAGAGGGGGTTTTTAATGGTACTGGCAGCGGGATATGCACCTGTAAGCCAGCCGCTACCCGCAGCAACTCACACAGCCCGTTTATCCCTTCACGCCATCATCCCCCTCTATCACACCATCCAGATCCCGGCTGGTCTGCCCCATCCCGCCCATAAAAAACAGGCCCACCGAAGTGGGCCTGCTGTTATTTGCTTGGGTGGGAGTATCGCAATCAAAAGCGCTACTCCCGCTCCTTCACATAAGGTGTACCAAGTGCCTTGGGGGCCACCGCTCGGCCGATAAAACCGGCCAGCAGGAACACGGTCAGGATGTAGGGCAGTGCCTCGATGGCCTGCACCGGAATGGCGAAACCACCGATGCTGACCCCTTGCAGGCGGATGGCGACCGCATCTAGGAAGCCGAACAGCAGACAGGCGGCCATGGCATTCCATGGGCGCCACTTGCCGAACACCAGCGCCGCCAGCGCCATAAAGCCCTTGCCCGCACTCATGTTGGGGATGAATTGGGCCGTCTGGGCCACCGCCAGATAGGTGCCACCGATACCGGCCAGCAGGCCGCCGATGAGGAGCGCGGTGTAGCGCATCCGCATCACAGAGATACCGGCGGTATCGACCGCTGCGGGCGCCTCGCCCACCGCCCGCAGACGCAGACCGAAGCGGGTACGGAACATCACCCACCAGGCCAGCGGTACGCAGGCGAACGCCACGTACTCCAGCAGGGAGTGGCCGCTCAGCAACTCGCTGTAGAGCTGGCCGATCACCGGCACATCCCACAACTCCTTGGCATAGGGCAGATCGATGGGGGCAAAACGGGCATCGCCGGAGAGTGCCGGCGTCTGGCCACCCTGATCGAACCAGTAACGGCCCAGGGTGACGGTCAGACCGGCCGCCAGAATGTTGATGGCCATGCCGCTCACCACCTGATCACCGCGGTGGGTGATGGTGGCAAAGCCGTGCATCAGGGCAAACAGGATGGAGACACCCACCCCGGCACCCAGACCTATCCAGGCAGAACCGGAGACCGCCGCCGCCGCACCACTGGCGAACGCCGCCGCCAGCAGTTTGCCTTCCAGCGCGATGTTGACCACCCCGGAGCGCTCGCAAAACATGCCCGCCATGGCGGCGAGAATGAGGGGCGGCGCGGTACGAATGGTCGCATCCAGCATCAGGATCAGAATTTCAAACATGATCAGACTCCTTTAGCGTGCGCGGCTGAGCGGTTGGCAAACGCCAGATAGAGCTGCTCGATGCGCGGGCGCATCATGTGCTCAAGGGCGCCACAGAACAGGATCACCAGACCCTGCAACACCACCACGATGTTGCGATCGACACCGAACTCGAAGCTGAGCTCGGCGCCCCCCTGATAGAGGAAACCGAACAGCAGGCTGGCGATGATGACGCCGACCGGATGGTTGCGCCCCATCAGCGCCACCGCGATACCGGTGAAGCCGAACCCTTCCACGAAGTTGAGCTTGATCTGGTGCAGCTCACCCTGCAGCACGTTGAGGGCGAAGAAGCCCGACAGCATGCCGGAGATGACCATGGCCAGGATCACCACCTTGGGATAGGAGATACCGGCGTAGGCGGAGGCGCTTTGGCTGGCGCCGACCGAACGGATCTCGTAGCCCCAGCGGGTGTGCCAGATAAAGACCCACACCAGCGCCGCACAGATCAGCGCCCAGAAGAAGCTGATATTGAGCGGGCTGTTGGGGATCTCCATCCCGAACAGGTTCGCCAGCCCACTCATCTTGGGCAGCCAGCTTGCTTCGGCAAACACCTTGCTCTCGGTCGCCATCGAGCCGGGCGGCTTGAACACCTCCACCAGCAGATAGGCCATCAGCGAGGCGGCGATGAAGTTGAACATGATGGTGGTGATCACGATATGGCTGCCGCGCTTGGCTTGCAGCCAGGCCGGAATAAAGGCCCAGGCCGCACCGAACAGACCACCGGCAATGATGGAGAGCGGCAACAGCAGGGCAAACGGCAGCACATCGCCGAGCATCAGACAGACCAGACCCACACCGAGCCCGCCAATATAGGCCTGACCTTCACCACCGATATTGAACAGACCGGCGTGGAAGGCGACCGCCACCGACAGACCGGTAAAGATAAAGCCGGTTGCGTAGTAGAGGGTGAAGCCGACCCCTTCACCTGTGCCGAACGCGCCGTACCACATGATCTTGGCGGCATCGACCGGGTTGATGTCGAGGTAGTAGAACAGAATGGCCGACACCAGGAAGGCCAGCAGAATGTTGACCGCAGACAAGACGCCCACGGAGACCCAGGCAGGAATACGTACTTGGCTCATCAGTGGGCCTCCTTGGCTACGCCAGACACGCCAGCAACTTCGTCCGGCACTATGTTCGCCATCATCAGACCAATGGTGCGCTCATCCGCCTTGGCACCATCCAGCTCGCCGACGATGCGACCATCGGCAATCACCAGAATCCGGTCAGCGAGGCTCATGATCTCGTCCAGCTCCACCGAGACCAGCAAGACCGCCTTGCCCTTGTCGCGCATGGCGATGATCTGCTGGTGGATATACTCGATGGCGCCGATGTCGACCCCGCGGGTCGGCTGGCCGATCAACAGCACATCCGGGTCCTGCTCCACTTCGCGGGCGATCACCAGCTTCTGCTGGTTACCACCGGAGAAGTTGGCGGTCTTGTGGTCGGGATGGGGCGGGCGCACGTCCCACTTCTCCATCTTGGCCTGACAATCCTGCTGGATCGCCTCCTTGTTTTGCAGCCACCCCTTGTTGTATTGCGGGCGGCGGTGATAACCGAGGATAAAGGCCTCTTTCGCCTCGAAGCGGTTGATCAGCCCCATCTTGTGCCTGTCTTCCGGCACATGACCGAGGCCGTAGTTGCGCACCAGCTCGGGATCGGCCGGGTGCTCCGCGCTCACTTTGTGCACACCGCTGCGGCTGCTGATGGTGAAGCCCCCCTTGCTCGGCTTGAGAATGCCGCCAAGCAGGCTGAGCAGTTCGGACTGGCCGTTGCCGGAGACCCCGGCGATGCCGACCACTTCACCGGCCCGCACCTCGAAGCTGACCGATTTGACCCGCTCCACCTTGCTGGCATCGAAATAGCTGAGCCCTTCGATCTTCAGCTTGGCTTCACCGGGTTGGGTTGGCCCCTTGTCGACCTTGAGGCGCACCTTGCGGCCCACCATCAGTTCGGCCAGCTGCTCCTTGTCGGTATCTTTGGTGGCGACGTGTGCCACCATCTCGCCACGGCGCATGATGGAGACCTGATCGGTAATGGCCAGGATCTCCCGCAGCTTGTGGGTGATGAGGATGATGGTCGCCCCCTGATCCCGCAGCTTTTTCAGCACCTCGAACAGGTGATCCGCCTCTTGCGGGGTCAGTACCCCGGTCGGCTCGTCGAGGATCAGGATGCGGGCGCCGCGATAGAGCGCCTTGAGAATTTCGACCCGCTGTTGCAAGCCAACCGGCAGATCTTCGACCTTTTCGTGCAACGGCACGTCGAGGCCATAGTCTCGCGCCAGTTCGCCAAGCAACTTTTCGGCTGACGCCACGCTCTGCTGAAGGTGCCAGCCGTTCTCAGCGCCGAGGATGACGTTTTCCAATACGGTGAAGTTATTGACCAGCATGAAGTGCTGGTGAACCATGCCCACGCCTGCGGCAATCGCATCTTGTGAGCCATGGGGTTTGAAAGGGTTCCCGTCGATCAGCATCTCGCCTTTGTCGGCATGGTAGAAACCATAAATGATGCTCATCAGGGTGGACTTACCGGCGCCATTTTCGCCGACAATGCCGTGGATACTGCCTTTGCGAACCTTAAGGTCGATCAGCTTGTTGGCGTACACTTCGCCGAACCGCTTATCGATACCTCTTAATTCGATGGCATAGCGATCTGTCTGGTCCATGATGCAGCCCTGCGTTTCATGAAATAAGACTAAAAACCGGCCCGTGCGGGCCGGTGGTGCGTTGAGAGTCGTAGCAACTATCTAATTAGTATTTGCAGGTGTTATCGCTCATGTAGTCATGAACCTTGACCTTGCCAGCGATGATTTCAGCCTTGATGGCATCCACCTTGGCTTTCATTTCCGGGGTGATCAGCTTCTCGTTGTCCTTGTCGAGTGCCCAATCCACACCACCTTCGGCCAGACCCAGGTTCTTGATACCCGGCTTCCACTCGCCTTTGGCAGCGTCATCCCAGGTCTGGTAAGCGGCCAGACCCACAGACTTGACCATGGAGGTCAGCATGGTGCCCGGTTGCAGGTGGTTCTGGTTGGAGTCCACCCCGATGGCGAACTTGCCGCTGTCCTTGGCTGCCTGATAGACACCGATACCGGTACCGCCAGCTGCGGCGTAAACCACGTCAGCGCCTTTGGCGAACTGGGACTTGGCCAGCTCGGCACCTTTGGCCGGGTCAGCAAACGCGGCCGGGGTAGAGCCCGCCATGTTCTGGAACACTTCGATCTTCGGATTGACGAACTTGGCACCCTGCTCGTAACCGCACTGGAATTTACGGATCAGCGGGATATCCATGCCGCCCACGAAGCCGACCTTGCCGCTCTTGGAAGCGATGGCAGCCAGCGCACCCACCAGGAAGGAACCTTCATGCTCCTTGAAGATGACGGACTGGACGTTCGGCTTGTCGACCACCATGTCGATGATGGTGAACTGGGTTTTCGGGAATTCGGTCGCTACTTTCTCAACGGCAGAACCCATGTTGAAACCGACCGCCACGATCGGGCCGTTGCCACGGCTGGCCAGACGACGCAGACCCTGCTCGCGCTGGGCTTCGTTCTGGGGTTCAAACTCTTTGACCTTGACGCCCTTGTCCTTGTTGTAGAGCTCGACGCCGTTACGGAACACGGCTTCGTTGAATGATTTGTCATACTTGCCCGCGGTGTCATAAATGACGGCTGGCTCGGAAGCAGCCTGAGCAGAGAGAGCAGCGAGAGTGAGGGAGGCCACGGTGGCCAGCTTGAGCACTTTAGTCACGATCGTATCCTTGATTGTTATTAAGTGAGGGAACTTGCTTGCCTGTCAGAGCAGGCTATCTAGCACGCAGGCTTACTCTAAGTCAGCCCCGATGCGGGTCAAGCAAATGATAAGGGAAAAACGTTTGCGTTAACGGTTTAAATTCTAAGCAAATAACCTTATAAGCAGTTGTTTTTTAGCTACTTTTCAGTTTTTTATGCTAACAATCAAAAGACCCAAACGACATTTCTCTTATTGTTCAGCAAGTTACTGTAAACCGTTTTCCCCTGTTATTCATCCAGCCCCCCGGCAAGCCCGTGATCCGGCTCGCAAAATCCCCACAAACCGCGCGAGCAAGAGTTGGCTACAGCTGGGAACCTCAGCCCCCTCTTCTTTCTGTGCTAGCCAAAATTGGCCGCATCGGCGCCCCTGCAAGTCCCCATCTCGCCCCTCCCCCCGAGTTTGGATTTGGTCTGGCAGGGGGGATGGCCGTATAATCCCCGCCTGTATAAATAAACAGGAGTGGTGATGGACGTTTCAACCCTGCTCGACGGGCTCAACGACAAGCAAAGAGATGCCGTTGCGGCGCCCCGCAGCAACCTGCTGGTGCTGGCCGGTGCCGGTTCGGGCAAGACCCGGGTGCTGGTGCACCGTATCGCCTGGCTGATGCAGGTGGAACGCTGTTCACCCTTCTCCATCATCGCGGTCACCTTTACCAACAAGGCGGCGGCCGAGATGCGCGGCCGGGTCGAGAAGGTGATCGGCGACGGCGTGCGCGGCATGTGGATCGGCACCTTCCACGGCATCGCCCACCGCCTGCTGCGGGCCCACCATCTGGATGCCGGCTTGCCGCAGGATTTCCAGATCCTCGACTCCGATGACCAGTACCGTCTCATTCGCCGGGTGCTCAAGGCGCTCAACCTCGACGAGAAGCACTGGGCCCCGCGCGCCGTGATGGGCTACATCAACGGCAAGAAGGATGAGGGCTTGCGCCCCGGCGACATCGACCTCTACGGCGATCCCGTCACCCGCACCTATCAGCAGATCTACAAGACCTATCAGGAGACCTGCGATCGCTCCGGTCTGGTGGACTTTGCCGAGCTGCTGCTGCGCGCCCACGAGCTGTGGCTGAACAAGCCGCACATCCTCGAGCACTACCGCGACCGCTTCCAGAACATCCTGGTGGACGAGTTTCAGGATACCAACGGCATCCAGTACGCCTGGTTGCGGATGCTGGCGGGCAACAGCGGCAAGGTGATGATCGTCGGCGACGATGACCAGTCCATCTACGGCTGGCGCGGCGCCAAGATTGAGAACATCCAGCGCTTCCTGACCGACTATCAGGGGGCCGAGACCATCCGCCTCGAGCAGAACTACCGCTCCACCGCCAATATCCTCAAAGCGGCCAACAGCGTCATCGCCAACAACGCCGAACGCCTTGGCAAGGAGCTATGGACCGAAGGGGCCGAGGGCGAGCCGATTTCGCTCTACGCAGCCTTCAACGAGGTGGACGAAGCGCGCTTCGTGGTCGGCCGCCTCAAGGATTGGAAGGAAAAAGGCGGCCTCCTGGCCGACTGCGCCATCCTCTATCGCTCCAACGCCCAGTCACGGGTGTTGGAAGAGGCGCTGATGCAAGATGCCATGCCCTATCGCATCTACGGCGGCCTGCGCTTCTTCGAGCGGCAAGAGATCAAAGACGCCATGGCCTACCTGCGGCTTATCAACAACCGCGGCGACGACGCCAGCTTCGAGCGGGTGGTCAACACCCCGACCCGCGGCATCGGCGATCGCACCCTCGAGATCCTGCGCGGCAACGCCCGCGATCAGGGGCTCAACCTGTGGCAATCGGCCAAGGCCCTGCTCAATGACAAGGTGCTGACCGGTCGCGCCGGTAACGCGGTGCGCGGCTTTGTCGATCTCATCGACGCGCTGGAGGAGCAGGTCTCCCTGCTGCCGCTGCACCAGCAGGCGGATATCGCCATCCAGAACTCCGGCCTCAAGGCGATGTATCTGGCGGAAAAGGGCGAGAAATCCCAGGCGCGGGTAGAGAACCTGGACGAACTGGTCACCGCCTGCCGCCAGTACCAGCGCCCGGACGAGCTGGAAGACATGAGCGATCTCTCCGCCTTCCTCGCCCACGCAGCGCTTGAGTCCGGCGAGAATCAGGCGGACGAATATGCCGATGCGGTGCAGCTGATGACCCTGCACAGCGCCAAGGGCTTGGAGTTCCCGCTGGTGCTGCTGGTCGGTGTCGAAGAGGGGATGTTCCCCAGCCAGCAATCCACCGAGGAGTCGGGCCGGCTGGAAGAGGAAAGGCGCCTGTGTTACGTCGGCATGACCCGCGCCATGGAGAAGCTCTACATCTGTTATGCCGAGAGCCGCCGTATCTACGGCCGCGAGATGTTCCACAAGCCGAGCCGCTTTATCCGCGAGATGCCCGCCGAGTGTCTGGAAGAGATCCGGCTGCGCACTCAGGTCAGCCGCCCCACCCAGTACGGCCGCTTTAGCCAGAACGAGGTGCAGCAGAGCTTCGACGCCAGCGGCATCAAGCTCGGCCAGCGGGTGCTCCATCCGAAATTCGGGGAAGGGGTGGTACTCAATTTCGAAGGGGTCGGCCAGCAGAGCCGGGTGCAGATCCAGTTCGACGACGTCGGCGCCAAGTGGCTGGTGACGGCCTATGCCAGATTGGAAGCGCTCTGATTTTTCCCGTCTTTTGATACAACCAACCCGGCTTAGGCCGGGTTGATTGCATCAAATAGTGCGTTTTTTAAACGTTAAATTATAGAATCGTAAGAGCTATTTTTTATTGACTCAAGCAGTATTGCAGAAGCATCACTATCTTTAATTTTTGAGATAGCTTTTTTAAGCTCGCTTATATATTTCACTTTATCAGAATCATAAGCGCTGTAATTATTAATCATTTCATTAATACTATTTATTTTATTCAGTAGATTAGGCTGCTGGCCAGCGTCCGATAATACAGACAGTAATCTCTGAGCAAAGTTTGGGTCAGAAATTATTACATCTGCAAGAGACTTCAATAGTTGCTTTTCATCTAAAGATAGGCCCATTTTGAAGCTCCCCTTACTGTGCCAAAAAATGACGATTGTGGATCATAGTAGCAGATTTTCTATTTTCTTCAAGATATATAGAAGAATGGAATATTTTCCGTACTACAGGTTTCTCTTTGTTTCTACCATCCATTGACCACATCTCTTCATTTTTAATTTCCAGCTCCATTACTATACCAATAGCACCCTCATCAATATTTAATGTTTCAGAACCTTTTTGCGGTTCACTCCATAAGGCTACGGCACGGCTAGGGGGATTACCTAAACCTGTAGAACGTAGTGTCATTCCCAACGAAGTAAATGACAAAACTGATGAGCCAGGATCATCCGACAATACAGCAGAATATTTTCCCGGCCATCGTTGAGAAATCTGTGGTCCATCAAGTAGCAAGCTAATTACTAAGTTCGGCCCAACAGATCTGACTGATTGTGCAACAGGCTCTTGTCGTGCAAGATCTTCACATATTAAAGGACATAGTTTTAGACCATTTGCAGAATGTAACATTAAAAGGTTTCTGCGTTCTACATTCATATCCTCCCACCATTTTTTGTCAGGGTCTAGAGATGTTGCGAGGTTATAATTTCGAAGTTGATTTTTATCCAAAAACCATCGGTGATGTTTTTTCTGCTCAATGGAATCGTACTTTTTGGTTTCTCCGATAAATGATAGTTTGGCAGAGTTTTTCTGTTCTCCATTCAAATCACAATATATCCCAGATAAGATAGATGGTGCATTTTCACCAAACTTTTTATATAAAATAGTTGTAAACCTATCGAATGCTTTTTCACTTAATGCACATTCTGGAAAAACGATTAAATCAATAGAGCCAGCTCTCAACTGGGCCGCTTCTATTGCATTTATTATATATGTGTCACTAGGTGCATTCTCTGGTGCATATGAGAAAAACCCAAAAAAACTATTCATATCAATATCAAAAACCTTTTTTGATTCTTTAAAGAATGAGGGTTTAATTTCATTTGGCCAAGGAAGCAATAAAACATTTAAACTTTTTTTGTTAAATCCATTTCGTTGGAACTTATTCACAACGATCTTTGGCTTAACTGATGGTTTTATCGATGTGAGGTACTGTGTAAGATTATTAATAGTTAGACCTGACTGTGGAACACTTGATTTGAGAGTAATAAACCCTAACTTACCATGTGCATCAGATAAATTATCTGTATTATCTAGCAACCATTTACGCATTGTGATATGAAAGTTTACTGGATTTTGACCATCATTATTACAGTAGCTTGCGTTAGAGAATAGCTCATCAATAGAAATGAACAATACAAATAAATCTTTAAGATATGTTGAGTTATTTAAAAGAATATATATATCTTCTTCTAGAGCATCTTTGGAAAAAACGTATTTAATTTTTTCTAATAATCCCCCACAGTTACTTTTATCAATATGGTCTTGAAAGTTTAGTTGTTGACTCAACAAATCCAGCCATTGATTAGCGAGATTTTTTGCATCTTCGACATGTGAACTCCGCCATGAAAAATCATCTGTAGGAGAGACGATTTTTCTATATTTATCTGTAAAGTCGAGGACGGAATATATTATAAGGAATATATTAGGAGGCCATGATAATATATCGTTGAGGTTTTTATTTTGCGTTAATACACTAAGTGAACTAGAAAAGTTTATCGGATGTGTTAATACGAGTTCAGGAAAGTAATTTGAAACAAAATTCTTTAATTTCACTTTAAGGCCCATTCTTTATAAATCATCTACATCCTACCATATTGTTGTTGATATTTTTATCTAAAAACGTAAGCAACCTTTATCACTTAACCAACTTGCTGTCCATCACCCCTTGCTTGCCCTCCTCTTCACTGACCTGACTCAGCTTGGAGCGGGCCATCAGCAGGCCCATCTTGACCTCCTGCCATACGTAGTAGTTTTTACCCGCCTCGGTACTGAGGGTCAGGGTGGCATCGTTCTCCGACTTGGAGGTGATGGTGTGGCTGCCCGGTGTCACCTGCTTGAGGATATAGCTGTGGGCCACGGTATCGCCGACCGCCACGCCATCCACCAGCAACGGCATTTTAATGGCCGCCCCGAAGGTCTCGTTGCGATAGATATAGAGGTTGGCCGCATCCTTGGGCGCCACAAACTGCTTGGCCTGAGCGTCTGCGGTGGCATCGGCCATGGGTACGGAAGCACAACCGGAAAGCAGCGCCGCCGACAGCATGGCGGCACTCATCATTATTTGCCTGAACATAGTCGTTATTTTTTAGTGAGTTAACGGGGTTTAAAGGTTCGCATGAGCCTGCGCTGGCTGACAATCGCTCAAATCGGTCGGGGTGTGACCCGGCTCAATTTTTCGGCATTTGGTGGGATGAAGGGGGGAACTCAGAAACCCGGCCGCCAGATGGGACGCGGCGGCCGGGTGAATTGTAAAGAGTAGGGTGACAGGGAAAGGGATCAGCCTAGTCTAATCAACTCGATGGGGGCGTAACGCTCTCCGGAGTTTGCCAGCAGCACGCACTTCTCATGCTCCGCCTGATAGGGGGTCATGTTGTCGGTGTGGGCCTCTTTCAGAAAGTCGACTGCGCCAGTGGCGGCAATCATGACGCGCTGACCCAGGTTCAGCACATTGCGGTTACGGTCATAGATCTTCATCTCATTCTCCTTTTCTTGTGTCCTGGCGAATGCGCAGGCGTCTGTCCAGGACAACGGCATTCAGCCTACGCCCCTGAAAAAAGGTGATTTATGTCACAGATCAAAAAAGGGGCGATAAGGGACTCGCAGGCTCAAAAAGCGAGCATGGCGGCTTGGCCAACGGCTGTCGCGCGAAGTAGCGCTACCCTGCCCTTTTCATCGTGGCAGGCTCGAACCCGGCAGCGGTTGGGGTATATTGGTGGCCGATTAGCCAGTCTCATTCACCGTGGCCGCGCACGCGGGCCGCTGTTTCAACAAGATGGAGAGTGCTCATGAATCGCGATATCACCGCCCAGTTCATCAAGATGCTGACCAACCTCGACCACTGTCTGGCCAAGGCCGAGGCCCACGCCGCGGCGAAGCAGTTCAACGTGGAGAACTTCTTCGGCGATCGGCTGATCGTCGATATGCTGCCCTTCAGCAAGCAGGTGCTGATCTGCTGCGATTCGGCCCGCAGCGTGGTGGCCACCGCCAGCCACAGCGAGCTGCCGGCCATGGGCGATGAGCCCAAAACCATCGCCGATCTGCGCGCCCATATCGGCAAGACCATCACCTATCTGCAAGGCAAGCTGGACGCGGACTACAGCCAGTATGCCAGCGGTCGTTACGTGCCCCACTGGGCGGGCGGCAAGGGGATGGATGGCCATACCTGCGTCCATGAGTACGGCATTCCCAACTTCTACTTCCACCTCACCATGGCCTACGCTCTGCTGCGCCGCGCCGGGGTCGATCTCGGCAAGCGCGACTATCTGGGCGGGCTCAATATGCAATAAGCGCCGCTCGCCACAGGCGGCAAACAGATAGCAAAAGCCTGCCAAGCGGCAGGCTTTTTTATATCGGGTGGTGCATAGCTGGTACGCAGAAGAGCTGCGCCCTAGAAGGGGCCGTTGCGCTCGCGCAGCTTGTCGGGCAGGCCGTCGTGATCCCCCAGCTCACGCTCGGGCACGTCATCCCAGTGCAGCTTGCCGAGGGTGATATTGCGCTCGGGATGCACGGCGTAGTGGATGCGGTTGTCCTCCCGATCCGTGTCGCCAATGCAGAGCAGCCGGACAGTCTCTTCGGTGTTGTTGATAAAGGCGTGGGCCAGCCCGTCACCGGCCTTGAAGCCCACCGAGTCGCCCGGTTGCAGCCGATAGAGGACGCCATCGAGCCAGACATCCGGCGTCCCTTCCAGCACGTGAACAAACTCGTCCTCGGTCTTCTCGGCATGGGGCCAGCTGGTGCGATGGCCGGGCTCGACGATCTCGTGGTGAATGCCGATGCGGCTAAAGCCGAAGTGTTTGCCAAGGGCGCAACCGCGCGACAGGGGCTCCTGACTGCCAGAGTAGTAGCGCGGCGTCTGCTCTTGCAGCTCGCGCCAGTGTTTGATGCAGGGGTGGCGATTCATAGTGGTTCCTTTTCCATGAGGATGCAGTCACGGGAAGGGTCATCCTGACTGTCAGAATGCGGGGAGAAAAGCAGAAATTTTCTGGTCAGATGAGCCCCTCTGACGAGGGGCTCAACAAGCAGGAATTACTTGGCCTTGACGCAAGGCAATGGAGGAAGCTCGCCCTGTGCAGCCGGGCGGGTCATCTGGTAGTTGCCGGCAAGATCCCGATAGACACGGGTGTTCCACACCTCTCCGTTGTCGAGCTGGAACTCGATGTCGTAGTTGACCCCGGAGACCACCTGGCTGCGCACCTCGCGGATGCTCTGCAGTTTGGCGGCCGTGTTCATGCGAGCCAGCACGCTGGCCAGCGCAGCCTCTCCTTCCGCATTGGGTAACGGCTGACTCTGCCAGCCACCCGCCATCGGCGCACACTCAGGCGTGGGTGACGAGGTGCTGCAGGCACTCAACAGGCCAGCAACAAGGATGGGTAACAACACGCGTTTCATATCATTTTCTCCTGCCTGCAAAATGACCACCTTATCAACATCTTGCCATTATTGCAGCCCAAAAGGCTCCCGCTGCGCCCCGCTTGGACGCACCAATCGATCAGCGCCCCAGATTGTCCGCCAGCTGTTTGGCGCGGCTGGCCGCCCACTGATCGATCATCTTCTCCATCTCCTCGGCGGTGATGGGCTCATCCTTGTGGGTAGTATCCGTACTCTCGCGGGCATCCATCACCCGCACCAGCAGCTTGCCGCTCTGGGAGTCGAGCAGCTGGGCCATGCTGCCCACCTTGAGCAGGTAGGGCTCCTTGCCGATCACTTCGCGGGTGACATTGATGGCGATCTTGGCCGGCAGCAGGTCACGCAGCTTGGGGTCGGGGCGGGTCAGGTCGAAGTTGGTGACGGCGGCCTGGATCCGCATGACTTTCGGGCCGGGGGCGGAGGCGATCTTGACGCCCTGCTTGATCAGCTCGCTTTGGAACTTGTCGTGGTAGTAGCGGCCAATCTGGTTCTGTTCGTTGGCGGTCAGCAGATACCACTGACCGTTCTCCTGCCGGATAAACTGCAGCGGATCGAGCAGCACCTCATTGTATTGGCGCAGGTCAACGCCCGGCTCCTTGTAGACGCGCTGATTGGGGTTGCTCTCGCTCTGCTGGAAGGCAGTCAGCGGGATCGCCTGCAAGCTGTGGGATACCTGATTCTTGACGGCGCAGCCACCCAGAAGGGCCGCAGCCACGGCAACCATCACGACCTTTTTCATATTTGCTCCTGCATTGACCGATTGTTTTTGCTGTGGATTTAGCACCACATGACTGGAGAACCCGTGCCGGATGCCGCCAATGTCACAGAGAAATAACCTATTCATCACCTTCCCACAAGGGACAGATCAGGATTGTTCAGCTCACATCCAAGTTGTCACAATTGAGGCACTTTTGTACAGGGTCAGCCAGGGTACGAACGGCAATCTGGCGAGGGCTCGGTTGTTTAATCCGGCTAAATGGGGCTGCGGAAAGCGCTCAGTTTTTTCAAACGATAGAGGCCAGCGAGCGGCGTGAGTTGAACGGGGGAATGCCCTGGAACGCGCGATGACCGATCATCAGCCATCTTCCGCAAACTTGCCTGCCGCCGGAGAAGCGGCAGGCTCATTCATCAGTTATCGAGATCCCAGGGGCACTGCTTGACCAGCCCCTCTTTGCCGCTGGCGACGATCGCCTGCTGCACCATCCGTTTGTAACGATTCTTGATATGGGCGGGCAGCGCAGGCACCAGCAGCCGCTCGTCAAACTCCGGTAGCGGGCGATCCGGCAGCACCGCCTGCTCCTGCGGGCTGAGGGGTGGCCGGGAGGCAATATTGCTGGCCGAAATGGTGGGCGTGCCCACCAGCATCTGGCGTTGCAGCGGCGCGCTCAGCAGAAAATCCACAAGCAGGTAGGCGGCCTTGAGCCGAGCGGGATCATCGCCGACATGACGGGCGATAGAGATCGCATCGAGGGCATAGATGGCCCCCTCCTGCACCATGGCGATCCGCCACAGCTGCTCGTTCTGCTTGTTGCACTCCACCAGCTCCAACCCCCAGGTGGTGGCAAAGGTCTGCTGGCGCAGATCCTCGCAGCGGTTGGCCTGATTGAACCAGAAGCCGCGACTGGCTCGCAGCCGCTGCGAGAGCTGCTGCTCCACCTCTTGCTGCAAGGTCTTGTCGGCCAGCATCTCGCCGCTGGCAAACAGGGCGGGCGACTTGCCCAGCGAGAGCAGCACCGAAAAGAGCAGCGGCTCAAACTGGTCGCAGAACTCGGCAAACTGGCCCGGCGGCGAGCTGTTGGCGAGCACCTGCCAACTGGTGGGCACTTGCGGCACCTGCTTGCTGTCATAGGCGAGGCTGAACATGGCGTAGGAGAAGGGCACCGAGTAGTTGCGCTCCCCCTGCTTGTCATACTCGGTGTTCTTGAGGGCGGGCTTCACCTCGGCGTAGTGCTGCAGGCGACTGAAATCGATGGGGAGCAGCAGCTTGAACAGCGGCTGGTGATGGGCCTTGTAGAAGTAGCTGGTCGGCAGCACCACATCGGCGCTGCGGGTGCGCAGGGCGCGGTAGACGCTGTCGAAATCGGTCAGCAGCGGCTCGATCCGGCTGACCGTTGCCTCCACCCCATGAGCTTTGGCGTAGTCGGCAAACTGTTGTTCATAACCCGCTGGCAGATAGCCCCACTCCAGCAATTTGAGCTGAACCGGGGCCGCCAGCGCCGGGGTCATCCCCAACAACCAGCAAAGAGGCAGTAGACGCATGGCCGGGTACTCCTGACAGGTAAACCTTGTTGGAGTATAGGCCCATGCGCCGACTCGTCAGACCATCAGCTCGGCGCCCATGCTCGCCAGAATGGAGAGGCTGACCACCGCAAACAGCACGCCTGTCACCAGATTGAGTGGCCGCTGCACCCGCAGCAGCAGGCGCTGGGCACGATCGGTGGAGAGACTCCACGCCAGCAGCCCGAACCAGCAGAGAGAGATGATGAAGAGCTCGCCCACCAGCAGGCTGCGGGTCATCCCGTCTACCTCTGGCGTCACCATGGCGGCCAGCAGGCCGATAAAGAACACCAGCGCCTTGGGGTTGAGCAGATTGGTCGCAAGGCCAGTGCGCACGCCCCTGCCCCAGCCGCGCAGCTCGTTGGCGGCGCTGGCCATCAGGGTACTGCTCTGCTGGCGAGCCGCCATCAGGGCTCCCCACCCCAACCAGCCCAGATAGAGGGCGCCGCAGCACTTGATCACCATAAACAGCAGCGGATGGCTGGCAATCAGCATGCTGATCCCGGTCAGGCTCAGGGTGGCGTGCACCATGATCGCCAGCGAGATGCCCAGCGCCGCGCCAAGGGCGGTCGGCCGGTGCAGGCTGGTGCGCAGGATCAGGGCGAAATCGGGGCCGGGGCTGGCCAGTGCAATCAGGTGCATCAGGCCGAGGGTAACGAACAGACTGGTCAGCATAACAACTCTCGCTTTAACGACGGAGAGCCAGCATGGCGGATCAGCGGGGGGCGCGGCTTGTAAAAGATTGCATCTGGGCACGAAATTCGGCGGGTGTCAGACCGAATGCCTGGCGAAAGCCGTGGTGGAAGTGACTCTGATCGAAGAAGCCGACCGCCAGCGCCACCTCGCTCACCGCCATGCCGCTCGCCAGCAGCCGCTTGCCCTGCTCCAGCCGCAGCCGTTTCAGCCAGGCATAAGGGGTCATGCCGCTGCGCTTCTTGAACTGGCGTAGGAAGGCGAAACGGTCAAGCCCGAGCAGCCCCGCCAGCTCTTCCAGCGAGTGGGGCTCGTCGAGGGCCGCCATCAGGTAGTCGCGCAGAAATCGCAACTGGGGATCCGCCAACTGGTGTACCTCGGGGGCCAGATGCAGCAGCTCCCCCAGCAGGGCAAGCAGCTGGCTCTCGATCAGCAGGCCATCGGCCTTGGGGTTGTCGAGATAGCTGTGCAGCTGGGCAAAGCCCTGATAGAGGTCGGGGCGGCTCTGCAATCCCTTGTCGAAGAAGGGTTCAGGCTGCTCCGGCAGCCAGAGCGCCAGCTGCTGGGGATCGATGGCGAAGACCCGTACCTCATACCCTTCCGGCAGCAGGCTGAGGCCGTCGTGCACCTCGTCCGGGTTGACGGTAGAGAGCACCCCGCGCACCAGATGGTGGCTGTTCCCCTTGTGGATAAACTTCTGGCCACCCCGCTGCACCAGCCCGATATGGTAGTCGAGATGGACATGGCGGCCGTAGCTGAACGCCCTGTGGTGGGAGTGTGACAGCTCGACCCCCGGCAGGTGCGGGGATTGCCAGTAGCGGATGAGGGAATCGGTGGTATTCATGGGTTATAGATACACCAGAAGCGGGCCTTGGGCTTGTAGATTATTGCACGCAAGCCCCTCTCAACGCCCCCACAGCCGCGGGGTTGACTCCACCAGCGAGGCGAGCGGCACCCGCTCCACCATCTGACGCATACGCTGCACCAGTTCGGGATTGCCATCCCCCAGCGACTTGTTCAGCACAATATGCACCTGCAGTGGGGTGACCGGCAGGTAGATGAGGCGGGTCGCCGCAGGGAGCTTGGCACGAAAATGGTTGGCGGAAATATCGTTGGAGAAGAGCGCGGCATCGATGCGCCCGCGCAGCAGCTTCTGCATGTTGCCATGCTCCCAGCTGAGCTGGGAGAGGGTGTCGATGTGGATCTGCGGATGCTGCAACAGCGGCGGCACGATCGCCTGGCTCGACCAGCCGATGGTGGTGCCGTAGAGATCTTCTTGCCGTTCAACCGCGTGAAGTCGCGATGGCACCAGTACCACCAGCACCGGCCGCAGCAGCAACAGGTGGGGGTCGATATAGCGAAAGTGACGGGCACGCTCGGGACTGTAACTCAGCAACGGGGTCAGATCGCACTCGCCGCTCTCGAGGTTGCTGAGCAGCCGCGCCACATTGAGCCCCTGCCACTCGATGGTGCGTCCAATTACGGGTTCGATATGACGGCGAAAGTAGTCGATCACCGGCCCGGAGACCTTGCCCTGCTGATCAATGGTGACCAGCGGCGCCAGCTGGAAGACACATCCCCGCAGTGGCGCGTTGATCGCCACGGCCAGGCTGATGGTCATAAGAGGGAGAAGAAGTGCCGATAGCAGTAATAACAAACGCGTGCCCGAACGAGAGATGCCCATAGGTGCCGACCCGATGCCCTGATAGCCATCAGCATGGCACAAGGCAAAGGGGTGGGCTATCCGCTCCCGCCGCGCTTCGGCCTCTTGCGCCCCCTGCTTTCATGACCATCGACCACCCATTTTATTGCGGTGAAAATCAATACTTCCGCGGCTTTGATGGATTTTGGTCTCTTGAGATATAGTGCGGCCCCATTCATTAAACCGGCGGATGAGCGCCCCGCCGGACAGGTAGATTCATGAGACTGTTTTTGCTGTTGTTGTCGTTGTTTGCCACGACCGTAAATTCTGATGAAAAGCCGCGCCTGCCCTATTACGACTGGGGTCGCTGCCCGTTTGAGGGTTGTACCTATCAGTCGTGGACCACCAAGCAAGAGGTGATCGTCAGAGCCGAACCATCCCTGACGGCCAAAGCGCTGTTCCGTCTACCCCGCGGCCAGCAGGTGGAAGGACTGACCGGGGTTGTCATTACCGAACTACCGGGGATCGTCGAAATACTCAGATCGGTCAAGCTGGGCTACAACGAGGAGGGAAAAGGGCCGCTGTTGAATATGAAGGCAGGGGAAACGCTTTATATCCTCGGCGGACTGGGCGAAGGCAATAGCCTGTTCTGGTACAAGGGCAAAACCTACATCCTCGATTATGACTATGCGCGCAAAGAGATCAGATACGGCCGGTCACCGCAAAACCAGTGGTGGGTAAAAATTCGGGACAAGCAAGGGCGTGAGGGTTGGGTTGCCGAAGCCAAAAACTTCGCCCATATGGACCGTTTAGAATAGTGACAGCCAGCCCCCGAGATCGGGGAGCTGGCCGTGGATGACTCACTGCTTGGGTTGCAGCTTCATCTCTTGCAGATACTCCAGCACCTGGGTTTTGTAGTCCGCCTGATAGGAGAACTTGGTGCTGTCGCACGCCGCGATCAGGTTCACAGCGGTGCAGAACAGAGTTGCCGCCAGCAGCCCCTTGCCAACCCACTGCGGATGACGACGGCTCCAGCGCACCAGCAAAAGCAGGATCGGGAACAGGGCGTAGGGGAAGATCAGCATCAGGTGCCAGTAGTTGAAGATGATGGGCGAGAGCGCCGCACTCACCAGCACCGCCAGCACCGCCGCCAGCGCATAGAGACCGAGCCAGCTTTCACCATCCACTGGCGCGCGGTCGCTGCGCAGCAGGCGCGGCTTGAGTTCACGCCACAGCTGCCAGTTGGCCTTTGCTGCCAGCAGCACGGTGGCCGAGCCCACTCCGTAGATCACCACCCGCCACAGCCAGATGGCCGCCATCTGCAGGTATTCGTGCCCAGCCAGCCAGATGAACTGGGTGTCGTTGACCAGCTTGCTGGCAAACAGCCAGGAGCCGTAGCGCAGCCAGTAGAGAACTGATTTCAGCACCGGATAGACATGCACCAGCCCCCAGCCGATATAGCGCTGGCGCGCCTCGGGATCGACGTTCTGGGTGATGTGGCTGTTGCTCATCACTTCCATGGCGTAAGGGATCAGGGAGGCACCAATCAGCAGGGTAGCCACCACCACCCCGCTCCAGCTCACCTTGAGAATGCGGCGCCAGAACAGATAGGTGGACATTACCGCCAGCAGCGGCCAGGAGTAGTGCAGCTGCATCGCCATGCCGATGGCCAGCAGGTGAACGATCATGTGCCAGAAGGAGGCCCGCTCGCGCATATGCCAGGCAGACCAGCAGTGCATGGCCGAGAAAAGGAACAGATAGGAGGGGTTGTAGAGCAGACTCTCGTACTGGAACCAGGGGTTGAGCCAGCAGAGCACCAGAAACAGCAGACGTACCCTGTCATCAAACACCTGACGGATCACTGCATCAAACAGCAGGAATCCGACCAACCGCATCGCCAGCAGCAACACCATGGGAGCATAGGGAGAATCCCACAGCAACAGCGGCCCGCCAATCAGCCAGGCCGACAAACTCCCCGGCACATTGCCCACCGCACTCGCCGCATTGCCATAGCTGAGCCAGACCCCCTCATAAGCCCCAAGGTAACCCTTGTAGAGCATCTGGGTCTGATCGCCGGTGAGGAGTTGGTGGCTAAAGAACAACCAAGATAACATCAGCCCAGACAAAATAACGGCCCCAAACATCATCTTGCTGTAGCGCTCACTAAACACAACCATCAAATTCATACCAACCAGAAAAATTTGACTGGAACTTTAACAGTTATTCACCAATGTTTCCCAACTGCAACTCACATTTTATCATCGACATCAAGCGTTAAGAATGAATGCAAAAAGTGTATCATTCCTTAACTCCTGAAGCGAAATAGCTCTTTTTGATATTCATATAGAAACCCCAACATACCCTTATGTTTTGATTTCAGGAATACTAATCCGTTTGAGCGTTTCCAACTATGTTGAAACCAGTGTGTTACATATCTATCTGGGTGTGGAGTATAATTTATTTTTTCGCCACTATAATCATAAAAATAATGTTTATCAAAAACCCCAACATTTTCCACAATAGATTCATTTTTAAGAATATAGGTCATAATATCAGGCCCCATATAGAGCTCTGAATTCATGATTTCATTCTCGTAGAAATGGATCAACCGTGCTAATGTAGAAGAATCCTGCTTGGCGTAAATTATTGCCGTACCAATTCTATCACCCTCTTCATAACCAACCCCAAAATTATAGCCATGGAAAATAGCAAACGGATTTTTATTTATTGTAACATCCGTATCCATATATAGACCACCCTCTTCAGCAAGAATTTTCAAGCGAAGATAATCAGTCACAAAAGCATAGAGACCCTTTTCATAGCATCGCCTGGAAAATTCACACCCAGCGATCCAATTTTTTATTTTAGGGTCACAATCTAACCATATCTTATATTTGTACCCCTGCTTACTCCAATCATCAATACATACATGAGCAAGTGGTGGCAAGCGGTCTCCCAACCATATTGCATGTATTTTATCACAACCTATTTCTACATTATTTTTTGTAGTTTTCATGTTACCCCTTCTGATTTTTATATTTTTTATTCCAAAAATACATTCTTACAAAGCGATAAAATCTATATATTTCTCGAGATGCCTTAAAAAGTAGTGGCACCTTAGCCAAGGCTACTTTGTTTTGAATTCCACTCTCCATATCACCGGGACTATATATTGCATATGGTAGCACACCGACTGACTGGACTTTGTGTCGATATGACTCACCAATAAAGTTATCTACTGAACATAGCCATCTGCTACTGCAATCAACCAGCTTTCTGGCTCCTTCAGGATTAATACTATATCCCGTCGTCCACCTAACATTGTTATGCCAGAGTATTGTTTGTATTCCATGCTCATATTCCAGTACCGTCGCGTCACCGATCTGCGGCTCCAGCTTCAAATACTCATATTTTTCATGTAGTTTAGGTAGGGCTTCGAATATATCACAGAAATATCTTGTCGGTAGAAAATCATCCTCAAGGACAATTATCGGCTCATTTAGCTCTATGCATTTCTCCCATAGTAAATAATGACTTGCATAGCAGCCTTTCTCACCAGGAGTCAGTGGACGACTTCTTAATAATTTTCGGTGCATATCATCCGGACACCCTTGTAATCTTTCGGGCAGTCCAGCAAAACCATTTATTGCATCAAAAAATTCAAACTCAACATCAAGTTCTGCCAAAACTCGCTTAACTCGCTCACGGCGAGACTCAGCATTTTTTAAGCTGACAATAAAAATTTTCATATATTATATTCGTCCAATTTATTTCGGCGAGATTGATATTCAAGAAAGTCACTATATAATGCAAATGAATACACTGTTCCCATAAAGGTATTGAAAACCCATTGACCTGAACGCATATACAAGAACGATTCAAAATTGTTAATTATTAGCCAATAGATCAAGAAACTAATGGCAATACCTTTTATTAAGGTAGGAGCATTACTCCTCACAGCCTTGTATACAGGATAACACATCAGTACATAGGTGAATACGAGCCCCATTGCACCATAAGAAACTGCAGTTTCAAAATTTGAATTATGCAGATGTCTAAATTCCGCCTTAATATAGTCAGGCAAAACAGTTGACTGAGTAATCACTAAAGAACGACTGCCATCACCGGTACCAAAAATAGGATGAGAATAAAACCAATTAATCGCCTCCAGCCATGTCTGTAGCCTGACACCAATACTTATATCTTTCACCTCCCGCCAGTTCCCTGATAACATGTTATGTAAATCACCTGGATGTGAAAAGCCAGCATAAATACGATTATGAACAAAATCAACATGATATATGAGAATTCCGATGACGAATAATATACCATATAGCATGATAATCTTTCTGAGTGAAACCCTGTCTCTAAAATAAGCATACAACAATGGTATCAAAAATATAGATATGAACACTGCCAGCCAAGATTGTCTTGACTGTAACATCATCAACAATGCCCCTAAAAGAACCAAAAACAAACATGATATTGAAACAACAATACTTTTGTTATTTATTTTTCGTGGCGCAATAGTATATATAAACCAAAGTGTAAAAATGAAAGCTGCGCCTATTATCAAGGAACCATGCTGCGCATTTCTATAGCCAAAGTCTACTCGACTACCGTGCATTCCAATTATAAATTGTTCAAAAAAATCAGAGTAATAAAACAACGTAAAAACACTACCAACAGAAAATGCAAGTAGTGTCACGATAGATCGCTTAAGTGACCCCTTGAGCCAAAAAGCCACGACAAGAAACACCATTAAATAAGAAAACGGTTTGAGATTAGGAGTAGGCTGTGCGAGTTCAGGTATAGTTCTAGTTGACATAAACCAGCTTGCGAACTGAATTACTCCTCCAATTACCAGCAACCAAAATACTACATTTCTGGAAAAAAAATCCCGATACACTGCTATTGCTACCAAACCACCAATAATCATAACGGTTTGAAAGAAATCGCCAACAACCTGAAATGAATCTTTAAACATCACGTAGCATATAATGGAGAGAAACATTAATGATGAGCAACGCTCACTCTCCAAGTATCGCTTTATAGAGTCTGTCATACCTATTAATTACCTTGAGTATGGCAGGAAGCTATCAGTTCACTTCCTGAACACATAATTCCCGCGAATTTTGCGCCACAATCCGAACACATCGGTTCGGGGGAAGATAGCAATCCGGCGGATCTGGAAAGGGTCCTGGTGCATCGCTTTGGGGCCGCTATTGGTAGCGACGGCAAAACGATACCCAGCGGCGATAGCCTGCTCCTTGGCACTCTCGTTCATATCTCCATAAGGGTAGGCGAACGAGAGCAGCGGATGGCCAAGCAGGGCCTCCAGTTGGCGTTTATTCTCCTGAATTTCATGGGCTTGTTGTTCGGGTGTGAGCTTGCTCAAGCGGGGGTGAGTCAGGGTATGACCACCAATTTCCACATGACCGCTGGCGGCCAGCGCCTTGACCTGCTCACCACTCATCAATGAGACCTTGGTGTCCGGATTGGTCGGATGCTCCACATCCCAACGGTTATAGCCTTCACCGGTGACCACGTACACCACGGCTTTGTAACCATATTTTTCCAGCAGTGGCAGCATGCGGGTCAGGTTGTCCTGATAGCCGTCATCGGCAGTGATCATCAGGTACTTCTTGCCGTATTGCAGACGGTGGATAAAGCCTTTGTCCGCCAAATCGCGGAAAGTCAGGGTTTCGTAGCCTAGCCACTTCATCAGTCGCAGATGCTTCTCGAACATGGTGATCGGCATCCAGGTGCCATGCACCCCTTTCTCGCTATCCTGTTCGATAAAGCGGTGGTACATGATGACGGGCATCTCGCGGCGCAGGGTTTCGACTACGGCATCCTGATAGATGGTTTCGAGGCCAGATACTACCCCCTGCAAGCCATACTCATCCTGAATGCGCTGCCGAATGACTTCCGGCACCGTCTTGCTGGCCAGGGCGGTCTCGATTTCTCCCTTCAGGGCAGCAAAATCGATAGCCAGATCCTTGGGGCCGATATCGCCAAAATTACTCGCCAGAGCATCATCCAGATTCTGTTCGGTCACCAGACCAATGGCCCTGGCTTCACCAATGGCAAAGGCGGGCCGACCACAGAGCAGTGCTTCCATCGCTACCCGACCGGCGCCGATCACCAGATCGCAACTCGCCAGCAGAGCGGGGATATCAGCGACATAGCCAACAAACTCGGCGCGTCCTTCGAAACGGGCAAAGCGCTCCGGCACCTTGGTACCGCTGACAATCTGCACTCGACAGGCATCCAGATCGAGCACTTCGTCGAGCAGACGGTAACAGAGCTCCCCCTTGGGGCCGCTCAGGCGCCCGATGATGGCAATCACCGGCTTTGGATTATCCGGCGCAGGCACAGGCTGGAATTTGTCGGTTTCGATACCGTTGCGCAGCACCTGCACGATCGCGGGATCCACCCCCAGATTGTCGACAATCTGATGGGCAATATCCTCACAAACGGCAACCGCCCTAAGCCCAAGGGCATGGAATGCCTTGCGCGAAGCGTGCACCGGCTGGCGACCATGAACCGTGGTAATCATTGGTGTGCCAGTCAGTTTGCAAGCGACATAGCTGCTCCAGCCGGAGGCGCGGGAGTGAGCATGCACCAACTGGATATGGTGCTTCTTGATGAGATAGATGAGGTAAAAGACGTGCCAGAAGCGGCGCAGAATGCTGCGCTTGTTGAATCTCAGCTTGAAGACGGGACCAAGCGTCGGCTTGGTCAGGGTATCTGACACATAAAAGACGTGGTGACCACGCCGGGTCAGTTCGTTACCGACCGTGGTGGCATAGACCTCAGCTCCCGTTACCTCGAGCTGGGAGAGTGCCATCAATATATTCATCGCGCGGTTACCCGGTAGAGAAGAGAGGAACGGCAAGCAGCCACAGAGACCAGAAACCGGAAGCAGGCGAGAGCCCACTTCCGGTTTTGCGCTCAAACTGCCGCGTTGTGCTCACCCGTTAGCGGTTGAGCCAGGCCATGTAATCCGCTACCCCTTCGGCAACGGTTTTGAACTCGGCGTCATAACCCACGCTGCGCAGCTTGGTCATGTCAGCCTGGGTGAAACTCTGGTAGCGACCCTTGAGGTGATCCGGGAAGGGAATGTATTCGATAGAACCCTTCTGATGATGCTTGATCACCGCTTCGGCCACGTTCTGGAACGGCTCGGCACGGCCGGTACCGCAGTTGAAGATGCCGGAATGCTGCGGGTTCTGCCAGAACCAGAGGTTTACCTTGCAGACGTCGTCGATATAGATGAAGTCACGCATCTGACCACCGTTCGGGAAGCCATCGCAACCTTCGAACAGCTTGGGATTCTCGCCCTTCTTCACCTGGGTATTGAGGTGGAAGGCAACGGAAGCCATGGAGCCCTTGTGCTGCTCGCGCGGGCCGTAGACGTTGAAGTACTTGAGGCCAACGACCTGAGAGTTGATCTCCGGCATCCAGCGGCGCACGTACTGGTCAAACAGCTGCTTGGAGTAGCCGTAGACGTTGAGCGGCTGTTCGAACTTGGGATCTTCGATGAAGTTGTCATTGCGGCCACCGTAGGTCGCGGCAGAAGAGGCGTAAATAAACGGGATTTCACGCTCGATGCAGTAGTGGAACAGATCCTTGGAGTACTCGTAGTTGACCTCCATGATGAACTTGCCGTTCCATTCGGTGGTAGCAGAGCAGGCGCCTTCGTGGAAGATCACCTCGATACCGTTGTCCCACTCTTCAAACTCGTCGCCGGAGACGATCCGAGCCTGAAACTCGTCTTTGTCCATGTAGTCAGCGATGGTCAGATCGACCAGGTTGACGAACTTGGTGCCGTCGGTCAGGTCATCAATGACCACGATATCGGTCCGTCCTTGAGCGTTCAGCTGCTTGACCAGATTGCTGCCGATAAAGCCAGCACCGCCAGTTACTACGATCATGGAGTTTGCCTCTCGTACGTTGATGGCTACATGTGACTGCTTGTTAAAGCTGTGTATAGTGAGCCAATTTGAAATTGCCGAAAAGTTTATCACGGGCCGTCCGGGGATTCGACCTTGTTCAAAACTGCCCCGAGCGGAACCTGTTGGAGGAATGAGTGATGAAAACCAGAGACAGGATCATTCACAGCGCGACCGAGCTGTTCAACGATCAGGGTGAACGCAACATTACCACCAACCATATTGCGGCGCACATGGGCATCAGCCCGGGCAACCTCTACTACCACTTCCGCAATAAAGAAGACATCATCCACTCCATCTTCGACCAGTATGCCCGTCACCTGAGCGAGAGCTTCGTGCCGACCCGCAACCGTGAAATCACCCTGCAGGATCTGATGGGCTATCTCGATGCCATCTTCTATCTGATGTGGCAGTTCCGCTTCTTCTACGCCAACCTGCCGGACATCCTGAGCCGTGACGAACCGCTGCAACAGAAGTACCTCAAGGCCCAGGAGCAGATGCGCTCTTCCGTGGTCGCGCTGCTCAGAAGCCTGCGCGAAGGCGGCATTATCGATGTCAGCGATGAAGACCTGCCGGATCTGGGCCAGACCATCAAGATGGTGGTGACCTGCTGGATCCCGTTCCAGATTGCCCAGGCCCCCAACACCCGCATCACCAAACCGCTGCTCTATCAGGGCGTATTAAAGGTGCTGTTCCTGCTGCGCCCCTATGTGCAACCCCAGGTGGCCGGACAGATCCAGCAACTGGAACAGCACTACCGTCAGCTGGCCCAACCAGCTGGGTGAGATCTGTTTCACATTTGTTGAATATCAGCACAATCATTTGAATTTACCGCAACAGATTGCAGTAAAATGTCGCCCTCTGTTGATACGCAGCTGAAATAGCCACTAAGGATCGAGGATGTCTAACGGATTCTATCGTCACCTGACCGAGCAACTGAACCAGGTGCAAGCTGAAGGGTTGTACAAGCAGGAGCGCATCATCACCTCCGCCCAACAGGCCAGCATCGCCGTCGGCGGTGAGCAGGTACTGAACTTTTGTGCCAACAACTATCTGGGATTGGCCAACCACCCGGATCTGATCGCCGCCGCCCATCAGGGACTCGACAGCCACGGCTTCGGCATGGCCTCGGTACGCTTCATCTGCGGCACCCAGGATCAGCACAAAGCGCTGGAGCAGAAGATGTCTGCCTTCCTCGGCACTGAAGACACCATCCTCTACTCCTCCTGCTTCGACGCCAATGGCGGCCTGTTCGAGACCCTGTTCGGCGCCGAAGATGCCATCATCTCCGATGCCCTCAACCACGCCTCCATCATCGACGGCGTGCGGCTGTGCAAGGCCAAGCGTTATCGCTACGCCAACAACGACATGGCCGAACTGGAAGCTCAGCTCAAGCAGGCTGATGCCGACGGCGCCCGCTTCAAGCTGATCGCCACCGACGGCGTCTTTTCCATGGATGGGGTCATCGCCGACCTCAAATCCATCTGCGATCTGGCAGACAAATACGATGCGCTGGTGATGGTGGATGACTCCCACGCCGTCGGCTTTATCGGCGAAAACGGTCGTGGCACCCACGAATATTGCGGCGTGATGGATCGGGTCGACATCATCACCGGCACTCTGGGCAAGGCGCTCGGCGGCGCATCCGGCGGCTATACCTCCGGCAAGAAAGAGGTGATCGACTGGCTGCGTCAGCGCTCCCGCCCGTACCTCTTCTCCAACTCGCTGGCTCCCTCCATCGTTGCCGCCACTATCAAGGTGATCGACATGCTGGCGGAAGGTCACGACCTGCGCGCCCGCCTGAAAGAGAACAGCCGTTACTTCCGCGAGCGGATGAGTGCCGCCGGCTTCACTCTGGCTGGTGCCGACCACGCCATCATTCCGGTGATGCTGGGGGATGCCAAACTCGCCTCCGAAATGGCGAGCCGCATGCTGGCAGCTGGCATCTATGTGGTGGGCTTCTCCTTCCCGGTCGTGCCCAAGGGTCAGGCCCGCATTCGCACCCAGATGTCTGCCGCTCACACCCGCGAGCAGCTGGACAAGGCGATCGACGCCTTTATCCGCATCGGCCGTGAACTCGGCGTTATCTGATTTGAATCAAGGGGCTGCAGCCCCTTTTTTCTGCATTCATATTGAAGGAACAGCCATGAAAGCACTCTCCAAACTGCACAAAGAGGTCGGCATCTGGATGACGGATGTCGCGGCCCCCGAGCTCGGCCACAACGACCTGCTGATCAAGATCCGCAAAACCGCCATCTGCGGCACCGATATCCATATCTACAACTGGGACGAGTGGTCCCAGAAGACCATTCCGGTACCCATGGTGGTCGGCCATGAATATGTTGGGGAAGTGGTCGCCATCGGTCAGGAGGTGCGCGGCTTCGCCATCGGCGATCGGGTCTCCGGTGAAGGGCATATCACCTGCGGTCACTGCCGTAACTGCCGCGCTGGCCGCACTCACCTCTGCCGCAACACCATTGGTGTTGGCGTCAACCGCCCGGGCGCCTTTGCCGAGTATCTGGTGATCCCTGCGTTCAACGCCTTCAAGCTGCCGGACAATATCCCGGACGAGCTGGCTGCCATCTTCGACCCGTTTGGCAATGCGGTGCACACCGCCCTCTCCTTCGATCTGGTGGGTGAAGATGTGCTCATCACTGGTGCGGGCCCCATCGGCATCATGGCAGCCGCCGTCTGCCGTCATGTGGGTGCGCGCCACGTGGTGATCACCGACGTCAACGAATACCGGCTGGAGCTGGCCCGCAAGATGGGCGCCACCCGCGCGGTCAACGTGGCCAAGGAGAAGCTGGCCGACGTGATGAGCGAGCTGGGCATGACCGAAGGCTTCGACGTGGGGCTGGAGATGTCCGGCGTCCCGAGCGCCTTCCAGGAGATGCTCGACAAGATGAACCACGGCGGCAAGATCGCCATGCTTGGCATCCCGCCCTCCACCATGGCCATCGACTGGAACAAGGTGATCTTCAAGGGGCTGTTTATCAAAGGGATCTATGGCCGCGAGATGTTCGAGACCTGGTACAAAATGGCCAGCCTGATCCAGTCCGGGCTGGATCTCTCCCCCATCATCACCCACAGATTCCACATCGACGAATTCCAGCAGGGGTTCGATGCGATGCGCTCCGGCCACTCCGGCAAGGTGATCCTGAGCTGGGATAAATAACCCATTTCACCCCTTGGGTACCCGAAACCTGGCGAATGCCGGGTTTCTTTTTATCTCCACCACCCGAATTGCCGTGATATCGCCCAAAACTTTGTACGCAGAGTGTTTAACACTTCACACACAAGCGTTTAAATGGCTGTAACTATTCGGTTATAATCCCGTCGTTTACATGGATAATAAAAGACTGCTGGGAGTATATGAGCGTGTTGAAAAAACTGAGCTATTTGCTGGCTGTCGGGATGACGGCCGCCAGCTTGTCTGGGGCAGTGCTTGCTGCCGATGAGATGTCACCGGAGGCCATTGCCGAGCGGATCAAACCAATCGGTCAGGTCTATACCGCCAAGGATCTGGAAGGTATTGCCGGCGCGAGTGCTGCTCCTGCTGCGACCGCCTCCTCCGGTCCCCGCGATGGCGAAACGGTATACAAGGGCGCCTGCTTTGCCTGTCACGACACTGGCGCCGCTGGAGCCCCCAAACGGGGTGACAAGGCCGCTTGGGATCCTCGCATCGCCCAGGGCATTGATACTCTCAAGAAACATGCCATTGAAGGCTTTACCGGCAAGTCCGGCATGATGCCTCCACGCGGCACCTGTGCGAACTGTAGTGATGAAGAGATTGAAAACGCCATCCACTACATGATCGACAAGCTGTAAGTATTTGAAAGGGCCGCAATTGCGGCCCTTTCAATCTATCGGCTTCCGACTACTCTTGTAAGGTAGACATATCGGGAGTTGCACATGTCGTCCCAATCCATCGAACCCCACTACTCAACTCCTCTGTTGGCGTTGGTCTCTGCCATTATGGACTTCCCGGCGCCACAAACCGCCACGTCTGACGATTACGATGCCCTGATCCAGCAGATTGACCAACTCTGCCCGCTGCAACATTTCGGCATGCTGGGCCTCTCCGATACCGGTCTAAACTGGCTTTACGCCTACAAGGTCAGCGACATCTTCAAGCAACAGCTGGGCCGTGAGCAGTCCCGCATCACCGATCAACTCACCCAGCTGGATGAAGCCGAAGGGTGGTGCGTCTTCCCCATCGAGCATGGCCAGATACAGTGGTTGCTGGCGCGTGGCACACCAGCCGACCTGCCGACACTGCGTCTGCTGCTGGAGTGTCTGGCCAAACGGCTGACTGAAACCCAGGCGGGCTCCCATCTCACCGAGCTCCCTTCGCCGCTGATTCGCAAAGACCCGAACTGGAAAAAGAAAATCGAGAGCATCAGCCGCATCATGCGGCTCGCCAATACCCTGCCAGCTCAGGCGCTCTTCTCCCAGCTGGAAGCGGTACTGCGCCAGATGCTCACCATCGAGGACATGCTGCTGGTCAGGTTAACCAGTCAGAAGCTGGAAAAGATCTACCCCGCCCATCCCCATCAGGGAGACGAGTTCATCAGTGGCTTATGCCACAGCACCAGCAATATCGAGGTGAGCAGGGAGTCACGCTACTGGCACAGCATGCCGCTGCGGCTGCAACAACAGTACTTCGCCCACTTCATCATCAGCACGGCTCAACCGCTGGAGACCGACGACAAGCTGTTTCTAGACTTCCTGCGTGGCCAGCTCACCCTGCTGCTGGAGCTGAGACGGATCCGCCAGCAGCTCAACGACATCAATACCGAAGACTCCATCAACCAGCGGCTGCAACAGCTGCGTCAGACCAACCTCAGGCTGCAAAAGCAGCTCAAGCAGCATCAGGAGCTGGAACGGCGGCTGCAATTCGATGCGCTTCACGACCCGCTGACCCAGCTGCCCAACCGCGCACTGTTGATGAACCACCTCAACCACGCCATGACCCACTACAACCGCTACAAGTCACCGGGATTCGCGGTGATTTTTATCGATGTGGATCATTTCAAGCAGATCAATGACACCCTGGGCCACAGTGCTGGCGATCAGCTGCTCAAGGAGGTGAGCCGCCGCCTGCAGACCTGCATCCGGCAAAACGATCTGGTGGCCAGACTGGGGGGCGACGAGTTTGTCATCTATCTGGACAGCAGCAAGAGCGACGATGACATCAGCCCGGTGCTCAACCGCATTATCAGCCGTCTCTCCTACCCGTTCCGGCTACTCGGCAACGAGCTGAGCATTACCGTCAGCCTTGGGGTATCGAGCGTCTCCGAGCAAACCTCAGATATCAGCCAGCTGCTCCATCAGGCCGATCTGGCCATGTATCAGGCCAAGCGCAATGGTCGCAGTCGCATCGTCAGCTACTCGGATGATTGCATCAACCAGAACTGGAATTCGCCGGAAGAGATGCTGGCCAGAGCCCTGCGGGAGGGGCGTATCGTCCCCTATTTCCAGCCGGTGATCCGGCTGCAGGATAGCCGCCTGACCGGACTGGAGGTGATGGCGCGCTGGCTGACCGAGGAGGGGATTCTGAAGGATGCGTTCGACTTTATTCCGCTGGCAGAGCAGTGCGGTCTGATACTGGAGCTGGATTACCAGATCCTGCGTCACACCTGTCAGCAACTGAAGAACTGGCTGCCAATCTCCGGGCAGGGCAAGTTCAAGGTCGCCATCAATCTGTCGGGCAAGCATCTGGTCAACCATGACCACATCATGCGGCTGATGGGAATTATCGAAGAGGAGGGGGTCGCCCCCGGCTATCTGATTTTTGAATTCAACGAGCGGGAGCTGTCGCGGCAAGATTCCGATACGCTGGCATCCCTGCATGACCTGAGGGCCAAGGGTATCCAGATCAGCCTCGATGATTTCGGCACCGGCTTCTCCTCCCTCAACGCCCTGTTCCACTTCCCGGTGGATTACATCAAGGTGGATGACAGCTTTACCCAGCGGATGCTGCAATCACCCAAAGATTTGGCGCTGATCCGCGCCATGCGGGATATCTGTCAGGATCTCGATTACACCCTGGTGGTCGAGGGGATCGAGAACCAGCAGCAGTTGCAGAAGCTGATTGATATCGGCTGCCGGATGGGGCAAGGGCGCTATATCTCACCGCCCATGCCGGGAGCAGACATAGTACCGCTACTGACCCCGGCCAATCCTTAGGGTTAATCCTTCTTGAACAACGCCCGCAGGTTGGCAACACCGACCTGCCCCTTCTGCTGGCGCTCCTCGGCAGTCACCTTCTTCTGGTTTTCCCATTCAAGGTCATCCTGCGGCAGCTCCAGCAGGAAGCGGCTCGGCTCCGGACGTACCGACTCGCCAAACTGACGCCGCTCCTTGCAGAGGGTGAAGGTCAGTTCGGTCTGAGCCCGGGTGATCCCCACGTAGGCGAGACGCCGCTCCTCCTCCACATTGTCCTCGTCGATGCTGGTCTGGTGGGGGAGCAAGCCCTCCTCCATCCCCACCATGTAGACATAGGGGAACTCCAACCCCTTGGAGGCATGCAGCGTCATCAACTGCACCTGATCGGCATCATCCTCCCCTTCGTTGCGTTCCATCATGTCGCGCAGGGTGAGGCGAGTGACCACCTGAGCCAGCGTCATCGACTCCTCCAACTCATCCCCTTCCAGCATCTCGGTGATCCAGCGATAGAGGGTGGAGACGTTCTGCATCCGCATCTCGGCCGCTTTCGGGCTGGGGGAGGTCTCGTAGAGCCACTCTTCGTAGTGGATCTCCTTGATCATGTCCCGCACCGCCTCCACCGGATTGCCGCGCAGCGCTTGATCGCCAAGGCGAACCAGCCAGTTGGTGAATGCCTGCAGGGCGACGAGGCCACGGCCGGAGAGATGCTGCTCCAGCCCCAGCTCGAAGCTGGCAGCAAACAGGCTCTTGCCGCGCTGATTGGCATACTGACCCAGTTTTTCGAGCGTGGTAGGGCCAATCTCGCGGCGCGGCAGGTTGACCACCCGCAGGAAGGCGGTGTCCTCGTCCGGGTTCACCAGCAACTTGAGGTAGGCCATGATGTCCTTGATCTCGGTGCGGGAGAAAAACGAGGTGCCGCCGGAGATACGATAGGGAATGCGGTTGGTCATCAGCGCCTTCTCGAAGATGCGCGACTGATGGTTGCCCCGGTAGAGGATGGCGTAATCCTTGAACCGGGTGCGATTCATGAACTTGTGGCCCATCATCTCGGCGGCGATCCGCTCCGCTTCGTGCTCCTCGTTCTTGGCGAACAGCACCTTGAGCTTCACCCCCTCATCCAGCTCGGAGAAGAGCGCCTTGTCATAGACGTGCGGGTTGTTGGCGATCAGGATGTTGGCGCACTTGAGGATACGCCGCTTGGAGCGGTAGTTCTGCTCCAGCTTGATAAGCCGCAGATTGGGAAAATCTTCGCTCAGCAACACCAGATTCTGCGGCTTGGCACCGCGCCAGGAGTAGATCGACTGGTCATCATCCCCCACCACGGTAAAACGGGCCCGCTCACCGACAATCTGCTTCACCAGCTCGTACTGGCTGGTGTTGGTATCCTGATACTCATCGACCAGCAGATAGCGGATCTTGTTCTGCCAGCGCTCGCGCACCTCCTGATTGCTCTTGAGCAGCAGGGTCGGCATCACGATAAGGTCGTCAAAATCCAGCGCGTTATAGGCCACCATCTGGCGGTGATAGCGCTCATAGAGCTGGGCCAACAACACTTCCTCCGGGCCGCGGGCGATGCGCATGGCACGAGCCGGCAGGATGAGGTCGTTCTTCCAGTTGGAGATCTGGCTGATGAGGGCCGAGAGCTTGTCCTTGTCGTTGTCGAGCTCCGCCTCGGTCAGCTCTTTCAGCAGCGCCAGCTGATCGGTGTCGTCGAACAGGGAGAAGTTCGCCTTGAGATTCAGGCTCTTGTGCTCCCGTCGGATGATCTCGAGCCCCAGAGTATGGAAGGTGGAGACCATCAGCCCCCGCGCTTCCTTGCGGCCCAAAGTCTGGCCGACCCGCTCCTTCATCTCCCGTGCCGCCTTGTTGGTAAAGGTAACTGCGGCGATGTTGCGCGCGTTGTAACCACACTGCTGCACCAGATAGGCAATCTTGTTGGTGATGACGCGGGTCTTGCCCGATCCGGCACCCGCCAGCACCAGGCAAGGGCCGGAAACATACTTGACCGCTTCGTTCTGATTGGGGTTGAGCTTCATGGGCCGGATCTCTTGGCTTATGATGAGGGGTGGCATTGTACCAGAAATCACCAGACGAGCCGTACCTGCTGCACGGCAGGCAACCGCCAATTGGGCTTATCGCGCCTTGTGTTCAGGCGCTATTTTCAGGATCATGGCCGACCTTTCGAGATGATGACTTTTTCCAGATGATGAGGGGAGCATGAATCAGCAACAGCACGACCAACTGCGCAGCCAGTTTCCGGCCTTGGCGCAGGAGGTAAACGGCCACCCTCTGGTCTATCTGGACAACGCCGCCACCACCCAGAAGCCGCACGCGGTACTGGATGCCATCGCTCACTACTATCGGGCCGACAATGCCAACGTGCACCGTGCCGCCCACGCCCTGAGTGGCCGCGCGACCCGCGCCTTCGAAGCTGCCCGCGAGACGGTCGCCCGCTTTATCAATGCGCCTCACTCTCGCGAGGTGATCTGGACCCGCGGCACCACGGAGGCGATCAATCTGGTGGCCCAGAGCTGGGGGATGAGCGAGCTCAAGGCGGGGGATGAAATCATCCTCAGCACGCTGGAACACCACGCCAATATCGTCCCGTGGCAACTGGTCGCCCAGCGCACCGGCGCGGTGATTCGGGTCATCCCGCTCGATGAGCGAGGCGATCTCGATCTGGATGCCTATCATGCCATGCTGGGGCCACGCACCCGGCTGGTGAGCGTGGCCCACGTCTCCAATGCCCTCGGCACCGTCAATCCAGTCAAAGAGATGGTGGCAGCGGCCAAGGCAGTCGGCGCTCTGACCCTGATCGACGGCGCTCAGGCGGTGGCTCATCTCGGCGTCGATGTGCAGGCCATCGGTTGCGACTTCTACGCCTTCTCCGGTCACAAGCTCTATGGCCCGACCGGAATCGGCGTGTTGTGGGGCCGCATCGAACTATTGGAACGGATGCCACCCTGGCAAGCCGGTGGCGAGATGATCGATCGGGTCAGTTTCAGCGGCACCACCTTCAATACCCTGCCCTTCAAGTTCGAGGCGGGTACCCCCCATATCGCTGGTGCTATCGGCCTCGCCGCCGCAATCGACTTTGTGATGGCGCAAGACCGGCAATGGCTCGCCAAGCATGAGCAGGTACTGACCGACTATCTGGTCGCTGGTCTGCAACAGGTGCCAGGGCTGCGTCTGGTCGGCGAACCCAATCAGCGCGCCGGAGCGGTCTCGTTCCTGCTGGAGGATATCCACCCGCAAGATGCCGCTACCCTGCTCGATATGCAGGGGATCGCCCTGCGAGTCGGCCATCACTGCGCTATGCCGCTGATGGAGTCGCTCGGGATCGGCGGCACGATGCGCGCCTCGCTGGCCTGCTACAACAATCGGGACGATGTCGACACCCTGCTGGCCGCCCTGCACAAACTCAGTGACTTCTTCTAAGGCAGACAACCGAATGAGTGACCTCGCAAGCTATACCCAGATTGGCCTTGAGCCCAACGCCGACACCATCCGCCAGCAGTTTGCCGCCGCTCACGGCTGGGAGAACCAGTACCGGCTCATCATCCAGCTCGGCAAGCAGTTACCGGTGCTACCCTGCGAATGGCAGCAGGAGGCATTCCGCCTCAAGGGTTGTGAAAGCCAGGCGTGGCTGAAGGGAGAGAAGAGCGAGGATGGCTGCTGGCATTTTGCCTGTGATTCCGATGCTCGCATCGTGCGGGGCCTTATCGTCATCGTGCTGGCGGCAATCAACCACCAATCGTCTGCGGCGATCCAGGCTTTTGATATGGAGGGCTATTTCAGCGAACTGGGGCTTGAGAAACACTTGAGCCCGTCACGGGGTAACGGGCTCAGAGCGATCGTGCTGGCGATCCGGGAGCAGGCAGTCTAACCCGCCTTGTTCAGCGGTCGATTACGCTTCGCTAATCGACCCGGCGTTTTCATTCCCGGCCTCTTTCTCGGCGCGGGCACCCCGCTCGGCAATTTTCTTCAATACCCGGGACGCAGCAACCAGCCCGAAAGTTGCCGTCACCGGCGTCACGGCGCCAAAGCCGGAGGCGCAATCCATCTTCATGGTGCCATCGCTGGCTGCCTTGGCCTGACAAGTGCCACCATTGCCATCCGGATAGCTCAGCTGCTCGGTTGAGAAGACACACTCCACCCCGAATTTGCGCGCCGGATTCTTGCTGAAGTTGTGCAATCGGCGCAGATCGGAGCGCACCTTGGCTGCCAACGGATCCTGAATAGTCTTGGCCAGATCGGCCACGGTAATTTGGGTCGGGTCCATCTGCCCGCCAGCACCGCCGGCCACGATCACCGGGATCTTGTTGCGCTTGCAGAAGGCAATCAGCGCCACCTTGGCCTTGACCGAGTCGATGGCGTCCACCACATAGTCAAACTCCCGCTTGATATGCTCGGCCAGGTTATCAGCGGTGACGAAATCGTCCACCTCGATCACTTCGCAATCAGGATTGATGGCGCGAATACGCTCGGCCATCACCTCGATTTTGAGGCGACCAACCGTACCCTGCATGGCGTGGATCTGGCGATTGGTGTTGGTGATGCAGATATCGTCCATGTCGATCAGGGTGACCTGGTTGATGCCGGCACGAGCCAGCGCCTCTGCCGCCCAGGAGCCCACGCCACCGATACCCACCACACAGACCTTGGCCTGGCTAAAGGAACGCAGTGCGCTCTGACCATAAAGACGGGCAATGCCCCCGAATCGCTGTAGATATTCTGCTTTCATACCACCACCTTGCTTGAGGGCGGCCATTATAGCGACAACCACCGCCAGCGGCGATGGCATAACCGGAGAAAATCGGGGAGGGAAAACAGAGAAAACGACGGAGAAGAGAGAATGAACGGTCAATTATCAGGCTATTTGCTGATTTTCAGACAATAAAAAACCCCGCTCGATGAGCGGGGTTCTTAAATTTGGTGCCTGGCAGTGTCCTACTCTCG
>NZ_JBFODL010000005.1:0-179033 GCF_040908295.1 Aeromonas sp. R4-2 | reverse complement strand
CTGATCCCATGCCGAACTCAGAAGTGAAACGCGGTAGCGCCGATGGTAGTGTGGCATTCGCCATGCGAGAGTAGGACACTGCCAGGCACCCAATTAAACGGTGATGTGAAAACACATAGCCGGCTGCGAGGATGACACCTCAGAAGAAGCAGCAGAAGATTTAGCGCAAGCTAACCGAATGCGGAGCGGTAGTTCAGTCGGTTAGAATACCGGCCTGTCACGCCGGGGGTCGCGGGTTCGAGTCCCGTCCGCTCCGCCACTAATTTGAAGGCCTTCCCAGATGGGAAGGCCTTTTTGCTATGGGCGGTTTTGTCCATAAGAACCACAGATTTGCACAGCAGAGCCCAGCCGTGAGACTGGGCTCTGCTGTTTTTAGCGTGTTAAACAGCCAGTGTTAGCATTTATCTGCAGGAAGAGAACTAAAACCCTGTTATCTCCTCCATTTTCTATCTATATCAAGCCCTTATCTGATGGATTACTGGCCATTTTAACTGGTTTACTTTTGGCCAAACTCTGTTCATGGCGCGCGATTAGGGTTGTATCTCGCTTATAACTCGGTAGAGTAAGGGCATCTTGAGTTTGCCTGTCCCGCGCTGGGTTTGCCGGGTTCCAGGTGTAACTTGGCCAGTTTTTATCAACCTTAAGTCAGTGGTATCGATATGGAACAAGTAAACAAGTCCACCTTCAGCGATGTACTGGAATATGTGCGTATGTCCCGTCGCCAGAACAAACTCAAGCGTGAAATTGCGGATAACGAGAAGAAGATCCGTGACAACCAGAAGCGCGTGCTGCTGCTCGACAACCTGAGCGACTATATCAAGCCGGGTATGAGCATTGATGATGTGCAGGCGATCATCGCCAACATGCGTGCCGACTATGAAGAGCGCGTGGATGACCACATCATCAAGAACGCCGAGCTCTCCAAAGAGCGTAAAGAGCTGAGCACCAAGCTGAAGGGCATGAGCTCTCACAAATAAGCGTTGCGCTTTCGCTTAAGAGACACCGGCCACTGGCCGGTGTTTTGTTATCAGCTCGGATCTCTGCCACTCCTGCAACAATCGGCTCCCCTTTTTAGAATTGCCCTGTTACCATCACCACAAAGCGGTCAATAGTTTCAAGCCATTGACTTGAAAAGACTAAGCTTGAGTGAAACACAATAAATTGCGCAACCATGGTGGGGCTGATATGGGCGCATCAGAACAGACGGATTTGACACAAGTGGCATCTCAAGATTCATCTGTCCAGACCTCGGACGGGAACCCAAAGCGCAAGCGTCGTCCCTGGTGGCGTTGGCTGTTCTGTTTTCTCTTTTTATTGTGCCTGGGGGCGGTGATCGCTCTGGTTGGCTATGAGATGAAAACCTCGAAGCTGCAATCTCAGGAGATTTCCCGCTATGCCGCCAAGCTCACGTATCAGGTCGAACCTGGTCAGAGCAAGCAGATCGCTTTCCCTGAGGATGGCCCGTTCGACAAGCGGCTCGGCTATGTGCAACTGCCGATGATGCAGGAGCGCCTGCTGCAGCGGGGTTATGAAGTCAGCAAACAGGTGCATTTCTCCGACGCACTCTATGACTACGCCAGTCGTGGCTTCTTCGTGCCCTATACCGAGAAGGTGCAGGCCGGACTGACGCTGCACGATTGCCGCGCTGAGCCCTTCTATCAATTCAAGTATCCGACCCATCACTATCCGGATTTTGACTCTATTCCACCGCTCGTCATCCAGTCGCTGCTGTTTATCGAGAACCGCGACTTGCTGAGCAACGAAGAGCCGCTGGCCAACCCGGCAGTCGACTGGCCCCGTTTTGCCAAGGCCGCGCTCTCTCAGGTGGGCAAGGCGCTCGATATGCAGGATCAATCTGCCGGTGGCAGTACCCTGGCAACCCAGGTGGAGAAGTATCGCCACTCGCCGGACGGGCTGACCCTGTCGCCGACCGAGAAGATCCGTCAGATGGCCTCTGCCAGCGTGCGGGCTTATCGTCTCGGGCCGGAAACCCTCGAAGCGCGCAAACTGGTCGCCTGGGCCTACCTCAACTCGGTACCGCTCTCGGCTGCGCCGGGATATGGTGAAGTGCATGGTCTGGGAGATGGTCTCTGGGTCTGGTTTGGTGCAAATGTCGATGACGTGAACCGTCTGCTGGACCCCGCCCGCAACCAGAACGCACCGCTGGCCGAACAGGGGCTTGCCCTGCGTCAGGTGGTCTCGCTGATGATTGCGCACCGCCGTCCCTCTTACTATCTGGCTCAGGGGCGAGAGGCATTGGCTACCCTGACCGACAGCTACCTGCGCCTGTTTGTGCAGGAGGGAATGATCACGCCGCCACTGATGGAGGCGGCGCTCAAGGCCAAGATTACGTTCCGTGACTTCCTGCAGTCCCCTGCTATCACCCGGGTGAACAATAACAAGGGGTTGCAGGTTGCCCGTACTCGCCTGAGCCGCCAGCTCGGGGTGCAGCTCTATGACCTCGACCGGATGGATCTGACCGCCGATACCAGCCTCAACATGCCGTTGCAGAACGAAATCTCCCGTTATCTGCAACAGCTGGCCGACCCGACGTTTGCCGCTCAGGTGGGACTGTTTGGTGAGCGCCTGCTCTCGCCGGAGAAGACCGGCGATGTGCGCTACAGCTTCACCCTGTTTGAGAAATCGCCGGAAGGGTTCAAGGTGCGGGTGCAGACTGACAACACCGATCAGCCGTTCGATATCAACGAAGGTTCCAAGCTGGAGTTGGGCTCAACCGCCAAGTTGCGGGTACTGACTACCTATCTGGAGATCGTGGCCGAGCTGCACGACAACTATGCCGGGATGCCGGTCGAGAATCTGCGCAAGCTGGCTGCCGTCTCTCAGGACAACCTCAGCCGCTGGGCCATCTCCTATCTGATGACGGCTCAGGACAAGAGCCTGCCTGTAATGCTGGAAGCGGCGCTGGATCGCAAATACTCCGCCAGCCCCAACGAAGGGTTCTTTACCGGTGGCGGCATGCACACCTTCAACAACTTCCGCCGCGAGGATAACAATCGTATTCCGACGTTGCGTGACTCTCTGCGTGAGTCGATTAACTTGCCCTTTGTGCGGCTGATGCGCGATATCGTGCGCTACAGCCTCTACAAGGAGGGCAACCGTGCCCAGTTGCTGAAGGATGACAAGGATCCCCGTCGTCAGGAGTATCTGGCCAAATTTGCCGACAAAGAGGGCCAGACCTATCTGCTGCGCTTCTGGCGAAAATATCGCGGCAAGACTCCCGAGGAGCAGCTCGATACCTTCCTCGACGGTCTCAAGCCGAGTGCGGTACGTCTGGCGGCGGTTCACCGCTACCTGATGCCGGAAGCCAGCGAAGCCGCATTTGCTGCCTTCCTGGCGGAGCGGTTGCCGCGCGAGAAGCTGAGTGCGAAACGGGTCAATCAGCTCTATGTGAGCTATGGCCCGGGCAAGTATTCACTGCCGGATCAGGGCTACATCGCCCGGGTTCACCCGCTGGAGCTGTGGTTGCTGGCCTATCTCAAGGAGTTCGACAAGGCGACCTTTGCCGACGCGGTGGCGGCCAGTCGTGACGAGCGGCAAGAGGTCTACAGCTGGCTGTTCAAGACCCGTCATCGCAGTGCCCGTGACAGCCGGATCCGCACCATGCTGGAGGTTGAAGCTTTCCTCGATATCCATCAGCGCTGGGCCAAGCTCGGTTACCCGTTCGACCATCTGGTGCCTTCGCTGGCGACCGCCTTGGGTAGCTCCGGCGATCGCCCGGCTGCACTGGCCGAGCTGATGGGGATTATCCAGAATGGCGGTATCCGCTCGCCAACCTTGCGTATCGAACACCTCTCGTTCGCCAAGGGGACTCCTTTCGAGACCGAGTTTGAGCCGCAGCACACCGAGGGAACCCGGGTGATGCCAGCAGAGGTGGCGGCCGCCCTGCGCAGTGCGCTCTCCAAGGTCGTTGAAGGGGGCACGGCAAGACGTATCGCCGGTGCCTTTACCCTGCCGGATGGCACTGTGCTGCAGATGGGGGGCAAGACCGGGACCGGGGATAACCGGATTGAAACAGTGGGCCGTTATGGCAACGTGACCAGCTCGCTGGCGCGCAACCGCACCGCAACCTTCGTCTTCTATCTGGGTGAGGATCACTTCGGTACCCTGACCGCCTATGTACCGGGTAGCCAGTCTGACAAGTTCCGCTTCACCTCGGCGCTGCCGGTGCAGGTGCTCAAGGGGATGGCTCCCCTGCTGACGCCTTACCTGCAACCGGGCTCCCATACCCAGTGTCTGGCGAACCAGTGATGTGAGCGAATTACCGCTCATCACGCAGATAACTAACCAGAAAAAACGGGGAGGCTGACAGCCTCCCCGTTTTTATTTCCTTATCGGGCGCAGCGGCGCTCGATTGTGATCAGGCATTCAGTACGAACTGCTCGATCACCTGAGCTACGCCATCTTCATCGTTGCGGGCAGTGGTGTGCTGGGCGAGAGCCTTGATCTCGTCGGTGGCATTGCCCATCGCCACACCGAGGCCAGCGTACTCGATCATGTGGCGATCGTTGCCCGCATCCCCGACGCAGATCACCTGAGCGGCGGTCAGGCCCAGGTGCTCGGCCAGCGCGGCCACGCCGGTTCCCTTGTTGCTCTGTTTGTTCATGAACTCGAGGAAGAAGGGGGCGCTCTGTACCACGGTATAGCGCTCATAGAGCTCTGCAGGCAGTCGCTCGATGGCGCGGGAGAGCTGGGGCGGCTCGTCGATCATCATCACCTTCATGATCTGCTCGTCGGCAGGCAGGGTGGCGAAGTCGATCAGATTGATCGGCATGCCGATAAGGCGAGATTCGTGCTCGGTGTAGGTGCTGACACGGGGGCTGATCAGGCCGCGGGTGACCGAGAAACCGTGAACGTTCACTTCCAGCTCATCAGCCAGTTTGGCGACGGCGCTGGCGTCACTGCCGGTCAGCAGCTGGCTGCGGATGATGCGCTGATCGGCCACCTGTTGCACCAGAGCGCCGTTGTAGCAGATGACGTAGTCATGCTCTGTGGTGAGGCCGAGTTCTTCCAGATAGCGGCTCATCCCTTCCAGCGGGCGGCCGGAGGCCAGCACAACGGTTACCCCTTTGGCGCGCGCGGCGCTGATGGCGGCGTGGGTGCGGGGAGTAATCTGGCCCTGCGGGTTGAGCAGGGTGCCATCCATATCCAATGCGATCAGCTTGTACATCTCTCACTACCTGAGTCTGGGTGGCCCGCCCGGTGGGGCCAAGGAAGTGGCGAGTGTAGCGAAAATCGGCGGCGGGATCACGGCCGGTTCAGCGATGGGGGCGTGCCGGTTGAGCTATTTGTGTCCCTCGTAAGGAGTCATCTCCAGGGTTTCATCATGGATGGTCAGGCGGGTAGGGCCTCGGGTGATGGTAACCTTGCGTTTGAAGCTGGCCATCTCGACCTCGATGCCGGAGTAGAGGTGCTGGGTGGCAATGACCTCCATCTGAGCCATCAAGTTTCGCAGCTCCTCCTGGTTGGCGGTGAGCTGCTCATCGAGCTGGGCCAGTTCGGCCAGCTGATGGTCCCGGATCGGTTTGAGCTTGCGCAGGGTATCCGGATTGCGCTTGTCGCTGGGTAGTTGCAGCAACTTCATGACCAGCTCCTTGATTTTCTCCAGCTGGGCCTGACACGCCTGCTGGCGTAGCTTGAGCTGGTGTTCCTGCTCCTTGTGGGTGAAGTAGCCGCCAAGGATCTGCAGCCGGGTATGGTTGGCGGCCTCGGCCCCCAGGCTGGGGGCCATGATCAGGCGATTGGCAATGCTGGTGCCCCCCAGCAGAGTGCCTTTGCGCATGTTGCTATCGCCCACCTTGATGTCTTGTCCGCTGCGGGAGTAGCAGTGGCTGAGCTGGCTCTGGATCTGGATATCCCCCCCCGCTTCCAGCTGGGCATACTGGGCGTAACTGGCGTGGATCTCCCCTTGCGCATTGAGCTGGCAAAGGTACTCCCCCTGCTCGTTGCGGCGGCCAATGATGCCGTGGCGTACCGTAATGCTGCCCCCCGCCTCGATCCAGCCCCCTTCGATAAAGCCGCCAATCACGATGTCACCGCTGACCCGGATCTTCATGCCCGGGTTGACGTCGCCGCTGACGATTAAGCCCCCTTCAAAATCAATATGGCCGTGGCGGGCATCCACCTGTTTTACGCTGAGCACCTCGTCCACCTTCATGCCTGCTTTCTCCTGACAGGGCAGGCCAGCCCGACCGGCAATCAGCAGGTCGGGATCGTCGGGGGAGATAAAGGTGCCCTCGCCAGCACTCATCGGACTGTCTTTGCCATCCTTGGCGGGTAGGTCCTGACCGGTCACGGTAAAACCGGGTACCCCGACGGTGGCCGGATGACGGCGCATCAGCGGAGCGCCGGCCTTGACGGTGACGATGGAGCCGAGATCCCGCAGGTCGACCTTGCCATGCCCCAGCTCCTGCGGTTTGAGGATCCGTTCGGCCGGGGTCTCCACCAACCGCTCATAGCGAGTGTCCTGACCATTGACGGCTGGCTGGCCGTTGGCAATCACCAGCTTGAGCTGACTGCCGGGGGCGGCCTCCTTGGCTGACTGGATGGCAGCGGTGAGCAGTTGCTCACTCACCCCCTGTTTGATTTCGCTGATGGCGATCGCCTCTTTCAGCTGTTCCAGCGTCACATACTTGCCACCCCAGTCGGCAGTGATCTGGGCGATGGCGCTCATGCGATCCTTCTCCACTATTACGGCGAGTCGGGCATCCTGACGCTTGCCGATGGGGATGGGGTTGGCAGGGACGGGGGCGGCAGGGTTGGTGAGCAGGGTATTGAGCAGGCTGATGGCCTGTTTGATCCCCTCGGGCAGCGGCTGATAGCGGCGACAGTTGGAAGCGAGCAGCAGAGCCTGCACATCCTGTTCCGTGACAGGTTTGGTGAGACCGGCGGCAATCCGCAGGCAGACCAGTTCCATATCGCTTGATAGCAGCAACCACTCTTTGCTTAACACCGCATCTCCTTGCTGGATGAGAACGGAACGATCGGCTCGCTCCTCTACTGTCATTTAATCTCTCAGTGATTAATAAAGCGAGTCGCCAACCCTGAGAGTGGGCAGTATTCAGATATTTCCTCTGAATGGTCAATGAATTGAAGTCAAATCGGTGATGGCGGCCGGATAAATATGGGTGCTGTTTGGCAATGGCGTGAAAAGGCGGATCGCAGCGCCAGCGACGTAGGGTCGCTGGCAGGGGCGGTAGTTATCAGCTGCGCTGGGCTGTTCTGGCCAGGGTGAGGTAATCGCCGAGTACCGGCTCACCCAGCATATGGCGGCGCAGCATGTCGAGGGCGGCAAAGGCGAGGATCTTGCGGCGGCTCTCCGGGTCTGGGTGGCTGACCTTGACCGTCTGACCGATGTGCTTGCCATCGGCGCTGAGCTGCAGTGGCACTCCCTCCGGCCCCTCTCGCCCTATGGTCAGTTGCAGGCCCGCATCGGTGGTCGGCAGTTGCGCCAGCTCATCGGCCAGTTGCGCGCTGAAGTTGGCCTCCAGCCTGGGATGGCCGTGACAAAGCGCCAGCAGCGCACCTCCACTCTCCCCCTCCAGCAGAGTCAGCGGTTTGTCTTGCAGCAGCGCCAGGATCTGCTGCGCCGGTTCCGTATCTCCGCTGCCAACCAGCCAGGGGCGGATCGTATCCAGCAGTCGGCGCTCTGCACTCTCCATGTCAGCGGCACTGGCGCCGTGGCCGATCAGCTTCAGCTCGATAAGGGGCATGGAGGAGCGGTAACCCAGCTCGATTCTGGCTGGCCAGGGTTCGGCATCCAGCATATCGCTGAGGGCTGATTCCGAGATGCCGAAGGTGTAAAAGCGACGCAGCTCGGTATCGACTTGTGCCCCGGCCAGCTGTTTGAGGCGCGGCAGAATTTGCTCGCGCACCATCTGCTTGAACTCGAACGGCACGCCCGGGGTGAAGAAGAGCTGACTCTGGCCACTTCGCACCACAAAGCCGCAGGCGGTGCCGACCGGGTTGTCGAGGATCTCGCACCCCTGTGGCAGCCAGGCCTGTTTGGCATTGCTTTGTGCCATGGGGCGGCCACGGCTGGCGTAGCGCGCTTCGATGGTAGCGAGCCAGTCGGGGAAGAGGGTGAGCGGTTGGTCAAAGGCCTCGGCTGCCGCCTGAGCGGTGAGGTCGTCGGCGGTGGGCCCGAGCCCGCCACACACCAACACCACCTCGGCGCGGCGGGCACTCTCTTGCAGCACCGTTTTCAGGTCGGCGAGGTTGTCCCCTACCGTCAGGCGACGGCGCACCTGCCAGCCCTGCTCCAGCAGCAGAGCGCTGAGCCAGGCCGCGTTGGTATCCACCACCAGACCCGTCACTATCTCGTCTCCGGTACTGATGATCTCGATACGCATGGCAGGCTCCTTGGATTAAACGGGTGGCAACGGTTGGCCTCGGGCCAACACAATCAGGCTTTGTTGTGCTCGAAGTAGTAGCTGATCCGGGTACGCGGATTGAGGTACTCGAACACGGCGGGCGGCAGCCGTTTGGGGTGGATCACCTTGGCGATCGACAGTTCGGCTTGCTGCAGGTCGATGATGGCGGCTTCCTGACGGGGAATGCGCGGATCGTAGACCAGCACCGAGGGGTAGAGCAGGCGGGAAGCGTTGACCGACATCACCAGCCCCACCTGACCGTTGGAGAGTTGCACCACGCTGCCGGGGGGGTAGATCCCCATCAACCGGATCAGCATGCTGAGGTACTCCGGATTGAACTGCGCCTTGCGCTGCTTGTAGAGGCCGCTCAGGGCCGAGTAGGGCACCTTGGCCTGCATGTGGCAGAGGTTATCGTACTCGTTGATCAGCGACACCATCTGGGTCAGCGGATCGAGCTGGCCACCCTTGAGCCCTTCCGGCCCGCTGCCATCGAGATATTCATGGTGATGGAGCACGATCCCCTTCGCCTCGGCCGGGAAATCCTTGGCCAGATTGAGCAGATCCAGCCCGTAGCGCGGGTGCTGGGCCATCAGGTTCTGCTCCGGCTTGGTCAGCGGCTCGGTCTTGCGCAGGATTTGGCTCGGGATCTTCAGCTTGCCGATATCGTGGAACAGCGCCCCCATGCCGACCTGACGGATCTCGTCGGCCGTCATGCAGCACTCCTTGGCCAGCAGCATGCTGAGCACGCTCACATTGAGGGAGTGGAAGTAGAGGTTGTTGCCATCCTCGCTGTCGGAGACCAGATGAAGCACCATCTCGTCAACCGAGAGCAGCTGCTCGGTCATGGCGTTGACCAGCTCCTGCGCCTCGCCGATGGCATTGAGGGGGCGTGACTGGATCTTGCTCATCACGCTGCGCACCTGCGCCAGCGACTGCTGGAACTGCTTCTCGCACTGCTGCAGATTGCGGCGATAGAGTTGCAACTGCTCGATGCGGCGATCTTTCTCCTGCTGCATCTGGGCCTGGCGCTGGGCGGCGTCTGCGCTCTCTTGTTGCTGAGGCTGTACCTGATTGAGGGGCTTGGGCGGAACGTCGCTCTTGTCGGGAATGATGGTGACCAGTTTCAGGCCGAGACGGCGGATCAGCTCGATCTCTTCTTCACTTTTGATCTTGAAGCTGGAAAACAGGAACGGGTGTTCGCGCCACCCCAGTGGCAGGGATACATAGTTGCCGACTTGCAGTCGATCTACGGAAATCTTGATACCGGTCATTATCTTGGAAGCAGGAGACACACTGAGCCGTATGCTAGTCAAAGGCGGGGGTGAATACAAAAGGTATCTGATGACAGGGCAGGAGCTTTATTATAGGCTTCTGGATGTCCAGACATATTTACTGATGCAGTACAGGGAGTAAGCATGCCGATCAAGATCCCGGATCAGTTACCCGCCGCCGAAGTGCTGGGGCAGGAGAACATCTTCGTGATGACGGAATCCCGGGCCGTCACCCAGAACATCCGCCCGCTGCGGGTGCTCATCCTCAACCTGATGCCAAAGAAGATTGAGACCGAGATCCAGCTGATGCGGATGCTCTCCAACTCGCCGCTGCAGGTGGATGTGGATCTGCTGCGTATTGATGACAGGGAGTCAAAGAACACGCCGCAGGCCCATCTGGAGAACTTCTATCACGACTTCGAGCAGGTGCGTGGCAATAACTACGACGGCATGATCATCACAGGGGCGCCGCTCGGGCTGGTGGAGTTCGAAGAGGTGGTCTACTGGCCGCGCATCGTCGAGATCATCGAGTGGTCCCATCAGCATGTCACCTCCACCCTGTTCCTCTGCTGGGCGGTGCAGGCGGCGCTGAAAGCCTTGTATGGCATGGAGAAGCAGACCCACGGCGAGAAGCTCTCCGGGGTTTACCGCCACCATCGCCTCGATGAGCACGAGCCGTTGCTGCGCGGTTTCGATGACGAGTTCGTCGCCCCGCACTCCCGTTACGCGGCGTTTGATGGCGATCTGATCCGCGCCCAGACCGACTTGCAGATTTTTGCCGAGTCAGAAGAGGCGGGGGTCTATCTGGCTGCGACCAAGGATTGTCGTCAGGTGTTTGTCACCGGGCACCCGGAGTACGATGCCCTGACGCTGGACGGGGAGTATCAGCGGGATCTGGCGGCAGGGCTCGAACCGGCCATTCCGGTCAACTACTATCCGAATAACGATCCGGGCAAGACCCCGCGCGCCAGCTGGCGCAGCCACGGTCACCTGCTGTTTGCCAACTGGCTCAACTACTACGTCTATCAGCTCACCAGCTATCGGGTGGAGGATATCGGCAAGGTCTTTACCTACGACCAGGGGGGCAAGTAGTCAGTCGCCCTGCGCCAGCCGCTTGGCCAGCTGGTCGAGCCATTGGCGGTGGCAGGCCAGGGTAAACGCCTTGGGTCTGTGGGCCTTGATGGTGGCCATCGCCTCTTGCTGTGGCTGGCCGAGGGTCATCAGCAGCGCGGCAGCGACCAGACCGGTACGACCGCTGCCCCCTTTGCAGTGGATGACCAGATGTTTGCCATCCCCCAGCAGCTCGCGCAGCTGCGGCAGCGCCTGTTGCCAGGCCGCCTCGAAGTCGGTGTCGGGGGCCAGATCATCCTCGATGGGCAGATGGAACCAGCGCATCCCTTCGTGTTCGACCTGCTGGCCGAGCTGCGCCAGTTCGAGTCGGATCAACTCGGCGCTTGTCATCAGGGTCACCACCCCGTGGGCACCGGCCAACCGCAGTTGATCGAGCGCCAGGGTCAGCGGCACCTGCTGGGTGCCGGGGCAGGGGGTCAGCAGCAGCTGACCGTCGACACGGGGAACCTCAAGGCTCCAGAAGGGGTGATACGGGTGCATGGCGGATCCTCGCGTGGTGGCCGCAGGGCTGCGGCCGGTGAATGGCGCCAAGGATAGGCGGGGCAGGGGGGATGTCAATGGCCGTTGTGTTTGCCCCGGTTTACGGGCAGAGTCTAAAAAATTGAGCGGTTCAAGGAGTTAAGATGAGAAACCTGGATCAACTGGATTTGGATATCCTGGCCCATCTGTTTCGGGATGCGGGCATGACCAACAAGGATCTGGCCGCGCTGGTGGGCGTTGCCCCCTCCACCTGTCTGGAGCGGGTGCGCAAGTTGCAGCAGGATGGCGTGCTCAAGGGGGCGCACTGCGAAGTGGATTATCAGGCCCTCGGTGGCCACATTCAGGCCATGGTCTCCCTGCAACTGGCCCGCCACAGCCGTCAGATCATCGATGCTTTCCGCGATGCCATTCTGGCTCTGCCCGAAGTGATCAGTCTGTTCCACATGGGCGGCAAGGATGATTTTCTGGTGCACCTGTGTGTCTCCGATACCGAGCACCTGCGCAACTTCGTCTTTGATCACTTCACCTCCCGCGAGGAGGTGGTGCACCTCGAAACCTCGCTGGTGTTCGAGCACAAGTTCAGCCGCTCCCTTCCCTGCTTTCCCCAGCCATAGCGGCCAGTGGGCCGACAATATGGGGAGATGAAAAAACCGCCAGCTGGCGGTTTTTTCTATTCTGCTATGGGTTGAAGCAGCACGAGCGGCTCAATTGGCTGCGGTGCGTTCATCCTTGGCCGTCTGATAGAGACTCTTCTGATAGGCCATGCTGCCCCACAGGGCAAGACCAAGGGCATCCTCCTTCAAGGCGTCCGGCTGCGCCGCCAGGGTCAGCTTCTCGCTGGCATTGTCGTAGACATAGCCCTCTGCCGCCCGTTCCGGTTGCAGGATCACCACATCCTTGCCGCGCATCAGGGCGAAGTTCTTGTCGTACTGCATGATGGCGCGCCCCGGCCAGTCGGCGGGCATGCGCGTCAGATCCTTGCCGAGCATGGGGTAGTCGGCACTGATCCCCATCAGGGAGAGCAGGGTAGGCGCCATGTCGATCTGGCTGACGATACGCGAATCCTTTCTCGGCACTATGCCATCGCCCACGATAACCCCCGGAATATGGAAGCGGGGGATGGGCACCAGACTGGCGCCACCGACCCGGCTGTCGTGATCGGCGATGACCAGGAACAGGGTGTCCTTCCAGTATTCGGACTGTTTCGCCCTCTTGAAGAACTCGCCGATGGCGTAATCCGCGTACTTGGCCGCGTTGTTACGGGTCTGTTTGGGTTGCTCGAAGAGTTCGATGCGGTTGTCCGGGAATTCGAACGGATCGTGGTTGCTGGAGCTGAACACCAGACTGAAGAAGGGTTTGCCCTCCTTGTGCAGCGCTTTGAAGGTCTCGTCGGCCTTGGCCATCAGATCCTCGTCGGAGGCGCCCCAGGAGCCCTTGAACACCGGATTGTCGAAATCCTTCTGCTCGACGATGGTGGTGAAGCCGTTGCCGAGGAAAAAGCTGCGCATGTTGTCGAAGTGGCTCTCGCCGCCATAAATAAAGCTGGTGTCGTAACCCCGCTGTTTGAGCAGATCCGCGATGGTGAAGAAGTTGGTCTGGCTCTTGCCGAGTTTGACCACCGCCTGTGCCGGGGTCGGCGTGAAGCCGGTCAGTACTGCCTCGATACCGCGCACCGAGCGGGTGCCGGTGGCGTAGAGCTGCTCGAAGGCCCAACCCTGCTGCGACAGGGCATCGATGTTGGGGGTGAGCGGCAGGCCACCGAGGGAGCCGACAAACTGGGCGCCCAGACTCTCCTGCAGCAGGATCACCAGATTCTTCGGTTTACCCTGGAAGCTCGCCTCGTTGAAGGTCTGGCTGGGCAGCTGCTCGGAGTTGAAATCACTGGCCGGACGGCCACTCTCCTTGCGCATGACCTCGAGCACCTTCTGCTCCGTCATCTCGCCGTAAAACTGGCCGGCATCCTCCTCGGCGCCCATCTGCTTGATGGCAAAGAAGAGGGAGTAGGCGGAGTTGACGGTGAGCGAGTTGACCAGCGGATCCTCGGCAAAGGCGACCATGGCCGGGTTCAGGGCGCGGTGGCCGAGACTGGAGCGGGCACCGAGAAAACCTATGGCCAGAATGAGCAGGGCGAAGGCCGGACGCAGATACCAGCGGGGGAAGCAGAGACCACGTACCAGACGGCCGCTCAGCCACCAACCGCCGGTCAGCACGGCGCCACTGAAGAGTAACGCCAGCAGCAGCTCGGCCTTGCGCCCCGCCCACAGCATGGCGAACACCTCTTTCGGATAGATGAGGTACTCCACATAGAGACGGTTGGGGCGCACGCCATACTCGGTGACAAACGAGGGGGTGGAGATCTCGAGGAACAGCATCAGCCAGAGTCCGACGGTCAGCCAGACGCGCATCAGTTGCAGCCAGCCCCGGCCGATGGCATGGGGGCCTGCCAGCAGCAGAGTGAGCATGGCGGGGACACCCCAGACCCAGCAGAGGGTCGCAAAGTCGACCCGGATCCCTTGCAGCAGCATCTCCTGCCAACCGGCCACGGCATCCACTCGTTCCAGTTGCCATATACCGAGGGCGATTCGGCTGAAAGAGAGAGAGAAAAGCGCGAGCGCGCAGAAGATGGCGAAGGGCCAGAACGGGCCGAGTCGCTGTTTTAGATCTGTCATTTTTGTTCCTGAATGAGACTGTAAGCGCCTGTCCACAGACGTTTTTTACTTGTTGTGAGGTTATGACAGATCGAACTGGTTAAGGTTGCATTCAATTTTGTTAAAAGCCGGAATTAACACATTTATCATCTAAAAATGTGATGTCGCGCGCTTAATGAGCACAGCATAACCTGCTGGATAAAATGTGAGCCACAGCGCGTATGGATGGGGGGTGGGTGTTTATAATTGCCGCGAATTATCTCAATCGGAGCCGAAGGGATGCCGGTCTTTATCGATGTCGAGTATGTGCGGGGATGGCGCCTGTTTCTGGTGTTATCGGATGGCACCACGGGGGTGCTGGATCTGACCCCCTGGCGAACCCAGCCGCTGTTTGCAAAGCTGGAGAGCGAGCGTCACTGCGCCCGGGTCTTCATCAATCGTCACCACCAACTGGAGTGGCCTGTTGGCTGCACGCTATCCGCTCATGAGGTCTATCACCTCATCTCTCCCATTGATGAGCGGGAAGCCTTCAGCTAATCCTCATTTTTTGTGAGCCAACGCCAGATTCCTGTTACTGGAATGTTTGCCCGTTTGCCTTTCTGAGCCAACTTGGGTAAAACCTGCGCAACATTTTGCCAACTTGCCTTCGCTTCACCTGACAGAGGCTTGCCGCTTTCGCGCCGCAGGCCTTTTTTGCGGCCTGACGGCAAACCTTTCCCTTGCTGAAAGGTTTGGTTGGTTGAATGAAAACAACAAAATAAACAAATACATAAGGAAAATGTATGGCTTGTCATATGCGCACACCTCTTGCCCTGCTGGTGGGCGGGCTCGCCTGTCACGGCGCTGCCGGTCAGGAACCGCTGCAACAGCTGGATCCCATGGTGGTGGTGGCAACCCGCCCCGCCAGCACCCTGGAGGTGACGCTGGATCCCAAGAAGCCCGGTTCCCCCATGCCCGCTGCCGACGGCGCCGGTTATCTGAAGAATGTCACCGGCATGAGCATGGTGCGCAAAGGGGGGCTCGGTGGCGATCCCGTGCTGCGGGGGATGGGGATGTCCCGCCTCAACGTGCAGATGGATGGCGGCATGCTGGCAGGTGGCTGTGGCGGCCGGATGGACCCGCCCACGGCCTATGTGTTCCCCCAATCCTTTGACCGGATCCGGGTGTTGAAGGGGCCGCAATCCCTCGAGCAGGGGGCCACTCTAGCGGGAACTGTGCTGTTCGAGCGGGACAGACCCGAGTTCACTGCACCGGGTCTCAAGGCCGATGCCTCGGCCCTCTTTGGCAGCTTCGGCCGCGATGATCAGATGGTCGACATGACGGCAGGCTCGACCGATGGTTATCTGCGCGGTCAGTTCACCCACTCCGACAGCGATGATTACCGCGATGGCCACGGTGACAAGGTGCGATCCTTCTATCGCCGCGAGAACGGCACCGCCCAGCTGGGCTGGACGCCGGGGGAGCACACCTGGCTGGAACTGACCGCCGAGCGCAGCAATGCTCGCGCCGCCTATGCGGATCGCACCATGGATGGCCCCATGTTTGATCGCGAATCCTTCGGGCTGAAGCTCAAGCAGGAGCAGATCACCACTCACTGGCAGCGCAGCGAGCTGACCCTGTGGGACAACTACATAGACCACATCATGGACAACTTCAGCCTGCGGCAAAACAGCGGCATGAAGATGCTCTCCAACCCGGATCGCCGCAACACCGGCGGTCGCTGGGCCAACGACATCGCCTTGCCAGCAGACTGGCTGCTGACCGCCGGGCTCGACAGCAACCGGGATCAGCACCGCAGTCGGAGTGGGGTCGACTATGCCACCAAGGATCGCCAGCGCACCCTGCGTTTCGAGCAGCAGGGCGGCTTCGCCGAACTGGGTCGTCAGCAGGGGGCTCACAGCTACAAGGGCGGTTACCGTCAGGATAGGGTAGAGACCACCCGCTATGGCGCTGGTGAACAGACCCTCTACAGCGATACCCAGAGTCTTAACAGCGGGTTTGGCCGCTACGAATATCAGTGGTCGCCACGCTGGTCCAGCTATCTGGCGTGGGGGCAGGCAGAGCGTGCGCCGGACTACTGGGAGCGCAGCAAGGACACTACCCCGTTCACCCTCAACCCGGAGCGCAGTCGCCAGTGGGATGCTGGGTTGGCCCTGCGCAGTCGCGAGCTGGACCTGACCCTCTCCCTCTTTAGCGCCGATATCAAGGACTACCTGCTCTACAACAGCAAGTCGAACAAGGTGCGCAATATCGATGCCCAGACCCGGGGCGGCGAGCTGGAGGGGCGCTGGCAGTTTGCCGAGCAGTGGCGTCTCGATGGTGGTCTGGCGGTGGTCTACGGCGAAAACCAGAGCGACAACAAACCGCTGGCTCAGATGCCGCCGCTCGATGGCAAGCTGGCCCTTGGTTGGCAGCCAAATGAGGCGCTGAACTTCACCCTGCTGGGGCGCGCGGTGGCGGCGCAGGATCGGGTAGATCTCTGGTCCGGTACCGTTGCGGGTCAGGATCAGGGGGAGACTCCGGGCTTCTTCACCATGAATCTGAGCGGCGCCTGGCAGTTTGCCAAAGGGTGGCAGCTCTCGGCCGGGGTAGACAACCTGTTCGACACCTTCTACTACGAGCACCTCTCCAAGTCGGTGCACAGCAGTCAGGCGGGGTTGGGCTATGAGCAGAGCGGCCGCATCCCCGAGCCGGGTCGCTCGTACTGGCTCTCGCTCAACTACCGTTTTGCTTCGGCAGGGGTGCTCTAACCAGTTGAGTCAGATAACGTTTTCAGTCACAGACACCGCTGTGTGAGCATCGCTATCATGGTGAAAAACAGGCGTATCAGACGCCTGCTCTCACAGCGGGAACATAACAATGAAACAGGGAACGTTACGCTATGGCGGCCTGCTCGGGGCCGCCCTGTTACTTGCTGCTTGCGGCGGCAGTGGTAGTTCAGGCGGGGAGAGCTCTCCCCCCGTCGTCAATCCGCCGGTCACCCACCCTCCGGTCGCCACGGCCAGTCGTGCCTGCTATGGCGACGATCAACCCGCCTGCAACCTGCGCATCTATCAGGTAATGGTGGAGTCGTTTGCCGATGGCGACGGCAGTGCCAACTACGGCGTCGGCTATGGCCCCTCCCAGCACAACGGCGATTTGCAGGGGATCATCGACAGTCTCGACCACATCAAGAGTCTCAACGTCAACGCCATCTGGCTCACCCCGGTGTTCGACTCCTGCGCGGGGCAAGGCGGTGATAACAAGCTCGATGCCACCGGCTACTTCGCCTGCGACTTTTTTACCGTGGATCCCAACTTTGGCAGCAATGCCAAGCTCAAACAGCTGGTGGACGGGGCGCACCAGCGCGGCCTCTATGTCTTCCTCGACGGGGTGTTTGGCCACGTCAACAAGGTGGGGGTGAGCAAGCCCTCGCCAGAGGGGCGTCTGCCAGCCCTCACCAGCGGCGGTGCGGGTTATCCCGGCCAGCTGGTGGATTACAGCAAGCCGGAGAGCCTCGCCTACTTCAAGGAGGTGGCCCGCTATTGGGTCGAGCAGTACGGCATCGACGGCTGGCGCCTCGATCAGGCCTATCAGCTTGGGCTGGATGATTGGCGCGCCATTCGCAGCGAGGTGGAGCAGGCCAGCGCAGCGCGCAAGGCCGCCGGTCAGCAGTGGGGCACCCTCGGCTACATGGTGGGCGAGGTGTGGAAGGGGGCTGACGATATTCGCGCTCAGGCTTATGGCAGCAGCGACAATCCGGCGCTCTCCTCGGCGTTCGACTTCCCGTTGCGCTACGGCATCGTGCAGGCGCTGGCGGTGGAGGAGTCCGGCAAGGGCGGCCAGGGGGCCAGCGTGCTTGACGCCAGCTGGAACAAGGTGGAGAACTACCCGAATCACGCCATGCCGAACCTGATGCTGGGCAACCACGATCTGGTGCGTTTCGGTGATCTGCTGGAGCGTGGCAATTTCAAGTCGACCGAGTACTGGCAGCGCCACAAGGCAGCCTTCAGCTTTATGGCGGCCCGCTCCGGCCCCATCACCTTCTACTATGGTGAGGAGTTTGGCGACGAGGTGCCGGGCTTTGCTGCCAAGGTCAGCGGTGACTGTGCGGCGCAGGGCTTGTGCGACGATCATGTGGCCCGCAGCGATGGCAAGGTGCCCGCTGTCACCGGCTTTGTGCCGGGTAGCGAACAAGCCGAGCTGAAAGAGTGGCTCGCCCAGCTGCTGGCGATGCGTGCCGCCCACCCCGCGCTCTATCAGGGAGAGCGAGTCAAACTGGTGGCCGAGGGTAGTCTCTATGGTGACATCAAGCAGACGGCGGGGGAGCAGATAGTCTACCTGCTTAACCTCTCCACCACGGCGCTCAGCTACAACCTGCCGACGGGCAAGCTGCACAGCGGCAGCGCGCTGGTGGATCTGCAAAGCGGAGAGAGTCTGGCTATCGGCGGCAGCAGCGTGACGGTGGAGATACCGCCCTTGAGCGGGCGTTTCCTGCGTCTGCAATAAGTCAGCCACAGCACGCTTTGATATGAGAGAGGGCCCCATCGCGGGGCCCTCTCTGTCATTGTGGGCGACAAAGTCATGGCGGGGTCATGCGGTGCTCTGGCCCCGGTTTTCCAGCCGCTGGCGGAAGGCGCGGGCCAGTCGCTCGTAGAGATCCTGCGCCTCCTTGTCTTCGATATCGCCGCGGATCCAGGGGTTGTCGACGATCTCCAGCAGCACGCAGTCACGCCCCTGCTGGCGCAAATCGAGCCCGTAGAGGCCATTGCCGAGCTGATGCACGGCACGGCGAGCGGTCTGCAGTACCCGCTCCGGCACTTCGTTGAGCGGCAGCGCCTCGATGCGGCTCATGTCGAGGGGGTGCTTGCGGCGGCGAATGCGGTTGCCGGGTTCGGGCCGGTAGCGGCGGCAGGCGAACAGCGGCGAGCCGTCGAGAAAGCCGATGCGCCAGTCGAACTCGGCGGGGATCCGGCTCTGCACCAGCAGCAGGGCGGAGCGGCCCAGCCCCTCGTCCAGCAGGCGGGCCAGCTGTTGCTCGTCGCTGGCCATGGCGAGATCGCGCCCCTGCGCCCCGTCGGGCACCTTCACCATCAGCGGCAGGCCGAGCCGCTGCACCAGCTCATCCACATGGTGGCGGCCGCGGCGGGTCACCACCATGGTGGGCGGCATGGGCACGCCGCTGCGCACCATCAGCTCGTAGAGATAGAGCTTGTTGCTGCAGGCGAGGATGGCGCGGGAGCTGTCGATCACCGGCATCTTGAGCTGTTCGGCACGATGGGCAAATTCGAAGGTGTAGTGGCCGACTGCGGTTTCGGCACGCAGCCAGAGGGTGTCGAACTCCGGCAGCCGCTCTATGGCCGACGGTGGCAGGATCTCGGCCCGGATGCCCTGGGCGGCGGCAGCCCGGATAAAGCGCTCCAGCGCCAGCCCGTCACTGCTGGCCCGGCCATCATCGGGATCCACCAGAATGGCGAGCTGATAGAGCTGCGCCGCCGGCTCCTCATCACCGGTCCCCACCAGCGCCTGGGCGTGGTGCAGCATCAACTCTTTCTCGCTTGGGCTCAGCTCCAGCGGTGACAGGCTCTGCTGCTGGCGCACGGACCAGCCGTGGCGGCCGCGCTTGAGGGTCAGCTCCTGCAGCGGTAGCTGGCTCAGGCCATAGTAGTAGCGGGCCAGCCCCGCCAGCTCGCTCTGTTCACACTGGCCGAAGATGGCGCGCACTCTAATCCGATCCTCGCTCTGCTGGGCCAGCCACCCCTGCGCCTTGCGCCACAGCTTGGCCGGTGGCTGCTGGGGTTGCAGGCGGCTGATGGCTTGCAGACCCGGCAGGCAGTGGTGGCCGCGAGCCTGGGCCAGCAGCGAGCAGTAGTAGCCTGCGCTCAGGTGTTCCAGATTGCGGCAGAGGTTGATGATGCGGGGTCGGCCGCCGGTGGTCGGCACGCCATGTTGCAGATAGGTGCGGGCGGTCAGCAGATAATCGGCATGGCAAGGCCAGTCGCCCAGCTCTTCGACGATGACATAGGTACTCATATTTTCGGCTCCACAGATCAGACTGCCTGAACAGGCAGGATCCCCAGTGGGCTTCGATGCACCGAAAAGCACGACAATGGCGCGAGGGGAAACAAGAGGTTACAGTGCCTAATATGACGCCTTGGTAACTTGTGATACAAGTCGCATTTTTGGTGCTGAGGATAAATAACCGAACAAGGACTCCCCGTGTTGACCGTACGAGCGGCCCGAACCGATGATCTGGGCGCCATCGTTAATCTGGAACGCTACTGTTTTCCCCCCGAAGTCGCCTTCGGCCGCAGCCGCTGGCACTATCTGCTGGCCCATGCCAAGGGGCGCACCCTGTTACTGCTGGATGAGAAACATCAGCTGATGGGCTATCTCTGCCTGCTGGAGCACAGAGGCTGGGATCGGCTGGTCATTCAGGCGCTGGCCATCCGCTGGACGGTGCGCCGTCTGGGCTGGGCCCGCCGCCTGCTGGAGCAGGTGATCCGCGAGGGCAAGGCCGCTGGCTGGGGGGCGATTCGTCTCGAAGTGGGGGACGCCAACGAAGAGGCGCTGGCGCTCTATCAGGGATTGGGATTTCGTCCCCAGCAGCGGCTGGCGGACTACTATGGCCGCGACCAGCACGCCCACCGGCTGGTGCTGCCGCTGGTGAGCGACGAGGAGCGTGAGCGGCGCAGAGTGGCTCGCACTCAGGCGCGCAAGCCCTCTTCACAGGCCAACTGATCATGTTGAACGAGCAGAATAGAGGAGCAGGATGAGCTGCGACAACTGTCTTGCCACCGCCATCAGGGCCAAGCTGGGGCGCTGTCCGGTCTGCGCCGGCCAGACCTTTGCCATCGGCATGGTCGGTTGGCTGGTCTGGTGGTGGTTTGGTGCCGACACCTCGGTCAACGCCCTCACCGGCCTGCTGTTTGCGCTGGGTGGCTCGGCCCTTTTGCTGCTCCATCTGGTGGTATTTGTCTGGCGCAAGGCGACCGGACGTGAATTGAGCGATGAATAAATCAGATTGGTTTCAACAACATAAATAACAATATCGGTTGAGATAATGGAGGTTCAGATGATTGCAATGGTAACGGGCGCCTCGTCCGGTTTTGGTGAGTCCATCAGCCGCCAGCTGGTGCAGGCGGGGTACAAGGTGATCGGTACCGGTCGCCGTGCCGAGCGGCTGGCTGCGCTGGCTGACGAGCTGGGCGAGCAGTTCCTGCCGCTGGCGTTCGATGTGCAAGACAAGGCGGCTACCCGCGCCGCCATCGCCGCTCTGCCAGCCGCCTGGAGCGAGGTGGATCTGCTTGTCAACAACGCCGGTCTGGCGCTGGGGCTGGAGCCGGCCCACAAGGCGGATCTGGAAGATTGGGAGCAGATGATCGCCACCAACATCAGCGGTCTGACCCTGCTCACCCGCCTGCTGCTGCCGGGCATGGTGGCGCGCAATCGCGGTCACGTCATCAACATCGGCTCCATCGCGGGCACCTACCCCTATCCGGGCGGCAACGTCTACGGCGCCACCAAGGCGTTCGTGAAGCAGTTCAGCCTCAACTTGCGCGCCGATCTGGCGGGCACCGCCATCCGCGTCACCAACGTGGAGCCGGGCCTGTGCGGCGGCACCGAGTTCTCCAACGTGCGCTTCCACGGTGACGACGCCAAGGCTGCGACCGTTTATCAGGGGGTGGAGGCGATCCAGCCGGACGATATCGCCAATACCGTGCTCTGGGTGAGCCAGCAACCGGCCCACGTCAACATCAACAGCATCGAAATCATGCCGGTGGCGCAGACCTTCGGCCCGCTCAATATCAGCCGCCGCTGATCGCTGCATTGGATGAAACAAAAGAGGCTCCCTCGGGAGCCTCTTTGCGTTGGCGAGCAGATTACAGGCTCATGATCTTCTTGAACTCCTCCTCCGAGTACTTCTTCTCGCTGCTCTTGGTCAGATCCGTCATCAGCTTGTAGCGCAGATCTTTGGCCATCTGATAGGTCTGCTCCAACTGGCCGTAGGAGTAGTCGGCGGCCAGCCCGATGGCGGTAGCCTTGTCGCTGGCATAGGCCTGCTTCAGACTCTGGTCGAGCAGGGCCACCTCCTTGTAAAGCTTGTTGCTCTCCTTGCTCCAGACGCCGCGCAGCAGCGGCAGGTACTTGTCCGGATCGGCGCTGGCCAGCGCGGTCAGGCTGCGGAACTGCCAGTAGGCGGAATCATCGGAGTAGCTGTCGCTGCCGGTGCGATAGGGCAGGGGATAGTTTTCCAGGGTGTTGTAGAGCGGCACCATCACTGATTCGGCCAGCACGCCATAGCTCTGCCAGATCAATCCCTGCAGCTCTTTGGGCATCTCCTTGCGCAGCTGGATGACGTGGGATTCCAGCTGGCGATCGACGCGGATCGGCCGCTCCGCCTTGCCCGCCAGCGGTGTGCCCTCATAGGTGGCGCTCAGCACCCTGGCCACGTCCGGCACGGCGATGGGGGCATCCGGCTTCATAAACAGTGGATATTGCGCCTGCCGGGTCGCCTGTTTGTGGGAGGCCGTCAGCATGTTCTGGCCGAGCCACTCCCGATCCACGTTGTAGGGGTCAGCGATGACCCCGAACGCCTTGGCGAAGTTGAAATCTTTCGGGTCGGCGTTATCCAGCAGTTTGTGTTTGCGCACGAACTCCAGCAGCTTGGGCGAGTGCAGCACATCGGCACTGTCGAGATTGACGCCGTGAATGCGCAGGCCGTTGGCCACCATGGCGTAGCTGTCGTCCGGCACCCGCACCGCGATCCAGTGGTGGCCGGAGCCGATCTCCATCAGCCAGGCCTCGTTCACATCCGCCAGATAGAGGCTGTTGCCCTCACCGGCGCCATATTGCTCCACATAGCGACCGAGCAGCTCGACCCCCTCTTTGGCCGTCTTGGCCTGCGGCAGGATCAGGGTCGGGATGATGGCTTCAATCACTCCTTTCTCGATCAGCGGATCGGCTTTCTGGGCCTTGTCGTTGACCTCTGCACTGGTGGTGGCCGAGATGGCGACGTTGAACTCGTTGATGCCGCGCTCTTCATAATATTTGCCAGCCGGATCGCTGGTGGTGGCATCCCAGTCGTGGATGGCGGAGTAGGCGAAAAACGCCTTGGGCATCGGCACTTCCAGCCCGTTGCCCAGTTTCCAGAGTTTGCCCTCATTTTGCTGCGCGGGCCGGAAGGCGAGGTACTTGTTCCAGTTGTTGACGCCAAAATCCTCGTTTCTGGCGATCATTACGCTGCCGTCGGCGCTGGCCCCCTTGCCGACGATGAGGCCGGTACAGGCGTCGGCACTGGTGCCAAGCAGGGTGAGCAGGGTGGCGGAGAGAAGACTCAAGGTGTGTTTTTTCATAGGTGTACCCGAAGGGTTGCGGTGAGTGAGAGTCAGACGAGGGGATGAGGTGTGGGGAGGCTGCAACTCCGAACTGGCAGCGGAGTGAGCACGACAGATTGGTCTGCCTGTTATTGGTTTTTCGAACAGATCATCCATGACACGGCTGGCTGGTTGTGATGTGCGCCAAAATTGTATTCCCGAGTGGTTGTTTGTTTTGTGATCGATCTGCGGTTCCTGACTTTTCTCTGGCGTCGTGGCGCGTGGACGGCAAAATGTGCCAAAACAGCGAGAGCCGGCAGCAGATGAGTCATGATTCTGACGCCAGCCTTGCGTGTGGGGCGTGGTGAGATCCGCCATAGCGCGGGATCTTGCAACATCTGACAAGTTGGCCTGTAACTTGCTGGTTTAATTGATAATGGTGGGGCCTGACGCCCCATGTGACCGGATCAGCCTGTGCCCATTGCCGCAGATGCGCACCGAATTGGAGCCCCCATGGATATCAAACCCTACAGCCAGCAGCTTGCCCAGAGCGCCTCCAACAACCGCGCCCTCGCTACCCTCAACAGTGCCAGTAGCGGCGGTCAGGGCGGTGGCTGGGAGGAGATGGTCAGCCTCTCCACCCAGCGCATGACCGGCCAAGCCCAGCAGGTGCTGACCTACGAACATCTGGCCAAGAACAACAAGCTGCCGCCGGCGCTCGATATGAGCTCCGACAAGGGGGGCGTGGTGCAGCAGCTGGTGGACAAGGCGCTTGGTTTCGATCGCAAGAAGTTCAACGAGATCGAAGAGAAGCTCAAGACCATCGCCGATAACAAGAAGCTGACGCCGGAAGAGCGGGCGGAGCAGAGCAAGCCGCTCAACGAGCAGCGAGAGGCGATGCTCAAGGAGGCGATGGATCGCCTGACCGGCAAGAAGAGCTCATCCAAAGATGAGGCCAAAACTGCCTGATCCTGCCGCTGTTCTGAGATCTACCCGGTCGGCACCGATGGGCCAGTGTCGACCGCCGATGGGCAAGCTTCTGCCACCTCTTTTGACCTCACCTCCCCACAGGCGCACAATGTCCGCGCATTGAGCCAGTCGAGGAGTCCGCCGTGTACAACTTCCAATATGCCAATCCGACCCGTATCTGTTTCGGCGAGGGGCAGATCGCCAGCCTGCCCGAACTGATCCCGCCCGGCAGCCGGCTGCTGGTGCTCTACGGCGGAGGCAGCATCAAGCAAAACGGCGTCTATGAGCAGCTGACCCGGGCGCTGGAAGGGGTGACGTGGCAGGAGTTTTCCGGCATCGGCGCCAACCCCAGATTCGAGCTGTTGATGGAGGCGGTGGCGCAGGTTAAACGCGATCGTATCGACTTCTTGTTAGCCGTCGGCGGCGGCTCGGTAGTGGATGGCACCAAGTTTGTTGCGGCCGCCGCCTGCTACGAGGGGGATGATCCCTGGGATATCTGCGGTAAACAGGCGAGTGTGCACAAGGCGCTGCCGATGGGCTGTGTGCTGACCCTGCCAGCCACCGGCTCCGAGAGCAATCCTACCTCGGTGGTGAGCCGGGGGGATGTGAAGATCTCCTTCAGAAGCCCGCTGGTGCAGCCGCAATTTGCGGTGCTCGATCCGGCGACCACCTACAGTCTGCCGCCGCGCCAGACCGGTAACGGAGTGGTGGATGCCTTCGTCCATATTGCCGAGCAGTACCTCACCTTTCCGGTGGGAGGCGAGGTACAGGATCGGCTGGCGGAAGGTTTGCTGCAGGTGCTGGTGGAGAACGGCCCCAGGGCGCTGGCGGAGCCGACCAACTATCAGGTGCGGGCCAATCTGATGTGGGCGGCCAGTCTGGCGCTCAACGGCCTTATCGGTTGCGGGGTGCCGCAGGATTGGGCCTCTCACGCCATCGGTCATCAGCTGACGGCGCTTTACGGGCTCGACCACGGCCAGAGCTTGGCGGTGGTGCTCCCCTCACTGCTCCGTGAGCGGGCGAGCCAGAAGCAGGACAAGCTGGCCCAGTTTGCCGAGCGGGTGTGGCATTCGACCCGCGAGGACAAGGCCCTGCGCATCGAAGAGGCGATTATCCGCACCGAGCAGTTCTTCCAGAAGATGGGACTGGGTACCCGGCTGGCCGACTATGGCCTCAGCGAAAGTTGCATTCCGGCGGTCTGCTCCAACCTCAAGCGGGTGGGGCGCACCGCGCTCGGTGAGCAGCAGGATATCGACCCGGATCGGGTGGCACGCATTCTCGCCCGCGCGCTATAAGCCGGCGCCGGTTTGTGTCCCTGGCTGATTCATTTTCCCAATTAAAGAGGGCCGCTTGTTGCGGCCCTCTTGCATGACGGGTTAGCCGATCACTCGGTGCGTGCCTTCAGATAACCGGCGTAATCCGGGATCTGTACGCTGAACGCCTGCCGCATATGGGGGCTGTCCATGATGAAATCGGCGGTCGCCTCGTTGGTGGCGACCGGGATGTTCCACACCGCAGCCAGCCGCAGCAACGCCTTCACGTCCGGATCGTGCGGCACCGCATTGAGGGGATCCCAGAAGAAGATCAGCACGTCGATCTTCCCTTCGGCGATCAGGGCGCCGAGCTGCTGGTCACCACCCATGGGGCCGGAGAATAGGCAGGTGATGGGCAGCTGCGCCTTCTTGCCGAGCATGGTGCCGGTGGTGCCGGTCGCATAGAGATGGTGGAGCTTGAGCTCCTCCTTGCGGCGCATTACCCAGTTCAGCAGAGGGGTTTTCATGTTGTCGTGAGCCACCAGAGCCACCCGTTTGTGGGGCGCCATCTCGCGTGCAATCTGTTCCATGGAAATCGTCCGTAGCATTGTTATTGGCAGAGAGTCGTATCCTAATCGAAAGCCATGACAGATGCTGCGTCGGGCGTATTAACTGTGATCCTGTCGAAAAGTTTTCGGGTCATGGCTGCTCAAATGAAGAGACCCGCGCTGGCGGGTCTCTTTGCTTGCTGGCCTGCTGGCTCAGGAGCCGTGGTGCAGTTGCGACTGCTGGTAGTTCTCCAGCCCGATGCGATCGATAAGATCGAGCTGGGTCTCCAGCCAGTCCACGTGCTCCTCCTCATCCTCCAGGATCTCCTGGAACAGGTCGCGGCTGATGTAGTCCTGCACCGACTCGGCATAGGCGATGGCTACCTTGAGGTCGGGGATGGCATCCATCTCCAGCGAGAGGTCGCAGCGCAACATCTCTTCGACGGTCTCGCCGATACGCAGCTTGCCCAGATCCTGCAAATTGGGCAGACCTTCCAGAAACAGTACGCGCTTGACCAGCTCGTCGGCGTGTTTCATCTCATCGATAGACTCGTGATACTCCTTGTGCCCGAGCGCCTTGAGGCCCCAGTCATCGTAGATGCGGGCGTGCAGGAAGTATTGGTTGATGGCAATCAGCTCATTGGCCAGCACCTTGTTGAGGTGGGCAATGATCTTGGGATCTCCTTTCATCGACAGTGCTCCTTGGTTCGTGCCTGAGGCTCCGATCGTTAGAGCTTAGTCCAGAAAAGTGACAACAAGAGGTCTGGCGAGCCAGCTCGCCTGAGAAAAGGGGTGACCCTGTTGGCGGGTCGCATCAGAAAGGAGGTGTCCGGATCAGGCCACTTCGTAGTAGAGCACGGGTTGCTCCTGCTCCATCTTGTCGAGCTCGGCGGCAATGATCTCCATGGTCATGCGCACGCATTTGCCACATTGGGCGCCCACCTCGAGCGACTGCTTGAGCTGTCGGAATTCGCTTTTACCTGACTGCACCGCTTTGCGGATCTGGGTATCTGTGATGCCGCGGCACAAACAGACGTACATGATGGTCACCTCTTGTGGAATGAGATGAAATCTAAATGAGAATGGTTCGTAGTGCAAATAACCATTCGTAATAAGATCCCCTGCTTGCCACTGTGCAACCCCTTAGGGACAATGCTGGCAACCAGAGGAGATCACCATGCTCAAGAAACTGTTCAGCGCCCTGTTCGGGGGCGAGCCGACCAAGGCGCCGGAAGTCACTCCCACCGAATATGCCGGCTATCTCATCTATCCGGAGCCCATGGCCGAAGGTGGCCAGTATCGGCTGGCGGGCCGCATCACCAAAGAGCTGGATGGGGTGCTGCAGACTCACCGCTTTATCCGCTCCGATCTGTTTGCCAATCCGGCCGATGCCGAGCGTTTCATGGTGCAGAAGGCCCACACCTTTATCGATCAGATGGGAGAGCGCATGTTCGAGCCCCGCAAACCGGCTGACAGCCAGGCTTCATGACGCCGCAAGAGCTCAACAGCCTGCGCGAGGCGTTGGCCCGCGCCGGTGAGCGGCGCCTGATCTGGCTGGAGGGGGAGGAGGCCGAGTGTATTGCCCGCGCCCAATCCCTGCTCGGCGAGACCGTCTTCTGGCTGGGTGCCGGGCCCGAGAGTTATGCCCCGCAACCCGCCGCCAAGGCGCTGCAGCGGCTCGGTCAGGAGTGCGACACGCTGGTGTTCAACGCCTTCAGCGGCTTTCATCCCGACGCCTTCGGGGCGCTGGCGGGCACTCTGCGCGCCGGTGGCTTGCTGTTGCTGCTGACCCCGCCCAGAGCGCAGTGGCCCGCATGGCCGGATCCCGACCGGATCCGGCTGGTGGCCCAGCCGGAGGAGGCGAGCCGGGCCGGCCACGGCTTTATCGCCCGACTGGTTCGGTTGCTGGAAGGTGATCCAGCCCTCTTTCTGGAGCCGCCAGTTTGCTCGCAGCCGTGGCAACCGATTGGGCCCGAGCGCAGGCTGAGCAGCGATCAGGCACGGGCACTGCCCGCCATCCACAAGGTGTTGCAGGGCCATCGCCGCCGTCCGCTGGTGCTGAGCGCCGACCGCGGCCGTGGCAAGAGTGCGCTGCTGGGGCTGGCTGCCGCCGAGCTGCTGCGCCAGCAGCCAGGGCTGAACATCGTGGTGACGGCCCCCTCGCAGGCGACGGTCGCCACCCTGTTTGCCCACGCCGCTTGCGGGCTCGATTGCACGCCGGAACAGCTGACAGGGCTGAGCTACTGTTCGCCGGATCGGCTGGTGCACGAGGCGATGAATCCCGATCTGCTGCTGGTGGATGAAGCGGCCGCCATTCCGACCCCGCTGCTTGAAGCCATGCTGGCCCGCCACAGCCGCATTGTGTTTGCCACCACCGAGCACGGTTACGAAGGGACGGGGCGCGGTTTTCACCTGCGCTTCAAACGGGTGCTCGATAGCCAGACCCCGGAGTGGCAGGAGATCCACCTCTCTGAGCCCATTCGCTGGAGTGAGCGTGATCCGCTGGAGCCGCTGATCTTCCGCCTGCTCGGCCTCAATGCCGAAGTGGCAACTCCCTTGCCGCCTACCAGCCCGAGCTGGCGTCTGGTCAGTCAGGAGGCGCTGGCGAGCGACGAGACGTTGCTCAACCAGCTGTTCGGCTTGCTGGTGCTGGCTCACTACCAGACTACGCCGAGCGATCTCAGGTCCCTGCTGGAGAGCCCGGATCTCGACATCCATCTGCTGGAGCAGGATGCGAGCCTGCTGGGTGTGGCGCTGGTGGCGCGGGAAGGGGAGATAGAGCCCGAACTGGCCGAGGCGATCTGGGCCGGTCGCCGCCGTCCGCGCGGCCATCTGCTGCCCCAATCGCTGCTGGCCCACGCCGGTTTTAAAACGGCGGGGGGGCGCAGCTACGCCCGGGTGATGCGTATCGCCATCCATCCCGAGCTACACCGCCACGGGCTGGGTTCGCTGCTGCTTGGCAGGCTTGAAGAACATTATCGTCAGGCGGGGATCGATTACCTCGGTTCTGCCTTTTCGGCCAGCGCCGACCTGCTCCCCTTCTGGCGCAAGGCCGGACTGACGGTGCTGCGCATTGGTCTACAACGGGATGCCGCCAGCGGCTGCCACGCCGCCCTGCTGCTAAAGGCGCTGAAACCCGAGCATGAGCCCGAGCTGGATCAGTGGCAGCAGCGTTTCATTCGCCAGTTGCCTACCCTGCTGGCTGGTGAGTTGAGCGAGCTGGATCCCGAGTTGGTATGGCAATGTCTGCAAGGCAGCACCATCACCGCGGCTGAGCTTGGCGAGTTCGAGCGTGATGAGGTTGAGTGCTTTGCCCTGCATCACAAGCCGTTCGAACTGAGCCAGTCGAGCCTGCAGTTGTGGCTGGCGCGCAATCTGGGTGTGCTGGCTTCGCTGACTCCTGACGAGCGTTATCTGCTGATCGCAGCCATCTGGCAATATGCCGACTGGGGGGCGCTGGCCGCGAGGTTGCAACTGGCGGGCAAGCCCGCCGTGATCAAGAGTTTGCGGGCGCTGCTGGCGCGTCTCTTGAGTTCCTCTACCACTCGATAGGTTTGCCCTGCCAGTCGAGAAAGCTCAGCTCGCCATCCGGTTGCAGCTGGTTCATCAGGTTAATCAGATGGTCGGCTACCAGCTCGGGACTCTGCACGTTTCCCGCTGGCACATTGGCGTGAAACGGGCGGGAGAGTGGGGTATCCACGGTGCCGGGATGGAAGGCCAGCAATTTGACGCCTGGGGCCCGCCGGGCCAGCTCGATGGCGGCACACCTGAGCAGCATGTTGAGGGCGGCCTTGGATGCACGATAGCCATACCAGCCGCCCGCTCGGTTGTCGCCAATGCTGCCGACCCGGGCACTGAGAACGGCCAGAGTGCAAGGCTCGCGGCCAAACAGCGGTAACAGCTGGCTGATCCAGCGCAGCGGCAGCAGGGCGTTGGTCTGGTAGAGACGGGTCATGGCATCCAGATTGATTGCTTCGAGCCGCTTCTCTGGCTGGATCTCCCCCTGATGCAGGATGCCGTTGCAGATCACCACCCTGTGCGGTCTCGGTGCCAACTCCGCGATGCGCGCCACCACTTCTGTCATCTGCTCATCACTGTAATCACAACATAGCCAGTGCAGACCCGGCGATGAGAGGCCAGCAGGTGCGGGCTGACGGCTGATGGCAATCACTGGCCCGCCCCCCGCCGCCAACCAGTGTGTTACCAGAGCCGCCCCGATCCCGCCAGAAGCGCCAATCACGACTATACCTTCACTCATCTCAGCCCCCTTGTGAGTACATGATGGATTTCACCATCTGCCAATGTTGTCCTGAGTGGCAGATACGAGCCCGCCAGCCTGCGGGATCAAGCGGTTAACGCTGCAATCTTGCCGAGATCCGAGCCGCTGGGTGAATTCCATTCCTATACTGAGGGAAAACCGCAGCGGTCTGCTGCCCGCGCAACCAGAATGAGAGTCACCATGATGTCCAAAGATGGGGAAGAGCGTAAATCTATCCTGACCGAAAGTGGCACCAACGAGCTTGAGATCATCGAGTTTCACCTCAAGAAGCAGCTACCGGACGGTCGTGAAAAAACCGCTTATTACGGGATAAACGTCGCCAAGGTGCGCGAGGTGATCCGGGTGCCGGAGACAACCGATTACCCCAATGCCCAGCGTCATATGGTGGGGGTATTCTCCCTGCGGGATCGGCTGATCCCGCTGGTGGATCTGGCGGGCTGGCTTGGCATCAAGACCAACCCCGACCCCAGCCACAAGGTGGTGATCGTCACCGACTTCAACAAGATGGCCAACGGTTTTCTGATCGACGGTGTCAGCAGGATCCACCGGGTCTCCTGGGAGGATGTGGAGTCCCCCAGCCAGTTTCTGGAAGCGGGGGAGAACGACTGCGTGGTGGCCGTGGTCAGGCGCGATGGCAACCTCATCATGATCCTCGATTTCGAGAAGATCATCGCCGATATCAACCCCGAGCTCAGCATGGAGAAGTACGACGTCACTCAGGATCGCAAGGTGCTCATCGACGATCGCATGATGGCGCTGCGCCAGGGCAAAACCATTCTGGTGGTGGACGACTCGGCCTTTATCCGCAAGATGATCGAGACTACCCTGCGCACCGCCGGTTACAACGTGATCACGGCCAAGGACGGGGGAGAGGGGCTGGAGATGATGACGGATTTCGATCGTCTGGCCCAGGAGGAGAGAATGCCGGTGACCGGCTTCGTCAATGCGGTGATCACCGATGTGGAGATGCCGCGCATGGATGGCATGCACCTGCTCAAGCGGCTGCGGGACACCCCCTCCTACAAGGAGATGCCCATCGTGATGTTCTCCTCTCTGATGAGCGATGACAACCGCCAGAAAGCGCTGCAACTGGGGGCCAATGATACCATCACCAAGCCCGAGATAGGGCGCATGGTGGGGATGATGGATCACATGCTGCTGGGAATTGCCCCGCCTTCGCCCGCCAACAACATCTGACCTGCCATTAACTTCCAATTGGCCGGTCGAATCCACTGACCGGTGCCTCAAGCGGCCACTCCTTGCCAAGGGGTGGCCGCGCTTTTTTGGCTGTTTGCTGCGATCCCGACGCCCCTTGTCTCCCGGATATGATTCATGTAATGATAATTATTATCATTTGTTGGTGTGAAGCATATGACAGCAACCTGGGTGAAGGGGTGGGTCGAGTCGACCGAAGGTGGCAGCAGCATGAATCACTGGAAACAGCAGACCAGAGAGGGCAACCGGCTGTTTGACTGCGGCGAGTATCATCAGGCGTTGGCCCATTATCAGCAGGCGCTCTGGCTGGCTCGTCAGCAATTGGTGCTGTGGCATGACGCCGATGAGGCGGTGGCTGCGCTGGTTGTGGCTCACCACAATCTGGCGGATCTGCTGGTGGCCATGACTCTGCCCGATCGCGCCGCCGACCTGCTCTGCTATGTGCACGACTGCCTGCTGGCGACCTGTCACTCCCCCGCTTGCTCCTCTCGCCTGCGAGAGGCTGCTTTGCGCCATACCCGCACAACCCGTGCCGAGTTGCTGACGTTCGTACAGCGCCACGGCAGCCACGCCGGGATCATGCGTTCGCTCGGTCACTGCCTGTGTCAGAGCGAGCCCTCATCCCGGCTCCATTAATCCGAACAGAGGTCATCATGAGCCATACCCTGCCAGCCCTGAACTATGCCTACGACGCACTGGAACCCCATATCGATGCCCTGACCATGGAGATCCACCATAGCCGTCATCACCAGACCTATATCAACAACCTCAACGCCGCGCTGGAAGGGGCGCCAGAGCTGGCTGCACTGCCGGTTGAGGATCTGCTGCGCCGCTTCGACACCCTGCCAACCGCCCTGCAGGGGGCGGTCCGCAACCATGGTGGCGGCCATGCCAACCACTCCCTGTTCTGGCTGGTGATGAGCCCGCAGGGGGGCGGTGAGCCGGGTGGTGAGCTGGCTCTGGCCATCGAGCGGGAATTGGGGGGATTCGATGCCTTCAAGCAGGCCTTCACTCAGGCGGCCCTGAGCCGCTTTGGTAGCGGCTGGGCCTGGCTGGTGGTGGACAAGGCGGGCAGATTGCAGGTGGAGAGCAGTGCCAATCAGGATAGCCCCCTGATGCATGGCCATACCCCGATCCTGGGTCTGGATGTGTGGGAGCACGCCTACTATCTCAAGTACCAGAACAAGCGTCCTGACTATATCGCAGCCTTCTATCAGGTGGTGGATTGGGCCGAAGTGGCCCGCCGCTATCAGGCGGTGCGAGGCTGACCTGGTCGCTGGGAATGGGTGTACAGGCTCACCGCCACAACCCGCGCTGTAATACCAAGACCCGCCAGTTGGCGGGTCGTCTGTTTATGGTGTGGCAGTGCTGACGCTGGCGGCTGAAGGGGCCACCGGCAATGTGGGCAAGGCCGCGCTGAGCGCCTCTGCGGCGGTTTCTGCCGCGGATTTGGCGGGAGTGACCGGACCAGTCGTTGCCGCTGCGGATAAAGCAGGAGTGACTTGTTCAGTCGTGGCCGAGGCAGACGAAGTTGCTGACTCGGTGGCAACCGTGGCAGAGACTGCCGCTGGCTTGGCCTCATCCACCGCCGGTTTGGGCTGTTTGAGGCAGGGTTGCAGGCTGCCGATGGTGCTCAGTGACTGGCAAGGCACAGGCAGACCGATGGGGACCGGTGCCCCGAGAAACTTGGGCCCCTTGTCCAGTACATAGAGGTCGAGCAGCCCCATCAGGCGGGCAAAGACTTCCCGTACCCGGGTGCGGATCCCCTGATAGGCGCTGGGATCCTCGGCATTGAAGCCGACCGCATCGATACCGAAATGGCGGGCGATGAAGATGGCCCGCTCGTTATGAAAGCCCTGGGAGACCACGGTAAAGCGCTCCTGGCCGAACACCTCCTTGGCGCGAACCACTGAGTCGAGGGTGCGGAATCCGGCGAAATCCATATAGATGGCGGAGGCGGGGATACCCGCCTTGATCAGGGCGCGGCGCATCTGGCGTGGCTCGTTGTACTGCACGGTGGCGTTGTCACCGGAGACGATGATGAAGTCCACCTTTGCATTGTTGTAGAGCTCGGCCGCCGCCTTGATGCGGTATTTGAAGTAGTGGTTGGGGCCGCCACCGGAGAGATATTTGGAGGTACCCAGCACCACCGCAACCCGGTTGTAGGGCACCTTGTCCACCTGATCGTAGGTGTAGTGACGGGCATCCGAGACGATCCACTCGCTGTAGCCCAGCAGCATGGCAATCAGGGCCAGCAGCAAAACGAGGCAGGCGAGGAGGATCTTGGCAAACTTCTTCATGCGCGGTGCGGTCAGGGTCTGAAGTTGGGAGTGGCTATCGGCATTCTATTACAACTCGGCCGCTGGCGTCAGGCTTGATAACGGGCGGGCACCTCATTCGGGCAGAGGTTGTCGCAGCAGAGGCGGGAGTCCGGAGGGATAAAGCGAGGGGCTGCAATGGCAGCCCCTCTGGTAGGTGAAGGTTTATCAGTGGGCGGAGTCGTTACCCTTGCAGGCGTCTGACTCCTTGTTGGCTTGCCACCAGGGCAGCAGATCCCGGCTCAGCCACGCCTGATAGGCATCGCTGTCGTTGGCGATCAGCCGGTCTAGCTCCCCTTCGAAGTCGCTCATCGCCTGCTGTCGATCCGGATTGCGCAGCGCCTGTGCCAGCGCCAGCCAGCTGGCGCCGCGACCGGTATCGTTGAGGAAGCGGTGCACGGTATAGGACCAGGAGTAGACCATCTCGCCACCCTGGTCGTAGTCAAGGTGGAGGATCGCCGCCAGTGTCGGACGCTGGTTGGCGGGGCGGTTTGCCACGTTATCCAGACCACGGGCAAAGCACTGGCCGTGGGCGATGTACTCTGCAATCCCCTCTGCCCACCAGGTGGTGCGGTTGAGCGGATAGTGTCCGAAGCTGCCGTACTGGTTGAAGCGACCATCCAGATAGTGAACGTACTCGTGGCGCAGGTTCCACACCTGGAAGGCAGGGCGTTTCCACTCCGCCTCATAGGCGAAGAAGCGGGCCTGATTGCCGGGGCGAGCCGGATCCCCCTCGATATAGATGCCGCCATTGTCGGTGGATACGCCAAACAGCGCGCTGCCGTAGCGGCCCCAGTCGGCGGAGGAGTTGAAGATCACCAGCTCCAGCGCCTCGTTGTGATCATCGGCCACCGGTTGCCAGCCTGTCTCCATTTGCTGGTGGAAGCGCTGCTCTTCATCACCCAGCTCGCGGCAGATCCCTTCGGCCTGAGCCTGGGTCAGATCCTGGGCACGCAGACGCAGGGTGGGTGAGCAGGTGTGCTCGAACGGCAGAATATCTTCCATGCGGATCGGTGTGCAAAGCCCGGCGAACTCGCCGCTGACACAGGCTTCGCTGGTGCGATCCGTGTAGGTGAGGTAGTAGCTGGAGAGGGTCAAGGAGACCTCTTCCAGCATGGCAGCCGGATGCTGTCCACCCGGGATCAGCCCCTGGTGGCGCATGATGGCGATGACATCGCGATCCAGCTGTTGGCGATAGGCAATCGCCTTATCCGGGCTGGTGTGATGGAGGTAGCGCATCATCTGATAGAGGCGGCTGTGGGCATCGAGGATGTTGTTGAAGATAAACAGATCCCGTGAGCCATCGCGCTGTTTCCAGAGTGCCAGCTCGCTCAGGCCCAGTTGCAGCAGGCTCTGGCGCAATGCCGCCTCCTGTTGCAGCACGGCTGCGCTGAAGTCAGCTTGCTGACCGTATGAGGCGCTCTGATCGACCAGATTGAGCAGCTCGAACAGGCCATCGGCCCAGGGTTTGTGGCCATTGATCTGCGCCGCATGTTGCACCGCATAGCCGAGCGCCTGGTTGAGCTGGGCCAGCATGGGGGCGGCACTCTGGCGGAAGGCGGCTTGGCCAAGCTGTCCCTGCGCCGCTACGCTCCAGGCTTCCAGCACTGTGCCAGCCTGATCCTGTGGTTCAGCTCCCAGCAGCAGGGGGTGGTTGAGCAGATCAATCATCACCCCGGCCAGTGCCCGGGCGGCCTGATCACTCTCCTTGCCAACGCCGCCATGGTAGTTATGGGCGCGCACATAGTAGAGCAGCTTGTCCATTGCCGGATGGGTCGGCTGGTTGGCCGCCAGTAGGGCACGCATGCCGCGCACCACCGCCATCAGCTTGGCGTCATCGTGGCCGTAATCCGCCTGCCAGGCAGGACTGTTCTGGCCGCTCACGTCGGCTACCAGTTTGGCGGCATCGCTGTCGAGCAGATCCACATCGGGCTGCTCGGGCTCGGAGCAGAGACGACCGTTGGCGCGGCGGCACTCCAGCTGCTCCTCCTTGCTGGCCAGCACGATGGGGCGATTGAGCACCCGGCTCTCCTGCCACTCTTTGCTCTCTGGCAGTGGTTGCCACTCGCCGCCAGCGACTGGGTATTGGTAGCCGCTATCTTGCAACGTTACCTGAACCTCGCTGCCTGCGGGGATCACCTGACGGCAGATGCGATAGCGGATGGTGTTGCTCCCCTCCTTGCGCTCCTGCGGCTCATCACACTCCTGCTGAGGCGTGAGCTGATCCAGCTGCCACTGATAGCGGCGCCAGACGTGGAGCTCGCTGACCTGAGCGGCAGCCTGACTGCCTGCCACCGGCTGCAGGCGGAAGAAGATCTGCTCCAACCGGCCATCCCGCTCACTCGGGGTCTCTTCAAGTACCTGCAACTGCTGCCAATCCTGCGGCTGATAGTGCCACTCCGACTCGGCGCAGCGGCCCTGCGCGTTGAGTTCGCAGCGATCCAGCTCCCTTTCGCTCTGACCCAGGATGATGGCTTGTGGCAGCGGCAGACGATCCTGCCGCTGGGCGGTCGGCGTGCCCGCCAGCTGCTCCCAGCGACCCTGCTTGAGGCCATAACCAAAGTCATAACTGCTGGCGGGAATGAGCTTGCCCGCCGGGATCCGATCTTCACAGCGCACGAAGCGGATCTGCCAGCCCGCATCTACCTTGAGCTGCGGCTCGCCACACTGTTGCTCGGCCAGTGCGGCGAGATCGCTGCTCTGCCAGTCGAAGCGACGGTAGACCCTAAGCTGCTGGTAAGGCGCTTTGCTGCTGCGCGCCTTGAGATCGTAGGTGATCTCGGTGATGCGAGCGGCCAGTTGCCGGCTCGATTCGCCAGTCAGCTGATACTGTCGCCAGTCATTGGGGGAGTAGTTGGCTTGCGCCGAGGATGTCGCCAAAAGCAGGGGGCCTGCCAGCAGCAGCCACCCGGTACCTGAACGGTTCATTTTTATCCCTTTGTTCTTGTTTGTGTATTGTCTTGCGAGTAATCGCAAGGCAATTTACAGGGACTCAGAGGGATATCAATGATTTTTTAAATAACATATAAATCAATGATATAGAGTTGATTTATATGCTTGCTGTTTTTGAACTCCTGCTGCCGTAGTGAGGGCTCACATGCGACTTTATTGAAGAGGTTGTTAGTTGTGTAAAGTGCGTGTCAGATCTCATTTAATCAACACAAGACATGCAGCAAATGATCAGGAAAAGCGAGATGTCCCTATGGCTTAAGCCACATTATCTGGGCGGATGATGACTGGTGACTCAATCAGCAAAGCCAGCTATTTGTTCGTGAGGAGGCGGGATGAAAAGATATTGGCCGCCTGTATGGGTAGCACAGGCGACCTGATAAGAGTTGCTTTCAACATCACCTGCTCATCTTTTTCGCGCCAATTTCAGCGTCACTACAGATGAGTCATCAGAGATAGCTGACAGTCACGATCGCCATGTTGCTGGCATTGGTCACTTTATAGCTGATAGTGCTGCTAATTGAGCTGATTTGACCGGCTTGCTGCAAGTGAGCCAAAGGCATGGTTTGCTTGTTCATGCCTGAATAGCAGGTCACGCTGCTGTCAGAAAAATCACATGGAGATTCATAGATAGTGCCAGTAAACGTCACTGAGCCATCAGCCGCAGAAGCTGTGGATGGCAACAAGGCGGTACCAAGCAGCAAGGAGGTGCATACAGAGAAAACTGTCTTGCGAACTAAACGGGAGGCGGTGTGTTGAGCTTTCATATCTATGTCCTTTTCGTCACAGGTGTTGTACGAAAAGGGCAACGCAATCAAAGAGTAATGCCATAAATCGGCAATAACATCACTCTTCTCAGATGGCAGCTCCGCTGTCTTAGGTATCAAAACCCTTAGACCGGTGGCTTTGCGTCCCGACCTTTCGATCGGTTTGCCCTTTACTCTATGTCTAGATGATAACACTCCACTTTGAGAAATCAATCGGCTTAAAAATCATGAGAGATGGATCACAGTTAGTCTGCATAATTAATAACGTATATTTTTTTTATCTCAAATCTTGCCTGTGAATATTGCGGGCAAGCCTCTATATTAGCGCGTCATATCTATAATTAATATGTAATGTAGTAGATGTATATTTATGTGTGGGCTGCCAATAATTTGATTACCTGATTACCTGATTACCTGATTACCTGATTACCTGATTACCTGATTACCTGATTACCTGATTACCTGATTACCTGATTACCTGATTACCTCTTTAGGGGGCGGTTTATGAAGTGGTTGATAACTATTGTCAAAAATAGATAGGTTATCTTTGTTGTGTTTTTGTTGGAGTTTTGTATGCAACTTTAAATTCATAGTCTGACAATATTGCAATAGATGTCCTTTATATGAACTTTATTTATTTCATGATGTCGTTTTATGTTTCACTGTTGGTTTAAGTTGTTGTTTTTTATGTGTTTATAAAAAAATTTATACAAATCAAAATGTATTTGATGTGCATCAAACGAGTCGTTAATTTGTTCGCCAAGCAAAAGCGGAATGCGGCTTTCTGCACAGACGACAAGGACGTATGTAGTTGTGCAGTTGAGGTGTAGCGGGAACTACCCCTGATGCGGTGTGCTGCTTTTGCTTATTTAAATAAACCTGAAAGGCACAGTTTATTATTGGCATGACCTCTCATCGGCTTAATGAGAGGCGAACGCCAACAGTTGCTGTGCAGTATATCGCGGCATCACTTAATATCGTGACTCCAGCATGATTGGAGTGATGCAGTACAACACACGTTAATGTAGGTATAAACGAATGAAAGCTAATAAAATTCTGGTTGCTATGGGTGTTGGTTCCATGCTGCTGTGCGGCTCCGCTTTTGCTGCTGGTGGTGCCGGTTCCGGTAAAGTCACTTTTAACGGTGAAATCATCAACGCTCCTTGCTCTGTAGCCCCTGAGTCTGTTGACCAGGTAGTTGAAATGGGCCAGATCAGCACCAAAGAGCTGGCCAACGGTGGTGAGTCCAGCTCCAAGCCGTTCAGCATCAAGCTGCTGAACTGTGAAATCTCTGACAAGGAAGATGCCGTCAAGGTGACCTTCAGTGGTGCCAAAGACCCGGTAGACTCCAGCCTGCTGGTGATCGGTGGTGGTGACGCCGCGGGTGCCGGTATCAAGATGACTGCTCCGGGCGGTGCTCCGATCGTACTGGGTACCCCGACTGCCGCCTTCGGCCTGGTCAACGGTGACAACGAGTTGCCCTTTAGCGCCGTGCTGAAAGGCTATGCAAGCCAAGACACCAACCCGCTGAAAGCCGGTGCTTTCACTGCAGTGACCAACTTTACTCTCTCCTACGAGTAATAGAGTGCCTTAACGTGTGACAAGGGTTGTGGTGGTGCGAGCCACCACAACTTCACACATTCTGTTTCCTCACATCGAACCCTAATCATGAAAACTTCAATGATGGCGGCCATGGTGCTGCAGCTGGTGATGATGGCGGGATCAGTCCACGCCAACGAACTAACGGATGGACTAGCCGAATCGGGCTGTACGCTGGAGGTGCTGCGCAGCATTCCACTGCAGGCTCAGCAACCGGGCACGTTGAAAATCAGCGGTTGTCAGGTTGACGGAGCGACGGTGGCATCACTGCCTTTTATTTCCATGTCCGTGCGTGGTGCCATGAGCGATGAGCTGGGCATTCTCAATAACGGCCAATATCACAAGGTATCCGGTGAGCGCTTTATTGTCTCGGATATCGTCAACAGTGATCTGGAATTCAATTTGGGGCTCATCAGCAGTCAGCTGTTTCTTCCGGACAGTACGACGCTGTTAGAACTCAATTATATGTAAGCAAACCAATTGCTTAGTGTAGATACCTCATTACGTGAGACCTTTATGCAATTCCTAGAGTGAAAATATGAGCGTTTCAACATCAGACTCTGTGAGAAAAAAACATTATTCAAAAATGGCTTTTATGCTATGCGTGTCCGGCCTGATGGCGGTGGCAAATCACGCATGGGCAGAAACGGAGTTTAATATTGATGCGCTCGATCTGGATGATCGGACCAAGATCGACCTCTCCCAGTTTGCCGACGAAGGCTACATCCTGCCCGGCGACTACTACCTCGAGATCGAGGTCAACAAGAACAAGCTGCCTCTGCAGAAAATCCCTTTCTACGAGAACGATACTGGCAAGGGAAAGGGCGGGGTGGCCTGCCTGCCGCAAGATGTGATCCCCAAGCTGGCGCTGACCGACGAGGCCATCGCCAAGATCGATACTTGGCACGATGGTCAGTGTGCCAACCTGTTGGCGCTGGACGGCGTAGTGATCTCGAACGATATCGGTAACGGCTTGCTGCGCATTGCCATCCCTCAGGCGTGGATGAAGTACAGCGATCCCAACTGGATTCCGCCCGAGCAATGGGATGAAGGGATCCCGGGGATGATGCTGGATTACAACATCAATGCCCAGGTCAACGAAGGCGATGGTTACTCCAATCACAACATCAGCAGCTATGGTACGCTGGGGTTCAACTACGGCGCCTGGCGTCTGCGGGGTGACTATCAGGCCAGCTCTTACTGGGGTGATAATGAGCGGACGTCGACCGAGCTGAACCGTATCTATGCCTATCGTCCGCTGCCGAACATGGCCGCCAAGCTGACAGTAGGTGAGCAGCAGCTCAACTCCCAGTTAATCGATGGTTTCCGCTATACCGGCGTCAACCTGGCCAATGACGAGCGCATGTTGCCGCCTAGTCTGCAGGGTTATGCGCCGGAAGTGAGCGGTATTGCCAAGACCAACGCCAAGGTCACTATCTCCCAGTCCGGCCGGATCATCTATGAAACCAACGTGCCGGCGGGCCCGTTTCGCATCCAGGGGCTGGACAGCTCGGTGCGCGGCCGCCTTGATGTGCGGGTAGAGGAGCAAGATGGCAGTGTCAATTCGTTCCAGGTAGACACGGCAACCGTTCCCTACCTGACTCGCCCTGGCTATGTCCGATACAACCTGGCGGTTGGTGCACCTTCCGAACAGACGGATTCGGTGCACGATGTGCACGGCCCTGCCTTTGTGACCGGTGATTTCTCCTGGGGGGTGGCGAACTCCTGGTCGCTGTACGGCGGCAGCCTGATTGCGGGTGAATACAACTCCATGGGATTGGGTATCGGTCGTGACCTCTATGCCTTCGGCGCTATTTCCGCCGACCTGACCCAGTCCATCGCCAAGTTGCCGGGCCTGTCGACCAAGATTGGCCAGTCGGTACGGGTGAACTACGCCAAGCAGTTTGATGAATACAACAGCTCGATCACCTTCGCGGGTTATCGCTTCTCCCAACATGACTTCATGACCATGTCGCAGTTCCTCAATAACAAGGATCGGTTGGAGAACAACACTACGACCTCGAATGATGACTACAACACCTGGGGTGACAAGGAGCTCTACACCATCACCGCCAACAAGACCTTCTGGGCGGAGGATGCAGCCAAGGCGCTGACTGTTTATCTGGACTACACCCACCGAACCTACTGGGATCACGAGGCAGAGGATCGCTACGGCCTCACTATCAACAAGAACGTGAACATCGGCAGCTTCAAGGATGTTTCCGTCTATGTGTCGGCCTACAAGACCAAGACCGAGAACTACGAGGATGACAAGAGCGTCATGTTGACCCTCAGCGTGCCAATAGGGGACAGAAAGAGCGCGGGATACAGCGTACAGTCCTCCAACGGCAAGGTGACTCACCTGGCCACCTATCAGGACTACAGTCGACCGGATGATACCTATCAGTTGGGGGCGGGCGTGCAGAGCAATGGCCACGCCGTGGCGCGGGGTTACTACAACCACAACAGCGACATCGGAGCGGTCAGTCTCAATGCCTACAGCGTGCAGAGCGAATACACCTCGGTTGGTGCCAGCCTGCGTGGCGGTCTGACGGCGACCCAGCACGGTGCAGCCCTGCACCAGGCGACTCGTCGTGGCGGTACCCGTATGATGGTGGATACCGACAATACCTCCGGCATCTCTTTCAACAATGGCCGCGCCGTGACCAACCGCTTTGGCGTCGCGGTGATCAGCGACATGACCGACTATCGCAAGAGTGACACCCGGGTCGATGTGGATCAGCTGAGCGACGACATCGATGCGATGAATGCCATCAAGCAGGGGACCCTGACCGAGGGCGCAATTGGGTATAATGCTTTCGAAATTGCGGAAGGGTTCAAGCTGCTGGCCAATGTCAGACTACCCGATGGCTCAGTGCCGCCGTTTGGTGCCACCGTCGTCAAGGATTCCGGCCGTGTGCTCTCGGTGGTGGATGAAGATGGCCTGGTCTATCTGACCGGGGTGAAACCGAATGAAGCGTTTGAACTCTCCTGGGGCGGGGCCCGCCAGTGCAAGATAGTGGCGCCGCAACAAGTAACCGATCTGTCGATGAAGACTCTCACTTGCAAGTAATGGGATACCGATGAAAAAGCTGCTCTCTTATATCTGTCTGGCTGCGCTTGGCATGACCTCACTCAACGTCAGTGCCGCCATTGTGCTGGATCGTACTCGTGCCGTTTATCCGGGCGGCGCAAAGTCCATCAGCCTCAACATCAAGAACGAGAACCAGAAGCTGCCCTACTTGGCGCAGGCCTGGATTGAAGATGCCCAAGGCCAGAAGATCTCTTCTCCCTTCGTGGTGCTGCCGCCGGTACAGCGGGTGGATGCCAACCAGAAGTCCATCGTGCGCATCGCCAGTGTGCCGGCCATCGATAGCTTGCCCAAGGATCGCGAGTCCATCTACTACTTCAACCTGCGCGAGATCCCGCCCAAGAGCGAGAAGAGCAACGTGATGCAGATTGCCGTGCAGTCCAAGATCAAGCTGTTCTACCGCCCCGAGGCTATTCTGCCGGAGCGTGGAGCCGTCTGGCAGGATCAGGTGCTGATCACCAAGCAGGGCAAAGCCCTCAAGGTCAACAATCCGACCCCTTACTACATCACCTACGTGGGCCTAGGTCATCCACAGGGCAAGGAGCGGACCACCATCAAGGGTTTCTCCGCCTTTATGGTTGCCCCCAAGTCAGAGCAGACGGTCACCATCCCGGAAGCACTGGGTAATGAATTTGTGATCAGTTACGTCAATGACTACGGCGGATATATGGATCTCAAATACCAGTGCACAGGCAATGCCTGTAAAGCCGTGAAGAGCGAGTAAGCCTTATGCTACGTTCTATCTTCTGTTCAAGTCTTATGCTGTTTGCAGGAACGGCATTGGCAAATGGCTATGTGACGCCTAACCCAACCCATGATTACTATATATCGTTGGACAAGGCTGACATTCAAAACAGACCTGGTTTTACTACCAAGGCATTTGAGTGGAATTTGGGAGGGCAATACTCAGGTATCGTTACCTGCCCAGATAGGAGCATTCCGCAATCTCCAGTGTACTATAAAGCAACAATGACGGATGGCTTGCCTCAAGCTGGTGATGGTTTTGTAAAACTAAATGACTTTTTGGATATGAAAGTCGAAATTTGGATAGCTGGTTGGAAGAAAAAATTTGTTACAGCCCCATTTCCGAATGAAAGTAACGATTACCCAAATTACTCTTGTACTAAAGGGAAAGAGACAAGAATAAATAATTTCGAAAGCGGTAGCCGTGGAAAGGTAACTTTTCGCGTGAGAAAACAAATAATTAATGGTGTGCAAATATCAGATCGTCAAGTTGTAGAGATGTATGGTCGTCTAGGGGCTACAACGACAGACTTTAATAGTTTGCCAATGTCTAGGATTACGATTACATCTGCAATTTTATATGTACCAGAAGAGTGCGTGATCAATGGTGGGCAGACGATTGAAGTAGAGTTTGGTGATTTGCCGGGCTCGGGATTGGATGGAAATAACTTTGAAAAGACGGTCCCTCTGACATTTCAATGCCGTGGTGGTGTTTTCGAAGGGGATGCTTTGAAGATCAACCTTGGCATTTCTGGAAAACCAACCTCTTTCAGTCAAGACTATCTGCGGACAACTCGGGATGGCTATCAAGGTGGAAATGTTATTTCCGATTTAGGGATAAAATTCAAACAGCTGGATGGTTCTCAGCTGAAATTGAATACCTTCTATCCGGTTTCCATGCAGGGAAATATCGGTGATTGGGGCTTTATCGCTGCACCGGTAACCCCGACAGGTGCAGATATTCCGGCGGGCGATTTCTATGCGACAGCCACCATTGTTGCCGAGTTCCAATGAGGAGATGTTTTATGCTACGGACATTGTGGATAGGCTTGGTGCTGTACCCGTTGTTGGGGGTAACGGCAGCCCCCCGTGCCAGCAATGACCTGGAATTGCTTGGCAATACGGTCCATCTCCATGGCAGGATCATCGATCAGCCATGTGTGGTTTCTCCTGAATCCCTCGATCAGGAGGTCGAGATGGGGGTAGTTGACGTGAAGGAACTCTATGCCAACGGAGTCGGGCAGCTAGTGCCGTTCTTCATCCGTCTGACCAATTGCAAGCCGGGGATTTTCCGCATGGCCAAGGTGACCTTTACTGGCTCGCAGGATACCGAACTAAGCGGCGGATTGGCATTCACGGCTGGGATTGCCAGGGGGGCAGGCATCCGCCTGTATGACGTGGCTCAATCACCTCTGAATTTGGGTAGTGCCTCCCGCGGCTATCTGCTAGGTGGTGCGGCAGATAATGAGCTTCAATTTTTTGCCAGGGTTGAAGGACATCCAGCGGCATTGACCGCCAAGAACATCCAGCCTGGCGACTATTCTGCCGTCGCCAATTTCATCGTTGCTTATGAGTAAACTCAGAAGTCGTTGCGCTGGATGACTTTTGTATTGCCATGGCTAGGCCAGGTGATGACGCCACCTAGATAACTGGAAAGGTAAATACCTCCGGGCAATTGAATGAACTTGGCTTTTTGTTTGGGGGGCGTTAGCGCCGCGACCAGAGTGGCGACCATAGCGTTATTGGTCAGCGCCTGCTGGTCAATGAAATTGACAATGGTATTTTTTATCTCGACCGAAATATCGCCATTATCCCGCTCCAGATCCCCAACAGAATCCAGATTGAACAGCGTCTTTCCCTGATTGTCAGTGGCTATCACGGTGGCCACTACTATTTCTCTGTTCATGGTCACAATATATTTACTCTTTCTGGTCATTTCTACCCAGTTGTCTGGTGCCTGACAATCTCTGTGATATCTGACTGTAGTTTCTTGATTATTGTAATAGTTGTTGGAAACATTATTTCCCTGCTGGTTCATGGTTGTGATAACGCATTGAACTTCTTCGGCCACAGGGTGACCGCTACGCAACAGAAAGATATTTTCGGATAATTTCCTGCTGCTATTGTTGATGGAAAAATAGCTGATGGCTTCTTTTCCAACCAGAATTGAAATCTGCTCATCAGCTTTACGTGAAACAGGTTTTATCAAGGGCGTCAGTGAATCTATTTTCACATTCAGTGTTTTTTCCGTCTCGCTGGTCATATAGAGAGAAATCTGACCTAAATTGATAGTGCGTAGTGTATTTGCTGTCGCATAGTTATAAATGACGAGGGCTAGTGAAGTCAGCGAGACCAGCAGCAATGCAAACAGCAAAATACGCTTTGGGCTGAAATATCGGTCATATTTGCGGCGAGTATATTGCCGCCTGGCTTGAGGTGCAGGGGAAGGCGTCGGCGCTTGAATTTCTTCCGCTGGTGCTGGTTCTTCACTTTCCCCAGCGAGCTCAATCGGAGCACAAAACATATAGCCAACCCGTGGAATGGTATCGATCGCATCCATCAAGCCGAAGGATTCCAGCTTTCTTCTCAACGAGAGTATCTGCCGGTTCAAATTGGTATCGGTATTGTCCTGATTTGGCCACAAGGCATCCTGCAGTTTGCTTCTTGGAATGACAGTGCCTGCCTCATCACATAACATTTCGAGTAGCTCGGCTTCCTTGTTGCTGAGCTTGATGTCCTTGTCCCCTTTCGAGAGTCGAAATATTGCAGCGGAGAAAAAGATATCCTCTGCAATTTTATAAATTTTGTTACTCATGTGTGACTCGTCTTACTGCCAAGGAGTGCATTTTACCACCATGCAGTCTTTGTTCAAATAATGATAAATTGTCAATTTCTTTTATTATCATATGGTTAGCTTTCCTACTAAATGCATGGTGGAGGGTATGGTACTACAGCCAATTAATTTGGTTCAAAAAATGTGCAAAAAAAAGCCGTTTATGTAATCGTTCTCACTTATTCAGACTGAGGAGGAGGATTTTGATACCACCAGCATTTTATTTTGAGTCATATGTGTATTTGGATGGCTCCATGGTGTCAGTTTTTGTCGCATGAATAATTATTGCGACCTAATAATATTCTGAAATTGTTTTCGCTGTGGCTTGAGATTGCCGCCAAGATCGGGCCAGGGGAGCCAGTGGTCGGGCACCATAAAGCCGGGCAGGGTGGCACGGATCCAGGCAGCCAGTTCGGAGTCGGGAACCGGCTCGCCGTGCCAGTCGATAAAGGCGGCGGGGCGTTGCCCCCACTCGTCGCTCGGTACCGGCACCACCAGCGCCTGGGCGACAGCGGGATGATCTACCAGTCGCTGCTCGATGGTTTCGGGCTGGATGTTTTCGCCACCCGAGATAAAGAGGTTATCGAGCCGCCCCTCTACCAGCAGTTCCCCTGCCGCAGTGAACCTCCCCTTGTCGCGGGTATGAAACCAGCCCTCGTCATCGAGGGGCAGATCCAGCTCGCCAGCCCGGTAGTAACCGGCAAACAGGGTGGCGCCGCGAACGCAGATCTCCTGCTCCCTGATGCACACCTCCCGTCCCGGTAGCGGTTTGCCAACTACACCAGCATCGCCGGGGATAGCGGTGCAGACCTGACTGCCCATCTCGGAGAGACCATAGCTCACCTTGGGTTCGAGCCCCATGGCGCAGAGGCGGCTCACCAGCGGTTGCGGGATGGCGGCGCCACCGAGCAGCAGCTCGCGCAGGCGGGTACGGGCGGGATCAAAACCCTCTGCCAGCAGGCGCCAGAGCTGGGTTGGCACCAACGAGAGGTGAGTGATTGGCTGGCACTCCAGCCGCTCCTTGAGGGAGCGTTCACGCTGATCCAGCACCAGAGTTGCGCCCGCCAGAAAGACCCGAAACAGGATGGCGTAGCCGCCCACATGGAACAGCGGCAGGGAGAGTAGCCAGCCGCAGGCCTCCTCGAGGGGAATGAGGGTGGCAGAGCCGCGTGCCGAGGCAAGGTGGTTGCAGAGCCGGTGCGCCACCGCTTTCGGCGTACCGCTGGAGCCGGAGGTGAGGATCATGTTGTTGAGCTGGGTCGATTCCAGCGGCCATGTTTCCTCGCTTGCCGGCAGTTCGTGCGTGAAGTCGAGGCACAAGGGTTGCCAGTTGCCTGCCGGGATCTCCCCTGCCGACCAGAAGGCATCGGCATCGAGTTGCACCGCCAGCTCGCGCTGCTTTTCGATAGGAAAGGCGGGGTTGAGCGGGCAGAACACCACGCCGCTGCGTACGCAGGCCCACGCCAGCAGCACATCTTCCAGCGCACCGCGCACCACCGCTACCAGATGATCGCCACGACGCACTCCGGCTTGTTCCAGCTGTTGGCACAGGCTGTTGAGGCGGGCATCGAGCTGGCGGTAACTGAGGGGGGAGACTGCGTGGATGGCAATGCGGTTCGGGGCTGTGATTGCCCGGTGGCGTACCGGGCAAGGTGTCTGTTCGGGTGAACGGGAGGGGTCAATCACGGTAATACAGTTGCTCCAGTCGACTCAGATCCGGTTTGCCATCTTCCCCCAGCAGGTTGCCTGCCATCCAGCGGCGGGTATCCAGCCCCGGCGCCTGTTCCGGTGCCCACTCGCCTGCCAGATGAAAGAGCTGGTTCAGGCCCAGATCCGATTCGAAACAGGAGGAGATGATCACCTTGAGCCGTAGTTCGCGGGCGCGGGCGATCAGCGCTTCGCAGTTGGCCAGCGAACCGAGCAGGGTAGGCTTGAGCACCAGCGCGCGCAGTTGCGGGATCGGCTCCCACGGCTTGCCCTGCGCCAGCAGTTCGTCCAGCGCCACCGGCATGCCGGTGCGGTTGGCGACAAAGGCGATGTCGGCAAAGTCGGCGCAGGGGTCTTCCAGATACTCGATGCGATTCGGGTCGAGGTGGCCGCAGAAGGTCCACGCCTCCTCGCGAGTCCAGCCCTGGTTGGCATCCAGCACCAGCTTGAGGGAGGGGAGGCGGTCGCACAGCAGGCGGATCAGTGCCAGCTCGTCACGCATCGGGTAACGCGCCACTTTCAGCTTGGCCTTGCCGGGCGTGCGGTGCAGCCACTCTTTCCAGTTGCGCAGCAGCTCCTGGGGGGAGCCTTGAATGAGGGGATAGGGCTCCGGCAGCGGGTTGCGCTGCTCGGGCCATGTCCGGCGCGCGCAGTCGAGGCCAAATTGCACCGACGGCAGCACGGGGTTCGGGGTGTCGCCAGCAGCCAAGGCTGCCAGCGTGGCAAGGGCTTCTGCCTCTGCCTGTTGCAGGCTCTCTTTCGAGAAGCCGGGCAGGGGGGCAATTTCCCCCCAGCCGTCGTTGATGCGCACCAACAGCCCCTCTCGCGCCACCTCCACCTTGCCGTGAAAGGTCAGGGGCTGGGTAAAAGGCAGTTGATAGCGATACAGGGCGAGTGTCATCAGGGGTTCCGCTTGTATTTGGAGAAGTCGGGGCGACGCTTTTCGTTGAAGGCGTTGCGGCCTTCCTGGCCCTCTTCGGTCATGTAGAAGAGCATGGTGGCATTGCCCGCCAGCTCCTGCAAGCCCGCCTGACCATCACAGTCAGCGTTGAGGGCCGCCTTCAGGCAGCGCAGCGCCATCGGGCTGTTTTGCAGCATCTCGCGGCACCAGCGCACGGTTTCGCGCTCCAGATCCGCCAGCGGCACGACGGTGTTGACCAGACCCATGTCGAGGGCTTGTCGGGCATCGTACATGCGGCAGAGGAACCAGATCTCGCGGGCTTTCTTCTGGCCGACGATGCGGGCCATGTAGGAGGCGCCCCAACCGCCGTCGAAGGAGCCCACTTTCGGGCCGGTCTGGCCAAACTGGGCGTTGTCGGCGGCGATGGTCAGGTCACACATCATGTGCAGCACGTGGCCGCCACCGACCGCATAGCCGGCCACCATGGCCACCACCGGTTTCGGGCAGGTGCGGATGTCGCGCTGGAAGTCGAGCACGTTGAGGTGATGAGTCCCCTCGTCATCGCGATAGCCACCGTAGTCGCCACGGATCTTCTGGTCACCGCCAGCGCAGAAGGCCTTCTCGCCGAAACCGGTCAGGATGATGGTACCGACCTGATCGTCATAACGGGCATCGGCCAGCGCCTGCAGCATCTCTTTGACTGTGCGGGGACGGAAGGCGTTGCGCACCTGGGGGCGGTTGATAGTGATCTTGGCAATGCCATCGCCGGACTTGTGATAGAGGATGTCCTCGTAACCGGCGGAGCAATCACGCCACTCGACAGGTGCGTAGAGTTCCGCTTCAGTCATTGCTTCAATCATGACTCTTCTCTTCTTGTTGTTGGTTGACCCACTCCGCAAGGAGTCGGGCAAAAGCCTCGGGCTGGTGGGCATGCAGGTTATGGCCGCCATCCAGCTCCAAGTGGTTGATTTTGCGATGCTGACTCGCCATGAGGCAAGCCAGCTGATGGAATTTGTGATCCCGCTTGCCACTGACATAAGTGACTGGCAACTCGCCTTGTGCCAGCCAGGAAGCGAGATCCGGCTGCTTGCCAAGGGAGGTGGCGCGCAGCATGGCAGCCACGGCCTTGCCGTCGTTGCCAAGGCGGCGAGCGATCTGGCGGGCGCGGGCCGCCTCGTCGAGATCGGCAAACACCCCCTGCCGATACCAGTCGGCCAGCACGTCAGCCAGGGGCTCGCGCTCGAAGCGCGCTGCCCAGCTCTCATCGTGGGCGATGCGGGCGGCCCGCTCACCGGCTGGCAGCCCCGGGTGGCAGTTCTCCAGCAGCAGCCCCAACAGCCCCGCCGGCTCACGGCTGGCGTGGTATAGGGCCAGTCGCCCGCCCAGCGAGTAGCCGACCAGCAGGTAGCGCTCGATACCGCGACTGGCTAGCTCGCGGCACAGCCACTGGTGACTCTGCTCGAAGTCGCTGACCCGCAGCTCGTGGTGCTGGCCGTGACCCGGCAGGTCGAGGGCAATGCAGTGGTGGCCGGGCAGGCGGTCAATGACCGGTTGCCAGTCGTTTGCATCGCCGAGCAGACCGTGCAGCAGAACCAGCGGTGTGTCGTTACAGCTCACGGATGGCCGCTCCCAATGCCTTGAGATCATCGGCCACCTGCTCGCTCGGTACCCTGATCTCGATCAGGGTAACGCCACCCTTGAGGGCCAAACCGTACTCCTGCTCGAACTCGGCCAGGGTCGTCGGCGCGCGGTAGGCGAGGCCAAACATGGCGGCGGCATGTTCAAAGCCGAGGCCATGGGGCAGCCGGTAGTAGCTCTCCAGCAGCTCCCCTTCGGTGGGCACCGGCAACATGCGAAAGATGCTGCCGCCATCGTTGTTGAGCAGGATCACCACCAGCGGCTGGCTCGCCTTGCTGAGCAGGGCCAGGCTGTTGAGATCGTGCAGGGCGCTCAGATCGCCGATCAGCAGGGTGGTGGGCTGGTTGCTGCTTTGTGCAAATCCGTAAGCGGTGGCGATGAGACCATCGATGCCGGAGGCGCCGCGGTTGGTCATCACCCGGCTCGGCCCCTTGCCCGTTTCGCCGAGCATATCCATCAGTCGGGCTGGCATGCTGTTGCCGACAAAGAGCTGCCCCTCGATAAGGCGATTGATGCGATGGCAGACTCCGAGCTCGGAGAAGCGATCGCAGGCGGCAGCTATCGCCTGACCGACCGGTTGCAGCAGAGTTGGCAACCGATGCCAGGGAGCCTTGCTGGCCGTGACCGGATGGGCAGAGGCAAAAGCGCCGGCGTTGCAGAGCAGGCGGTTGCGCAGCCGGTAGTCGGGATCGAGCCGCGCCGGCTGCGGGTCCACCAGCCAGTAGTCGTGCCACGCCTGCTGCTTGATGAATTGGCCAAGGCGCTTGGAGACCAGTCGGGCGCCAAATTGCAGCAGCACCTCGGCACGGCCCAGCTCGGCGGCCACGGCTGCATTGTTGAGGGCGAGATCCAGCTCGATCAGATTGCGGCGATCGAAGCGCAGCTGGCTCTGGATATCGGCCAGCAGCGGCCAGCCAAGTCGCTCCGCCAGCTCGGCGGCGGCCTTTGCTTGCTGCGGGTCGGTAATGCGACCGGCGACCACGATGCCGCGCTTTTGCCGAAAGTTTTCCCACTCTGCCTGAGGGGGGCAGGTCGGCTCGCTCTGCTGCCACGGGCTCCAGGGCGTCTGCGAGTTGAGCCAGTTGCCGAGGGGGGCCAGATAGTCGGAGAAATCCTGATAGTGTTCGCCCGGGTAGAGGGGCTCGGGGTACATGCAGTTGAAGTGCACCACCCCGGGGGTGAGCACCTGCTTGGCCAAGGCTTGGTCCACCGAACTCAGCACAAACGCCGCCGGAATGGTCGGGGTGGGGCTCGGCAGGTTCTGCTGATAGACGGGATAGCGGCCGAAGATCCCTTGCTGGTCGATCGCCTGATTGGCGCCGTTGTCGATAAGTTCGTGAGGACGATCGGCGGAGAGAATAATCAGCGGCACGCCGGTGAGCTGGGCCTCAGCCACTGCGGGCCAGAGGTTGGCTACCGCGGTGCCCGAGGTCATGATCACCGCCACCGGCCGGTTGCTCCCCTTGGCCAGCCCCAGCGCCATAAAGCCGAGACCGCGCTCGTCAAAGTGCAGGTGACGACGAAAGCCCTGATGCGCTGCGGCTGCCATGGTCAGCGGCGCGGAGCGGGAGCCGGGGGCCAGCGCGATGTCGCGCACCCCGAGGCGAAAGAGCTCCTCCAGCAAGAGGGAGGACCAGACGTGGTTGAAGGTGGCGTGCTGGCTCGAAAACGGTGTGCAGGCAAACTCTTCGCTGGCAGGCTCTTTACGGGTGGGCATAGGGGCTCTCGTAGCGTGAAAAGGGTGAATGACTATCCCAGCAGGGAGAGCACATTGGCGATCTTGTTGTCGAGTTCGGCCCACTCGGCGACAGGCTCGGAACCGGCGACAATGCCGGCACCGGCAAACAGGGTGACGCTGCCCGGCTGAATGCGGGCGCTGCGAATAGCGACCGAGAACTCCGAGGTCTCCCGGCTCAGCATGCCGCAAGCACCGGCGTACCAGCCCCGATCATAGGGTTCGAACTCGCGGATAAAGGCGAGCGCCGCCTCGCGCGGGGCACCGCCCACCGCTGGCGTCGGGTGGAGGGCGTCGAGCAACTGCCAGTCGCAGACCCCAGGCTTGAGCTCGGCTTCGATATCGCACTTGAGATGTTGCAGCAGCCGCAGTTTGAGAATGCGCGGCTCGGTCAGGGTGGCATCGTGGGTCAGTGGCGCCAGTCGGCTGAGGATGTCGGCATGTACCAGCCGGTTCTCCAGCCGGTTCTTGCTGTCGGCCAGTAGCTCGGCGGCCAGTTGGGCATCCACCTCTTCATCGCCGGAGCGGCGAATGGTGCCCGCCAGCGCCTCAGTAAAGAGGTGGCGATCTTCCCGGCGGTAGAGCCGCTCGGGGGAGCAGGCGATAAAGGCCTGCTCGGGGGAGAATTGAAAACCGAAGTGGAAACAGTCCTGGGCGTGGCGGGCCCACTGGTCGAGCATGGCCCAGGGATTGATATCCGCATCATGGTTCGGACTGGTCAGCAGGCTCTCCCGCGACAGCACCACCTTGGGAGTGTGGGCCTGAAAATCGGGGGCAGTGACGCGCTCTACCAGCGTCTGCCACTGGGCGGGGCCGGGGCAATCCTGCCGCTGCCAGGGCTGCTTTTGCAGGGCGGGTAGCGGGGCTTCCGGGCGCAGGGCATCGAGGGCGGCTTCGGCCGCCTGCAGTTCGGCCTCGAGATTGTTTTCATCCAGCCAGAGGTTGAGGCAGAGGCTGACGCATTCGCCACGGCGCACCAGCTCGATGCGGGGCAGCACGAAACGGCAGGGGCCAAACCCTTGCCAGCCGGACTGGGCCGGATCGAACGCCAGCCCGCCATAGTAGCGAGGGCTGTCGTCATGATGCTGGTTGGCTGTGTTAGTGCACACCTGCTTGATGGCGTGCGGTTCGGTCAGTTCATGGATGGCGCCCAGCGCGACATACTCGGGACGAGCCTCTCCACGGGCCTGCCAGTAGATGCGGGGATAGAGGGTTTGCGCCGCGAGCCAGCCCAGAAAGGAGCGGATTTCGATCGCCACTCGCAACCGTACGAAGCCGCTGACGTTGCTGTGACGCAGGGCGTCCAGTTGTTGCTTGATATGGGTCTGAGCCAACATGGATTCTTTTCTGAGCCGGGTAGTAACGAGCGATCCGGTAGCTGGATGCCGTAGGTTTATGCCAAAGGGCGATGATTTCCTATATATTATCTGCCCATTCGTCCATGTAAATCGCCCGCGGGAGCTTCACTCTCCGGGGCCAAGTATACCCAAATCCGGTTCGATAACCCTTAACACGATCAATATCCGATTGTTTGGCCATCACAAAATGACAAATACCTTCTCTGTTTGGTTGCTGGCGGCGCGTTTGCGAACATTGCCGCTCGCCTGCTCTTCCATCCTGCTGGGCTCGGGGCTGGCTGCCAGTCGTGGTGCCTTCGATGGCGCCATCATGGCGCTCTCCCTGCTGACCGCCATCCTGCTGCAGATCCTCTCCAATCTGGCCAACGATTACGGCGATGCGGTCTCCGGCGCCGACAACGGCGAGCGGATCGGTCCGCAGCGGGCGGTGGTCTCCGGTCTTATCACCAAAAAGCAGATGTGCGTGGCGATGGGGCTGACCGCACTGGCGGCGGTGGCCAGTGGCCTGCTGTTGCTGGGCTGTGCCTTCGGCGGCCAGTGGCTGCAGATTTTGGCATTTGTGGTGCTGGGTGGCGCGGCCATCGTCGCGGCGGTGACCTACACGGTCGGCAAGACCCCTTACGGCTATCGCGGGTTTGGCGATATCTCGGTGTTCCTCTTCTTCGGCCTGCTCGGGGTGCTCGGCTCCTACTACCTCTTCACCAAGACGCTGGAGTGGGATCTGCTATTGCCTGCCACCGCCTGTGGCCTGCTGGCCACCGCCGTGCTCAATATCAACAATGTGCGCGACATCGAGACCGACGCCGCCAGCGGCAAGATCACCCTGGCGGTGCGCCTTGGCCGCCATCGCGCCATCGCCTATCACTGGGTACTGCTGGGGGCAGCGCTGCTGGCGACCATCGCCTTTATCCTGATCCAGCCCGCCAGTTTCTGGCCGTGGATCTTCCTGCCCGCCATGAAGCCTCTCAGCGATGCGGCCAAGACCCTTCGCGAAAGCTACGATGGCGAGGTGCTGACTGGCGCTCTCAAGAAGACCGCTATCAGCGCCTTTCTGTTCAGCCTGCTGCTCTCCATCGGGTTAGCGCTCTCCTGACCGCTGGTCGCAGCTCGCCAAGGCGAACAATGAAAAGGGCTCCCGAGATGGGAGCCCTTTTTGGTTTTGGCGGGTTTAGCTGGCGCGCGCCACCCTGAGGGGGCGGCGGGAGAAAATCAGGGTATCCAGCAGCCAGATGGCGACCATGGAGGCGCCCACCAGCGGGAAGGCGATCCCCAGCAGGATCAGCAGGGCGATGGCACCGCGCATCGGCGGGAGTTTGGCGGGCAGCAGCGGCGCGGCGAGACGGCCCTGCGGGCGGCGGCACCACCAGATCCACAAGCCGCTTACGGCGCTGGTCAGCACCATCAGGCAGATGATCAGCATGGCCAGCTGATGGGGCCAGCCGTAGAGCTTGCCCATGTGCAGCATGACGCCGCTCTCCACCGTCTTGGCGACCGGGCCGTAATCCTGCCAGCGCACATCGGCCAGCACCTTGCCGCTGTATTGATCGATATGCAGGGTGGCATCGTTGCGTGGATCGTCGGCAAACAGGGCGATGGTGTAGACGCCGGTGGCGCCGACCGGCGGGGTGATGCTGTAACCCGGTTGGACTCTCCGCTCGTGGGCGATCTCGACCACCCGTTGCAGCGCAATGCGCTGGCTCGCCATCACCACTCCCTCGTGCTCGCCGTGGTTCATGGCGCCGTGATCGTGCCCCTCATCGACGAGCTGCGAGCTGGGCATAGGGGTGTTCTCCACCGCCCAGGGGACGGTCTGCTCGTGGGCCTGATTTAGGCTTCGGGCCAGCGGCGCCGATTTGGGCACCTCGTTCCACATGGCGGCGGGGAAGCGGTTCCAGACTGCGGCAAACTGATCGCCCCAGAAACCGGTCCAGGTCATGCCGCTCAACAGCAACAGCAGCAGGAAACCGGCGCCCCAGAAGCCGACCACGGCGTGCAGATCCCGCCACCAGAGGCGTCCGCGCTGGCTCACTCTGGGCCAGAGGATGCCGCCCACCCCGGGCCCCTTGCGTGGCCACCAGAGGTAGAGACCACTCAGCAGCAGCACCAGCCCCCAGCCTGCGGCCAGTTCGATCAGCCGATCCCCAGTGGTGCCGAGCAGCAGGTCGGCGTGCAGGGATCGGGCTACCGCTTGCAGATTCCACTTGTTATCCATGGTGCCGAGCAGTGCGCCGCTGGCGGGATCCATAAACAGGGTCAGTTCCTGTTCACCCCGATTGACGATGAACTGAGCGCTCTGATCGGGTGCGACAGGCGGCAGGTATTTACGCAGGCTGGTATCGGGCATGGTCATCATCGCCTTGGCCAGCAGCTGGTCGGCACTCAGGGTCTGGCTGGCGGGGGCGACCTTCATCAGCTCGGGGTACATCAGGTTGTCGAGCTGGGGTTTGAACAGATAGACGATCCCGGTCAGTGACAGCAGGATCAGGAAAGGGGCGACAAAGAGACCGGCGTAGAAGTGCCAGCGCCAGATCCGTTGGTAATGACTCGAGTCCCTGTTTTTCATTGCACATCCTTGTTGAAGTGCCAAACCTTTCGGCAGGTGGAATGTTTGTGGCGGCGCGGATAATAGCAGTAACGTTTCGTTAACTGCAATCACACATCTTGAGAGCGATTCGGTGCGGGATGTCGGTAACATGAGGTGCCGACGGTTTGCTGGATAGGATGAGCACGCTTTGGGAAAAGCCTGTTTGCTGCTGGACTTTTCCTTATAAATTATTACCTTGTGGTAACAATTTGCAGGCGATGGTGGTGGTAACGGAATGGGTGCAGTCATGCAGCCACATGGGCAATTCGACATGGAGCGCAGGGGCCAGATGCTGATCTGCCGCCCGAGTGGCCCCTTCAATCTGGCTGGTGCCATGGCCTATGAGGCGCGCTTTCGTCACGAACTGGCCGGATTGATGGATGGCCCCTGGGGGATTGTCGAGGTCGCGACCGAGTTTGAAGCGGCCGGGCCCGAGGTGCTGGCCCGTTTTCGTCGCCAGTTTGGCTGGTGTGCCGAGAGCGGCTGTCAGTTTCTGGCGGTGGTCTTCGTGGGGGGCTTCAAGCGCTATCTGGCGGATAACATCTTCAAGGATCTGCAGTTTCGGGCGGTGCGTTACTTCGAGCAGGAGGCAGCGGCCATCCAGTGGCTGGGGAGCAGCTCAACACAGCTCCCTGTGAACCTGCGAGCGCTTGACGACCCCGCATTCTGGTTGGCTCGGGTTTACTCCAGCTTGATAAACCACTTGTCCCGCTCGTCAACACAGTCGGGTTCACCCATTTCGAATTCGCGGCAGATCAACGGCCGCACCTCGTACATGGATGGGGCACATCATCGTGGTGAGTGTATTCGAGGAGCCTGGTTAATCCAGCTTGATAAACCACTTGTCCCGCTCGTCAACGCAGTCGGGTTCACCCATTTCGAATTCACGGCAGATCAGCGGTCGCACCTCGTAGATACGGCACATCATGGTGTTGCGGTCGAGGGCGGCGCACCAGCCATCGTCGAGCCGGCGCATGACCGGTATCTCGCCTTCCCGTTCCAGTACATAACGGTCCGGCACGCCGGTATCGGTAAAGAGCATCACTTCGAGGCGGCAGCAGCAGGCTTCGCAGTTCTGGCAGCTCACATCGGTTTGGATTGCTTGGGTCATGGTGCCTGTCTTGCCGCATGGCGGCATCGGAGATATGAAACAGGCGCCTGTCAGGCGCCTGTGGTCTGGCTAACGGCTTGCAAAAAACCTTAGCCCAGTTTGCGGGCGCGGTAGCTGCGACCCTTTATCTTGCCTTCCTGCAACCGCTTCAGGGCGGCGCTCGCCACGCTGCGCTTCACGGCGACGTAGGAGTACTGCTCGGAGATCTGGATCTTGCCCACATCGGCGCCGGCAATGCCGCCTTCACCGGTCAGGGCGCCCAGAATGTCACCGGCCCGCACCTTGGTCTTGCGGCCTGCATCGATGGAGAGGGTCACCATCTGCGGGGCGATCGGCTTGATGTCGCGGCCGATGCTGTCGAGATCACCCTGCGGCATCGGAGCCTGCTGGTACTCTTCGATAAAGTTGACGCGCTGGGCTTCGTTCGGCTGATAGAGGCTCAGGGCCAGACCCTGCTGGCCAGCACGACCGGTACGACCGATGCGGTGCACGTGCACTTCCGGATCATAGGTCAGCTCGTAGTTGATGACGGCGCCCAGCTCCTTGATGTCGAGACCGCGGGCCGCTACATCGGTGGCCACCAGAATGGTGGCGCTGCCGTTGGCAAAGCGCACCAGCACCTGATCCCGCTCGCGCTGTTCCAGATCGCCGTTCAGCGCCAGCGCCGAGAAGCCCTTGGCGGCCAGATGGTCTGCCACGTCGTTACAGGCGCGCTTGGTGTTGCAGAACACCACGCAGGAGCTGGGCTGGTAGTGGCTCAGCAACCAGGTGAGGGCGTCGAGGCGCTGACCGGCAGGCACTTCGTAAAGCTTCTGTTCGATGGCGCTCCCCTCGTGCAGGGACTCCACGCTCACCTCGACCGGATTGCGCTGCACGCCGCGGCTCATCTGGGCGATCCCTTCCGGATAGGTCGCGGAGAAGAGCAGGGTTTGGCGCTGTTGGGGGGCATAGCTGATGACCCGGTTGATATCTTCGCCAAAGCCCATGTCCAGCATGCGATCCGCTTCATCCAGCACCAGCGTCTTGAGGCCGGATAGCTCCAGCGTGCCTTGCTCCAGATGCTTGAGAATACGACCCGGGGTGCCGACGGCAATGTGGGCACCAAAGCTCAGGGTGGCGGACTGCGGTGCGGTCGGGGTGCCGCCGCACAGGGTCACCAGCTTGACGTTGGGCAGGGCGCGCGCCAGACGACGGATCTCCTGAGCCACCTGATCCGCCAGTTCGCGGGTCGGGCAGAGCACCAGCGCCTGCACTTCGAGGCGGTTGACGTTGAGCTTGGCCAGCAGGCCGAGGCCGAAGGCGGCGGTCTTGCCGCTGCCGGTTTTTGCCTTGGCGATCAGGTCTTTGCCATCGAGTACCAGGGGCAGGCTCTGGGCCTGGATCGGGGTCATCTGCAGGTAACCCAGGCTGGTGAGGTTCTCTTGCAGGGCGGGGGAGAGATTGAGGCTGCTAAATTCGCTGTTGTTCACAAAAGGACTCTATTTCGGAGAAAACGGGGATGCGCGAGCGCTAAGGCCGCGCATCATACCAGAATGTGGCACCGGATGTGGCGGATTTTTGAACGGCTGGTCACGAGGGGCCATGAAAGGTTCATTTGTTGCCAAACCGATCGCGGGCGAGCACTGACAATGTAATAAGGACTATTTTTCAAACACACATCTAATTATTTATCGCGGATAAACGTTTTCCATTTTCAGTATTTTAATATAATGACTGGAAAATATTTCACGAGCAGTTATTGCGCCACATGGAATGTTGCAAAAATGCTGATGAAATATTTTCAAAGAACATGAAAACGGCGCAGACCTTACTCAACATGATGTTTTAAAAGAATTTATATTGTCCATGTTGCGCGATTAATATCAGTTCATTGCACAATTAATTTAAAAACGTTTGTATTATTCCGCCTCCATAATATTGCGCGGGATTGTGATGGCTATCTGATTTTTAAATGTGCAAATGTCTATGATGGCGCCGGTCAAAAATTACAATTTACTCAGGTGCTACAGGTATGGAATACGTTCACTTTGTGCTCGGACTGGTGATGGTCCTCGCTCTCTCTCTGCTGGCTAACCGCCACAACTGGAAACAGATCAAGCTGCGTTATATCGGCCAGCTGCTGGTGGTCGAACTGGCGCTGGCCTGGTTCATGCTGAACTCCGAAGTGGGTCTGGCGGTGGTGGGTGGCTTCGCGGCCGGCTTCACCAAGTTGATGGAGTTTGCCAAACAGGGTACCGACTTCGTGTTCGGTGGCCTGGTCAACGAAGGAGCCTTCTCCTTCTTCCTGATGGTGCTGATGCCCATCGTCTTCATCTCCGTGCTGATCGGTATTCTGCAGTACATCCGCCTGCTGCCGCTGGTGATCCGCGGTATCGGTACCGTGCTGGCCAAGATCAACGGCATGGGCAAGCTGGAGTCTTTCAACGCCATCAGCTCGATGATCGTCGGCCAGTCCGAGAACTTCATCGCCCTCAAGAACATCCTGCCGCACTTGAACGAGAAGCAGATGTACACCCTGGCGGCGACGGCCATGTCTACCGTCTCCATGTCCATCGTCGGTGCCTACATGCAGCTGATCGAGCCGCGCTACGTGGTTGCCGCGCTGGTGCTCAACATGTTCAGTACCTTCGTGGTGCTGTCGCTGATCAACCCCTACGAGCCGGATAACTCCGTGACCGACATCAAGGCCATTGCCGAAGGTGACGAGCACCACACGCCGAAGAAAGAGAACTTCTTCGAGATGTTGGGTGAGTACATCATGGCCGGTTTCACCGTTGCCGTTATCGTGGGTGCCATGCTGGTGGGTTTCATCGCCCTGATTGCCCTGATCAACTACCTGTTCGAGATGGCATTTGGCGTGAACTTCCAGTTCGTCATGGGCTACCTCTTCTACCCGATCGCCTGGATCCTGGGTATCCCGAATGGTGAAGCGCTGCAAGCCGGCTCCATCATGGCGACCAAGCTGGTGACCAACGAGTTCGTGGCGATGATGGATCTGGGCAAGGTGGCTGCCGAGCTCTCTCCGCGTACTGTCGGCATCCTCTCCATCTTCATGGTCTCTTTCGCCAACTTCAGCTCCATCGGCATCATCGCCGGTGCGGTAAAAGCGCTGAACGAAGAGAAGGGCAACATGGTTTCCCGCTTCGGCCTGAAGCTGGTCTACGGTTCTACCCTGGTCAGCCTGCTCTCTGCTGTTATCGCTGGCATCATGATCTGATCCTCTGGCGGCACCCGCCACGGTTTGAGCCCCTGACCTTGTCAGGGGCTTTTTTGTTTCTGCCTCACAGCCGCCAGCCGCACCACCAGCCGGCGACCAGCAGGGTGAGAGTGCAAAAGCCGGTTTCGATGGCACCGCCGCTGCGCAGCGGCCAGCCCGGCAGGCGGTAACGGCGCTTGATGGGCCAGAAGAGCGGAATGCCCGCCGGGGTGAGCCAGTCCCCCAGCAGATGGCTGAGGTAGCCGACGATAAGCGCATCCTTGACCCCCATGGGCAGGGTGCCCGGCGGCAGGCTCTGGTTCAGCCCCCAGACAGCGGCGGCGACTGCCAGCAGACTGTGGGTGAAGCCGCGATGGCCGAACAGCCGCGACAGAGGTTTCGAGATCCACGGCAGGCGCTGCCCCAGCACCGATTTGGGGTGGTCGAGGTCGGGCAACAGGGCGCTGGCCAGCGCGGCAGGGATGGTCTGCCACAGGCTGGCATCGGCCAGTGCCGGAGTGAGCTGCAGTTTATGGGCGATCAGGGTGCAGGTAACGGAGAAGAGCAGGTGCCCTTGGGCTGTCATGATGATTACGGCGTGGACAAGATGGCGGCGCATCTTACCAGCCTGACGGTTGTGGTCAGCTCTTATTTTAAAAATCAGGATGTTACGGCGAAAATGCGCCCATGTTGGGCGCCTTTAGGGTCTCTTTACAGCTTGCCTTTGACCAGCCACTTGTCGAGGGCGTTGGCGAAGCGCTGTTTGTCAGCGGCATTGAAGGGGGCCGGGCCGCCGGTTTGCACGCCAGCCGAGCGCAGCTCTTCCATAAAGTTGCGCATGCCGAGCCGCGCCTTGATGGTCTCGCGGGTGTAGATCTCGCCACGGGGATTGAGCGCCTCGCCACCGGCATCGATCACCCAGGAGGCGAGGGGGATGTCACCAGTGATCACCAGATCGCCGGGCTGAACCTGCTGGGCGATGACATGATCTGCCACATCGAATCCCTTCTCCACCTGCTGGGTTTTGATGAAAGGCGAGGGGGGCACCCGCAACCCCTGATTGGCCACCAGGGTGGTGACGACCTGGGCGCGGTGGGCGGCGCGGTAGAGGATCTCCTTGACCGGAATGGGGCAGGCATCGGCATCAACCCAGATGGGCATGGCATGGTTTCCTGTAGTGAAAGCGGATAAAAAACGAGAGCGGCCATGTTAACACAGGCCTCCCCTTCCCGGCGCGGGGCTGAGTCGGCCCCGCCTTTCGTGTAAGCTGGGGCCTGCACATGAAACGAGAAGGAGACGAGATGGATCGGGTGCCCGGTGAAGTGATTTATGCCCTGACCCTGGATGGCAAGGGTGGCATGGCGCCGCTGACGGCGGGAAGCGAAGTCCCGGCGGCGCATCCCGGCTGGCTGCATCTGGATTACGGCAATCCCGATTCGGCGCGCTGGCTGTTGCAGACCCCCTTGCTCAGCGAGGCGGCCAGGGAGTCGCTGCTCGGCCAGAGCAATCGTCCCAAGCTGGTGCGGATGGGAGAGACTGTGCTGCTGATCCTGCGCGGCATCAACCACAACAAGGATCACAGGCCCGAAGAGATGGTGGCGCTGCGCATCTTCATCACCCCGGATCTCATTATCAGCAGCCGTCGTCGTCCGCTGCTCTCCGAGCAGGATGTCTTCAACCAGCTCAAGCTGGGGGGCGGCGCCGATACCCCGGCCGACTGGCTGGTGGAGATCTGCGATGCCCTGACCGATCGGGCGGGGGAGTTTGTCGAGGAGCTGCACGACAAGATCCTCGATCTGGAGGAGATGGTGCTGATGCGCGACATGCCCGCCAATGGCCGGCTGGCGCTGATCCGCAAGCAGCTCATCATGATCCGCCGCTACCTCTCGCCGCAACGGGATCTGGTGGCGCGCCTTGCCAACGAGAAGATCAGCTGGCTGGATGAGGATGATCGCCGTCGTCTGCTCGATATCGCCGATCGGCTGCGGCGCTGGCTCGACGACCTCGATGCGGGAGTGGCACGTACTGCCGTGCTGGCGGACGAGATCAACAATCTGATGGCGGAGGCGACCAACCGCCGCGCCTACCAGATGTCGGTGATGGCGCTGCTCTTTTTGCCCGCCAGTTTCCTGACCGGCCTGTTTGGCATCAACCTCGGCGGTATCCCCGGGGCCGAGAATCCGACCGCCTTCTGGGTCTTCTGCGGATCCTTGGTGGCGCTGGCAAGCGGGCTGGCTATCTGGCTCAAGCATCGGCGCTGGTGGTAAGGAGGCATAACCCATGTGGCAATCAATTGGCCTGACCCTGCTGCTGTTGCTGGGTCATACCCTGATCCGGCGGCTGATTCACAAGAGCCTGCTGGCGCTCGGTCAGAGCAGGCAGGTGAGCGAGAACCGGGTGCTCTACGTGGCCCATGTGTTCCACTTCCTGCTCGGTTGCGCCACCTTGCTGGTACTGGCCGGGGTGTGGGGGCTCGACTTCTCCCGACTGGTGGTGCTCGCCTCCTCCTTCTTTGCGGTATTGGGGGTCGCCATGGTCGCCCAGTGGTCGATCCTCTCCAACATCACCGCCAGCATCACCATCTTCTTCGCCTTCCCCTACAAGATTGGCGACCGGATCCGCATCCTCGACAAAGATGATTCGGTCACCGGCGTCATCACCGAGATTGGCTTGTTCTACGTGCGGGTGCGTGATGACAACGGCGATCTGGTCACCTATCCGGCCAACCTGATCCTGCAAAAGCCGGTCAGGAAGCTGGAGGGCAAGGTGGCGGAACCGCTGCAACCGGAATAGAAAGCAACCGGAATAACAAAAGGCTCCCTCGGGAGCCTTTTTACTGTGCGGTGGGTGGCGCTAGCGTTCGAAGAAGCGGTAGAGGTGCTCCACCTGAACCGGGCAGTCGGCCACCTGATGCAGATGTTCGCGGGCCTGCTCGACGGTGCCGAAACTGACCGGGCAGCCGAGGGTGTCGGTCAGCTCGTAGAGGGCGCCATCCTTGCCTCTGAATTCGATGATCCAGCCGGGAATAGCCACGTCGTGGAGTATTTCGGCCTCTTGCAGGATCTGTTGCTGATAGAGCTTACGAAGTTCACTGACTGTCATGATGCTCTCCTGTGGGGAATATCCAGCTCCAGTCTATGCCTGCCCTTTATATGCGGCAACGGGATCATCCCCGCAGGACCTCCCATGCCCAGCGGATGCGGATAAAGGTCTCGGCATTGCCGCCCCGATCCGGATGGTGCTGCAATGCCAGCTCCCGCCAGCGGCGGCGGATTGCCTCCTGACTCGCCCCTTCATTCAACTCGAACAGGGCCAGCGCCTCGGCTTTGTGCCCCTCACCGTCATAAGCGCGCCAGAAGCGGTTGAGCAGGGCCTCAACTTCGGCACGATCGGTCTGCCAGAACACCTGCCAGTCTAGATAGTAGCTACGCAGATTTTCGCCAAGGGCAAAGCCGTGGTTGGTTTGTAGGTTCTCGGCCAGCGGTTCGAGCCGGATATCCAGAGTGCTGATCACCAGCCACCATCCTTCTTGCCAAAGCTCGGCCTGCAACTGGTAGAGGGCGTTCATGATCAGGAAGTTGACCCGAAACAGCTGCAGCTGCTCGTCGTCGGCCAGCCGGGGGAGCGCCGCCTGCTGGCGCAGAGCCGCCATCAGTTCATGCACCTTGTAGCTGCCCGCCGCCTGTTGCAGCAGCACCAGCAGAGGGGCGATCAGCGGATTGTTGTTGGCTTCGTTCATTCGGCGCCCTGCTCTCTGGGCGGCTGCAGGGCGATCAGCAGCTCACCCGCCTGCGGGGTGACGGGGCCGGTAACGATCTGGGGCTTGCCCTTGCCATCCATGATGAAGAGCGGGATGGCGCCGGGATTGGCGGTCTGATACTGGGCCCAGTCGAACGCCTCGCTCAGGCGGGTCGCCTTGATCTGGCCACCCCGGCTCAGCAGGCCGCTCAGCCTGGCATAGTTGATGTCGGGACCGAACAGGTTCTGGCGAGCTCGAAAGGTTGCGCTCTCCCGGTTGGCCTTGCCGTGCTGCTCGCTGGATCGCAGGGAATAGACCTGCTCCTCGCCGTAGAGGTGGGCAAAGTGCAGTACCCCGAGGGCGTTGTTGTGGCGGTTGGGGGAGAGCGCCAGCACGGTACTGATGCTGGTGAGCGGCAGGTGCAGCTCGGCATGTTCTGACTGGGGGTTGCCGAAGTAGCAGGGCAGGTTGCTCATCCGCGCCTGTTTGCAGAACTCCCAGGCGGGATCGCAGAGTTGCACCGGCACCCCCTGATCCGCCAGCGCCTTGCCAATGGCCCGCGCCACCGAGTTGGCCCCTATGATGAGCCAGGTGTTGGGGGCGCTCTGGCGCATCTTGAGCAGGCTGGCCAGCGGTGCCGAGGTGAGGCTCTGCAACACCACGGTGGAGATGATCACCGCAAATACCAGCGGCACCAGCTTGTCGGCATCGGGGATCTCGGCCTGATGCAGGCTGATGGCAAACGAGGCACTGACCGCCGCCGCAACGATGCCGCGCGGTGCAATCCAGCTTAGCAGGGCGCGAGCCCGCCAGGAGAGATCCGAGCCCCAGGTCGAGACCAGAATACAGAGCGGACGCGCCACGAATTGCACTACGCAGAGCAGCGCCAGCACCATGGGGCCGAGTTGCCAGAGCTGTGCCAGATCGAGGCGGGCCGCCAGCAGGATAAAAAGGCTGGAGATAAGGATGACAGCGAGGTCTTCTTTGAATGCCAGCACCTCCTCAAGATCCAGCCCCTCCTGATTGGCGAGCCAGATGCCGAACACGGTCACCGCCAGCAGGCCGGACTCGTGGCTGAGCCAGTTGGAGAGGCTGAAGGTGACCAGCACCAGCGCCAGCACGCCGAATTTGTGCAGGCTGACCGGTAGCCAGTCCTTGCGAATGAGCAGGGTGGTGAGCCAGCCTGCCGCCACCCCGATCAGGGAACCGACCAGCACTGTCTTGCCCAGCGCCAGCAGGGTATGGCTGATGAGATCTCCCTGACTGCCGAGGCGGACCGCCTCGAACACCAGCACCGCAAACAGGGCGCCGATAGGGTCGATGACGATCCCCTCCCAGCGCAGGATGCGGTCCACCTCCCGGGTGGGGCGGATCACGTTGAGCATGGGGGCGATCACCGTCGGGCCCGTTACCACCAGCACAGCGCCGAGCATGGTGGCGACCCGCCAGTCCAGCCCCAGCAGGAAGTAACCGGCGCTGCCGATGACGGCGAAGCTGACCAGCATGCCGGTGGAGCAGAGATTGCGCACCACCTTGCCGATCCCCTTGAGCTCGGCCAGATGAAGGGTCAGCGCCCCCTCGAACAGGATGATGGCTACCGACAGGGAGACCAGCGGAAACAGCAGATCCCCGAGCAGGGCATCGGGGTCGAGCAGGCCGCTGACCGGGCCCAGAGTCAGGCCGGTGAGCAGCAGAAACAAGATGGCGGGCACCCGCAGCGACCAGGCGAGCCATTGGGCCAGTACGGAGACCAGGGCGATCCCGGCCAGAGAGAGGGCAATCATGCAGACCTCGATTCAGGCAGTGAGTATGGAGCTAGTGTAGTGGCTAAGTTGGTCAGATTGACACCCGAAGGAGCGAGCATCATGGCCGGGATGGGGAGATGTGCGACAGTCGGCGTCATGGTGGCTGGCGGTGGTGTGCAGGGCGCCAGCCAGACGCCAACCGTGGTGATGGGGTGGCCTTGGGGCCGGATTAGATGGGGCTCTCCTTGTGGAGCTCGCCGACACAGTCGGCCAGCGCCAGTACCAGTGCGGAGCGCACCATCTGATCGAGCCGGTTGAGCTGCATCTGGTAGAAGGCCCAATCCTCTTCGCTGGCAGGAGGTTCCAGCTTCATCATGCCGCCCTGATTGACCCCGTGCAGGCGGTCGAGCAGATCGCGGATCGGCTTGTCGCTGAAGCGGTAATCCTTGGGGTCGCGCACCAGAAAGTCGCGGATCTTGATATAGGCTTCGATATCCTGATAGCGCTCGAGTGAGATGAGGCCGAGGGCGAAGATGAGCTTGAGGCGCACCTCCAGCTGGCCGAGGGGGCCGCTCTGGTTGAGCAGGGGTTCGATGGCGTATTTGACGGCATACTCCTCCTGACGGAACGCGCGTCGCATCAGGGAGTCGACCGCCTCTTCCAGGATGGTCACGGCTTCGAGAAAGAAGCCGCGGGGGCCATCCTGCTCGTTCAGTCGTTCCAGTACTTCATCTTCCTGGTGTGTGGTCATAGGTGCATAGGGTCCAGCTGACAGGGAGAGAGTGGGCCTCTCTCCCGGTTTCTATCATATGGGGCACATTCCCTTGCCATTCAAGCGCTTGGCGCGCTATCAGTGGTGGCTGAATGCGCCGCAAGCAGGGTCATTACAGGGTTTCGTAACGGGCGACGATGGCGCGAACCACCTCGCTCTCTTCATCCAGTCCGGTGACGCGGGCCAACGCTTTGGCCGGGCCCAGCTCCGCCAGCAGGGCTTGTAGCTCCACCGCCTGCGGGTCATCGGCATTGCGATAGTGGAGCGCCGCGGCGATCCCCTCCTGCAACTGCTCGTTGGGCAGGCCGTACTCCATGGTGCCGAGCAGCGGCTTCACCAGTCGATCTCCCGCCGCCAGCTTGCGCAGTGGCTGACGACCGACCCGGTCAATCTCGTCCACCAGATAGGGGTTGGCGAAGCGGGCCAGGATCTTCTCGATGTAGGCGGCGTGCAGGCGCGGGTCGAAGCCGTAGCGTTTCACCAGCACGGCACCGCTCTCCTCCATGGCGCGGCGCACCTTGCTGCGGATCACCGGATCTTCGATCGCCTCGCGCACTGTGTGGTAGCCCCGCAGCTTGCCGAGGTAGGCGGTGACGATGTGGCCGGTGTTGAGGGTGAACAGCTTGCGCTCGACGAAGGCCATCAGGTTGTCGGTGGGTTCCATGCCCGCCACCTGTGGCAGCTCTCCCTTGAATTGGGTCTGGTCGACGATCCACTCGCTGAAGCTCTCTACAGTCACTTCCAGCGGGTCATCGTTGGCAGCCGCGGCGGGCGGCACGATGCGATCCACCGCCGAGTCGACGAAGCCGATACAGGATTCGAGCGTGGCATGATACGCGACCGGCAGGTACTTGAGTACCTCCCGCTTGAGGTGGCTGGTGCCGCGCACCATGTTTTCGCAGGCGATGACGTTGAGCGGAGTCAAGTTGCCGGCATCGAAGCGGGCCTGCAGCCCCTTGGCCAGGGTGCTGGCAATCTTGTCCAGAATGTTGGGGCCCACTGCCGTGGTGACCAGATCGGCGGTGATGATACGGGCGATCACCTCGTGACCGGCGGAGCTCACCGCCGCCACGTTACGCACCACATCCAGCTTCTGATCCGCCCCCACCACATGGACTTTGTACTCCTGACGGTGGTTGAGCTGGTCGATCAGGGTGTCGTTGACGTCGGCGAAGGTGACCTGATGGCTGGCATCCGCCAGCACTTTGCCGATAAAGCCGCGACCGATGTTACCAGCACCAAAATGCAATGTTTTCATGATATTAACCTCTTGAACCAAAGACGATGAAAGATGATTACGCAGCCCGTTCGGCACCCAGCAGATCCAGGAAGGCCTGGGGATCCGTGGTGCTGGCCAGCCGGTCGATGAGACCGGGTTCATCCAGTGCATTGGTCAGGCGGGTTATCACCTGCATGTGTTCGTCGTTGCGGGCGGCGATGCCGATCACCAGCCGCGCTACCTCATCGGCAGCCTCGCCAAAGGCGACCCCGGCCGGGTACTGGCAGATGACGATGCCGGTACGCTTCACAAACTCCTTGGCGGCGATGGTGCCGTGCGGCACGGCGATGGATTCGCCGAGGTAGGTGGAGACCAGCTGTTCCCGCTCCAGCATGGCGTTGACGTAGTCGGGCGCCACGTAGCCGCGCTCTGCCAGCAGTCGGCCAGCGGTCAGGATGGCGGCCTCCTTGTTGTCCGCTTTCAGTCCCAGATGCACGTCATGACGGCTCAGGGTAAAGACTTCGGCGGCCTGTGGCTCGTAGCTGTCGTCGTTGGCCGCCACCAGCAGCTGCGGGTTGGCAACGTCATCGTTGGCAGCGCGGCTCAGGCTCTGTACCAGCTCCTGATAGAGGCCGTTGTCGAGGAAGTTGGTGAGCGAGATATGGTGAGCGTTCGGCGCATGGCGACGGGCCCGCTCGGTCAAATCCTTGTGGGTGATGACCCAATCCACCTGATCGTCGAGCTGATCGATGGCGCGGTTGGTGACGCTGATATCGAGCCCGGCGGCCTGCACCCGCTTGCGCAGCATGCCGGCGCCCATGGCGCTGGAGCCCATGCCCGCATCGCAGGCGACCACAATATTGCGTACCGCCATCAGTTCGCCGCCCGGCTTCTTGGCCGCTGCGGTTTCGGGCTTGCCGCCCTTCATGGCTTTCATCTTGCGAGTGGCTTCATCGAGGGCATCGGCCTCGTCAGCTTCCGGCTGCTGGGCGCGAACGAACACGGCGGCGACCAGGAAAGAGACCAGAGTTGCGCTGATGATGGAGAGGGCGACCCCGATCAGGGAGGCTTTCGGCGTCATCAACAGCACGGCGAAGATGGAGCCCGGTGAGGCGGGGGAGACCAGACCGGCGTTGAACAGGGTCAGGGTAAAGACCCCGGTCATGCCACCGGCGATCACCGCCAGAATGAGGCGCGGGTTCATCAGCACATACGGGAAGTAGATCTCGTGGATGCCGCCGAAGAAGTGAATGATGGAGGCGCCAGCCGCGGACTGCTTGGCCGCACCACGGCCGAACACCATGTAGGCCAGCAGCACGCCCATACCCGGGCCCGGGTTCGCTTCAATCAGGAAGAAGATGGAGCTGCCGTGCTCGGTCGCCTGCTGGATCCCCAGCGGCGAGAAGATGCCGTGGTTGATGGCGTTGTTGAGGAACAGGATCTTGGCCGGTTCGACGAAGATGGAGGTGAGCGGCAGCATGTGGTTATCCACCAGGAAGCCGACACCACCGGCCAGCAGGCCGGAGAGCACCTTGACGAAGGGGCCAATCACGAAGAAGGCGAGGATCGCCAGCAGCATGCCGATAAGCCCGGCGGAGAAGTTGTTGACCAGCATCTCGAAGCCGCTCTTGACGCGACCGTCCATCGCCTTGTCGAAGCGCTTGATGGCCCAGCCACCGAGCGGGCCGACCATCATGGCGCCCATGAACATGGGGATGTCGGTCCCCACGATGACACCCATGGTGGTGATGGCGCCGACCACGCCGCCGCGCTCGCCGCCCATCAGTTTGCCGCCGGTGTAGCCAATCAGCAGCGGCAGCAGGTAGGTGATCATGGGACCGACCAGCTTGGCCAAGGTTTCATTGGGCAGCCAGCCGGTGGGGATGAAGAGGGCGGTGATAAAGCCCCAGGCGATAAAGGCGCCTATGTTGGGCATGACCATATTGGACAGGAAGCGTCCAAAATTCTGTATCTTGACTTTGGTATCCGGTGATAACATGTCGGGACCCCGTTTTAAGCCTGTTTGATTAAAAGTGGTAGTCGGGATGGCCGGTTTTGCCGAACCTCCATCCCGGTCGTCTAAGCAACTTCAATCTACCAGCTTGATATCAAATTAGGCTGAAAACGGGGTATCTTGTGATCCAGCTCTCGGATACCCAGCGGTACCCCCTCCATAACCAGTGACCTGCGTCACATTCACATGCTGTAATTCGGCTACATTTCGATCTTTTCTGTTTTGCATGGTCATTTTATGTGACTCAAGTCACTAAAGTTTCTTGGTGACTCCCTTGCGTAAAGGTGATTCATGTCACAAATTCAATTTTTGTATTCGAATGGGACAAATCACTCAGTCACTCATCAGCGGGTAGTGACGATGGATCTATAGAAACACTCCATTGCTTACCAATGAATCAATAAATTTGTAACCCGCTTTCAGTTTTTACGGTCGGCGATGAGGTCTCTTTTGCTGCTGGCTGATGGGAATGGGCGCCAACATGCAGGATGTTATCGAGCGGCAGATGTTCGGGGCGCTTGCTTGCCGCGCAGGGCTGATAGCAGATAAAAACAAACCGCCAGCAGGCGGTTTGTCGGTTTTTGCGATCTGGCCCCAGTCGGGGCTGCGGCTTAGTAGAAGCCGGCATCCTCGGGGGAGGGGCGGGTCTTGAAGCGGCGATGGAGCCACATGTACTGCTCCGGCGCCTTGCGCACGGCGGCTTCAATCTCTCGGTTGGCGCGGGCGGCATCGACCATGTCATCCCCGCTCGGGTAGTCGGCGAGCGGCGCCCCGATATGTAGGGTGTAACCCTCGCTGGTGCGGATGTTGTAGCAGGGCAGGGTGACGGTGTTCTTCACCCGCGCCAGGGTGGCGGTGCCGGTGATGGTGGCGGCCTGCTCTACCGCGAAGTAGGGCACGAACACGCTGGCGTGGCTGCCGTAGTCGTGATCCGGCGCGTACCAGAGGGCGTCACCGTTGCGCAGCGCCTTGATCATCCCCTTCACATCCATCCGGTCTACCAGATATTTGTTGGAGGCGCAGCGACCGTGGTACTGGGCATACTCCAGCACCGGATTGGTGTTGGGGCGATAGACCCCCACGCCGGGGCGAACCAGACCGAAACAGCGGGCGTTGAGTTCAAGCGTCAGGAAGTGGCAGGAGAGCAGCAGCATGCCCTGGCCTTTTTCCATGGCGGCGATGACGTGCTCTTCCCCTTCCACCTTCATCAGGTTGCGCATCCGCCAGTCTGGCCAGAACCAGGCGATCCCCACCTCGAACACGGCGCAGCCCACGCTCTCGAAGTTTGCCTTGAGCAGTTTCTCCCGCTCATCCCGGGTCAGCTCGGGCATCGCCAGTTCCAGATTGCGACGGGCAATCTTGACCCGGGACTTCAATATCCTGGCGGCGAGACGACCGAGCTGACGGCCCAGCCACATCTGGCTACGCCACGGCAGCAGGGTCAGCAGCCAGAGCAGGCCTAGGCCGAACCAGCTGGCCCAGTAACGGGGATGAAACAGGCGGGGCTCCAGGCGGGGAGCGTTGTCATGGGCCATGGCTAATCTCTTGTTCGCAAACACAATCGGGGGATTCTAGCCGAAAAGGGGGGGCGGGGGCGAATGGCTGTGTGCTGGTCAGAGGGGTAGCCTGCGTCCGGTTAGCGTGACAGCGGCGGCAACTGCGGTCGGCTTTTTCTACACCGGATAAAAGAGTGTGATAAAATCGCCCGCTGATTTTTCAGGTTTTGAGAGTCGATACAGATGAAGATCACCCTGCCCGATTTTGAAAAAGCCCGCGTTCTGGTCGTTGGCGATGTCATGTTGGACCGTTACTGGCATGGCCCCACCGGTCGGATCTCCCCCGAGGCGCCGGTGCCCGTGGTCAAGGTTGAACACATTGAGGAGCGTCCCGGTGGCGCGGCCAACGTGGCCCTCAACTCCGCCGCCCTTGGCGCTCATGCCGTGCTGCTTGGCCTGACCGGTCAGGATGAAGCGGCCGATGCGCTGGCAGGTCAGATGGCTGGTGTCAAGGTGGCCTGTGATTTCGTTCGTCTGGCCGACTTCCCGACTATCACCAAGCTGCGGGTGCTGTCACGCAACCAGCAGCTGCTGCGTCTGGACTTTGAAGAGCCCTTCCACTCCGTCGATGCCACCCTGCTGATGAGCAAGGTCGAGCAGGCGCTGCCGAATAGCGACGTGATGATCCTCTCCGACTACGGCAAGGGTGCTCTCAACGACGTGCCCGGCATGATCCAGAGAGCCCGTGCCGCCGGTATTCCGGTGCTGGTCGACCCCAAGGGTACCGACTTCGAGAAGTACCGCGGTGCCACCCTGCTGACCCCCAACATGTCCGAATTCGAGGCCGTGGTGGGCAAGGTGAAGAGCGAAGAGGAGCTGGTCGCCAAGGGGCTGGATCTGGTCAAGCGCTTCGAGCTGGATGCCCTGCTGGTCACCCGTTCCGAGAACGGCATGACCCTGATCCGCGAAGGTCAGCCGGAGTTGCATCTGCCGGCTCAGGCCCACGAGGTTTACGATGTGACCGGTGCCGGTGATACCGTCATCTCGACCCTGGCTACCTCGCTGGCGGCAGGCAAGAGTCTGGACGAAGCCTGTGCGCTGGCCAATACCGCTGCCGGTATCGTGGTCGGCAAGCTGGGTACCTCTACCGTCAGCCCGGTCGAGCTGGCCAACGCCCTCTACACCGAGCAGGAGACAGGCTTCGGCGTCATGTCCGAAGCCCAGCTGAAAGTGGCGGTTCGTGCCGCCCGTCTGCGCGGCGAGAAGGTGGTGATGACCAACGGTTGCTTCGACATCCTGCACGCCGGCCACGTCTCCTATCTGGCCAACGCGGGCAAGCTGGGGGATCGCCTGATCGTGGCGGTCAACACCGACGAGTCGGTTCGCCGTCTGAAAGGGCCGGGTCGTCCGGTCAACCCGACCGAGCGCCGCATGGCGGTGCTGGCTGCGCTGGGCGCGGTGGATTGGGTTGTGCCATTTGGTGAAGATACCCCGCAGCGTCTGATCGCCGAGATCCTGCCGGATCTGCTGGTCAAGGGCGGTGACTACAAGCCGGAAGATATCGCCGGTTACGCCGAGGTGACCGCCAATGGCGGTGAGGTCCGCGTTCTCAACTTCGAGGATGGTTGCTCCACCACCGACATCATCAAGACGATCCGCGAGCGCGGCTAACGTTCTGCTGGCCCCGCAATCTGGCGGGGCTCACTATCGGCGGTAGCAAGCCGGAAGAAATACGGATAACAAAAAGGCGACCTTGCGGTCGCCTTTTTCATGTCCGATAGCGGCTATCAGCCCTTGGCTTTTGCCGTGGCAGGCATCAGACCCTGGTTCACTTCCACCAGATCCTGCGCTTCCAGAATACCGGCAGCCTGTTTCAGGCTCAGGATATTGAGAATGTAGTTGTAACGGGCTTCGGAGAGCTTCTGCTTGGCCTCGTACAGCTTGCGAGTGGAGTCCAGCACGTCGACGATGGTACGGGTACCCACTTCGTAACCGGCTTCGGTCGCCTTCAGGGCGCTGTCGGCGGAGACCACAGACTGGCTGTAGGCACGTACCGAGCCGATGCTTGCGTTCACGTTGTTGTAGGAGGAGCGCACTGTGCTCTGCACCGAGCGGAAGTTCTTCTCAAGCAGTTCGCTGGCCGCTACGTAGTTGTATTGAGCCTGCTTCACCTTGGAGCTGGTAGCGCCACCGCTGTAGATGGGCAGCTTGAAGGTCAGACCGATATTGGCCTGATTGTCATTGCCGCCCGGCATGCTATCCAGCTTGTAATCGGTATTGCTGGTTTGCAGTCCGGCACCCAGATCCAGCGTCGGCTCATGGCCGGTTTTGGCGAGATCGATCTGTTCCTTGGCAATGTCCTTGCTGATGCGGGCACTGTGCAGTTGCAGGTTTTTGTCCAGCGCCAGCTCCAGCCACTTGTCGGAGCCGAAGGCGGTCTTCTGCGGGCTGAAACGATCGGTGTTGAGGATGTCCAGATTGCGGTGATCGATACCGGTCAGCTCGCGCAGGGTCTCGTAGCTGTTGTCCAGCGAGTTTTCGGCATTGATCTCGTCAGCCAGCGCCTGGTCGCGGGAGGCTTCGGCTTCATGGACGTCGGTGATGGCGGTCAGGCCCACTTCGAAACGCTGCTGGGTCTGCTCCAGCTGACGCTCTACGGCAACCTTGTTGGCACGGACGAACTCCAGGGTATCCATCGCCTTGAGCACATCAAAGTAGGCTTTGGCGGTGCGCACCATCAGGTTCTGGATCTCGAGGTTGTAGGCGACATCTGACTGGGTGGCCTGCTTCTCGCTGATATCCAGATTGACCCAGTTACTGCGACGATAGAGGGATTGCGACAGCGTCACTTCACCCTTGGCGTTGGTATTGCTCTGGGTATCGTTCTTGTTTTGCAGATAATTGAGCCCGGCACCCAGATCGATCTGGGGCAGCAGAGGGGCACGGGATTCGTTGATCTTCTCGAAGGCCTGGTCGCGAACGGCTTTGGACTGCAGCAACTGCGGGTCTTTGATCTGGGCTTGCTGGTAGATGTCGAGCAGGTTTTCGGCATGGGCACCGGCACTGACGCCCAGCAACACCATGACTGACAAAAGTGTTCTTTTCATAGATCGTTTTAACCTTATGTAGTAACCCAAACTGGTTGCTGGAGAGGCAAATATTGTCACCGACCAAGCTTGATTGCAGCTTAATCACTCTACTATAAGCAAAATTTAATGCTAAGAGTCTCAGGTCCGGTGACGGGAACGTCAAGAACCGGACGCAGTTTTCTCCCCGCGCGCCTAGCCAAATGGTCTGTGGCTGCTAAAATCCACCCCTCATTGCCATGATGCGCCGAGTGAATGAACGTTCATTCATGTTCCTCGGATTTTATGGTCAAACTGATACAAGTCAAGCTGACGGGAGCCCCGGATGTCGCAGCAACCCTTGCCGCAAGATCGGCATTACGCCGCCGATGATGTGAAAATCATTGAAAAATCAGCTGGATATAACGGCTTCTTCAAGGTGAATGTCTATCGTCTGCAGCATCGGTTATTTGCGGGCGGCTGGAACCAGCCCATCGTGCGCGAGCTGTTCGAGCGGGGCCATGCTGCCGCGCTGCTGCCCTATGATCCGGTGCGCGACCAGATAGTGCTGGTGGAGCAGTTCCGCATCGGCGCCATGGAGACCAGCCCGACCCCCTGGCTGCTGGAGCTGGTGGCCGGCATTATCGACGAAGGGGAGACTGCCGAGGCGGTGGTGCGCCGCGAAGCGGTGGAAGAGGCCGGGATCGAGGTGGCCCGCTGCGAGCATGCCATCAGCTATCTGGTGAGTCCGGGCGGCAGCACCGAGCGGATCGAGGTCTTTGTGGGCGAGGTGGATGCCAGCAAGGCCGAGGGGCTGCACGGTCTGGCTGATGAAGGTGAGGATATCCGGGTGCACGTGGTGAGCCGCGAACAGGCCTACGCCTGGCTCAAAGAGGGACGCATCGACAATGCGGCCTCGGTCATTGCCCTGCAGTGGTTGGCCCTCAACCATGGCGAGCTGCGCGCCCGCTGGCTGGCGGATCGCTGAGGTGGCGCTGACCCTGCAACAGAGCAGGCGCTATGTGCCTGATCTGATGTCCTTGCAGCGTACCTGCGAGGTCAACTACATGGCATTGATGAAGCTGCTGCCGCCAGATGGAGAGGTCGGGGCCGAGCGCCGCTATCGGGTCGGCAACGATCTGCAGTTCCAGCTCACCATCATTGGCGAGAGTCGCTTCACCAATCAGGTGATCCTGAGCCAGCACAACCCCGAATTGCCCGAATATTTACAAGCTCAGATAGAGATTCGTTTGTATCATGATGTGCGGATGGCGGAAGTGTGTGCAGCGCAACAGATTTCCCGTTTGCAACCACGTTATGATTATCCCAATAAAAAGATGCACCAGCGGGACGAAAAGGAGCAGGTAAATCTGTTTCTGGCCGAATGGCTAAAATTTTGTCTCAGACATGGGACCAGCCCGATCAATATCTCCAGTTGAACAAATAAAAAGAAGCGTGATTTTGGAAACAGAGCTCCCCCAGGCGCAGGACGGCAGTGTGCGCCTGTTGCAAATTACCGACACCCACCTCTTCGCGAGTGCCGAAGGGCGGCTGTTGGCTGTGCGCACCGCAGAGAGTCTGGCCGCCGTGCTGGAACAGGTGCAGGCCAATGAACACCCCTACGAGGTGATTCTGGCGACCGGCGATCTGTCGCAGGATCACAGCCCGGAATCCTATCAGCGTTTCGCCTCCATGATGGCGCCCCTGGGCCGCCCCATCTACTGGCTGCCGGGCAATCACGATGACAGCCCGCTGATGACCGAATATCTCCATGCCGCCGGGATCAGTGAATCCAAGCAGCTGGTGGGCGAGCACTGGCAGGTGATCCTGCTCGACACCCAGGTGCGCGGCAAACCCCACGGCATGATTGGCGATCACCAGCTGGCCGCCCTCGACCGCGCCCTGCGCCAATATCCTGATCGCCACGCCCTTATCACCCTGCACCATCAGGCGGTGCCGGTGGGCTGCGCCTGGCTGGATCAGCACAATCTCAAGAATGCCGACGACCTGTTCGCCGTGCTGGCCCGTCATCCGCAGCAGAAGACCATCCTGTTCGGCCACGTTCATCAGGAGTTTGACGAGGTGCACCGCGGGGTGCGGCTGATTGCCAGCCCATCGACTTGCATCCAGTTCAAACCGCTATCCGACGGCTTCGCGCTGGACGAGTCCGGCCCGGGCTGGCGCTATCTCACCCTCTATCCGGATGGGCGGGTGGCCAGCGAGGTGTGGCGCCTGCCGGTGGGGCAGTTTGTGCCCGACCCCAACGCCACCGGTTATTGAGGAGAGCATTTCATGAAATCGGTTCTCCTTTATCTGCACGGTTTCAACTCCTCACCGGGCTCCGCCAAGGCGCAGCAGATGGCTGCCTGGGTGGCCGCCAACCGGCCCGACATCGAGGTGATCATTCCGGCCCAGCCCAATACGCCAGCGGCGGCTTGGGCGGCTATCGAGCAGACCATTGCCGATCTGCAGGGTCGTTATGGTAGTGAATACAAGCTCGGCGCCGTGGGCAGCTCCCTCGGCGGCTTTATGGCGACCCGGGTGAGCGAGCAGTACGGCTGCCGCGCTGCACTGATCAATCCGGCGGTGCGCCCGCATGAGCTGCTTTGCGACTACCTCGGCCCCCAGACCAATCCCTATACGGGTGAGCAGTACGAACTGCTGCCTGAACATATGGATGAGCTGCGGGCACTGGCGGTACCGGTGGCGGCGCCGGAGCGACTCTGGATCCTGCAACAGCAGGGGGATGAGGTGCTCGACTATCGCAAGGCGCTGGATGAATACCGCTTTGCCCGCCTCTCGCTGGAGTGCGGCGGCAACCACGCCTTTGTCGCGTTCGAGCGCTACCCCGCCCAGATCATCCGTTTCCTCGGACTTTAATCATGCAACCGCCGTTGGCCGCCTTTCTGGAACAGGTACTGGCCACGGCGCAAGCGGGCCTCACCTACTCCAAAGATCCCTTCGATATCGGCCGTTTCGAGGCGCTGCGAGCGGCTACAGTGGCCCTTATTGCCAGCCAGAGCGAGCTGGCGCCGGAAGCCATCAGCGACTGGATTGCCCTCGATAACGGTTATCCCACCCCCAAGCTGGATGTACGGGCCTTCATTCAGAACGATGCGGGCCATATCCTGCTGGTACAGGAGCGCAGCGACGACTGCTGGACTCTGCCCGGTGGCTGGTGCGATATCGGCGACTCGCCGGCGGATGCCGTGGTGCGTGAAGTGGTGGAGGAGACCGGCCTTGAGTGCCGTGCGGTGCAACTGCTGGCCCTGTTCGACAAGCTAAAACATCCTCATCCGCCCCAGCTGCCTCACGCGCACAAGGCTTTCTTTCTGTGCGAGGTGACCGGCGGCCAGCTGCTGGGCGAAACCGATGAAACCAAAGGGGCGGGGTACTTCCCCATCGACGACTTGCCCCCGCTCTCCTGCCATCGGGTGGTGGCCTCCCAGTTGCGCACCCTCCATGAGCACTTGCTGCAGGGGCGGCGCGATACCCTGTTTGATTGACATCTGAGGAAGTGAACCCGTTCGAGCTGGGGGAGGTGCCGACGCGCGATGGCGTGCACCATCCAGCAGATCGACAGGTCTGAACAAAAAGGGCTCATATGTTCCTGTTGCGCCCTGCGGGGCAGTGTTAATCTTTAGCGGCCTGTTTACTTTGCCTCGCCCGGGGCAGGGGATGGCCTGACTCTTCTGAACTTCACTGCCAACAGGGAGCTCGTTTGTGACAACTCCTTCTGCGCTGCCGGATCTGGTACTGGGTGCCTCTCTGTTCTTTCCGCCGCTGTTCAAGGCGGTGCTGCTCGGTCTGCTCTGCTGGCTGCCGGTGCACCATCTGCTGCGCGACTGGCTCTACGGCGGGGATGTCTGGCATCCCCTGCTGATGGATCTCTCCCTCTTTATCCTCGCCGTCAGCGGCGCTCTATGGATGCTGTTACATGGCTAAATCACCTCTCGCCACCCTCAAATACTTCTCCACCCTGCTGGTCTGCGCGCTGGCGCTGGCGGCGGGCTGGTGGCTGTGGAACTACTACATGCAGGGGCCATGGACCCGGGATGGCAAGGTGCGCGCCGAGCTGGTCAGCATTACCCCCGAGGTGTCGGGCAAGATCATCAAGATCGCGGTGAAGGACAACCAGCTGGTGAAGGCGGGGGAGGAGATCTTTACGCTCGACCCCGAGCCCTACCGGATCGCCCTCGATAATGCCCGGGCGGCGCTGGCCAAGGCGAAATCGGATCTCGACAAGGCCGAGCACGAGGCGAACCGCCGCAGCGGCCTGTCGCGCAGTGTCATCTCCGCCGAGACGATGGACGAAGCGCGCCTCAATGCCCAGGCGATGCAGGCGGCCTATCAGGTGGCACAGGCCAATCTGGAGAAGGCGGAGTGGTCGTTGGCCAAGACCCGGGTGCATGCGGCGAGCGATGGGTACATCACCAACCTGCAGACCCGGGTCGGCAACTATGCCAGCGCCGGCGTGCCGCTGGTGGCGCTGGTGGATACTCACTCCTTCTATGTGCAGGGTTATTTTGAAGAGACCAAGCTCGGCCACATAGCGCCGGGCAAACCGGCCGAAGTGGTGCTCTACAGCGGTGAGCAGCGGTTGCGCGGCGAGGTGGAGAGTATAGGGCGCGCCATCCACGATCAGAGCGTCGATGGCGGCAACGGTCTGCTGATAGACGTCAAACCCAACGTGCCCTGGGTGCGGCTGGCCCAGCGGGTGCCGGTGCGGATCAAGCTGCTGGATGTGCCGGCTGACGTGACGCTGATCGCCGGCACCACCTGCACCATCACTATTGGCGAGTAGGGTGAGCGAGTCGTTCTGGCTGCGCACCCCCTGGGGGAGGGCGACAGGGGGGCAGTGGCGTTATGCCCTGCGCAATGCGCTGGCCATGTGCCTGTCGCTCTGGCTGGCCTTCGTGCTGCAGCTCGACTCCCCCTACTGGGCGATGAGCTCGGCCGCCGTGGTGAGTTTTCCCACCGTGGGCGGAGTGATCAGCAAGAGTCTGGGACGGGTGGTTGGCAGCCTGATGGGGGCGATGGCGGCGGTGGTGATCACCGGTCTTGGCATCAGCGATCCCTGGCTGTTCAGCTTCCTTATCGCCCTCTGGCTGGGCTTGTGTACCTACATATCCAACCACTATCAGAACAACGTCTCCTACGCTTTTGCCCTCGGTGGTTACACAGCCGCCATCATCGCCTTCTCCTGCGTCAATGTGGCGGATCCCCACCATATCTTCGATATTGCCCAGGCGCGGGTGAGCGAGGTGATCATCGGTATCCTTTGCGGCGGTCTGATGATGATGATCCTGCCCAGCACCTCGGATAGCGAAACCCTGCTGGAATCCCTGCGCAAGAGCCAAGCCCGCCTGCTGGAGCATGCCCAGCTGCTCTGGCTGGGGGAGATGACGCCCGAGGTGCGTAGCTCCCACGAAGGGCTGATCGGCCAGATCCTCACCATGAACGTGCTGCGCATTCAGGCGGTCTGGAGCCATCACCGGCTGCGGCGCCACAACCGGCTGCTCAACTTCCTGCTCCATCGCCAGCTGCGGCTCATCAGCCTTATCTCCAGCCAGCGCCGCATGCTGCACAACTGGCCGGAACAACCGGAAGGCATTCAGGCGCTGCTCGCCCCCCTGCTGACCGAGCTTGGCAAGCCGGGGTGCGACAAGTATCGGGTCGCGAGGTTGCTGGCTCCCCTGATGCCGACCGGCGAGCATGATTATCGACTGCGCACCTTTTTGCTGCGGCTGCGCCACTTCTGCTGGAGCTATCTGGAGTGTCAGCGCTGGCTCGACCGGTTGACCCGCTACGACGATCAGGAGTGGCCGGCGCCGCCCCGTCACACCTCTCTCACCAGCCATACCGACACGCTGGAGGCTGCCTACAACGGCGGGCGGACTTTTCTCTGCGTGCTGCTCGGCTGCACCTTCTGGATCAACAGTCAGTGGGATGCGGGCAGCTCGGCGCTCACCATGCTCTCCATCTGCTGCGTGCTCTACTCGGCGACCCCGGCCCCGGCTCAGGGGGCCAACACCATGCTCAGGGCGATCCTGCTGCTCAGCCTCATCTGCTTTGCGGTCAAGTTTGGCCTGATGATCCGCATCGACGACTTCTGGGTCTTCTGCCTCTTGCTCTTTCCGGCGCTGCTCACCATGCAGCTCTGCAAACAGCAGCAGGTACGGCAGGCGGGCCTCTGGGGCCAGATGATCGTGCTGCTCGGCTCGTTTCTCGCCATCACCAATCCGCCCAGCTACGACTATCAGCAGTTCATCAACAGCAGCCTCGCCCAGATGCTGGGGGTGATGAGCGCCGCGCTGGCGTTTCAGCTGCTGCGACCCAGCTCGGATCGGCGCAAGAGTCGCCGCCTCATCCGCTCCCTGCGCCGCCACTTCATGGATCAGCTGGAGCCGGCCCCGCGCCAGAGCGAGAGCCAGTTCGAGTCGCTCATCTACCACTGCATCAGCCAGCTCGGTCAGAGTCAGGATCAGACCGCCCGCCTCTGGGTGCTGCGCTGGGGCGTGGTGCTGCTCAACTGCAGCCATATCGTCTGGCAGCTGCGCCAGTGGCGCGGTGACGAGCACCCCCTCTATCTGGTGCGCGACAACTGTATCCGCAGCCTGAAGGGGATCCTCACCGAGCAGGGGGTGCAGCACGCCTCCCTCGACCGCACGCTGGCCGAGCTGCAGCGGATCAGTCAGGGGCTGGCCAACCATGGCGATGGCACGGCGCGAGAGCTGGCAGGCATGGTGTGGCGGCTGCAAAGTTCGCTCTCCCAGCTGCAACAGGCGCTGTCGGGCCCCGCCGAGGGGAGTTGAAACAGGCTCCGGAGGGGCACAATCCCCTCCGGATCACCCTTTCCCGCAGCCAAGTTTGTCCAATACCCTCCCAACGAGTAAGATTCTCCCCAAACGTCAATTCGCAAGGCCCTCCATGTCTACTCAATACAATGCGGATGCCATTGAGGTCCTCAATGGCCTTGAGCCGGTGCGTCGCCGCCCCGGCATGTATACCGACACCACCCGGCCCAACCACCTCGGCCAGGAGGTCATCGACAACAGCGTCGATGAAGCGCTGGCAGGTCACGCCCGCAATCTGGAGGTGATCCTGCATGAAGACCAGTCCCTCGAAGTGATCGACGACGGCCGCGGCATGCCGGTCGATATCCACCCGGAAGAGGGCGTCAGCGGGGTGGAGCTGATCCTCTGCAAGCTGCACGCGGGCGGCAAATTCTCCAACAAGAACTACCAGTTCTCCGGCGGTCTGCACGGGGTGGGTATTTCGGTCGTAAACGCCCTCTCCGATCGGGTCGAGGTGACGGTGCGCCGCGACGGTCAGGTCTACGACATCGCCTTCGAGCGTGGCGAGAAGGTGCAGGAGCTGACCATCACCGGCACCTGCGGCCGTCGCAACACCGGCACCCGGGTGCGCTTCTGGCCGCAGGCGAGCTACTTCGATTCGCCCAAATTCTCGGTCACCAAGCTGGAGCACCTGCTCAAAGCCAAGGCCGTGCTCTGCCCCGGCCTCACCATCAAGTTCCTCGACAAGAACACCGGCATCAAGCTGGAGTGGTGCTACGAAGATGGCCTCAAGGATTATCTGGTCGATGCGGTCAAGCAGTTCACCTGCCTGCCGGAGCAGCCCTTTATCGGCTCGTTCAGCTCCGAACAGTCGGCGGTGGACTGGGCGCTCTGCTGGTTGCCGGAAGGGGGCGAATGCCTCGCCGAATCCTATGTGAACCTCATTCCCACCGCGCAGGGCGGTACTCACGTCAACGGCCTGCGTCAGGGCTTGCTCGATGCCATGCGCGAGTTCTGCGAGTTCCGCAACCTGTTGCCGCGGGGGGTCAAGCTGACCCCGGAAGATATCTGGGATCGCTGCGCCTACATCCTCTCCATCAAGATGCAGGATCCGCAGTTCGCCGGTCAGACCAAGGAGCGCCTCTCCTCCCGCCAGAGCTCGGCGTTCGTCTCTGGCGTGGTGAAGGATGCCTTCAGCCTCTACCTGAACAGCAACACCGAGCTGGCAGAGCAGATCGCCGAGATCTGTATCAGCAGCGCCCAGCGCCGGATGCGCGCCGCCAAGACGGTGGTGCGAAAGAAGATTACCCAGGGCCCGGCCCTGCCCGGCAAGTTGACCGACTGTAACTGCGCCGACCCCATGCAGGGGGAGCTGTTCCTGGTGGAGGGTGACTCCGCGGGCGGCAGTGCCAAGCAGGCGCGGGATCGCGAGTTTCAGGCCATCATGCCGCTGCGCGGCAAGATCCTGAACACCTGGGAGGTGGAGGCCGGTCAGGTGCTCGCCTCGCAAGAAGTTCACGATATCTCGGTCGCCATCGGGCTCGATCCCGACTCCGAGGATCTCAGCGGCTTGCGCTACGGCAAGGTGTGCATCCTCGCGGATGCGGACTCGGACGGTCTGCACATCGCCACCCTGCTCTGCGCCCTGTTCGTGAAACATTTCCGCACGCTGGTGGAGAAGGGTCACGTCTACGTCGCCATGCCGCCCCTCTACCGGATCGATATCGGTAAAGAGGTCTACTACGCCCTCGACGAGGACGAGAAGAACGGCGTGCTGCAGCGGGTCGAAGCCGAGAAGAAGAAAGGCAAGGTGATGGTGACCCGATTCAAGGGTCTGGGTGAGATGAACCCGAAACAGCTGCGGGAAACCACCATGGATCCCAACACCCGTCGTCTGGTGCAGCTCACCATGGAGCCGGCAGGAGAGAGCGAAGGGGATGCGGCTGATGAGACCCTGCAGCTGATGGACATGCTGCTGGCCAAGAAGCGGGCGAGCGATCGCCGTGAGTGGCTCGAAGAGAAGGGCAACCTCGCCATCATTTAAGCCGTCGGCTGGCCCGCACAGGGCCAGCAAGCATTTAGCCGGAGTCGCCCTGTGGCGGCTCCCGAACCGAAAGAGAAAATCACATGAGTGATGCTATCGAGCTCAGTCTGGACGGGGTAGAGCGCCAGCCAATGCGCACCTTTACCGAACAGGCTTACTTGAACTACTCCATGTACGTCATCATGGATCGGGCCTTGCCGCATATTGGCGATGGCCTCAAACCGGTGCAGCGGCGCATCATCTACGCCATGAGCGAGTTGGGGTTGTCGGCCCTCTCCAAGCACAAGAAATCCGCCCGTACCGTGGGTGACGTGCTGGGTAAGTACCACCCCCACGGTGACAGCGCCTGTTATGAAGCCATGGTGCTGATGGCCCAGCCCTTCTCCTACCGATACCCGCTGGTGGATGGTCAGGGCAACTGGGGTGCGCCGGACGATCCCAAATCCTTCGCCGCCATGCGTTATACCGAAGCGCGGCTGTCGCGCTTCTCCGAGCTGCTGCTCTCAGAGCTCGGTCAGGGCACGGTGGAGTGGACGCCGAACTTTGATGGCACCATGAAGGAGCCGGTGGTGCTGCCTGCCCGTCTGCCGCACATCCTGCTCAACGGGGTGACCGGTATCGCGGTGGGCATGGCGACCGACATCCCGCCCCACAACGCGCGGGAAGTGGCCTACGCCTGTGCCGAGCTGCTCGACAACCCCAATGCGGGGCTGGATGTGTTGATGCAGCACATTCAGGGGCCGGACTACCCGACCAACGCCGAGATCATCACCCCGCGCGACGATATCCGCAAAATCTACGAGACCGGCAAGGGCTCCATCAAGCAGCGGGCGGTCTGGAGCGAGGAGGATGGCGACATCGTCATCACCGCGCTGCCCCATCAGGCTTCCGGCGCCAAGATCATGGAGCAGATCGCCGCCCAGATGGTGGCGAAAAAGCTGCCGATGGTCACCGACCTGCGCGATGAATCTGACCACGAGAACCCGACCCGTCTGGTGATCGTGCCGCGCTCCAACCGGGTGGATGTGGAGGGGCTGATGGCCCACTTGTTCGCCACCACGGATCTGGAGAAGAACTACCGGGTCAACCTCAACATCCTCGGCCTCGACAACCGGCCGCAGGTGAAGTGCCTCAAGACCATCCTCAGCGAGTGGATCCAGTTCCGCCGCGAGACCGTGCGTCGCCGTCTGCAGTTCCGCCTCGACAAGGTGCTGGCTCGCCTGCACATCCTCGAAGGCTTGCTGATCGCCTATCTCAACATCGACGAGGTGATCGAGATCATCCGCACCGAGGATGAGCCGGGCAAGGTGATGGTGGAGCGCTTCAACATTACCGAGACCCAGGCCGAAGCGATCCTCGAGCTGAAACTGCGCCATCTGGCCAAGCTCGAAGAGTTCAAGCTGCGCGCCGAACAGAGCGAACTGGCCGAAGAGCGCGACAAGCTGGAGCTGATCCTGGGCTCCGAGCGTCGCCTCAACACCCTGCTCAAGAAAGAGCTGCTGGCCGATGCCGAGAAGTACGGCGACGATCGCCGCACCCCGCTGGTGGAGCGTGCCACCGCCGTGGCGCTGACCGAGAAAGAGCTTATTCCCAGCGAACCGGTCACCGTCATCCTCTCCGACAAGGGGTGGGTGCGCGCCGCCAAGGGCCACGACGTGGATGTCGAGGGGCTCTCCTACAAGGCGGGGGACAGCTATCTGGCCCACGCCTGTGGCCGCAGCAACCAGCAGGCGGTGTTCCTCTCCACGTTGGGCCGAACCTACGCCCTCGAATCTCACACCTTGCCATCCGCGCGCAGTCAGGGCGAACCGCTCACTGGCCGCTTTGCGCTGGGGGCTGGGGAAGAGGTGCGTCATCTGGTGATGGGCAACGAAGGCGAGCCCTACCTGATCGCTAGCGATGCCGGTTACGGCTTTGTCTGCACCTATGACGACCTCATCGGCAAGAACAAGAACGGCAAGGCGCTGCTCACCGTGCCGGAAGGGGGGCAGGTGATGGCACCCCAGAAGATCGGCTCGCCGGAGACCGATCTCTGCATGGCCATCTCCAACGAAGGGCGCATGCTGCTGTTCCCGCTCAACACCCTGCCGGTACTCGGCAAGGGCAAGGGCAACAAGCTGATCAGCATTCCGTCGGCGCGCGTGAAGGCGAGAGAGGAGTTTGTGGTGATGGCAGCCGTCATCCCGCAGGGCCAGTCGGTCACCCTGTTTGCCGGCAAGCGCAAGCTGACCTTGAAACCCTCTGATCTCGATTACTACCGCGGCGAGCGCGGTCGCCGTGGCGCCAAGTTGCCCCGCGGTTTGCAGCGGGTTGATCGTATCGAGATTGAACCCGCCGCCGGTGCCGAACAGGTAGCTGGGGAAAATCAGGAAGGATAATTAATATAGAAGGGCGCGAAAGCGCCCTTCCTGTTTAATATAAATTATTTCACGGGAGATGAAGAGAGATATTTTTTGCTGACCCATCCATATACGCCACTCTTGCTAATATATGCCCACTGATTTTCTTGATGGTGCAATAAAACAAAGTCCCCTTTAGAAAGAGATGTATTTATATTAGCTTTGATAGTTGGTGATGTACGCACGTTCAATTTTTTAGGGATAACATACCTTACCAATACCTTCGCAGATGCAGATGCAGGTTTTTTGATTTTTTCCTGATTTTCTATCGGAGATGAGTAGGTATAGGTGTTTTTATGGCAAGTTTTACTCCATGAAATACATGAGTTTCCACATGGCTGCCCCTTTTTACAGTTTTTGGCATAGGCTGGGGGAATTAGTAGAAGGATGCTTGAGAATAATATAATCATCGTTTTTTTCATAAATAGTAAACTCACTTAAGCTGGGTTTATGTGTTTGGTTGGCTTTAGCAATATTATCAGAGTTGAGAGATGATATTCTGTGACTTATATCATTTATATTGCAGGTATTAATGATTGCCATTTTATGGCCGTTTCTGGCAAAAAAATGATCTTTATTACACACCTAAATTGACAAATGTGTTATTTTTTTTGTTTTGTAATTAAAATCAGTGAGTCTAATATGAAGAAATTTCTATTTTTTATGGTGTTAACATCACTTATGAGTGGTTGTGCTGTATCTTATGACCCAAGTACATCATCAAAATCCACTCCGGTTGATTTTTCTCCACTTGGTCAGGTTAATACTGCATATGTGGGTGACAGAGTTGTAGGTCTGATTAGCGAAGCGTAATCAGACGATCGCGAAAAGGGGTTGCCACAATTTTGCCGGTGCGCCAGCTGATCTCTTCTCTATGTCCATCGCCACCGAGATTGCGGTGTGGACGATTACGCTTCGCTAATCGACCCTACACTCTGGTCGCATAGTAATCGGTCTCAGCCATCTTAGTGGTACTTTGGTGAGAATAGTTATCAATAAGTTGTTGAGCGAGGGGTTCTCATTTGATACACTTTTTTTCTCAAATGAAAGGTTTGGGATCCGCTGTGATATTAGTCGTGTTCCAAAAAATAATACATATGAGATGACTGAATGAAAAATATTTTACGAATGGTGGGTGTTATTATCTCTGGTCTCCTTGCTGGTATGACTGCTAATTACTTTGGTGTTAGTGAATTAAATAAAGTATTGATTTGTTCATTATCTGTTATGTTCACTGTTAATTTGTTAAATCGTTGGCTTGAAAACTAATTTATTTGTATGTATGGGCCATAGTTTTGATTGGCGAAGCGCAATCAAACTTTTGCGAATGATAAAATCTGGTAAGCTCACCTTTTTGATATCTTGAAAGTCAGTCTGACCTGTTGAGGCTTTGCCGGTTTTAGCTACTGATAGCTCATAATATTTTGTCGTATAAACTCAAGAAATACGCGTGTTTTAGCAGGAAGATATTGGCGGTTCGCATAAACAGCAAACAACTGCAATGGGGCGGCGGGTAACTCAAGTTCAATTTCAACTAACCTGCCATCATCAATAAACTCTTGGCAAGATACCTTGGCAAGAATGGCAAACCCTACACCGGCTATTGCTGCTTTTAATGCCAGTTCGCCACTATTGACCCGGTAGTGTTCATTCACCTGGATGGTGGAAAATTCACTGCTCGTGCGAGTAAATTGCCAAGGCATCCCTTTCAGTGCGCTCACCGTTGTTATGCATGGAAGAGTTTTGAGTTGTGATGTGTGGTTGGGAAGTCCCCACTTCTGGATCAATGAAGGGGAGCCAACAACAGTACAAGGAATGGTGGTCAAATGGCTGGCTATGTAATCGCAATCATCCATCTTACCTCTGTGAATGATGATTGCCATATCCAAATCCTCTCTTAATGATTCAAGTCCGGAGAGATTGGTAATGCAGCTGATCGTTATTTCAGGATGTTGGCAGGCAAAGTCGGCAATGGCAGTACCGAGCAGTTTTGGCCCAGCCTCATTGGGGATGCAGATGCGTAATGGCCCTTTCAGCTGAATCTGCTGTGATGTCAATTCAGCCTCGGTTTGCTCCAGTGATTCCAGCAGTGGTTTTACTCGGGTATAGAGCAGTTGCCCTGACTGTGTGAGCTTCATATGGCGGGTTGAGCGTTCAATCAGTTGAAGGTTCAAGGCTTCTTCCAATTGAGAAATACTGCGGCTCACATTTGAGGTGGGGATTTGAAGGGTTTTAGATGCCCCGACAAAACTGCTGTTTTCAACCACTGCAATGAAAATCTTCAGCGCATTCAATTCCATGCCGGTACGCATTGATTATCCCTAATCTGATAACAATCTATGCCATTTTAACGAATAAAATTAAAATGTGATAGTGGGTATAGTTTTTATCTCTAAAGATTGAGAGTAAACACTATGATACTAGATGAAAATAATATGGGTGAAAGAACTCACAATAATCGTTCGGTTATGGATTTTAACGTTGTCTGGTTGGCGGCATTGATTCAATTGGTCAGTGCGCTTGATTTCATGATGATTATGCCGCTTGGGCCTGATTTATCTCGTGCACTAAATATAAGTCCAACCTATATAGGATATTTAGGAGGCGGGTATGCACTGGCAGCCGCACTATCATCGTTGTTATGTGCCAGATATCTCGACCGATTTGATAGAAAGCATGTTGCACTGATCACATTGTTGGGTATCACCCTATCCACTTGGGCCTGCGCTTTGGCATGGGATATGGAAAGTTTATTCTTTACCCGCTTGCTGGCCGGTATGTTTGCCGGTCCAGCAACATCCATTGCTCTGGCGCTCGTTGTGGATGCCACGCCTGTACAGCAACGTGGCCGAGCGATGGCCATCGTGATGGGGGCGTTTTCGTTGTCAGCGATTGCCGGTGTGCCGTTGGGATTGGAGCTGGCAATGTTAAAAGGATGGAGTGCACCTTTCTATGTTTTAGGTGGCTTGGGATTGTGTGTCTGCGTGGCGGTATATACAAGGCTGCCTGGAATGACGGCCCACTTGGGGTTGAACCAGAAGGCTTTTTCATCCATTGAAATGTTGAAGCGACCTGTGGTGTTGAATGCGTTTATGGCAATTGGGTTGGCAATTTTCAGCACCTTCCTTATTGTTCCCAACATAGCTGCTTATTTTCAATTTAACCTTGATGTCCCTCGCGGCGATATGAGTCAGTACTATGTCATGGGTGGCATTTTTAGCCTGTTTTCAATGCAGCTTGGCGGATTATTTATTGACCGTTTCGGCGCAATGAAAGTGACGATTTTGATGGGGGCATTGACGATAGCGGTTGTTTGGGATGGTTTTTTGCATGAGCCTTGGTTGCCGACCATAGTGATTTTCACGTTATTCATGGTGGTTACATCAACCCGAACGATCACCGTAGCTGCTGTTAATAGTCAAGTGGCAGCGCCTTGGGAAAGGGCGGGATTCATGTCATTGCAAAATGTTTTTCAACATATATTCAGTGGCTCGGCTGCCGTCGTCTCTTCGATGATTTTAACAAATGTCGATGGTCACCTTGGCAACATAACTCTATTGGCTTGGCTAACCATAGTGTTGACGATTATTCAGCCACTTTTTCTATATCGATTGCTCAAGCTGCTGCGTTTGGGAACCCCAAAATCGGATGTTTGAGAAACGAGACCTGTGGGGACATAGGCTTGATTGACGAAGCCTAAACGGGGGCTCGCCAGCCAGACGTGGGTCATCCATCCCACCAAACAAGAAGGGCCCCGCCATCCATGATGGCGGGGCCCTTTGCATTATCAGCCGCGTTGCTGATTCAACCGTCGCACTGGCAGGGGCCAATAAAATGGCTGGCCCGAACCCGATTAAACAGGAATGGCGGTCGCTGCCGGTGGTGGGGCAATTTTCGAGGCGATCAGCTGGCGCAGGCGGGGCACCAGCAGTAGCAACACCAAGCCGCCCGCCAGCGAGCCCCAGCCCAGCATATTGAATACCGAGCTGTAACCCGGGTTGGTGGCGACCGGGGTGCTGCCGATATTTTGCGGCATGGCGCCGGAGACATAGCCCGCCAGCACCGAGGCAACGCCGGTCACCATCATCCAGCAGCCCATCATCAAGCCTTGCAGGCTGGCGGGGGCCAGCTTGCCAATCATGGCGTAGCCGATGGGGGAGATCAGCAGCTCGCCAAAGCTCTGCAGCACATAGCTGATGGCGATCCACTTGAAGGCGACCAGCCCGTCAGCCCCCGCCAGATGGATGCCGATCGGCAGCACCAGCATGCCGAGCCCCATGCAAAACAGCGAGGCGGCAAACTGGGAAGGGATGTCGATATTCCAGCCCTGTTCGCGCAGTCGCTTGAACAGCAGCGCCATCAGCGGGCCACCGATGACGATGACGAGGGTGTTGATGTTCTGGATCCACTGGGGAGCAACCCGCAGCCCGAACACGTTGAGGTTGATGTTGTGCTCGGAGAAGAGCATCAGCCCCATGGGCGCCAGCTGGTAGAGCGACCAGAAGATGAGGGAGCCGAGGGCGAGGATCTGGTAGGCCACCATGCGGCTGCGCTCGGCGGCGTCCGGGTGGCGGGCGGTCATTACGCTGAGCAGCACCAGCACCACGGCCCCCAGGGTCAGCACAAAGCTGCCGCTGAAGCTGGCGTGGGTCAGCAGCAGGCGCAGCGCCGGCACCAGCATGGCCAGAATGGCGATCCCGGCCAGCATGCGGCGGTAGAAGCCGCTCCCTTTGACATGGCGCAGTGGGGTGCTGATATCCGCCAGAATGGGCCAGCAGGCGAAGGTGGCGATGATGGCGATGATGTTGCCCAGCGTCGCAAACAGGAACAGGGTGCGGTAATCCTCGGTGAGCTGGAAGTAGCCCGCCACCGTGAAGCCGATAAAGAAGCCCAGATTCATCCCGGCGTAGTTCCACAGGAAGGCGCTCTCGCGGCGGTGATCATCCGGGGCGAAGCGCTGGGTCAGCATCATGTTGAGGCAGGTGACGTTGAGGCCGCTGCCGGTAAGGAACATGGCGAGCCCCCAGTAGAGGCCGGTGATCCCCATCTCGGCGATGAAGTAGCAGCCGATCACCTGCAGCACCATCCCCATCACGAACAGGTTGCGGTTGCTGAGGTAGCGCCCGCCTAGATAACCGCCAAACAGGTGCAGGCCATAGTTGAAGGCCCCGAAGACCCCCATCATGGCGTTGGCCTGGGATTCACTGAAGCCGAGCCGCTTGGTGGCGTAGAGCACCAGCGTGGAGTAGAGCACGGCAAACCCCAGGGTCGAGAAGGTCTGGATAAAGAACAGGGCGCCTGAGCCGGGTGGGACGGCGGCGTGATGAGGGTGTGGTGTCGAAGCGCTCACGGTCTGTCTCCTGTGAGAAGAGAAAATCACAACTCATCCTGAGAGCGTACCGGTCTGCTGCCGGCTAGCCTTGTGCGCTTCCATGCTGGTCTGAAGGCCGGTCTGTCATTTAGCGGCCAAGCGGTACAAATAGCCATACCTGAAATTTAATCCGGCGCGATTAATTGCTTTTTATTGATCTATTCCGCCTTTTTATGCGTGATTTAGTCATGGTTGTAGCTCGGCTTACCACGCGATTGCGGCACGGTTGATGTGAGCCAGTCGGCTATTTAGTGCCGATTATGGCGCTGTGGCGGGATCTATGTCCCACTTTGTTGTCCCGAAACGCAGCTGGCGCCAAGCCGTTGTATCGCAGGTTGTTTATTCATCCTTGGGCATTGAGTGAATAAATATCGGTAAGAGAAGGGGTAGCCTCAGGGTGACTTGCGTGTGTTCTCTCTTTGCTGTCGAGAGGGTGAGGGGAGGATAGAACAACGCCCGGCGGGCCGGGCGTTGTGGTGCGACTGATGGGCGGTGAAAGCGGCCTTAGAAGTCGTGGTAGAGCGGCCAGCCAAGCAGCGGGTGCTTGAGACCGGCGCGCATCTCGATGTTGTCGAGCTTCTCCGGCGAGGCGTTCTCTTTTTGCAGCAGCTGGTACTGGCGCACAAAGCCGAGGGTGTGCAGCAGGTTGGGCACAAAGCCCGGGCTCAGCTCCTGACGCAGGGCGGCGGCCATGTCGGCGGGCAGCGCGCTCAGCATCAGGGCGAGCTGGGCGGCGAGGTAGTCGGTGTCATACCAGCTCTCGTCGAGCTCAATCTCCCGCGCCAGCTTGCGCTTGAGATCCTGCTTCACCTTGAGCGGGGCGGCGCCACTGCCCTTGCCGCAGAGGATGCGGTAGAGCAGCGCTTCGGCCAGCTTGTCCTCCATGGTGGGGTGGTCGCTCTCGCAGGCGAAGAAGTGCTGGTCGATGAGCTCCATCAGGCGGCTCTTGTTGTGCTCGGTCAGCGCCTTCTCATACTCCTGCCACCCTTGCCACTCCTCCACATCGGGCGGGCTCGAGATCTTGTCCAGCAGGCGGGCATCCACGTCACCGTAGAGGCTGTTGCCAGCCTGCTTGGGGCTGACGGTAATGAGCATCGACCAGCCCTTCTGGAACGGCTTGATGGGGCCTTCCGGCGCCTGCAGCAGCGCCAGCGCCTTGGCCGGATCCCGCGCCGAGAGCTCCTGCAGGCCGAGGCTCACCACGCCGATGACGTCGTGGGCGGCCTGCTCCAGCAGGTGCATCTTGTACTTGTTGTAGTACTTGTCGGCGAATTTGAGGCTCATCAGCACCGCCTTGCCCTTGATGGCGGCGAGCTGTTGCTGACTCAAGAGTTCGTTGTCGCGGCCAAAGCGCAGTACCTGGGTCAGAAAGGGGCCCTGGTTGGCATCGCGAATGACTAACTGCATGAATGGGCTCCTTAATCCAGAAAGCTGAACATGTCGTCGACGTCACCGTACTCGTCTTCCTCGACCTTGTTCTTCTCTTTGGCCTGCATCACCAGCTCGGCGGCAAACTTGTTGATGATGCCGTCCCAGGTTGAGTGCTCGTTGCGCAGCAGCGCCTTGATGGCTTTCTCCACCTCGGGGGCCAGCTCGCGAATGAGCATCAAGAGGCTGCGCGGGTCATCCAGCGCGTAGTCGTGGACATCCTCGCTCTGCTGGCGCTCGCTGTAGCGCAAGGACTCTTCGAGATCTTCCTCTTCGGCGTGCAGCACGTCGCGATAGCCTTCGTCCTCTTCATAGCGATCGCCGCGATAGAACTCGATAAAGGGGATGGCGAGGTAGAAGAGACCGGCCGGATCTTCGGCCACGCACTCGAGGATCTCCCGCTGCTTGGCTTCGCTATCCTGGGTGCGGATCAGGTAGTTGAGGAAGTCGAAGGTGTGCTGTTGCAGCTCGTCGGCGTTGTTCTTGATCGCCTCTTCCCAGTAGAGCGGCTGCTGGCAGACGATGTCGCGGATCCGCTCCGGGGTCATCAGCTCGGAGATGATGGAGGGGAAGGAGATGTCGTGCTGGCCGTTAATCTGGGTCAGGGTAACGATATCAATGTTTTCAATCACTTCTGCCAGCTGGTCGTCAGACATGGTCTTGGCGATCAGCTCGAACTTCTCGCTGGCCTGCTTCGGCTCGATAACGGCCAGCTCTTTGATCTCGATGGCGGTAATTTCTATCAGACTGTTGCTCATGCCTTGCCCCAATTAGAAACGGACTTCGTCGTACATATCCTGATCGCCGTCGTCATCACCATAGCGGTCACTGCCGCCGTGGTAGTCGGCGTCGGCATCTTCCCCGTCTTCATCTTCTTCGTCGCGCAGCTCATAGTCGTCGTCGGCACGGTGGCTGCCGCGCGGCAGCGGGTTGTCGAGCAGGAACAACACGGCGCAGGCTTCCATCAGCTGATCTTCGCTCTGGGCCCGCACCGCCTTGACCAGCGGCAGGGCGGCGTTGTTGAAGCCGACGCTCACCTTGAACTCGTCCCAGCTTGGCTGCTCCCCGCTGGCGAGCCACTTGTTCCACTGCGACTTGGCCTTGGCCGGGAACTGCACCCGGCCATAGAGGGCCAGCGGCAGATACTCGGGCATAAACTCCAGCATGCTCATATCGGCCAGCAGCAGGCTCTTCATCTGGTCGGTGAACTGTTCCAGCCCCTTGGGGTCGTCCTGATCCCGGTAGGATTCGATGTTTTCGCTGGCATCGCTTTGCAGCGACTTGAGCCGCGCCTGGTCCCATCTCTTTTGCATAGTTGCTCTTTCTGCCTGCTGTTTCAGGGGTAGAACTGATCCCACATCTCCTGCATGGCGGAGGCGGGGTCGGTCACGATGACGTTGTTGAAATCCTTGATAAAGGCGGCCCGCTGTTTCGGATCGGACAGCACTTCATAGGCCTGCTTTACCTGGTGCAGCTTGATGGCTGCCTGCTCTTTCTCTTCTTCACTGGCCCCGTGCAGCTTGTCGGGGTGGTACTGGTTTGACAGCCGACGATAGGCTTTCTTGATGTCGTTTTCGCTGGCGTTGGACTTGACGCCCAGCACCCGAAAGTAGTTGTTCATGGCAGATCCTGCATCACTGGCATCATAGGATTCACGCTGCGAGTGCCTGATGGCGGGGATTGGCAAACCAGGCACGGCAAAAACCCGTCATTTTAACGGAAACAGCCCGCCAACGCGATGAGTTGGGCGATCAATTAACGGGCTAGATGAAGAGGGGTCAGTTGAGTGCCTATTGTTGCCAGTCGGTCTGGCCAGTGCAAGGGCGGCGGGGCAGAAGCGATGAAAAAACGGGCAGGGTGAGCTTGAGGCGAGATGGCGGCGGCAGCGCAAATCGGGCTGCCGCCGCAGAGGTCACTCCTCCCAGAAGGAGGCGGAGGTGTGGTAGATCATCTTCTTGCTCATCCCGCCATCGACCACCAGATTGGTACCGTTGATAAAGTCGTTGCGAGGATCGGCCAGAAAGAGGCAGGCGCGGGTGATGTCGTCGGGGCGACCGACCCGGCCGCTCGGATGCTGGCGATGATCTGCCTCGGTCAGGGTGTGGTAATCCTCCGCCTGGATCCAGCCCGGACTGATGGCATTGACCGTGACGGGGTAGTCGGCCAGCGAGTTGGCGAGGGACTGGGTGAGGGCGACCAGTGCCCCCTTGGAGGCGCCGTAGGCATCCCAACCCGGTTCGTTCTGCTGCCAGCGGGTGGAGGCAATATTGATGATGCGGCCATAGGGCAACCCGCGGTTGGCCTGCACAAAGGCGCGGGCGCAGAGCATGGCGCCGCGCACATTGACCGTCATCACCTGATCGAATTGGGCTGCGCTCAGCTCCTCGAAGCGGGTGTGGAACTTGCTGATGGCGCCGTTGTTGATCAGCAGATGGATGCCGCCATGCTGCTCGCGCACCTCGGTAAAGAGCCGCGCGATGGCCTGCTCGTCCCGCAGATCGAGCGGGTGAAAGTGGATCTCGGGATGGTCGAAAGCGTGAGGAGCCAGATCGGTGGCGATCACCCGATAACCTGCCTCGGCCAGCCCGATGCAGAGTTGGCGGCCAATCCCGCCAGCGGCGCCGGTGACCAGTGCAATTGGGGTGTGGTTGGTCAGCTCGTTCATTGTGCCGCTCCGTTGCGAGCCCGCAGCACCTTGATGAGGGCCGATACCTCCTGCTGACCAAATCCTTGCGCCACCCCTTCCTCAAACAGATCGGCGGCAAAGCGCGGGAAGCGGCTGTCTATCCCGGCATCGGTGGCATGACCGGCGAGGCGGCTGATGGCGGCGCTCCAGGTTTTCAGGCTGGCGTAGGGGTGATCGAAATCGCCGCTCGCCAGCGTCTTGCCAAGGTGGGCCACATCGCCACCGAGAATGGGCGAGAGCTCGCTGAACTGGGCGCACACCCTGGCTACCGGCAACCCTTCCGCCTCGCAGATCAGCGCGCCGTGCAGGGCACCGAGCAGGCCACCGGCAAAGTAGGCGGCGACGGCACAATCTTGCGCCGCGGCGGCGCCTACCGCCTCGGCCACATGGTCGAGGGTAGGGGCGAGCAGGCGCAGCACCGGCTCGGCCTCGCTAAAGGCAGCGCTGGCCCCCGAGCAGATGATGCTGGCATCAGTGGTGCCGATCTGATCCGGGAAGCAGAGGATGGCGCCATCGAGATAACGGGCGCCGCGGGCGTGGCTCCAGTTCTCCAGCGCTCTGGCCCCCTGCGGACTGCCGGTGGAGAGCTGCACCAGCAGCTTGCCCGCCACGGCGTCGCTCGCTTCGTCCAGCAGGTGCTGGCTGACGGTGTAGTTATCGACGCAGACAAGGGTGATATCGCTTGCGGCGATGGCCGCGCCAACCGAGGGGGCGAGTGTCGCACCCAGCGCTTGCAGCGGGGCCGCCTTGGCGGCGCTGCGATTCCAGACGGTGACCGGATGGCCCGCCTTGAGCAGGGTAGTGGCGAGGGCGGAGCCCATGGCCCCGAGGCCGATGACAGAGAGATGGCGCATGATGGCTCCTGACGGTGTTGATAGACGCTGATATAGAAAATTGGGATGCCTTGTGGCAGGTAAGCCACTATATTTGCCCAGTGTCGCCGTGAAAAATGGCTTTTATGACTGTCTGGTATAGGTGAATTCTATGGATGTGCGAACCCTGCGTGCGTTTGTGGCTGTCTTCGAGGAGCGCAATATCACGGCGGCGGCCACTCGCCTCTTCATTACCCAGCCCACCCTCTCCACCACCATCAAGACGCTGGAGGATGAGCTGGGGGTGACCCTGTTTGTGCGGCAGGCGCGCGGGGTGGAGGGAACCGAAGCGGCGCACCGGCTCTATCCCCGCGCCAAGCGGTTGATCGCCGACACCGACTCCCTCGCCCGCGAGTTTCGTGAAACCTCCCCCTGCCTCGAGCTGACGGTGGGAATTGAGGCTGATCTGGGTGATGGCGTGGTGGGGGCGCTGGTGCAAGGGGCGCTCGCCCACGAGGAGATCCTGCTGACCCTGGAGGAGGGCTGTTGTGGCGATGTGCGGCTGGGGTGTGAATCCCTGCGTTGTGGCGACGAGCTCTTTATCCCCCTGCTGGAGGAGGAGTTCGTGCTGGTGCTGCCGCCGGATCACCCGCTGGCGGGCAAGGGGACGCTCACCCCGGCAGCGCTGGCGGACGAGCCGTGGGTCACCTGCCCGCGTCACGACTCCCACCTGCGGCTGATCGCCATCCTCGGCAATCAGGCGCCCCTCTATCCACGGCGGGCGGGGTCGCTGCGACTGGCGGCGACCATGGTGGCCGCCGGTGCTGGGATCGCCTGGTTGCCCCGTTCGCTTTGTCCGCCCGGTTGTACAGTCGCCGAGCTGGCGGCCTCTTCCTTCAAGCGGCGGGTGGGGCTCTGCTACGCCCCCGATGCGTTGCGCTCGGCGGCGGTGACCGCCCTGCTGGCTCAGGTGCGCGGGATGCCGCTCCCCGCCTGATGTCGGCATAAAAAAGGGCCATCCGGTGGGATGGCCCTGTTGAAGGCAATGTTGTTGTGTGGCTAGAGCGACGCCCACCAGAGCCGCAGCTGCAGGCCCCACTTCGAGCTCCAGCCGGTGGTGCTGCTCACAAGCGTCCCATCCCTGATGACGAGGAAAGTCGGGGTGACCCCCACCTGCCACTTGGCGGCCAGCTCCCCCGACTCGTCGTTGTGGGTCGGGAAGGTGAGCCCCTTCTTGCTCATCCCTTTGCCAAGTTGCTCCGAATTGCCGGAGCGCAGCGCCACCGTCAGCACGTTTTCCCCCTCTTGCCAGAGCTGCTGCACGGCCGGGGTGGTGAAACGGCAGACACCGCACCAGCTGGCCCAGTAGTAGACCAGCAGCGGCTTGCCCTGGCTTAAGGTAGCGAGATCCGTACTGGTGCCATCCTGCAGAGTGACGGGGGCGCTCATCGCCCCCTCTGGCAGAGTCGGGCTGCGCCACAGATCCAGCAGGGTCGAGATGATCAGCGCCATCAGCAGCAGCCAGAGCGCCTCCTTGCCCCAGCGGCGCCAGCGGGGTTGAGGATTGGTGGTCATCCCTTACCCCTGCTTGGCCAGTTCGGCCTTCACCAGTTGCTCCAGCTCCTCATAGGGGATGGCGCCTGGCACCAGCTGGTTGCCAATCAGGGTCGCCGGAGTGCCCTGTACCCCCAGAATGGTGCCGATGCGCAGGCTGTTGCGCAGCTCTTCGGTCGCCTTGGCGGCCGGTTTGAGCGCGGTGTTGCCGGTGGCGGCCAGCGCCTTGTTGATGTCCGCCTCGGTCAGCATCCCCTGCTTGCTCATCAGCTTGTCGTGCAGGGTGAGGAAGCGGGCGGGATCTTGCTGCCACAGGGTCAGGCTGTATTGGGCCGCCTTGGCGGAGGTCTGCCCCTTGAACGGCAGCAGCTTGATCACCAGCCCCAGATCGTCCGGATAGGCCTTGAGCAGCTTGGTCAGCTGGGGATCGAACTGCTTGCAGTAGGGGCAGTTGTAGTCGGTGAACAGCACCAGCGTCAGCTTGGGGTTCTTGGCGCCGAGGCGCGGGCTGGTGGCGCTGTTGAACAGCACATCCTTGTTGCCCTTGATGAAGTTGCCAAGCTGCGCCTCCTGGGCTGCCGCGTTCTGTTTCTCCCAGGATTCGGCGGCCTCGTCGAGGATCTTGGGGTTGGCGATCAGGGTCTCGCGGATCAGCTCCTTGATGCGCGCCTCCTGCTCCGGGGTGAAGGGGGCTGCGTGCAGGGCCGGAGCCAGCAGGGTTGCGGAAAGGGAGGCCAGCAGGGTCAGGGCGCTAAGAGTCGGTTTCATGGTTGCTCCTTAAAATCGGGTGGTGCCAGCCTGAAGCAGGCCAGCCTTGTGCAATGTGGTCAGCAGATCGTCCTTATCGAGCAGGGGTGACAGTGTGGCCCCTTGCGGCAACTCCGGGCCGTAAATCTGGTTGAAGGGGACGGCCGCCGCGCCCCGCTTACGCAGGAAGGCGGCGATGGCGTCGCTCGGTTTGCTCCAGTCGCCGCGCAGGGCCACCACATCGGGGGCAGAGAGGGCCTGTTGTACCTCATCGCGCAGCAACACGTTGTATTTGTTGGCCTTGCAGGTGACGCACCAGTCGGCGGTGACATCGATAAAGACCCGCTTGTTCTGGGCCAGCGCATCTGTGATGGCGCGTTCGGAGAGCGGCTGCCAGACCACCTTGTCAACACTGGCCGAGCCCTGCGTGCTAAAGGCGCCGCTCAGCAGCAAGGGGCTGCCAATCAGGGCGGTAAGGGCGATCGCCAGTGTGAAGCCGCGGATGCCGTAACGCCAGATGATGCCAATCAGCAGTGCCAGCAGCATGGCAACCATCAGCCAGCCGGTGGCATAAGTGCCGAGATGGTTGTCGAGCAGGCTGGTGAGCCAGAGGCTGGAGCCCAGCATCATCAGGCCGAGCAGGATGCGCAGATGGTTCATCCAGCGTCCCGGTTTCGGCAGCCAGAGGGCGAGTCGTGGCAGGGCCGCCACCAGCAGCCAGGGCAGGCTCATGCCAATCCCCAATGCCGTGAAGATCAGCCAGAGCTGGCCGAGCGGTGCCGCCAGCGCAAAGGCCACTGCAGTGCCGAGAAAGGGTGCCGAGCAGGGGGTCGCCAGCAGAGTGGCGAAGCTCCCCTGCAGGAAGTGACCGCCGAGGCCGTTGCCGCCGCTGGTGGTGAGGCGGGTGCTGAGGGCGCTGGGCAGGCGGATCTCGAACAGCCCCAACAGGTTGGCGCAAAACAGCAGGGTGACCAGCACCATCAAGCCGATAAAACCGGCGCTCTGGAACTGGATGCCCCAGCCAACGGCCCCTTGCGTGGCGCGTAGCAGGCTGCTCATGGCCGCCAGCACCCAGAAGGAGGCGATGATCCCGGCGCTGGCGGCGAGGAACTGCTTGCGCACCGCTCCCTGTTCACGCTTCTGATGTTGCAACACAGTTCCCAGCTTGAGCGCCAGCACCGGCAGCACGCAGGGCATCAGGTTGAGGATCAGGCCGCCGAGCAGCGCTGCTCCCAGCAACCAGAACAGCGAATGGCTCTGGTTGGGCAGTGCGAGCGGCGCGCCGATCGTCTCCTTACCCTGCCATGCCTGTTCGCCACTGGTGAGCAGCAAGCCGAGGGATTGGCCGCGCAGATCCGGCGCATCCCCCTGCCAGCCATCGCTCACCGGCACCCGGGCGATCAGGGTGTTGCCCTCTACCTCAAGCGCCGGTTTGCCAAACTCGGCCCCCTCCAGAGCGTCGATAAAGAGCGCTGGTGATTGCCAGCCCTCTGCCCGCTCGGCGCGCAGTTGCAGCTGGTTGTGCTGATAACCGAGCTCGACCCGGGTGTCGGCAGGCAATTGCTGGGGCAGGGTGCTCATCGCCTTCGCCCAGGCAAAATCGAAGTCGGCCGGGGCGGCGCTATCCAGCGCGAGGGTGAAGGGGAAGTCGGTCAGGATGCAGACATTGCTACAGGTGGAGAGGCGTAGAGTCCCCTTGAGCGGTTGCCCGGCGGGATGGTTGAAGCTCAGAGGGAAGGTCACGTCCCCCTGATAACCCTGGGTGCTGAGCCCGGCTACCTCGAAGTGGCGTGGCACCGGCCAGCGCCACTGAAAGTCACCGACCGGCTCATCCCAAAGGATCTGGGGGGCAATCCCCCCTTCTCCCGGACTATGCCAGTAGGTTTTCCAGCCTGACTCCAGCTCGACATCGAGCAGGATGCGGGTCTGATCTGCCGTGCCGCGGTCGGCCTGCAGCCGTACTCGGGCGTGATCATTCTGTGGGCTGGTGAGCCAGCCCGTGTCGCTGGCCAATCCCATGGATTGCCACAGCAGACCGCCCAGTAGCAGGGCCGCCTTGAAGAGATTCGACATCTTTTTGGTCTCGCAAAAATTGAGTGACAGCTAACGAAAGAACGCTGTCGAACTCATTCCCGCCAGACGCACAGGGTGAGGTGCAGACGCCGCTCGGGCGGCGAGATGACTCTGGGAGGGGGCAGTGGCGGTGTGTAGCGCCAAAGGGGGGCCAGCAGGGCGATCAGCACGGCCACGGCAAAGAAGAGCTGTTCGACGCAGAGCAGGGTGGCGGCGCTTAGCCACTTGCCGTTGAGCTGGCAGCTGGTGGGTTGCGGGCTGGCCGGTTTGGCATCCTCTTGATCCGTTGCCGAGCCTGGAACGGGCAGTACCTGACAGCTGAGGGCGTGATCGAGCAGGGCAAGCCGGGCCAGCGGCTGGGCCGCACAATTGAGCACCAGCAGGCAGACCAGCAGCAGGAGATGTTTCGCTACCCGTTGTTGCAACATCATGTTCGCCCCGTCCATCAAGATGGGGCCATCCTAACGACCAATGACGGGTGGGGCAAGTCGGCGGTGTATTGATGAGCAGTACTGTGGGTGGCGCGACGGGGAGGGTGGTCGGTTCTGTTTGGCGAACGCTTGTTCGCTAAAAGGGGGATCAGTATACTGCGCCGAGTTAAAACTCGAGGTGTTCGATGCTCAAAATTGCCCGTGTGCTGCTGCTTGGTCTGCTGCTCATTTTCTGGTTCCTGTTCGGCCTGCTGCTCTGTCTGGTTCGTCCGCGCCATCCCAACAACGTCTATGTTTTCGCCCGCATGTATCACGCGGTCTGTCCGCTGATCGGGCTGCGAGTCAAGGTGACGGTGGCCGACGAGGTCAAATCGGTCGGCCCGGCGGTCTACGTCTGCAACCACCAGAGCAACTTCGACATCTTCACCGTGACCGGTGCTGTGCAGCCCGGTGTGGTGGCTGTAGGCAAGAAGAGCCTGCTCTGGCTGCCGCTGTTCGGCCTTATCTTCTGGCTCTCCGGCAACGTGCTGATCGACCGCTCCAACCGCTCCCGTGCCATCGGCACCATAGGTCAGGTGGTGGATCGCATCAAGAACCGTGGCACCTCCATCTGGATGTTCCCGGAAGGGACCCGCTCCCAGGGGCGTGGCCTGCTGCCGTTCAAGGCAGGTGCTTTCCACACTGCGGTACAGGCTGAAGTGCCCGTGGTGCCCATCGTCTGCTCCAGCTACTTCGGTCAGGTCGACCTCAATCGCTGGGACAACGGCGAAGTGCTGGTGGAAGTGATGGCGCCGGTCTGCAGCAAGGAGCACGGTGCCAGCGGCATTCGCGATCTCTCCGATACCTGCCGCGCCCGGATGGAGGCCAAGCTGGCCGAACTGGACAGCAAGCTGGGCCACAGCCACGCCGCCTGACGGATAGCGCAGACGAATCGACAAGGGAGCTTGAGGCTCCCTTTTTTGTTGGTGAAAATCACCACCTGGTTGGCTATTTTCACCAATAAATCCTTCTTGAATTTCCTCAGTAAATTCCCATCTATATGTAAAACAACAATAATTTTTCTTGGCACGGCTCTTGTAATGCTATGGGAAGAGATAGCCATCCCATCAACAAGGAGCCAGACCATGAGCGTATTCAGCCGCCTGACCGACGTAATCAATGCCAACCTGCACAGCCTGCTCGACAAGAGTGAAGAGCCGGAGAAGATGCTGCGCCTGATGGTCGAGGAGATGGAGCAGGTGCAGGTCGATATGCGCACCCAGGCAGCTCGCGTCATCGCCGAGCAAAAACAGCTGGAGCGCCATCAGCAGGCGTTGCAGGTGCAGATCCAGGAGTGGTCGGCCAAGGCCGAGCTCGCCATCCAGAAGGGGCGCGAGGATCTTGCCCGCGCCGCGCTGACCGAGAAGTTGGCCGAGGCTCGGAAATGTGAACAGCTGGAACAGGACAAGGCCCGGGTGGCCGAAGTGCTGGCCCAGCTTACCGCCGACAGCGAACGGTTGGCCGCCAAGCTGACCGAGGCGCGGGAGAAGCAGAAACTGCTGACCCTGCGCGAGCAGACCGCCCATAGCCGCATTCGTGCCCGCGCTCAGGTGGACAACCAGCGTATGCATGAGCTGATGGCCCGCTTCGAAGGATTTCAGGGGCGGGTCGATCAGCTGGAAGCCCAGCTGGAGGCAGCCACTCTGGGGCAGAATCCCTCGCTGGAAGCCCAGTTCCGCGAGCTGGAACTCAATGACGAGATAGAGCGCGAGCTGGCCCATCTCAAGGGTCAGAAGGTGGAGGCATAACCATGACTCCCTGGCCCAAGGATCTTGTCCATCGCAAGCTGACCGGCGTCTGCGCCGGCATTGCCAAACGGCTGGGGATATCCAGAGTGACGGTGCGGGTGGTGGCGCTGCTCGCCCTGATCCTGATGCCGCCGCTGGCTCTGGCCGCCTATCTGCTGGCGGTGCTGGTGATGCCGCCCCGTTATGAATTGAAGCGCTGGCTGGATTGACCGAAGGGTTGATCTGCCGGCAGACAAGGTACTGATAAGGAGCAAGTTATGCTGGAATTTTTCATATTGCTGGTGGTGCTGCTGGTCATGGCACTGACCGGTTTTACCCTGGTAGCCATGTTGCTGGTGAGCGGCCTGTTCGTGCTGCTTGGGGCGCTGGGTGGCATGCTTGCTCTGATCATCAAGCTGGCCCCCTGGTTGCTACTGGTGCTGGCGGTTTGCTGGCTGATCAGCAACCGCAGCAAGCGTTCCAATACCTACCTCTAACCCGCCTGAGGTTGTGCAAGACGTTGTGTGATGTTCCCTGATTTCCCCTTTCCGGCCACTCATCGAGTGGCCTTTTTTTGCCTGTCGTCCTCAAGGCTGGGTGGCTGCGGGTAACCACTGGGGGCTCCAGCTCTGCCAGAGTGCCGGGCTGTGGATCAGCTGCTCCTTGAAGGATTTCGGCTGCTGTTTGAGGCGATATTCGATGCGCAGAGCCGCCCCCTTCTCGCCGACTTCCTGTTGCCACGCCAGCGTCAGTGGCCCCTTGCCGCGCAGGGCGCGAGCACCCTTGCCACTCTGGTGCTGGCGCAGGCGGCGCAGCGGATCCGTGCTGATCCCGGTATAGAGCAGGCCGGTGGCAGTACGCACCATATAGACAGACCAGCGGGAAGGGGCGGATGGTTGCAGCGCTGGAGTGGTGGTCGCGGGTTCTCTCATTCAAATTCTCTGTGCCAAACTCAGAGGCAGCTCAAGGAGGTGCGATGAGAGTCTGGTTTTGGTTGTGGTTACTGTTGTCGGTCCCGGCTCTGGGGGAGACGATCCGTCTCTACGATTACCATCAGCATCCCCCCTTCAACACCGGAGTGGATGCAGGGCTGAGCCGCGAGCTGGTCAAGTATCTCAATGAAAAGCTGAGGGGTGAACCCAGAATCGAGCTTTGGCTGGTCAATCGCGCCCGGCTGGCGCTGGAGATGGCGGATCCCGACTTTGACGGTCTGGTGGTCTGGGTCAATCCCGCCTGGGTGGGGGATCCCCATCGCGAGCGCTATCTCTGGACTTTCCCGGTGATGCGCGACACCAACGAGCTGGTCTCGAACATCGACAACCCGGTCACCTATCGCGGGCCTGACTCCCTCAAGGGGTTGGTGTTTGGCGGGGTGGAGGGCTACCGCTATCAGGGGATCGATGATGCGGCTGGCCGCGGGGAGCTGGTGCGTCAGGATGCCAAGAAGGTGAAGACCAATCTTGAGCTGCTGGTGCGCGGTCGCATCGATGTGACGCTGGTAAGTGGTTCATCGCTGGGCTTTTTCATCGACTCACAGCACTATCAGGGCAAGCTGTTTATCTCGCCCTTCCCCCAATCCAGCTATACCCGCCATATCCTGCTGCCCAAATCCCGTCCCGAGCTGCATGCCACTCTCAACGACATCGCCGAACAGATGGACAGGGATCCCCGCTGGCACAAGGTGCTGGAGTCCTATCGCGGTACGCCCTGAGGGCGGCGCTTGAGCCGGTGCAGCGGTAACAGGCTCACCAGCAGACCTGCCCAGACGAAGGCGAAACCAACTGCCTTGATGGGGTCCGGCGCCTCACCAAACCAGTAGATGGCGAGCAGGAAGGCGAGGCTGGGCTCGATATATTGCAACAGTCCCACAGTGCTCATCCGGGTTCTTGCCACCGCGTAGCAGAACAGCCCCACCGGCAGCAGGGTGGCGGGCGCACTGCCCATCAGCAGCAGCTTGTCGGCCAAATCCCCGTTCACGAATGCCCCTTCCCCGTGCCACGCCAGCGTGCCGATGATGATCAGCGCGACGGGCAGTTGCACCATGGCTTCCAGATAGAGGCTGGAGCCGGTGTCGTAGTGGATCTTCTTCTTGATAAGGCCGTAGCAGGCGAAGTTGGCCCCCATGATGAGGGAGAACCAGGGGAGTTGGCCGTAGCAGAAGAGCATGTAGGCGAGCCCCGCCAGCGCCAGGGCGACCGCCAGATGCTTTTGCGGGGTGAGTCGCTCTTTGAGGAAGATGACGGCGAATACGATATTGAACAGCGGGGTCATAAAGAAGGCGAGGCTGGTGGTCAGCACCTGCCCGGTAGTGAGGCACCAGGTGAACATGCACCAGCTGATGGACATCACGGGGCCCGCCAGCAGAATGAGGCCGAGCTGGCGCGGCTCGCTGCGCAGTTGTGCCCAGGGCACCTTGTGGCCAAGCAGCAAAAACAGGGCCCCCAGCAGTACCACAGACCAGAGCACCCGGTGGGAGATCAGCTCCCACATGTTGACCTCGGGCATGAATTGATAATAGAGCGGCAGCATCCCCCACAGGATGAAGGAGAGGGTCGCGGTGCCGGTACCTAGCCAGTTTTTCATTATTTTCCGTTTATTAAATTAAACACTCATGGCGATAGTAGGGGGCGCGCCCTGTTTCCACAAGAGGGAAAACAGGGAAATGCTGGTACTATCAACGTCATGCAGCGAATCGATAAGTTGTTTGAGCAAATCAGGGCCTGCCGTCTGTGCGAGGCTCATCTGCCGCTGGGGCCTCGTCCGGTGATCCGCGGGGCCGAGAGTGCCCGCTTGCTGATCATTGGTCAGGCGCCCGGCACCCGGGTGCATGCCAGCGGTATCCCGTGGGATGACCCCTCCGGTGACCGACTGCGCCAGTGGCTCGGGGTCGATAAAGCCACCTTCTACGACGAATCCCGCATCGCCATCATGCCGATGGGGCTCTGTTATCCCGGCAGGGGAAAATCCGGCGATCTGCCGCCGCGCCCCGAATGTGCGCCCACCTGGCACGACAAGGTATTGATGCTGCTACCCAACATCGAACTGACCCTGCTGATTGGCCAGTATGCACAAGCCCATTACCTGCGGGGGGCGGCCAAGGGGTCGCTCACCGAGACGGTGCGCAGCTGGGCTGACTATGGCCCCGGCTGGCTGCCGCTGCCGCATCCCTCCCCGCGCAATACCCTCTGGCTCAGGAAGAATCCCTGGTTCGAACAGGAGATTGTTCCCCATCTGCAGCAAAGGGTCGCCCCTTTGCTGGCACGACCCTGAGTGCTTAAACCGCCGGTTCGGCCAGCGGTTTTGGTTTGCTGCGGGCCATGGCGATGAGCGGCAGGACGATGCAGATACAGCCCAGCAGCAGCGGCAGGCCCGGTTGCTCGTCAAACAGCCACACCCCAATGGCGACGGCCATCAGCAGACCGGTATATTCCGCCGAGGCGATCTTGCTCGCCTCCGCCTTGCGATAGGCCACCACGCACAATCCCGCATAGACCATGATCAGTGCCGAGGAGCCAAAAGCGGGCCACCACATCTGCCACTGCCAGTCGCCCCCTTCCCACCAGGCCAGCGCGAGAATGAAGGGCATGCTCAGCACGTTGGTGAAAAACAGGGTCTGGGCGATGGGCTGCTTGAGCGGGATCCGCTTGATCAGCAGGTTGTTGAGCGCCATCGACAGCGCCACCCCAAGCGCCGCCAGCGCAGCCCAGTTCACTTCGGTCGGGCGCAGCACGATCAAAACCCCGATAAATCCGATGACTGCGGTCAGCACCTTCTGGCGCGAGATCGCTTCTCCTGCCATCCACACCGCCAGCGGCACCATCATCAGGGGGGCGGCATAGAAAAGGGCATTGGCAGTGGCGAGCGGCAAGCGGGTGAGGGCCACCACCATCAGGCAGACGCCGACCGCCCAGATATGAGCCCGCAGCAGGTGCCACTTGATGGCCACCGGCGGGTTGCGGCGCCATGACCAGAGCAGCCAGGGCATCAGCAAAATGGCGGCCGAGAGCTGGCGAAAGAAGACAAACTGGAAGATGGGCTGATCCGGCTCCAGTACCTTGACCAGCGCATCGGAAAAGACCGCTACCATATTGCCCAGCACCAGATAAAGGATGCCGATCCCTACTGCATTCATACCACCTCCACTTCAGATGAGCGGAGGGTAGCGTGCCGGTTGATATCCAGTAAAATGATAAAAAATGACCACTCATGAGATATTTAGATAATGAAGCTTCCTCCCCTGCGTGCGGTGCAATATTTCGAGGTGGTGGCACGCTTGCTCAGCTTCTCTCGCGCCGCTCTGGAACTGAACGTCAGCCAGAGTGCGGTCAGCCACCAGATCCGCCTGCTGGAAGATTTTCTGGGTGAGCGCTTGCTGCTGCGTCAGGGGCGTCTGCTCTCGCTGACAACCCAGGGGGAGAGTTATTTCGAAGGGATTGCCGCCGGGCTCAGCCAGATTGCCCAAAGCAGCGAACAGCTGCGTGGTGGTGGCGAGATGCGAGTCCGGCTCGCAGTCTACAGCTCGTTTGCGGTGAAGTGGCTGATCCCGCGGTTGGCCGGATTGCGCCAACTCTACCCCGAGCTGGATTTGAGTCTGGAGATGGTGGCGGAAGATCCCGAGCTCTCCGATCGGGTGGCGGATTGCTTTATCACAGTCTCACCCCACGGACGGGGCTACTGTCACGATCTTATCTATCAGGAGCGGCTCTTTCCGGTCTGCAGCCGCCGCTTGTTGCAGCAGATCTGCGGGGAGTGGCCCGAGGCCATCTGGCAGCTGCCGTTGCTGTCGGTGCAGTCCATCTACAAGGCGCGGGGGGAGGATTGGCAGCGCTGGGCCAAGGCGGGTGGGCTGGTGATTCCGGACGAGGCGCGGATGCACCATTTCAGCCATGTGTTGCTGGCGATGGAGGCGGCGGCCTGGGATCAGGGGGTGGCGTTCGTGAATGACTACATGCTGCGGCCCGATGATCCCCAGCTGGTGGCCTTGCCGGTACATCAGCTGGAGACGGGGGATGCCTTCTACTTCACCTGCAAGCGCTCGCGGGCTCATGAGCCTGCCATCAGCCGGTTGCGCCAGTGGCTGATGATGGAGACACGCCAGAGCATGCCGCTCTAGCCTGCACCGTTACGCTCTCTTGAACTGGCTCAGCACAAACAGGCTGGTGGCACAGACGACGACCGAAGGCCCAGCCGGGGTGTCCTGATACCAGGAGAGGGTCAGTCCGCCGAGTACGGCGAGACAGCCAATCAGTGCGGCAAAGCTGGCCATCTGCTCCGGCGTCTGGCTGAAGCGGCGGGCGGTGGCGGCGGGAATGATCAGCAGGGAGGTGATGATCAGCGCCCCGACAAACTTCATCGCTACGGCAATCACCAGCCCGATCAGCAGCATCAATACACAGCGCAGCACATCGACCCGGATCCCCTCTACCCGTGCCAGCTCTTCCGAGATGGTCATGGAGAGCAGGGGATCCCACAGTCGCCACAGGGTGAGCAGTACCAGCGCGCCACCGCCGTAGATCCAGAGCAGATCCATCGGTTGTACCGAGAGCAGGTCGCCAAACAGGTAGGCCATCAGATCCACCCGCACGTTATCCATAAAACTCAAGGTAACCAGACCGAGCGACAGGGCGCTGTGGGCCAGAATGCCGAGCAAGGTATCGGTGGCCACCTGCTGGTTGCGGCTCATGATCACCAATAGCATTGCCATGGCGAGGCAGCAGACCACTACCGCCAGGGTGAGATCGACCTGCAGCAGAATGCCCAGCGCGATGCCGAACAGACAGGCATGGGAGAGGGTGTCGCCAAAGTAGGCCATCTTGCGCCATACCACGAAGCTGCCGAGGGGGCCGGCCAGCAGGGCGATGCCGAGACCGGCCGCGAGGGCGTATAACAGAAAGCTGTCCACTTGAATGTCCTGTTGCTTGCGCTATTTGCTGTGAGCGTTGTTGCGAGAAGGCAGGCGGATGATGGGAGCCTGCGGTTCATGATGATGGTGTTCGCCATCGCAGTGGTGATGATGGGTATAGACCGCCAGCACCTCCTGCTCCGGTCGCCCGAACAGGCGGGCAAATTCGGGGTGGCGGGCCACGCTTTCCGGCTCGCCATGACAGCAGACGTGGCGATTGAGGCAGATCACCTCGTGGGTGCTGGCCATCACCAGATGCAGGTCGTGGGATACCATCAGCACGGCGCAATTGAATTCGGCGGCGAGCTGGCCGATGAGGGCGTAGAGCTCGATCTGGCCGGTGATATCGACCCCTTGCACCGGTTCGTCCAGCACCAGCAGCTCGGGCTTGACCAGCAGGGCGCGAGCCAGCAGTACCCGCTGCATCTCACCGCCGGAGAGTTTTTGCATCCGGTTCTCCAGCAATCCCTCTGCGCCCACCCGGGCCAGCGCCTCCTCGATGGAGAGGCGGCTATTTTTGCCCAGTTGCAGGAAGCGGCGTACTGTCAGCGGCAGGGTGGGATCCAGATAGAGGCGCTGGGGCACATAGCCGACTCTCAGATCGCGGCAGCGGGTGATCTTGCCCGAATCTGGGGTGAGCAGACCCAGCACCAGCTTGCTCAGGGTGCTCTTGCCTGCCCCGTTGGGGCCGACTAGTGTGGTGATTTTGCCTTTATTGAGGGTAAAGGAGACCTTGTCGAGCACAGTGCGTCCATCAAACGAGAGAGAGACCTCTTTCAGCTCTACCAGTTGGCTCATGACAACTCCGGGGTTTACAGCCAGTGAGAGTTATAATATAACAAAAAACAGCTGTTATATTATCACATACTCACCCCCTGACGAGATTCACCAATGAGAATTATTGCGCTTTTCACTGCCCTGCTGGCGGTGAGTTTGCCTGTTCGTGCCATTGAGGTGCTGACCACCATCAAGCCCCTTGGCTTCATTGCCGCGGCGATCACTGACGGGGTGAGCGAGCCCAAGGTATTGCTGCCGACCGGTGCCTCTCCCCACGATTTCTCCCTGCGTCCGTCCGATATTCGCAGCATCAACAGTGCCGATCTGGTGGTGTGGGTCGGCCCCGAGCTGGAAGGCTTCATGGCCAAGCCGCTGGCCAATCATCCTCATGCTCTGACCCTGACTCAGGTTGATGGGATGCCGCTGTTCAACTACGCGACTCAGGATAGTCATGACTCCCATGACCATGATGATCACGATCATGCCGTCCACGAGCACGGTGACCATGATGAAGGGCATGAGGGACATCATCACGAAGGGGTCGATCCCCATATCTGGCTTGGACCGATGCAGGCCAAAGTGATTGCCAAGGCGATCGCAAGTGAATTGGGCAAGCTGGATCCGGCCAATCAGGCTCGTTATGACGCCAACCTCGCGGCATTTGATGCCAAAGTGGATGCCAAAGACAAGGTGATTGCTGGCCAGATGAAGGCGGTGAATGAGAAGGGGTACTTTGTATTCCACGAGGCGTATGGATACTGGGAGCGCCACTACGGCATGAGTTCAAAAGGTTACTTCACCGTGAGTCCGGAGCGTCGCCCAGGCGCCAAGACGCTGGTGGATATTCGCAAGGCTTTGGAAGAGAAGCAGGCGAGCTGCATCTATGCCGAGCCGCAATTCTCCCCCGCAGTGATTGAGTCGGTTGCTCGTAATACCGGTGCCAAGGTGCTGCTGCTGGACGAGGTGGGTGAGCAGGTACCGCTCGGCCCGGATGGTTATCCCCAATTCATGCAGCAACTGGCAGACGCATTCGCACAGTGTCGCTGATCGCCTGCTGAGCCTCTCATCCGGAGGGACTATACTGACCTCCAGCATCTGACATGGAGTGTCCGGTATGAAATGGTTGTTGATCCCGGCTTGCACGTTGGCGCTATGTTGCGCCAACGTGCAGGCTTCGCGTCTTTCCGAATATATTGCCAGTCCGGATCTGCGGGCCAAGCTGCAGGAAGTGTATGGTGGCCGGGCCATTCAGCGGGCCGAGGCATTCTCTCGCCTGCTCACCCCCAGAGCGGGTACCACCGACCAGCAGAAGATCGAGCTGGTGAACAATTACTTCAACAATCTGACCTACAGCGAGGATCCCAAGCTGTGGGGAGATGAGGATTACTGGGCCAATCCGCTGGAGTTCATCGGCGCCCGGGGTGGGGATTGCGAGGATTACAGCATCTCCAAGTACTACACCCTGATGGAGCTGGGGGTGGATGAGAAGAAGCTGCGGCTGGCCTACGTCAAGGCGGTGCGTTACAACCAGTTCCACATGGTGACTCTCTATTTTCCGACACCCAAGGCTGACCCACTGGTGCTCGACAACATCAACAGCCGGATCCTGCCGGGCAGCAAGCGTACCGATCTCATTCCCGTTTACAGTTTCGATGCCAAAAGCATCTGGATCATGAAGTCACGGCGGGAAGGGACGCTGGCGGGGAGTGCCGATCGGTTGGCGCAGTGGACATCGATGAAGACCCGTTTCTCCAGCGAGCAACTGCGCTCTCCCCGTCGTCAGTTATAGCTTGCCCGCCGCTTTCAGCTCCTCGAAATATTTAGCTGCGCCCGGATGCTGCTCAATACTCAGCACCGGGCCGGTTTTATTGCGTGCCCGGTGAAACATATTGGCGTAGCCATAAGTCTGCTCATTGAACTTGGTCTGCTGGGTCAGCATGGCCTTGGTCAGGCGATAGACAGACTCTTCCGGCATGTTTGCATTGGTGACCAGGGTGGCGGCAATGGCAAAGGTGGGAGTTGCCTTCAGATTGCCGGGGTAGATGCGGGCGGGCACCTGACTACGTTGGTAATATTTGACCCCTTTGAGTAGCTGATCACGGGTGGCCCCATCGATGGGGAGGAAACTGACTGCGCAACGTTTGGCGGTGTCGAGCACAATCCGGTTAGGGTGCCCCATCACCAGTGCAAATGCGTCGATCTGCTTGCTGCAGAGCGCATCCGGCAGGTTGGCCATGCTCTTCAGATCGAGATCCTGTTCTTTCGCTCCCAGGATGTTGAACAGAGCCAGCGCCGTCTGGCGGGTACCCGAGCTCTTCAACCCCATGTCGATGGGGGCGAGCTTGAGCTGTTCCAGTGAAGTGATATCGCCATCGGCACGGATCACTATGGTGAAGGGCTCGGCATGGGTGGCAAACAGGGCGCGCAGATCAGGTTGCGGCTGCGTGGCAAAAGGGCCCAAGCCCTGGCTTGCCTGATATAGCCAGTCTGACTGCACCATGGCGTAGGAGGTCTCGCCACTCTTCAGCCGCGTCAGGTTTTCTATTGAACCCGATGAGCTCTGCAGTGTGCACGCAAGTTGCTCGTCGACCTCATGAGCCAGACGGCAAAACTCTTTGGTTATCTGGTGATAAATCCCCTGCTCACCCCCGGTGGTGATAGTGACGGTTTCAGCCATCAGGCCGGGTTGCCACAGCAGGGGCAACAGCATGGCGAGCTTCTTCATGATTGCGCCTCCTTGGCATAACCATCGATACCCCAGGTCCGCAGTTTGTCGATGTCGCGACACTCTCCCGATTCTGCCAGCAGGGTATAACCGGCGGCATGCATGGTTTGGGAGAGCAGATTCCAGTAGAGCGGCGCATCGGTCAGCTGACAGCTGATAAAGATGGGATTGAGCGGGTCAAGTTGATTGAAGGTATCCGCATTGAGGGGAATGGCGCTGAAGGCGAGCTCACACCCCTGTTCCTGCAACGCGGCCAAGGTAGACTGGCCGTGGGCGGGGAATGTGGCTACATCCCAGCGCCAATCCAGTGTTTTTCCTCGCCCCTGGCTTAGCAGAGGGGCGATCTCGGACCATTGCGGGTGATTGAGCAGGGAGAGGGGCAGCAAGACCCCTTCTATATGAGAGTGCTGCCACTGTTGCAGGGTGCTCTGGATGGTTGCGAGATCGCTGTCGGCACCGAGGGGCTGACTGGGCAAGAAACGCTGATAGAGCGCGATCTCCCCTTGTGTGGAGACAAATTTTTGCAGTTGCCCGCCTTCCGGCAATGGGCTCACTCCTTGCAGCGGCTGTGGGGTCGTCAGTGGCAGCTGTTTTCCCAGCTGGGTGATTTTGAGTCGTTGTTGCAGCAGATCCCGTTTGCGTTCGGAAACCAATTGGTTGATGGAAAGTGCCACTTCTTTGAGGTCTTGCAACCAGGGAGTGGGCAGGGTGCTGTTGAACTGGTGTTTACGGATACGGATCAGCTGCAGGTTGATCTGCTCCAGGGGCTGCAGCAGGCGTTTGCACACCAGGGAGATGATCAGGGTAAATACGATGAGGCCCGCCAGCAGCGCCAGACCGGTGCGACTGATGGCATTCCACAGATGCTGATAGGCGTAGCCGCTATGTCCTTCAAGGGTCAGAGTGCCCAGCATGCGCCAGCCATCGGTCAACTCTTGCTCAATCTTGACGGGGGGCATGCCGATAACCGAGGGAAGCCAGCCGGGGACATTTTGCTGGGTAGAGTGGAATACCTTCTGAAACAGCACCTGACCATCCGGATCCACCAGAATGACCGAGCTGACGAAGCCGCCGTCGAACATGGCATTGACGATGGTCTCGGCCAGCACATTGTCGTCATTAAGCAGGGTTCCTTGCAGCACCAGCCCGAGCGCGGTGATGGCGGTTTCCAGGTTGGCTGACATCTGGTCGAGGATGGATTGGCGGACCGTCGTGACTTCCAGTGCAAACAGCAGCGCAGCACCGATCAGGAACAGGACGACAATTATTCTGATTAACAGTTTTGCTAACGACATATCCACTCCATGGAAAAGTTATCGCAACATTTCAGGTTTCTATTCAGTATCGAATCCGACCCGGTTCTTAAAAATAGGAAAAAATGGTTAAAAAAGACGATCATTTCTGCCCATCCGGGCGGGTTATGCATAAAATGTGAGGTTCATGCAGATTGTGATGAACTATTTGTAACTATTTGTGTCCAACAAACAGTTTTATACGGTTTTGTCACAACTGACATCGCAACTCACACTCTTTAGATCTAAATACAGGATAGCGGATGAAACGTCTCCGTCCCTTGGTAGTACAGGCTGCCAATTGGGAACCACCGGTTCCCCGCAAACACTTTTACGCCATGCTGATGCTGACGGCCATGACCCTGTCAGCAGTGGCATTATTGCCAGCTCCGGGTGATATCCTCGAGCGGCCGCTGCGTCTTGAGTTGCCCATTGATACCGCAGGTACGGCAACCAACGAAAACAACACCGACTTTAACGAAATTCCCGATCACGAACTGGTTGATCAGAGTGCGCCGGATGACGACATCCCGGTCGACACCACCCCCCAGTGGCAGGATTACCGGGTCCGCAACGGCGAAAACCTGACCGCCATTTTTAACAATCTCGGTCTCTCCACCACCACCCTCTACAAGGTGCTGGACGCGGACAACAAGAACTATCTGGCGCGCCTCAAGCCGGGCCAGAATATCGAGCTGCTGATCGATCAGGACAACATCCTGCAGCAACTCAAAATTCGCCTGAACATCAAGCAGACGCTGGTGATGGCACGCAGCGACGATGCCTATACCGCCTCCATGATCAATGAGAAGGTCGAGTGGCAACCGCAGCGTTACAACGGCGTGATCAACGGCAGCTTCTATGTCAGTGCCCGCAATGCGGGGATTCCGGCCAACCATATCCAGAAAATTGCCAACCTGTTCCAGTGGCGAATGAATTTCGCCAAGGATCTGCAGAAGGGCGACAAGTTCAAAGTGCTGGTACGCCAGGAGACGGTGGAAGGCAAGAGCACTGGCAACAGCCAGTTGCTGGGGGTGGAAGTGACCAGCCAGGGCAAGACGGTGTCGGCCTGGCTCTCCGATGACGGCAACTATTACGACGGTCAGGGCAACAGTCTGGAGCGCGGATTCCGCCGCTACCCGACCCATAGCCGCTATCGGATCAGCTCCAATTTCAACCCGGCCCGCAAACATCCGGTAACCGGTATGGTGCGTCCTCACGAGGGCACCGACTTCGCGGTACCGGTGGGCACGCCAGTGCTGGCGACCGGCGATGGTGTCGTCCAGAAGGCAACCAGCCACCCGCTGGCGGGTACCTATATCGTCATCAAGCATGGCCGTACTCTCTCTACCCGTTATCTGCACCTGAGCAAGCTGCTGGTCAAAACCGGTCAGCGAGTGAAGATGGGCGACAAGATCGGCCTCTCCGGCAACACAGGTCGCTCGACCGGTGCTCACCTGCACTACGAGCTGCGGATCAACAACCGCCCGGTCAATGCCATGACCGCCAAGCTGCCGATGGCTGAACCCCTGAGCGGCAAGGAGCGTCGTCAGTTCCTTGCCAAGGTGAAGAGCTACCGCAAGGAGCTGGCTGCGGGTTGATTCCGGTTGTCACCGCCTGAAATGAAAGGCCCCGCCAGATTGGTGGGGCCTTTTTACATGCGCAGTGAGGTCAGTAACCCTTGTCGAAGTCGATTTTGCCATCCAGTGGCTGGCCATCGATAAAGCGGATGTAGTTGCGCACAAAGATCTGGGCTACATCATCCGGGAAGCTGTAGGCGCTGTTGTGGGGGGTGACGATGAGGTTGGGTTGGCCCCACAGTGGACTGTCGGCGGGCAGCGGCTCCTGCTCGAACACATCCAGCACTGCCATCGCCAGCTTGCCGGTGCGCAGTGCGGTGAGCAGATCGCCCGAGTGTACGGCGCTGCCACGGCCGACGTTGAACAGGATGGCGCCCGGTTTGCAGTGTTCGAAGCGGGCGGCATTGAACAGATGACGGGTATCGCGGGTGGCTGGCAGCACGCTGACGATGACATCGGCCTGCGCCAGCATCTTGTTGAGCGCAGGTAGCTGATAAACCTGATCAAACCCGGCCCGCTCCCGACCGCTGCGGCTGATGCCCAGCACCTTCATGCCAAAATGTTTGCCGGTGTGGGCAATATGCTGACCAATGCTGCCGGTCCCCAGGATCAGCATGGTGCGCCCCTTGAGGCCCTGATAGGGGTGGCTTTGCCACAGTCGCTGTTTCTGCTGTTCCCGATAAAGGGGAATTTGGCGCATCAGGCTGAGCAGATGACCAAAGACATACTCGCTCATCAGCGGGCCGAAGATGCCGCGCACATTGGTGAGCTGATAATCACGGCGACTGTCAGGGTCGAGCAGCACATCGACTCCCGCATAGGTGGACTGGAACCAGCTCAGCTTGTTGGCTTTGGGCAGCAGCGGTTTGGCACGGGCCGGTTCGGCCATCAGAATATGGGCTTCGCCGATCAGCTTCTCGGCATCACTCTGGTTATCGGCTCGCAGAATGCGCAGATGGGGGAGATTGGCGGCCTTGAGCAGCCGTTCGTAGTGAGCATTATCCTGGCTGAGCAAAAGAAGGGTACGTTGGCTCATACTCTTGTTCCTTATCAGAATTTGCGGCGCAACAAGATGCCGCTCTCGACCCATCTTACCTGACTTCATATCGCAACATAGCCGACCAGGGCGCTTTTTCGTTTTCGCCGCGCCCCTCGTGGGCTACAATCTGCCCCACATTTTGCAAAGGATCCGACTCCAGTGTTTGGTGACAAGTTTTATAAGCGACTGGCCGAGCTACAGCCTTGGCAACAGACCGTCTACACCCTGGCGCTGGCAGAGCGCATGTACCCCAACTATGCCCTGTTCTGTCAGGCCTCCGGCTTTGGCAATGCTGGCGCTTTCCGGCATGCGCTGGATCAGATGTGGGTCTACCTCACCGTCAAGGGATCCCGGGTCAATCTGGGTGCCATTCTCGAAGAGTTCGAGTCTCACATTCCGGATCCCCGCAAGTTTGAATCCTACGGTGCCTATCCCGCGCTGGATGCCTGTGTTGCGCTGGGCTGCGCCTACAACTCGGTGATCTGCCGGGTTGGTGAAGAGGCCAACGATGCCAGCCATGCGTCAGTCGGTACTGTGGCCGGTTTTATCGAGCTGCTGGAAGAGCGGGATCTGACCGAAGAAGAGCTCTACGAGCACGAGTACATGGAAGCCGAGCTGGAGTTCCAGGTCGAGCTGCTCAAGCGGGTTGCTCATGAGCGCGACAGCGATCGTATCCTGGCCATCAGAGCATTCGCCTCTCAGGATGGCGTCTCCAATATCGGGATCAGCCTGGAAGAGTAATCCTCTGCGGCCCCTGATCGAAAAAAGCTCCCGTTCGGGAGCTTTTTTATGCCTGAAATTGTTCAGCAGCTTATGCCTGCTCTTCGGTGAGGGGTCTGACGCTCAGCACCGGGGCGGCATCGATTTCGTCTGCATTCATCATGGCGGAGATGCGCTGCAGGGAAGACAGCAGCAGGGTCTGCTCCCACGCTTCCAGTGCCTGAAAACGCTGGATGAAGCGCTCTTGCAGCGGGGTCGGGGCCTGGGCCAGCAGGGCTCGGCCTGCATCAGTCAGTGTCGCGTGAACCTTGCGCTTGTCGGTATTGCTGCGAACGCGCTGCACCAGTTGGCGGCTCTCCAATCGGTCCATGATAGTGGTGGCGGTGGCCTGGCTCATGTTGGTGTGATCGGCCAGCTGGCGCATGGAGATCTGTCCCAACTCGTCGATCCCTTTGAGCAGCAAGAGTTGCGGGGAGGTGAGCCCGGCTTCTTTGATCAAGCGCCTGGAGTGCATGTCGATGGCACGAATAATCTGGCGCAGGGCGACCAGCACTTCATCATGTTTTTCCATGGGATGTGCGTTATTGGAAGGCTATGGAGAGGCGCAAAATTTTCCGCCTAATTCGTCACAAGGTCAATATGGTTTTTGTTGTAATAATTTCTGCTCTAATTAATTTTGTGTTAGGTTGACGGGCATTTCACGGAATTCACCCTGACATTTGAGGAGCGAAATGATGAATGACGAGCTGGATATCAAGTCTCTGGTGGCCGAGTTACGTGTGGTCAGAGTGCGCTATGAACTGCCGGATACCTCGGCTTTTGTGCGCTATCAGCCTGCCTATGATGAAGACCCCAACAACCTCAAGGTACACCACTATGATGGTGAGTTACCCCTCTCTTGCAGTGAGACAGGTACTTTCAACCTAAAGGAGTTGGTGAATGAATTACGCTACGCCTATGTGCTGGTGCACCTCTTTCCTGACGAAAGTGCCATGAACTTCTATCTGACTGGCCTAGATACCGGCCTGGCACAGCTGGAGTTCATCGGTGGCTCTTACGACTTCAACCGCCTCTGGATCACCAGCGGTATCTCCAATCTGGGCGTCCCCATGGCCATCTTCCTTGGCAAGCGTCACGCCGTGAATGGCCAGCCCTCGGTTTCGCTGGTGGATCACCGCGAACAGGCAGCCGGCAAACTGGTCTATCGCGCCATCGGCGGCGCCGGTGATCATGTGGGCGAAGACTTTTTCAACAACGACTAAGGAGGCTGGATGCGAGCAAGCAAAGGGCTATTGAAAGGCCTCAACCCGACTATGGCCATGACGGCCCTCACCGTGATCACCCTGTTTTTGCTGTTTGGCGTATTTGTTCCCGATACCGCGGCCGCCTGGTTTGTCGGTGCCAAGGATCAGATTATTGCCGGGTTCAAGTGGTACTACATTCTGGTGGTCGCCCTGTTCCTGTTCTTCGCTGTCTACCTGATGTTCAGCCGTTTTGGCAGCATCCGGCTGGGTGACGACGACCAGGTACCGGAGTTCGGCTACTTCGCCTGGTTCTCCATGCTCTTTAGCGCGGGCATGGGTATCGGTCTGGTGTTCTGGAGCATCGCCGAGCCGATGAACCATCTGCAGGGCAATCCGTTCATTACCGAAGGGATGACCCCGGAAGCGGCCCAGATCGCCATGCGCCTCACCTTTTTCCATTGGGGCCTGCACCCCTGGGCCATCTATGTGATCGTTGGCCTATCGCTGGCCTTTTTCAGTTATCGTCGCAAGTTGCCGCTGGCGATCCGCTCCGTGCTTTACCCCATCCTCGGTGAGCGCATCTACGGCTTCTGGGGCCATGCGGCCGATGTGCTGGCGGTGTTCGGCACCGTGTTCGGGGTGGCAACCTCCCTTGGACTGGGTGTCTCCCAGATGAATACCGGCCTCAACCAGATGTTTGGTATGGCGGTGTCGCAGTCCAACCAGCTCTGGCTGATTGGCGGCATCAGCCTGATCGCCACCCTCTCGGCGGTTTCCGGGGTCGGGCGCGGAGTGAAGCTCCTCTCCGAGCTCAATATCTGGCTGAGTGTTTTCGTGCTCGCGCTCTTTCTGGTGCTGGGGCCGACTACCTATATCCTCAACGCCTATGTACAGAACATCGGTGATTACCTGCAGAACATCGTCAAACTGAGCTTCTGGACCAACACCGAGGCCAACGGCACTTCGGCCTGGCAGTCGAGCTGGACTGCGTTTTACTGGGGTTGGTGGATTGCATGGGCGCCGTTTGTCGGCATGTTTATCGCCCGCATCTCCAAGGGGCGTACTATCCGCGAGTTTGTGCTCGGTGTGCTGCTGGTACCCTCGCTGCTCGGCATGTTCTGGCTCACCGTGTTTGGCGGTACGGCGATGAATCTGGAGCTGTTTGGCGGTGGTGGCGTGGTCGCTGCGGTCAATCAGGATGTGACGCAGGCGCTCTACAAGACGGTCGAGCTGCTGCACTGGGATACCTTCGGCTGGATCGCCAAGGCCGTGTTGACCCTGCTCATCTGCACCTACTTCATCACCTCCAGTGACTCGGGCACGCTCGTGATTACGACCCTGCTCTCCATTGGTGATCAGGAGCCGCCGGTACTGCACCGCGCCGTATGGGGTCTGGGGCAGGGGCTGGTTGCCGCTATCCTGCTGGTCTCCGGCGGCCTGGCAGCCTTGCAGGCGGCCAGCATCATAGCCGCGCTGCCCTTCTCGGTGATCATGTTGGCGATGTGCTATTCGCTGATGCTGGGGCTCAAGCAGGAGAGTCAGCGCCAGTTCGAGTATCGCCAGAACCTCAAGCGCCACGATGGCTCATCCCATATGAGCCTGATGGAGCGAATTGGTCCGGCATAACCGCACCAGCAGGGGTTAGCGCCCCTTTACATATAAACTTGGATGCAAAACGGCCGCCCTGGCGATGCTCTCCTTGCGGAGCTCATCATCAGGGCGGCCGTCTGTTATGGGGCCGAGGTTACTCTTCGATAAAGGTCCACTCATCCTTGACCCGGCTGATGGCATCGGTCCGCTTTTTGGCGAGCTGCTCCTTGATTTCTTCCCCTTTGTAACCGGCCGCCACTATCTCTTTCACCGGCACCGCCTGGGCGGCAGCCAGCGCTTCGGCCACATAGTCCGGCTCGGCATAGACCCGCTCCTCGAAACCGGTACGGCCATGGAAGTCGGCGCGGCAGGCATCAAGAAGCTGGGCAAAGCGCTCGGGGCGGCGCCAGGCATCAGCCTTGTCGAACACCTTGAGCAGGGTGGCGGGCTTGAGCTCAAAAGCGATATGGATGTGGGTGTGCAGATCGCTCACCAGCAGCGCCAGATCCCGGCACTCATTTGGTACCCGGAACCGCTCGCACAGAGCGCGAATAAGCGGCAGCCCTTTCTGGCCGTGACCGTGATGGCTTGGCCAGAACTCCTTGGGGGTCACTCCCTTGCCAAGGTCGTGGCAGAGGGCGGCAAAGCGGACGGTCAATTCCGGGGAGATCCGGCACGCCTGCTCCAGCACCATCAGGGTGTGGATGCCGGTGTCGATCTCCGGGTGCCACTTGGCCGGGGCGGGGACGCCAAACAGCGCATCAATCTCTGGGAACAGCGCCTTGAGGGCGCCGCACTGGCGCAGCACCTCGATAAAGATCTGCGGGGTCGGCCCCAGCAGCACTTTTTCCAGCTCCTTCCAGACCCGCTCCGGCGTGAGGTGGGCCAGCTCGCCAGCGGCCGTCATCTCGCTCATCAGGGCGAGGGTTTCCGGCGCTATGGTAAAGCCCTGAGCGTGGAAGCGGGCGGCGAAGCGGGCGACCCGCAGGATGCGCAGCGGATCTTCGGCAAAGGCAGGGGAGACGTGGCGCAGCAGCCGTTTTTCCAAATCCTCAATGCCACCGTAGGGATCATGGAGCTGGCCCTGATCATCTTCGGCGATGGCGTTGATGGTGAGATCCCGGCGCAGCAGATCCTGCTCGAGCATCACATCGGGGGCGGCGTGGCAGACAAAACCGGTGTAGCCCTGACCCTGTTTGCGTTCGGTACGGGCGAGGGCATACTCCTGCTGGGTTTTGGGGTGAAGAAACACGGGAAAGTCGCGACCGACCTGGGTAAAACCCAGCGCCAGCATCTGTTCCACGGTGGCACCGACCACCAGATGATCCCTGTCGCCCTGCGGCAATCCCAGCAGGCGATCCCGCACTGCGCCCCCAACCAGATAAGTCTGCAAACCGTCTCTCCCGTCATCAATCGTGGGGCCGAGTATATCGTCTTTGTTACCGCTTTGCTGCCTGACCACCACCTGCCCGCAGCGCCAGTCAGCGCGGCTTTGACTTGGGCGTGACGAGGCCTTACGCTGCCGCACCAGACAGCTGGCGCTGTGCTGCGGGATGACTTTATGCCCGCGCAGGCCAGATGAGCCGAAGGAACCGCAGAGTTCCCCATATATCAACGACATGAGAACAACGTGAATCAATCAACCTTCGCAAGCCGGGTTCTGGAGTGGTACGAGCTTCATGGCCGCAAAACCTTGCCCTGGCAGCAGGAGAAGACCCCTTACCGGGTCTGGGTCTCGGAGATCATGCTGCAGCAGACCCAAGTCGCTACCGTGATCCCCTACTACCAGCGTTTTATGGCACGCTTCCCCGATGTGGTGGCGCTGGCCGATGCCCCTGTCGACGAGGTGCTGCACCACTGGACCGGGCTTGGCTACTACGCCCGGGCCCGCAACCTGCACAAGGCGGCCCAGCAGATCCGCGATCATCACCATGGTCTCTTTCCCGAGCGCTTTGACGAGGTGATGGCGTTGCCGGGGATTGGTCGTTCTACCGCCGGGGCCGTGTTGTCGCTCTCTCTGGGTCAGCCCCACGCCATCCTTGATGGCAATGTGAAGCGGGTACTCACCCGCTGGCTGGCGCTGCAGGGCTGGCCCGGCCAAAAACAGGTGGAGAACGAGCTGTGGGAGATCGCCATCCGGCTCACTCCCAAACTGGGCGTGGCGCAATACAATCAGGCGATGATGGATATCGGGGCCACAATCTGCACCCGCAGCAAGCCTGCCTGTGATCGCTGTCCGGTGCGGGCCGATTGCCAGGGGCTGTCGCAAGGCAAGCCTACCGCTTATCCCAACAGCAAGCCGAAGAAGAGCATTCCGGCTCGCGATGGCATCATGCTGCTGATCCGGCATGGTGATGAGCTGCTGCTGGAGAAGCGGCCGCCGCAGGGGATCTGGGGTGGGCTTTACTGCTTCCCGCAGGTGGCCTCGCTGGCGGAGGTGGATGGTCTGCTGGCATCCCTCGGCCTGAGCCATCACGGTTATCGTGAACTGGCCGGTTTTCGCCATACCTTCAGCCACTTCCATCTCGATATTCAGCCGCTGCTGATTGACATTGATGAGGCGCAGCCGCTGCGGCTCATGGAAGCAGATAACCGACTCTGGTATAACTTACGCCATCCTGCCGAGGTGGGGCTGGCGGCCGCCACGGCCCGTCTGCTCGCCTATCCAGAGTTACAACCATAGAGGTCAACATGAGCCGTACTGTATTTTGCCAACGTCTGAAAAAAGAGGGCCCGGGTCTGGATTTCCAACTCTATCCCGGTGAGCTCGGCAAGCGGATTTTTGACAACATCAGCAAGGAAGCCTGGGCCGAGTGGCAGAAGAAGCAGGTGATGCTGATCAACGAGAAAAAGCTCAACATGATGAATCTTGAGCATCGCCAACTGCTGGAAAAAGAGATGGTCAGCTACCTGTTTGATGCCGGTGAAGTGCAGATCGAAGGTTACACCCCGCCGGCCCAGTAAGCTCTCCGGCTGTTGTACGTGTGAATCGGAGCGGGAATGGCACCACACTGGCGTGACCGCTCCTGAAGTCGCAGCAAATGAATGATGGGCAGCTCTGCTGCCCGGTTTGAGGATCCTATGGGCCGAATTTTTTGGCTGCTGTGCACCCTGCTGTTTCTCTCTGCCTGCTCATCCTCCCCCAAGCCCAGCGGGAGTGAGGATGACGATCTGGTCAACGGCAAGGACATCCGCGGTTTTGAACACATGATCAGTGCGCTCTCCCATAACGTGAACGAGATATGGGGGAGGGAGGCGCTGTTTGCGGGTAAGTTTGACTACGTAAAATACACGGATCAGTACAAGAGCCGAGCCCACATCGACTTCTCCAGCGGTCACATCATGGTGGAGACGGTCTCGGGCATCGATCCCCGCGCTCACCTGCGTCGCGCCATCATCGAGACCCTGCTGACACCGGACGATCCGGCAGAAGTGGATCTTTACTCCGATCGGGAAATTCTGACCGGCGGCGAGCCCTTCCTCTACGGTCAGGTGCTGGACAATCAGCGCCAGCCAATCCGCGCCTCCTGGCGCGCCGAGCGTTATGCCGATTACCTGCTCAACACGGCGATGAAGAAGCGCACTCTGGGGATTCGCACCATCTTCTTCGTCGATATTCCCATGGTGGCTAACCATGAAGATCGACGTGGCTACAAGTATGCGGGGATCATCCGGGAGGCGTCGCGCAAATACGGCGTGCCGGAGAGCCTGATCTATGCGGTGATCAAGACCGAGAGCAGCTTCAACCCCTATGCAGTGAGCCATGCCAACGCTTATGGCCTGATGCAGGTGATCCCTGCCACTGCCGGTCGTGACGTCTATGTGCGGGTCAAGGGCAAGAACGGCCAGCCGACCCGGGAGGAGCTGTTCAACCCGGCCTACAACATCGATGTCGGTACCGCCTATCTGCACCTGTTGCAGACCGTCTATCTGGCGGATATCGAGGATCCGCGCTCCCGTCGTTATGCGGTGATCTCCGCCTATAACGGTGGTGCGGGCGGGGTGCTCAATACCTTCTCCAGCGATCGCAAGGCGGCGCCGGGCCGGATCAACCAGCTCTCCCCCGAGGCGGTCTATCAGGTGTTGACCGAGCAACATCCCAAAGAGGAGGCGCGCCGTTACCTCTACAAGGTCAATCAGGCCGAGAAGGGGTTCAAGAGAGCCTTTTCCAGTCGGGCCGGTTAAGCGGTAACGCTGCGTTAACCATGCAAAAGGGCGCTTGATATCAAGCGCCCTTTTAACGTCTGGCCAGTTCGTCGTTGAAGTGGCCTTATTTGGCGATAAAGCCGCCCTTGGTCTGCGGAGCCGCGCCCACTTTCTCCAGGGTTTTGACTTCCACTTCGGTCTTGTTCCAGCTGTGGTCTACTTCACCACGGATGCGGATCTGATCATCCGGGCCCACTTCGGTGCCACGCCACACATCCTGATCCACTTCGACCTCCACTTCACCGCTGGCATCGCGGAACAGATAGTTCTCGCCGCCCAGGTGCTTGACCAGTTTCCCTTCCAGGGTGGCCCAGCTGTCATCGGCCAGATCTTTCAGTTGAGCAACGGAAACCTTGTTCTGCTCCTGCGGGCCGGTATAGGCCGCCATGGCAAAAGAGGAGACAGACATCAGGGTCAACAGTCCGATTACGCTTGCGCTTGCCTTGTTCATTTCATACTCCTGTCGTTGGTATGAGGGCATTGTGCCGGGGGGGGCGTGAAACAAGCGTGAAAGAAATAGGCTGGTGTGATTGTCTGTTTTGTGAGCGCAAGCGATTTCATCGGTGGCGGAACATGTGTGATTTCATCTGGAACTGTAATCTGTCGCCTTCACCAGAAGTCAGTGGCAGCAGACTCTTCCCATGCCTGTCGCCACTCGAGGAGAAGTCCGCAGGTCTCACCTGCTTAATCGAAGAGCATAACAATATGAAAAAATGGCTTGTTTGTTTATTGGGGTTAATGGCATTGACCGCGCAAGCGGCAGAGGGACGCCAACCTTTTTCCCGGGTTGTGATGTTTGGTGACAGCCTCTCCGACACCGGCAAGATGTACAAAAAGATGCGGGGGTATCTCCCCTCCAGCCCACCTTACTTCAACGGGCGCTTCAGCAACGGCCCGGTGTGGCTGGAGCAGTTGGGTGACGAGCGTTTTCCCGGTCTGGTCGTGGCCAACGAGGCGGAAGGCGGTGCAACCGCGGTGGCCTATAACCATCTGGGAGCCCTGAATGGCTGGCTCGGTTTCTGGTCCTGGAATCCCAAATATCAGGTGATCAACAACCTCGATTACGAGATCGATCAGTTCCTGAAAAAGGACAAGTTCCGTCCCGATGATCTGGTGGTGATCTGGGTCGGTGCCAACGACTATCTGGCCTATGGCTGGAACACCGAGCGGGATGCGGATCTGGTGATCGATACCATCCGGCTGGCATCCAACCGGTTGGTGCTCAACGGCGCGCAGCAGATCCTGCTGTTCAACATTCCTGATCTGGGGCAGACCCCGTCAGCCCGCAGCATGAAGGTGGTGGAGAAGGTGCGTCATGTGGCCAGCTACCACAACCAGAAGTTGCAGAACCTCACTCGCGAGCTGGCTCCCCTTGGCATCGTGAAGCTGTTCGAAGTGGACAAGCAGTTTGACGAGATGATGCGCGATCCCCAGCTGTTCGGGCTGAGTGACACAGAACACGCTTGCTACGGTGGCGGCTATACGTGGAAGCCATTCTCCGGCAGCGCCGCCGAGGTGGCTGCGACCCCGGCTTTAAGTTTCTCCGAAAGAGTGGCTATTGCCGGTAACCCGATCCTGGCGCAGGCGGTGGTGAGCGGGCAGGCAAAAGGGCGAGCAGCGACTCTCAACTGCGATGAGCATATGTTCTGGGATCAGGTGCATCCGACCAAGACGGTGCACAAGGTACTGAGCCAGCGTGTTGCTGACTTTATCGATCAGCACTACGAGTTTGTTCGTCACTGATATCGCTTCGGGCCAGCATGTTGCTGGCCTTTTTCTCCTATCTGCCCTCATCTGTGCGTCTTTTTGCGTCACATCCAGTTCAAATAACAAACGTTTGTTGCTGTTTTTGTAACGTGGTTGCGTTAAAGTGTTTTTTGTTAATTGATATCAGTGACTTGAAAATAGGCTAACGTTGATATGCTGCGATCGCTTTTGGGTGGTTGCACCTATAAGACGAGGTGATATCAATCAACCTCCTCCTACATAAAGTTGCAGAGGCTCAAACATGAAAAAATCATTGATTACCTTGCTGGTTACCGGCTTGCTGGCGGCCAATGCCCAGGCTGCCGGTCAGGACAACACCTGGTATGGCGGTGCCAAACTGGGTTGGTCCAACTTCTACGGCATTGATGAAAGCAATGCCCTGACCCTTGGCAATGAGACCAACGATGCCTTGGGTGCAGGCGTGTTTGGCGGTTATCAGATCAACCAGAATCTGGGACTGGAGCTGGGTTACGACTATCTGGGCAATTACAAATACGATGCCACTACGGCGGCAGGCGCTTTCAGTGATGAAGTAAAAGCACAGCTGGCTCAACTGACCCTGAAACTGGGTTTCCCGGTTACCGATAATCTTGATCTGTATGGTCGTGTCGGTGGCGGTTATGGCTGGGCTGATACCAAGAGCGATGTCTACAAAGATGACAGCCGCTTTGTCATGGTCGGTGCACTGGGTGCCGAGTATGCGTTCAATCTCGACTGGGCCGCTCGCCTGGAGTACCAGTACACCACCCCGTATGGCAGCCGCGATGATACCGGTCTGAGAATGGATAACGGCCTGCTCTCACTGGCAGCGGTTTATCGCTTTGGTCAGGTTGCCCCTGTGGCGTCCGCCCCGGCTCCGGAACCTGCTCCTGCACCTGTGATGGTTGAGAAGCAGTTCACCCTGAGCTCCGATGTGCTGTTTGACTTCAACAAGGCGACCCTCAAGCCAGAGGCCAGTCAGGCACTGGATAGCCTCTATAGCCAGATTGAAGAAGCACGACCCAAAGATGGCGTGGCAACCGTAATTGGTCACACCGACCGTATTGGTTCCGATGCCTACAACCAGAAGCTCTCCGAACAGCGTGCCCAGACCGTTGCCAACTATCTGGTTGGTAAAGGGATCCCGGCCGCCAAGATCAATGTGGAAGGGCGTGGTAAATCCTCACCCGTTACCGGCGACAGCTGCGTCAGCAAGTCCAAGCGTGAGCTGATCGTCTGTCTGGCTCCGGATCGTCGTGTTGATGTGAAAGTCGAAGGTGTCAGCGAGGTGCAGGAGTAATCCTTCACACTGAGCAGAGTTCCACTGGGGCTGGAATGAACAGCCCCTGTCGGAGCAAGAGAGACCAAAAAGCCAGTCAGTTGATCTGACTGGCTTTTTACATTGGCATTGCGGTCGGGCAGGGGACTAAATCAGGAAGGGAGCGGCATCACCCGGTTGCGCCCCAGCTCCTTGGCCTTGTAGAGCAGCTTGTCGGTACGTTCGACCAGACAGTCTGCGCTCTCCTGACCGTTGAACTCACCCACGCCAAACGAGGCTGTGATGTGGTCGATGCGGCGGCCCGATTTGCGATCCAGAATCGACATCCGCTCGATGGCGCGGCGCATGCTCTCCGCCATCTGTCTGGCCAGCGCCAGCGAGCGATGGGGGACCAGCATGGCGAACTCCTCCCCACCCAGCCGATAGGCGGTGACCCCCTCCTTGCAGGCATCGCGCAGCCGTTTACTGAAGGCGCGCAGTACCTGATCGCCGAGCAGGTGCCCATATTCGTCGTTGAAGTTCTTGAAGCGATCGATATCGGCGAGGATCAGCGAGAAGGGGTGCTGGCTGCGGATCAACCCCTCCAGCTCCAGATCGAAGGCGCGGCGGTTGAGCAGGTTGGTGAGGGCATCCTCGTTGGCCAGTTTGCGTGTCTCGTTGAGCGCCGCCCGCAGCTCCTTGATCTCTTTCTCCGCATTGCTGAGCTGGTTGCGAAAGTGCATGGTGGACATGCGCACATCCCGCGATTCGCGCACCAGCTCCCGCAGGATCCCCATGGTGTCTTCCAGGCTGAAGCCCTCGTCATCAATGCGGCTGAGCTTGTCAAAACTCTTGTCGAGCATCTCCTGAAACATGCCGGTATCGGAGATGGCGTCCTGCATGGAGTGGCCGAGCTCGTTGGCCATGGCGGCGAGGCTCAGTTTCATTGCCTCCATCTGCTTCTCGTCCTGAGCGGCCAGATACTGGTGATAGAGCCGCTCGCAGGTGGTGAGCGAGCAGGTTCCCTGCATTTTGACTGCCTGATCAATCGCCTGGTTGAGCTCGGGCATGCTGGCCGAGACATAGTTGTACCACAGGTGGTAATTGTCCGGCGTCGTGGGGATCTGGTACTTGATCATCAAGGGAACCGCCTGTTTGAGATAGGCGGCGGATTGGGCAAATGTGTCCTTACTCATGAGTTCTGTGTCTCATCATGCCAGCGAACTGAAGATAGTATGACAGAGAGATTGGCCAAAAGGCAGCCGATGGATGCCATTCGCCCCCCCCTCCGATATAATGGCACCGTTACCACCTACCCTAAGGCCTGCTTATGTCTCAAAAAGATCCTTTCCTCGAACGCGAGGCCGAAAAATACGATAACCCCATCGCCAGTCGCGAGTTGATCCTGGAACTCATCAAGGGCCATGAAAAGCCCATGTCCCGTGAAGAGTTGTCCAAGGTCCTCAAGCTGAAAGATGAAGAGCCGTTGGAAGCCTTGCGTCGTCGTCTGCGCGCCATGGAGCGTGATGGACAACTGGTATTCACTCGCAACCAATGTTATGCCCTGCCGGATCGCCTGAATCTGGTCAAAGGTTATGTAATCGGCCACAAGGATGGCTTCGGTTTTCTGCGTCCGGAAGGTGGTGGTCCGGATCTGTATCTGAACAACCGAGAGATGCAACGCCTGATGCATGGCGATTACGTGCTGGTGCAACCGACCGAGATCGACCGCAAGGGTCGTCAGGAAGCGCGTCTGGTGCGCCTGCTCAAGTCCCGTGAGGCAGACATTGTCGGCCGTTACTTCGTCGAGAATGGCGTAGGTTTCGTGGTGCCGGATGACAGCCGTATCGGCCAGGACATCATCATCCCGGAAGGGGAGAACAAAGGGGCTCGCCAGAGCCAGGTCGTGGTTGTGCGCATTAACCAGCGCGCCACCTCCCGCATCAATGCCGTCGGCACCGTACTGGAAGTGCTGGGCGAGAACATGGCGCCGGGCATGGAGATCGAAATTGCCCTGCGTACCCACGGTATCCCGCACACCTGGCCGGAAGAGGTGACCAAAGAGGTTGCCGGTCTTGGCGAGCAGGTGCCGGAGAAAGCCAAAGAGGGCCGCATCGACCTGCGCGCCCTGCCGCTGGTGACCATCGACGGGGAAGATGCCCGTGACTTCGATGACGCCGTCTTCTGTGAAGCCAAACGCGGTGGCGGCTGGCGCCTGTGGGTCGCGATTGCGGACGTCTCCGCCTACGTGAAGCCCGGCACGGCGCTGGATGCCGAAGCGTATCAGCGCGGCAACTCCGTCTACTTCCCCGAGTTCGTGGTGCCCATGCTGCCGGAGGTGCTTTCCAACGGCTTGTGTTCCCTGAACCCGCAAGTTGACCGCCTCTGCATGGTGTGCGAGATGACCATCTCCGCCGCTGGTCGCATGTCCGGCTACAAGTTCTACGAAGCGGTAATGAACTCTCACGCCCGTCTGACCTACACCAAGGTTGCCGCGATCCTCGATGGCGATCCCAAGCTGCGCCAGCAGTATGATCCGCTGGTGGGCCACATCGAAGAGCTGAACAACCTCTACAAGGCGCTCAAGCATGCCCGCCATCAGCGTGGCGCGGTGGAGTTCGAGAGCGAGGAGACCCGCTTCATCTTCAACGCCCAGCGCAAGATCGACCGCATCGTGCCACTGGTGCGCAACGATGCCCACAAGATCATCGAAGAGTGCATGATCCAGGCGAACGTGGCTGCTGCCCGTTATATCGAGAAGAACGAAGCCGCCGCCCTGTTCCGGGTGCACGACCGTCCGGGCGAAGAGCGTCTGACCGGTTTCCGCGATTTTCTGGCCGAACTGGGTCTGGAGCTCAAGGGCGGACTCGAGCCCGAGCCGAAAGACTTTGCCGAGCTGGCCGCCAAGTTTGAGGGGCGCCCCGATGCGGAGCTGCTCTCCACCATGCTGCTGCGCTCCATGCGTCAGGCCATCTATCAGGCCGACAACATCGGTCACTTCGGTCTGGCGTTGAAGTCCTACGCGCACTTCACCTCGCCAATCCGTCGCTATCCCGACCTCATCCTGCACCGGGCGATCAAGTACCAGACTGCCAAGGAGCAGCAGGGCAATCTGCGCCACAAGTGGACCCCGAGCGGTGGTTATCACTACCAGCTGGAAGAAGTAGACCCGATGGGCGAGCACTGTTCCATGACTGAGCGCCGTGCCGACGATGCGACCCGCGACGTGGCCGACTGGCTCAAGTGCGAGTACATGCTGGATCACGTGGGTGACGAGTTTGACGGCGTTATCGCCAGCGTCACCGGCTTTGGCTTCTTCGTGCGTCTGGCGGAGATCCACATCGATGGTCTGGTGCACGTCAGCACCCTCACCAACGACTACTACCAGTTTGATCCCCTGCACATGCAGCTGATTGGCGAGAACTTCCGCCGTCGCTACCGTCTGGGCGACAAGGTGCGGGTAAAGGTGATGGGCGTGAACCTGGATGATCGCAAGATCGACTTCGTGATGGTGGAAGAGCCGCTCAAGGCCACCGGCAAGAACGCCAAAGAGATGGCGCGCAAACAGGCCGAGATCAAGAAAGAGAAGGCCAAGAGCGCCCAGCGCCACGAAAAACGTAAAGAGGGCAAGGATCACGGCAAATCCGACAAGGGTGGCCGCGCCAAACCGAGCAACAGACGACCGAGCAAAAAGGCTCGCGATAAGGCCAAGAGCACTAAATGAGTACAGAACTGATCTACGGCATTCACGCTGTCACCGCGCTGCTGGAGCGCACTCCCGAGCGCTTTATCGAGGTATGGGCGCTGAAAGGGCGGGACGACGACCGGCTGCAACCCCTGCTGGCCGAGCTGGAATCTCTCGGTCTCAAGGTGCAGAGCGTGAACCGCAAGACCCTTGATGACAAAGCGGAAGGCAACAATCACCAGGGCATTATGGCCCGGGTGAAAGAGGCGCCGAAGCTGGCAGAGCACGATCTGGCCAGCCTGCTGGATGAGTTGGCGGCACAACAGAACCAGCCCTTCCTGCTGGTGCTGGATGGCGTGACCGACCCGCACAACCTCGGTGCCTGCCTACGCAGCGCCGATGCTGCCGGGGCTCATGCTGTCATCGTGCCGCGGGACAAGGCCTCCGGCCTGACCCCGATCGTGCGCAAGGTTGCCTGTGGCGCGGCCGAAGTGGTGCCGCTTATTCAGGTCACCAACCTGGCCCGCACCCTGCGCGAGCTGCAAGAGCGCGGCGTCTGGATTGTCGGCACCGCTGGCGAGGCCGATCACGACCTCTATCAGGCCAAACTGATCGGCCCGATGGCGCTGGTGATGGGTGCTGAAGGTAAAGGGATGCGTCGCCTGACCCGCGAACATTGCGACGAGCTGGTGAGCATCCCGATGGCAGGGGCGGTATCCAGCCTCAACGTCTCGGTGGCAACCGGCGTCTGCCTGTTTGAAGCCGTGCGTCAGCGTCGCGGTTAATCATGCTGACTGACAGACCCCCCTTCGATTGGGCGCAGGTCGCAGATAGAGAGGAGGCCGCGCGCCTCCTCTCTTTTGCCCGCCCGCTGACCCTCAGCCCGAAAAGCTGCCTCTGGCACGCTGGTGACAGCCCGGATCTGCTGGTCAGGGTGGAGCAGGGGCTGCTGCGGGCCAAGCTGGTGCTGGAGGATGGCCGCGAGTACATCAAGGAGTTCTATTGGGAGGGGGACGAGTTTCTCGACTTTCACCACCTGCTCAGTGGCGAGCCGGCCCGCTACAGCGTGGAGGCGCTGGAGCCCTGTCGTCTGCAGCTGTTCAGTCTGGCCGACCTGCGCCAGCTGCCCGGCTGGCCGCGCTGGTACCAGCACCTGCTGGAGGTGCAGCTGCGCATCAAGGAGGAGAAGGAGCAGTTGCTGCTGACCGGCAGCCCGCAGGCGCGCTATCAGCACTTTCTCGACAGCTTTCCCGCGCTTGATGCCAGAGTGCCGGATCACCAGATCGCCGCCTATCTCGGTATCACTCCCATCAGTCTGAGCCGCATTCGCAAACGGCTGAAAGAACTTAACAAAGGTTAATGCGGGGCGCTGGCGCCACGATTATGCTGGCAGGCCGAACTGATAAGGAGTTGCCGATGAACTGGATCCTGAAACCCTGGTCTGAACTGACCACTGACGAGTTGTATGAGTTGCTGGCGCTGCGGGCCGAGGTATTCGTGGTGGAGCAGACCTGTCCCTTTCAGGATCTGGACGGGCTCGATCGCCGCGAAGGGGTCTGGCACCTGCTCGGCTATCAGGGCGAGCTGCTGGCCGCCTATACGCGGATCATGGCGCCCGGCATCAGCGACGAGAGCGGCGCCGCCATCGGTCGGGTGGTGACCTCACCCAAGGCGCGCGGCGGCGGTCTCGGTCATAAGCTGATCAGCGAGGCGGTCAAGGCGTGCGAGGCGCTCTGGCCGACCCACAGCATTTGGCTGGGGGCGCAGGCCCATCTGCAAGGCTTCTATGGCCAACACGGTTTTGTGGCGGAAGGGGAAGGCTATCTCGAAGATGATATCCCCCATATGGGGATGCGCAGAGTGGTGGCATAACCACTCGTCAGCGTGATTCAGAATGCAGAAGGGCCATCCCGCGGGATGGCCCTTCTCTTTATCGCCAGGCGATCACTTCTTCTTTTTCTTCTTGGCGGACTTCTTCTTGTCGACCGGCTTTTTCTTCTTCACCGGTACCCGCGCTTCTTTGTGTTTCGGGCGCAGCTCGTCGATCACCCGGCGCTTGAGGCGCTCCTCGGTGTAGCGTTCGATTTTGGCGACCATCGCCATGTCGTGGGCTTCTACCAGACTAATGGCACAGCCACGGTTGCCGGCGCGGCCGGTACGGCCAATCCGGTGGACGTAGACATCGGCGCCGTAGGGCATGTCGTAGTTGATGACATGGCTGACGTTCGGCAGGTCGATGCCGCGTGCGGCGACGTCGGTGGCGATCAGGAAGGGCACTTCCCCTTCGTGGAACTTGCGGATCGACTCGATACGCTTGCTCTGCTCCATCTCGCCACGGATCCAGGCGCAGGAGATACCTGCAGCCTGCAGCTGGCCGGAGAGCTCCGCCAGACGCTCGCGGGTCTTGACGAAGATGATGGCTTTCTGGGTTTCCGGATCTTTCAGGATATGGGTCAGCAGCGCCAGCTTGTGGGCGGCGTCATCGGCCAGATGGATCCACTGGGTGATGGGGCGACGTTCGCTGCGGGGCGGCTCGGCGTGCAGCTCCACCGGATCCTTGAGGATCTCGTTGGCGAACTTCTCAAGGCCGGCCCCTTCCAGGGTGGCGGAGAAGAGCATGGTGTGCTTGCGGTAGCGCGCCTCTTCCACGATGCGGTTCACATCCTTGATAAAGCCCATGTCCAGCATGCGATCCGCTTCATCCAGCACCAGCACTTCGATGTCGTGGCTCTCGAACTCCTCTTTCTCGATGTATTCGAGCAGACGACCCGGGGTGGCCACGACAATGTCGGTGGTCTTGGTCAGGGCTGGCAGTTGCTCTTCATGGCTGACGCCGCCGATGATGGTCTCGATGCTGAGGTTGGTGTGAGCCGCCAGCGCCTTGGCATGGGCGGTCACCTGCAGCGCCAGCTCGCGGGTCGGGGTCAGGATCAGCATGCGGCAGGGGCCGGGCTTGCGGCGCGGGAAGTCCAGCAGGTGCTGGAGTGCTGGCAGCAGGAAGGAGGCAGTCTTGCCGGTACCGGTCGGAGCGGATGCCAGAATATCGCGGCCGTCCAGGGCTGGCTCCAGCACCATCTGCTGGATGGTGGTGGGGCGGGTGAATCCCATCTCGGCCAAGGCCCGGTTGAGGGCGGGGTGCAGGTCGAAATCATCAAAGGACTGGCTCATGGCAATACTCGGTCATTAAGGAAACGGCAGATTATAGGCGATTATCTCGTCGGCTCCTATTGGTGAGTGTGTCTTAGCCGCTATAATCGCCCACCATTTTTGCAGATGACGGGGGCCAGATGGGACGTAGTCGCGGATTTACCTTCAAACAGTTCCATATCAATCACGATCGCTGCGCCATGAAGGTGGGTACCGATGGCATTTTGCTCGGTGCCTGGGCGCCGGTCGAACAGGCGCGTCGAGTGCTCGATATCGGCACCGGCAGCGGCCTGATCGCCCTGATGCTGGCCCAGCGCAGCAGATCTGACTGCCGTCTTGATGCGGTCGAGCTGGATATTAATGCGGCTAGTCAGGCGCGGGAGAATGCGGCTGCCTCTCCCTGGGCCGATCGGGTGACCGTCATAGAGAGTGCCATTCAGGATTATCAGGCCGCCCCTTACGATCTTGTCGTCTCCAACCCTCCCTATTTCGTGGCAGGCCAGTCATTTAGCGATCCGGCGCGGGCGTTGGCCCGCCATACCGGTACCCTCGACAGCCACGCATTACTGGCGGCCTGCGATCGTTTGCTGAGCCCGAACGGGCAGGTGGCGCTGGTGCTGCCGACGGCGATGGCCGATGAAATTTTATGCATTTCGGCGAATTATGATCTGCATGGCATTTGTTATACAGCTGTTATCACCAGAGAGGGTAAAGAGGCAAATCGTGTTTTATTGCTACTTGGCAGAGGATTAAACAGGTGTGAGAGGGGTGAAATTGTGATCCATTCTGCTGATGGGGCCTATTCCGACAGATATATCCAACTGACCAACCCCTTCTATTTGAAGATGTAAATTTCGTCTTGAACTATTTTTTCACGCCATTATGCTGGTTCCAGATCGAGCGCCCGCTCCAGACCAGCTAAAACCACTGGTTGCGATGAAAAAACATGCGGGGCTCTTTTTTTATACCCCCTGAACACACCCGGTCAGCGACCGATAAAAACTATAACAAGCAATAATTTACAAGACAGACGAGGTTGAACTTGACGAAATCACTCACATTGTCCGACGTACTCGGATTAGGGTTTATGACCTTCGCCTTCTATCTGGGCGCCGGTAACATCATTTTCCCGCCGTTGGCCGGTTACATGGCTGGTGAGCACCTCTCCCTGGCGATGTTTGGCTTCCTGGTCACTGCCGTGGGCCTGCCTCTGGTGACCATTCTGGCCGTGGCGAAAGCCGGTAACGGTTGGGCTGGCATGACCAAGCTGCTGCCTGCCGGTGTCGCGACTGCGCTGGCCGTTGCCATCTACATCATCATAGGCCCGGCCTTTGCCGCGCCCCGTACCGGTCTGGTTGCCTATGAAATGGGCCTCAAGCCGTTTATCGGCGATATGGGGCAGGCGGGTCTTGCTGCCTATACCGTGATCTTCTTTGGTGTGGCCATTCTGGTCTCCATGAACCAGGGCAAGCTGATGGACGCCATCGGCAAATACCTGACTCCGGTACTGATGCTGCTGCTGCTGACTCTGGCGATCGGAGTATTTGTTGCGCCGCAAGGCTCCATGCCTGATGCGTCCGGTGACTATCAGAACAGCCCCTTCGTGAAAGGGATCCTGGAAGGCTACAACACCATGGACACCCTGGCGTCCCTGATGTTTGGCGCTCTGATCGTCGATCTGCTGCGCCAGAAAGGCATCAACGATTACAAGAGCCAGTTCAAGTATCTGGCCATTGCCGGCCTCATCTCTGCCGTTGGTCTGAGCGTGGTGTACGTCTCCCTGTTCCAGCTGGGTAACACTGCAGCCGGTGTGGCGACCGATGTCAGCAATGGTGGCGCCATCGTCAACGCCTACGTACTGAGCCTGTTTGGTCAGCCGGGTCAGTTCATTCTGGCGGCCATCATCACTCTGGCGTGCTTTACCACTGCAGTCGGTCTGATCTCTGCCTGTTCCGATTTCTTCCACAATCTGACCGGCATGGCTTACAAGAAGCTGGTGGTGTTGCTGGGCGTTATCTGTGCCGTGGTGGCCAACGTGGGCCTGAGCCAGTTGATCAGCCTCTCCATTCCGGTGCTGGTTGCCATCTATCCGGTTGCCGTGGCGCTGGTGCTGGTCACCTTCCTGAAGGGTTACTTCGGCCGCCCCCGTCTGGTGTTCCGTGGCGTGTTGATGGTTGCCTTCCTGTTTGGTTGCCTGGATGGTCTGGGTGCTGCCGGTATGAAGATGGATGCGTTTGCCTTCCTGCCGCTGTTCGACAAGGGTCTCGCCTGGCTGATGCCGACCCTGCTGGCCTGCGTAGTTGGCGTGATGGTGCGTCCGACCGAGATGGCTGCCGAAGCTGCCTGATCACGCCCGATCTGATATTGCCAAGAGCCTGCCCCGTGCAGGCTCTTTTGTTTTCTGTGAGCTTCGTTTCTCGCCTCGCTTTACACTGCCGTAGTTGTCACCGTTCGCAGATAGCATCTGAGCAGCCGTATTTGGCCGCTATAACCTGTTCCCCCCTTCTTACCTCCCATACGCCACGTGTGACACCTGTTTATGGAACGCCGAGTTGTTCGGCGATTAATTCCGCAGCAGTAAATTGTTTCAAGATATTAATTGGTGATTGAGATCGAACTCTTCTTCTTTATGCTAAAGGTGGTGCGCCTCATCCGGTCCGAGGGCCGTGTGGGGGCGAGAGGTATTGTTACCGGTTATCTGCCAGGCAGTGGGTGCAATCAATAACAAGCTGATAAGGCAGATGAGGTTGAGTTTGACGAAATCATTGAAGTTGTCCGACGTATTCGGATTGGGGTTTATGACGTTTGCCTTCTATCTGGGGGCTGGCAATATCATTTTTCCGCCGCTGGCCGGTTTTATGGCTGGTGAGCATCTGCTGGCCGCCATGTGCGGCTTTTTGCTGACGGCGGTGGGTTTGCCGCTGATCACCCTGATTGCGGTGGCCAAGGGGAGCTCGGGGGGCGGCGCGAGTGGCTGGACCGGAATGACCCGCTATCTGCCCGCCGGGGCGGCGACGGCGCTGGCCATCGCCATCTATATCATCATGGGACCCGCCTTTGCCATTCCCCGCACCGGTCTGGTCGCCTACGAGATGGGGCTCAAGCCCTGGCTTGGCGATACCGGTCATGCGGGACTACTGATCTACACCCTGAGTTTCTTTGCGCTGGTGATCCTGGTGGCGCTCGATCGGGGCAAGCTCCTTGATGCGGTCGGCAAGTATCTGACCCCAGCCCTGATGGCGATGCTGCTTATTCTGGCGGTCGGGGTCTTTATGACGCCGCAGGGCACCATGCCTGATGCCAGCGGTGAGTACATAGATGCAGCCCTGACCAAAGGAATGCTGGAGGGGTACAACACCATGGATACCCTGGCCTCCCTGATGTTTGGCGCCCTGATCATCGGGTTGCTGCGCCAGAAGGGGATCGAGGATTATCGCAGCCAGTTCAAATATCTGACCATTGCGGGCTTGATCTCGGCGGTCGGGTTGTCGGCGGTGTATGTCTCGCTCTTTCAGCTGGGCAACAGCGCCGGTGGGGTGGCGAGCGATATCAGCAACGGCGGCGCCATCGTCAATGCCTACGTCCTGAGTCTGTTTGGTCAACCGGGCCAGTTTATTCTGGCTGCCATCATCACCCTGGCCTGTTTTACCAGTGCGGTCGGCCTGCTCTGTGCCGGTGCCGACTACTTCCATGGCCTTACAGGTTGGGCCTATCGCAACTGGGTCATGCTGCTGGGGGCGCTCTGTGCAGTGGTGGCCAATGTGGGGCTGAGCGAGCTGATCGGCCTCTCGATTCCGGTGCTGGTGGCCATCTATCCGGTTGCCATCGCGCTGGTGCTGGTGACTTTCCTCAAGGGATGGTTTGCCCAGCCACGGCTGGCGTTTCGCGGCGTGCTGACGGTCGCCTTTCTGTTTGGTTGCCTCGATGGGCTGGGGGCTGCCGGGATGGCGATGGACGGCTTTGCCTTCCTGCCGCTGTTCGACAAGGGGCTTGCCTGGCTGCTGCCGACTCTGCTGGCCTGCATCGTCGGCATCCTGGTGCGACCAAGCGGGAAGTTGGCGGCCGAAGCGGCTTGATTCAGGATCAACGAGATAGCAAAGAGGCCAGCATCTGTTGGCCTCTTCTGTTTCTGCCGGATCCGTTACCGGATCAGATTTGCGGGCCTGACGGCTTGGGTTTGCCCTCCAGACCATACCAGTGGGTTTCTACCCGTCCGGCATGCCACTCGAAGGTGCCCCAGGGCTGCTTGGCTTCCCAGCGCGGGAAGTTGATGAGCACCCGGTTATCTTCGTACTTGTAGAGGGAGGTGCTGATCTGAATGTCCGACAGTATCAACAGCAGGGCCCAGCAGATGAAAATCCATTTCAATGCTTTCCACATAGGGTTACTCGAAGCAAATTTCGATGGTAGCGCGACCGAAATCCGATTCGAACGGCATCATGATCTTGGTGCCATCGGCACGGTGGGTAATGGTGTGGTTGGGGCCGGAGACGATGATGGGGGTCGCCATGTCAAACTCGTAGCCCTTCTCGCCCAGCATCCGCTTGGCACCGCCGGTCACCATGTTGGTGATTTCACCGACCATGTCGGTCACCTCTTCGTTGATGGAGGCGGGCGCTTCCCCCAGCATGCGGCGCATGATCTCCAGCGCCAGCCCCTTCTCGAAGCTGATGGAGAGGGAGCCACGGGTCTGCGGGCCGACCATGCCGATCAGGCCGGAGACGTCGCCGCGCGCCAGCTCATCCATCTTGCGTTTCGGTTTGCCCGGTTTGAGTTCCAGCTGTGCCATGGTCGAGAGCACATTGAGCAGGGATAGCAGGAACGGATTTACAAAATCAGCCTTCATGATGACTTCCTACAGTGGGCGTACAACGGACACATTGGCCATGTGCCTCTATCGTCTTATTGGTAATAGTAAAACCATGCAAGTGGGCCTGCTCGGAAAACGCGCTATCGATCGCCGTATCGTGAAGCTCGACCACATCCCCGCACTCGTCGCAGATCAGCAACTGCATCGGGTGAGCGTGATCGAAGTGGCAGCAGAAGATAAACGCGTTGAGAGATTCCACCTTGTGAGCAAAGCCCTGTTCGAGCAAAAAATCGAGTGCCCGATAGACGGTTGGCGGCTTGGCATTGGCTTCGGTTTGTTGCAGCTGGGCCAACAAATCATAGGCGCTGATGGCGTTGCCGTGTGCCGCCAGCAGGCGAAATACCTGACGTCGGGTCGGGGTGAAGCGGATCCCTCGCTGTATACAGAGTCGCTCGGCTCGTTGTAAAAGTTGGTCTTGATTCATGATCGCGCAGATACCCTTTCTATTAGCCGGATACTATCACAGGGCCTCGCATGGCGCGGCGACAAAATTCATTTTCTGGGGCTGCTTCACGTTGTGATAAAATCCGCCCCTTTCTTTAGCCAACCCGGATGATTTTTATGCAGGCGCAGCGTTTTTCCATCGCCCCCATGCTGGACTGGACTGATCGGCATTGCCGTTACTTTCATCGACTGATGAGCCGCCAGACCTTGCTCTATACCGAAATGGTGACCACCGGCGCCATCATCCACGGTAAGGGGGATTATCTGGGTTACAGCGAGCAGGAGCACCCCATTTCCCTGCAGCTGGGTGGCAGCAATCCGGCCGATCTGGCGCGCTGTGCCAAGCTGGCCGAGGAGCGCGGCTATGACGAGGTGAACATCAACGTCGGCTGCCCCTCCGATCGGGTGCAAAACGGCCGTTTTGGTGCCTGCCTGATGGGTGAACCGGCGCTGGTGGCAGACTGCGTCAAGGCGATGCGCGATGTGGTCGATATTCCGGTGACGGTGAAGACCCGTATCGGCATCGACGAACAAGACTCCTACGAATTTCTGCAGGCCTTTATCGAACGGGTGCGCGATGCCGGTTGTGACACCTTTATCGTCCATGCTCGCAAGGCCTGGCTGAGCGGCCTGAGTCCCAAGGAGAACCGCGAGATCCCGCCCCTCGATTACCCTCGGGTCTATCGGGTCAAGCAGGATTACCCGGATCTCACCATCGCCCTCAACGGCGGTGTCACCTCCATGGAGCAAACTCTCGAGCACCTGCAACACGTCGACGGCGTCATGATGGGGCGCGAAGCCTATCAGAATCCCTACATTCTGGCGCAGGTGGATAATCTGGTGTTCGGCCAGAATAACGCCGTGCCGAGCCGCCATGAGGTGGTACGGATGATGCTGCCCTATATCGAGCAGGAGCTGGCCAAGGGCAACTACCTCTCCCATATGACCCGCCATATGCTGGGGCTGTTCCAGAACATGCAGGGTGCCCGCGCCTGGCGCCGTCACCTGAGTGAGAACGCCTGCAAGCCGGGCGCCGGTATTCAGGTGGTGCTGGATGCCATGGCCAAGGTGCCGGAGTTTGCCGCCAGCGAGCAGGGCGAATAACTCTTCTGTCAGGCAAAGCGAAAAAAGCGCGTCAGTTGACGCGCTTTTTTGATCGCTGTCGCTTCAATATCTGAACTGGTTGATCAGCCGCGAGAGATCTTGCAGCCGCTCAACCAGCAGGGTGATGCCATCTAGCGCCTGCCTGCTGTTGTCGGCGGTGTGGCTGGCCAGCTGGTGGATCTGGTGTACCCCTTCATCGAGGGTCGTCGTCACATCGGCCTGCTGACTCACCGCCTGGGCGATCTCGTCGCTGGTGCGGGTTACCTGCCCCAGCATCCGGTTGATCTGGGTGAGCACGTCGGCGGTGGTGCCTGCGTGCTGCTGGCAGCGCACCGAAGTCTGTGCCCCTTGTGTCATCCCGTCCGACAGCTGTTGTGTAGTCTGTTGCAGCGCCTGGATCATCTCGTGGATCTCGCTGGTCGAGGCACGGGTCTTCTGAGCCAGCGCCCTCACTTCATCCGCCACCACGGCAAAACCGCGCCCCTGTTCACCAGCACGGGCTGCCTCGATGGCTGCATTGAGTGCGAGCAGGTTGGTCTGGTCGGCGATTTGACTGATCACCTCCAGAATACCGCTGATCTTCTGGCTGTCGCTGGTGAGCTGGGCCAGCACGGCATGGTTGGCATCCAGCTCCTGATGGAGTTGGTTGACGGCGGAGCGGGTGGTCGCCAATGCTTGCAGCCCCTCGTCGGAGACCTGCTGTACCTCTATGACCAGATTGCTCGCCTCATGGGCACTGTGGGCCACATCGCGAATGGAGTGGCTCAACTCGGTGATGGCGGTCGCCAGCTGCTCGCTATGGGCGCGCTGCTGCTGCAGATGAGTATCAATGGTCTGGATATTGCCCCGGTCATCTTCGGCTGCCTGCAGGATCTGCTGGTTGGTGTCGGCGCTGCGCCCGACCACGGCCTTGAGCTCGGCCTGCTTCATCCGCAGGGCCAGTTCGACGGCCGCCAGGGTGTCGCGTCGTCGGGTGTAGAGCACCTGACAGAGGCGGGTTCCCTTGTCTTGATCGGCAAGGGTAAGCAGATGAGCCAGTCGCTGCTGTAACCGCCAGCCGTGGATTGCCTGTGCCAACAGCAACAGGGCGGTGGGTAGCAGCCATAACAGGTTGCCGGTGGCAAAGGTAGCAAGAGTGGTGAGCAAGGCAGAAGCGGAGAGCCAGAGGGTCAGCTGACCCGGTTCAATGTGAAAGCGGCTCAGCCAGGGAAGCGCCTTGCCGCTGCGCAACAGGCCATAGAGCAGCTCGGCCCAGGCCACATCGCTGGCGGCGGGTTTGGTGCGCACCGACTGGAACTCGACGATCTCCTTCTGCGCATTGAGGATCGGGGTGACGTAAGCGTTTACCCAATAGAACTGACCGCTTTTGGCGCGGTTCTTGACCAGCCCCATCCAGCTTTTGCCCTGTCGCAGCCGCTGCCACATGTCGGCGAAGGCCGCCTTGGGCATGTCGGGGTGTCGCACCAGATTGTGGGGCACCCCTTCCATCTCGGCAGCACCATACCCGGCCACATCACAGAAATGCTGGTTGGCATAGGTAATATGACTGGCGGGATCCGTGGTCGAGATGAGTGCGATGTTGTCGGGGAAGTGTATCTCCCCCTCCTGATGGAGTTTGGTCATGTGTCGTTCCTGAAAAAGCCAAATAACTGATAAATATATTTTTTATTGTCGTTCTCAGTTAATCATTCTAAGGCTCTTCAGTGACCCGAACTTGGCTTGGGTCAATTAATCAACACAATGAATTGATGAAGTGAGGGTCAGCTGGCCGGTGTGAAATCGTGAACTTCGCCGCTTCTCGGTTTAAAGCGCGGATCGCTATCTTTGTAGCTGCGCACCAGCTCCATCGTCTTGCAAAAGCTGGTCTGCTTGTCGTACTCCTGACGAGCCAACTCGATGGCCCGCTCGGCCCGGCGCCGCTCCATCTTGTCAGACTTGCGATCGCTGAACTGTTGCTGCTGGTGCAGCATCCAGCCGACAAACTCTTGCTGGCATTGAGATTCGCTGTTGGCCTGAGCAGGCAGGGTCCACAACAACGAGAGCAGTATCAAATAACGCATGTCTGACTGGGTATTGAAGATTAATTGAACAGAAGGGGCGGCATTTTAGGCTGGAAATCGTGGTGTGAACAGTATCAATAGCGAGGCCCGGCGGGGCCTCGCATCGTTGTGGCCGGTCTCAGTGTTTGATCAGATAGAGCTGGCGGCTGTAGGCCACATCTTCCGGGTTGTTGATGGGGTAGCCCTTGAGCCATGGCTTGATGAGTCGGGCATTGGTGTACTGGTAGATGGGGGCGATGGGGGCTTGATCCAGCAGGATCGCCTCCGCCTCGCCAAACAGCTTGCTGCGGCTGGCGGCATCCTGAGTGCTGGCCGCCTCTGCCAGTAGCTGGTCATAACGGGCATTGGCAAAGCCTGCCATATTGCCGCTGTGACGAGAGCCCCACAGGCCAAGGAACGCTGAAGGGTCGTTGTAATCTGCGACCCAGGAGGAGCGGATCACCTCGAACTGACCGCTCTGGCGGCTGTCGAGATAGGTTTTCCACTCCTGATTGGTCAGCTCGACCTCAGCGCCCAGCTTTTGCTTCCACATGCTGGCGATGGCCAACGCCATTTTCTTGTGAATTTCCGCGGTGTTGTAGAGCAGGGTCAGCTTGAGCGGCTTGTCCGGGCCGTAACCGGCCTCCTTGAGCAGGGCCTTGGCCTTGCTGTCCAGCGCCGGCTGGCTGCTGGTGGAGAGCAAGTTGGCGGCCGGGGTAAAGCTGGCGGTTACATCCGGAGTGAAGTGATAAGCCGGTTTCTCGCCGGTGCCGAGCACCTTGTCGGTGATCAGCGCGCGGTCGATGGTGTAGGAGAGCGCCTTGCGCACCCGCACATCGTTCAGTGGTGCCTGACGGGTATTGAAGGCGTAGTAGTAGGTGCCGAGCTGATCCGGGGTGTAGACCTCATTCGGGATCTGCTGCTTCAGCTTGCCGTACTGCTCCTTGGGGAAGGATTCGGTGATATGCAGATCGCCCGCCAGATAGCGGTTGGTGGCCGCGCTCTCCTGATTGATCGGCATGAAGATCACCTTGGTCAATACGGTATGGGCCCGATCCCAGTAATAAGGGTTGGGGGTCAGCTCCAGCTTCTCGTTGACCACCCGGTTGTTCAGCACAAAGGCACCGTTGCCCACCAGTTTGCCGGGTTGGGTCCACTGGTTGCCGTACTGCTCGATGCTGGCCTGATGGAGCGGCGACAGGCTGGGGTGGCTCAGCAGGTTCAGGAAGTAGGGCACCGGCTGGGAGAGGGTCACCTGCAGGGTGTGGTCATCAAGGGCCTTGACCCCCAGCTCGCTGGCAGGCAATTTGCCAGCGACTATCTCGTCCACCTTGTCGAAACGGGCCAGTTGGGCAAACCAGGCGAAGGTGGCCGCCTCTTTCGGGTCGACCAGCTTGCGCCAGCCGTAGACGAAGTCACCGGCCTTGACCGGATCGCCGTTGGACCAGCGCGCATCCGGGCGCAGATGGAAGGTAAAGAACTGGTTGTCCTTGTTCTCCCAGCTGGCCGCCACCCCGGCAACCGGTTTGCCATCCGGCCCCTGGGTCAGCAGCCCCTCGAACAGATCCCGCAGCACCTGCAACTCCGGCAGGCCGACCAGCTTGAGCGGGCTCAGGCTCGCAGGTTCATCCTTGAGGTGGCGAACGACAATCTGTTCGGCGGCGAGTTGTGTTCCGGCGGGAATATCGGCAGCCTGGACAGCAGCACAGCCCAACAGGGCCAGCAAGGGGGTCCATCCTTTCATGGGTCGGATCCTTCAAATAGTGTGAAGCGGGGAGAAAACTCGGCGAGAAAATATCGCCGACAGATGGGAAATCATGATATCCCGTTTGCTGGTCTGACCGCCAGCATTCGACTCTCACTCCCAATCGGGGTAGAAGAGCGTTCCCGGCGTCTGTGCAGTTCAATGTGGTGAGGAGTGTCAAACGATGAAAGCATGGTTATTGCTGGCCTGTGTGCTGAGCCAGGGTGCCTGGGCGTTGGCCCCGTGCCAGAGCGACACGGCGGTGGGCAACTGGTGCGAGATCGGCATCGATGCCTTGCACCCGACCCAGGGGGGCGTCGGCCAGATCCAGGTCGATGAGACCCAGGCCACATTGGCGGGCATGAGCGCAAAGCAGCTCGACAAGTTGATGAAAAAGAAAGAGATTCCTGTAGTGATTGCGCCGGATGGCAGCTACTGGCTGGTGGACCGCCACCATCTCACCAAGGCGTTGTGGCAGCAGGGCGTCAAGGATGCCCGGGTCAAGGTGATTGGCCGTCTGCAGGATAAAGCCAACTTCTGGAGTCAGATGCAGAACAACCACTGGGCCTGGCTCAAGGATGAGAAGGGGCAGCCGCTGACCCCGGAGCAGTTGCCGAGCAGCATCGACAAGCTGCCTGATTACCCCTATCGCACCCTCGCCGGACTGCTGCAGAATGCGGGCTACTTTCGCAAGGACAAACAGGTCTATTTCGTCGAGTTTGCCTGGGCCAGCTGGCTCGGCAAGCAGATGCAGTGGATGCCGGTGGACAGCGCCAATCTGGCGGCCCGCCTGCAACAGGCCAAACGGCTCGCCTGCGGCAGCGATGCCAAGGAGCTACCCGGTTATCCAGGCAAGCAGTGCAGCCTCAACCAGTCCAAAAGCGCGCAGTGAGTGGATGTGCGATGTCGGCATCCAGAGCATGTCGGAGATAAAAGAGGGCGACCCCGGGGTCGCCCTTATGCTGTCAGCTACCGGTTAGCGGTGGTCACTCATGGCGCTCCGCCCAGCGGGCAGCAGCCTGTTCAAGCAGGGCGACGTCACCTTGCTGGATCAGCGGTAGCAGATCGTTGACCTGTTGATCCCGCCAATCCCACCAAGCGAGGGCCTGTAGCCGGGCAATCTCCTCCTCGCCAAAGCGCATCCGCACCACCCTGGCCGGGGTGCCCGCCACCATGGCATAGGGCGGCACATCCTGATTGACCAGCGAACGGGCGGCGATGATGGCGCCGTCGCCGATGGTGACGCCGGGCATGATCATCGCCTCCATTGCGGGAGGCGTGGTCGCATTGTGGTGTGCTCCAAAGAAGGGGGGGGAAGGGCACGATCATAAGGTCGGGCGCCGGGTTTGCCAAGGTTGCGCAGAGATCCTGCACTAACCCTCTGGTTGATATTTATTCTCAATTAGCCATGATAACACTCCCACCATGACGGACTCGGGAGAGCGAGATGACACCGCAAAGTTGGCAACGATACATGCTGGAGGCGGAGCGTGCCTGGCAGGCCGGTTCGCTGGGGGCTGCGATCTGCTTTTATCAGCAGGCGCTGGGGGATGTTTACGAGATGACCCAGGTCGAGTTGACCGAACTGGCCACCATGCGAGTCGCCACCTGCCACCGGCTGGCCGACTTCTGGCGGGCGATGGATGAGCCGACTTACGAGCTGCGCTACCTGAAACTTGCCTCCGAGCTGGTGACTGCGCTGGTGCCGCAGTGCCCCAATCGGGAGTGCGAGGCGCTGATCAGCGAGCTGGGTTGCTGTCGCGGAGCCCTGCTCGCCTTTCTCAAGCGCCACCCCAATCCGGAAATTGCCCGGCTGATCCAGCTGCAGGACAAGGTGCTGGGCTGCGAGCTGATCGGCCGTTTTCGCCTGAACTGAACGGATGTGGGCGCGGCTCAGCCCCGCCGTTTGAGTTTCTGGGCGATCCGCTGCTGCGCCTCTTCCCCTTGGAGTGCCTGGGCGAAGGCGCGCGCCTCCAGATCGATGACAAAGTGCACCGCCTGTTTGAGCTCCTGTTTCAGCAGCGCCTTGCTCTTTTGAAGCGCTCTGGGCGGCTTGGCCGCCAGCTTCAGCCCCTGCTCGCGGGCAAAGGAGAGCAATCCATCGGCCGCCACCACCTTGTTGGCCAGCCCGAGCCGCAGCGCCTCCTCGGCATCCATCGCCTCGGCCAGCAGCAACAGCTCGGCCGCCTTGAGGTGCCCCACCAGACGCGGCAGCAGCAGGCTGGAGGCGAACTCCGGCACCAGACCCAACTCGACAAAGGGAAGCTGCAAGCGGGCGTTATCCCCCAGATAGACCAGATCGCAGTGCAGCAAAATGGTGGTGCCAATCCCCACAGCCGGGCCTGCAACGGCGGCGATCACGGGTTTGGGGAAGTCGGCCAGGGTGTGGAGGAACTGCAGTATGGGGTCGTCGGGCTCCAGCGTGCTCTTGCCCATGAAGTCGGCCAGATCATTGCCCGCGGTAAAGCAATCTTGCTGCCCCTGCAACAGCAGGACATGCACCTCCTCATCGGCTGCCGCCTCTCGCAGCGCTGCCACCAGTTGCTTATAGAGCTCGGTATTGAGGGCGTTGCGCTTGTCGGGGCGGTTGAGGGTCAGGGTGAGCAAGCCATCCTGCTGCTCGGCAATGAGAATGGGGGCCATGTCTAAATCCTTGTTATTGAAAGGTGCAAAAAAGGTTGCTGCTGGGGTAACCTTGGCGCCGTTTAACAACATCATAAAAGGATTTCAACCATGTTTAAACGTGCGTTTTATTCTCTGCTGGTTCTGGGTATGGCGGCGCCTGCACTGGCCAAGGTCGAGGCCGTCGACGGTTATGTGCGCCTGTTGCCGCCGGGCTCCCCCAATACTGCCGCCTTTATGGTGCTGAAGAATGACGCCGACCAGCCGGTCAAGCTGGTGGCGGCGGCTTCTGCTGCGGCCGGGCGTGCCGAGCTGCACACTCACCTGCACGAAAATGGCGTGATGAAGATGCGTCAGGTCGAGAATATCGAGATCCCGGCCAAGGGCGAAGCTGTGCTCAAGCCGGGCAGCCTGCACATCATGCTGTTCGAGGTGGGCACGCTCTCCGAGCAGACCCCTTTCCCGCTCACCCTCACCATGGATGATGGTCAGAAGCTGGATCTGTCACTGCCGGTGAAGCCGATTGAGCCGATGGCAGAGATGAAGCATATGAAGCACTGACATTTGTCGTCGTTTGTTCAGGATTGACGCTGGGTATTTTGGCTGCACCGAGTAAAATAGTGCTCTTTTCCATGTATGCAAGAGGAAGTGACGTAATGAAAAAGACGCTGATTGCCGGTTTTGTGCTGGCTCTGTGCAGCCAGAGTGCCATGGCCGCTGACGACTGGCGTTTTGCCGCCGGTGCCGACGTATGGGCCGCCAAGGGCAGTGGTCAGGCTTATGGCACCAGTGCTGATGGCAGCTATGACGACAGCTACAACTGGAACGGCTATCTGCAACTGGAACACGGCATCATCTTCCTGCCGAACGCCAAATTTGAAGTCTCCGATTTCAGCACCTCCGGCGGCAACTTCAAAAACGATCTGACTGCCTACGATCTGAGCCTCTACTACCGTCTGTTCAACAACGATCTGTTCAAGATCGATCTGGGTATGACCGGCCGTCACTACGATGGCGAGCAGGTCTACTTCGGCCGCAAGGGTTATGACGAAGATACCCTGATGGCCTATGCCGGCAGTGAAGTGAAGATCCCGGGCACCGGCATCGCCTTCTTCGGCGATCTGCGCACTCACGATGCGGACAACTATGACTACCGTCTGGGTGGTTCCTACAAGTTCTCCTCCATGCCGATCAAGCTGCGTGCCGGCTGGCGTGAAGCCAAGGTCGACTTCGCCAATATCGACCAGTCTGTTGATGGCTGGTTCATGGGCGGCGAATTCACTTTCTAATCTGACGTTGTCTGACAACGCGGGGTGATATTCTTCGCCAACATCTATCAGAGCATTCTGTCGATGGCTGGTTCATGGGCGGCGAATTCACCTTCTAATCTGCCCGTCAGCTGACGGCGAGGAGCAATCATGGGCCACATCATAGTGACAGGTGCCGGTTCTGGTCTCGGCCGGGCGCTGACCATCGGGCTGGTTGAGCGGGGCCATCAGGTCTCCATGATGGGGCGCCGTTATCAGCGACTGCAGGAGCAGGAGCTACTGCTCGGCAGCGCGGTGATCGGCATCGCCGCCGATCTGGCGCACCATGAAGAGGTCGATGTCGCCTTCGCCGCTGCGGTGGAGTGGGGTGGCCTGCCCGACATGGTGATCCACTGCGCCGGGGTGGGCGAGTTTGGCCCGGTCGGTGTCTACACCGCCGAGCAGATCCGCCGGGTGGTGGAGAGCAATCTCATCTCCACCATTCTGGTGGCCCAGCAGACGGTGCGGCTTATCGGTGAGAAAGGCGGAGTACTGGCCAATGTGCTCTCCTCCGCCGCGCAGGTGGGCAAGGCCAACGAGAGCCTCTACTGCGCCTCCAAATGGGGGATGCGCGGCTTTCTCGAATCCTTGCGCGCGGAGCTGAAAGGCTCGCAGCTACGGCTGGTCAACCTCTACCCGAGCGGGATCCGCAGCGAATTCTGGGACAACTCGGATCACGTGGACCCGAGCGGCTTCATGACCCCGGAAGATGCGGCGGCCTATATGCTCGACGCGCTGGAAGCCAGAAGCAGCTGCCACGTGACCGACCTCTTTATCGGTCGCAATCCCTGAGGCGAAGCCAGCCATCCGGTTGCCGTCGTCAGCAGACAGAAACAAAAAGCGCGCCAAATGGCGCGCTTTTTTATATCGGTAAGAGGGCGGAATTAACGGCCCAGCTTGGCCTTGAGCATGGCGATGATGTCGCTGATGGCCACTTCCTGCTTCTCGCCGGTGCGGCGGCACTTGTACTCCACCACGCCGTTGTCCAGACCGCGATCGCCGATGACGATGGCGTGCGGGATGCCCAGCAGCTCCATGTCGGCGAACATCACGCCCGGGCGCTCTTTACGGTCGTCGAACAACACATCGACACCGGCCGCTTTCAGCTCGGCGTAGAACTGCTGTGCCTGCTCGGCCACGCGCTCGGACTTGTGCATGTTCATCGGCACGATGGCCACTTCGAACGGAGCGATGGCATCCGGCCAGATGATGCCGTACTGGTCGTTGTTCTGCTCGATGGCCGCGGCCACCAGACGGGAAACCCCGATACCGTAGCAACCCATCTCCATGGTGACGGACTTGCCAGCTTCGTTCAGCACGCTCGCCTTCATCGCTTCGGAGTACTTGGTCCCCAGCTGGAAGATGTGGCCCACTTCGATACCGCGCTTGAGCAGCAGCTTGCCCTGGCCACATGGGCTCGGGTCGCCTTCCACCACGTTGCGCAGGTCGGCAACTTCATAGGTAGCGATGTCGCGATCCCAGTTGGCACCGGTCAGGTGGAAGCCGGTCTCGTTGGCGCCGCAGACGAAGTCCGCCAGATGGGCGGCGCTGCGATCGACGATGATGCGACCGGCAAAGCCGACCGGGCCGATAGAACCTGCGTCGCAACCGGCGGCAGCTTTAATCTGCTCGTCGTTGGCGAAGGTGAGCGGGTTGGCCACGCCAGCCAGTTTCTCTGCCTTGATTTCGTTCAGTTCGTGGTCGCCACGCAGTACCAGCGCGATAACGGCCTGTTTGCCGTGCTCATCTTCCTCTGCCAGTACCAGCAGGGTCTTGGCGATGGCGGTCGGTGCCACGTTCAGGAAAGCGGCCACTTCGTCGATGGTGTGGACGTTCGGGGTGGCAACCTTGGTCAGGGCTGCGGTGGCGGCAGCTCGCTCGCCAGCCGGTGCCAGCGCTTCGGCCATCTCGATGTTGGCGGCGTAATCTGATGTATCGGAGAAGGCGATCAGATCTTCACCGCTCTCGGCCAGCACCTGGAATTCGTGGGAACCGGTACCCCCGATGGAGCCGGTATCGGCCTGCACCGGACGGAAATTCAGACCCATGCGGGTGAAGGCCTTGCAGTAGGCGGCGTGCATCTTCTCGTAGGTATCGACCAGAGACTCTTTGTCGATGTGGAAGGAGTAGGCATCCTTCATCAGGAATTCACGGCCACGCATCACGCCGAAACGGGGGCGCACTTCGTCGCGGAACTTGGTCTGGATCTGGTAGAGGTTGAGCGGCAGCTGCTTGTAGCTGTTCACTTCGTAACGCACCAGCGCAGTGATCACCTCTTCGTGGGTCGGGCCCAGCACGAAGGGGCGGTTGTGGCGGTCGGTCAGACGGCACAGCTCGGGACCGTAGTCATCCCAGCGGCCGGACTCCTGCCACAGCTCGGCAGGCTGAACCACCGGCATGGAGACTTCGACGGCACCAGCATTGTTCATCTCTTCGCGAACAATGTTCTCGATTTTCTTCAGTACCCGCAGACCGGTTGGCAACCAGGCATACATGCCGGAGGCCAGTTTACGGATCATCCCGGCGCGCAGCATCAGCTGGTGGCTGACAACTTCAGCGTCGGAGGGGGTTTCCTTGAGAGTGGAAAGCAGATATTGGCTGGTACGCATCGCGGTAGACCTTAGCTAGAACGGGCGCGGGGCCCAGGATAATTTCAAGGGCGGAATTTTAACAGGCTGGGCGTTGCGGCCCAAGGGCTAAATTTGCCGCAACCCGAAAGGTGGCAACGCCCGGCAGATGACCAAGGGCAATGACCATTGCAACAAGCAGGCTTTTTATGCCTGCAATTTGGCCGGATCTCCGCTAAACTCTGCCACCTTTTCTCGATGGGCATGGCTCTGCCGCGTTCATCACCCCCCATTTTTAGTACTTTTGGAGCCGCTCATGCCGTTAGTGGGACATCAACACCAGATCGAGATCCTGGAACTGACCGACAAAGGAGATGGCAAAGGACGCCTGTTCGATCGCCCCCTGTTTGTCGAAGGTCTGCTGCCCGGTGAGCAGGCGCTGGTGGAGCTGACCGAGGTCAAGCCGAACTATCTGCACGGCAAGGTTGCCGAGCTGCTCCAGCCCTCTGCCGATCGGGTTGCCGATTTCTGTCCCAACACCGAGTGCGGTGGCTGTCAGGTACGTCCGCTGGCCTATCCGGCCCAGCTCAAGCTCAAGCAGGCACTGGTGCAAAGCGCACTGGAGCAGGTCGGGCTGGGTGACACCCCGGTCAAGGATATCCTTGGCATGGAGAGCCCGTTCGCCTATCGCAACAAGGCGCAATATGCGGTGCGTGGCTGCGATGCCGGTGCCGAGATCGGTTTTTATCGCAAGCACTCCCACGATCTCATCCCCGCCGATGACTGTGCGGTGCAGGATCCGCTGCACGTGGAGCTCAACGCCCGGGTGCGCAACTGGATGCGCGCGCATGACATCGCCGCCTATGACGAAGTAAACCACAGCGGCTGCGTGCGTAACCTGATGACCCGCAAGGGCTTCAAGAGCGGCGAGCTGATGGTGGTGCTGGTCACTTTGGGCGAGGGGTTACCGTTCGAAGCCGAGCTGTTGGCGAGCTTAAGCGATCTGCCGGTCACTACCCTGGTGCAGAACATCAACGATGAGCGCACCAACCGCATTCTGGGCGCCACCAACCGGGTGCTGTTGGGCGAAGGGGTGATCCGCGACAAGATCCATGAGCTCGAGTTCGAGATCTCGCCGCTCTCCTTCTTCCAGAACAACCCGACCCAGACCGATGTGCTCTACTCCAGTGCCCTCGAGTATGCCGAGCTGACCGGCAACGAGACAGTGTTCGACATCTATTGCGGTATCGGCACCATCTCCCTGTTCCTGGCTGGCAAGGCCGCCAAGGTGGTGGGGATCGAGTCGGTGGAGAGCGCCATCAGCGATGCCCGCCGCAACGCTGCCCTCAACGGCATCGAGCACACCGAATTCCACGTCGGCAAGGCCGAGCAGCTGATGCCCGAGCTGCACGCCCAGGGCGTGACCGCTGACGTGGTGGTGATGGATCCGCCCCGCAAAGGCTGTGACAAGGCGGTGCTGCAGACCCTGGTCGCCATGGCGCCCCGTCGTCTGGTCTATGTCTCCTGCAACCCGCAGACCCTGGCCCGCGACCTTGCCTGGCTGGTCAAGCAGGGCTTCGTGCTGGACGAAGTGCAGCCGGTTGATATGTTCCCGCACTCCATGCATGTGGAAGCGGTTGCCCGCCTGAGCCTGCCAGCCAAGGCATAAGTCGCCCCCGACTCTTGCCCATAAAAAAACGACGCCAGCTGGCGTCGTTTTTTCTATCTGATGCTCGCAGGTTGATGTGCTCAACCCTGCTTGCGCACCTCGGCGGCGATCTGGTCGAGCAGCTGTTGCCAGCCCTGACCCAGCTCGTTCACCAGTGCGTTGTAGCCATCGGCCGGCAGCACCCGCTCCTGACGGAAGGGGGCATCGCGCAGCACGGTGCCATCTTCCGCCAGCAGGCGCCAGCGGCCGCTCAGCACGGCGCTGCCGTCATGACGGCCCTGAAAGCGCTCCACCAGAATGGTCAGCACTGGCCCCTTGCGGGCGCCATCCTGCCGTACCACCCAGCCCGGCAGGCGGGTGGAGAGGCCATTGAGGGTGAGCTGGTTGAGCTGATCGTCCAGCGCACCGGCCCAGCGATGGTACTCGGTGAAGTGCAGCTCTTGCCCTTCCAGCTGATAGACCAGACTGATCCGGTCGAGCTGGCTGGCCAGCGCCACCGGGCGCAGCACCAGCTGGTGCTGCGGTTGGGCCGGGGCCGTTACGGGTTGCTGGTTGTCGGCATCGAGCGAGTAGTAGTGCAGGCTTGGCTGGCTGCTGCAACCCGCCAGCAGGCCCAGCAGGGCCAGCGTCAGGATCTCTTTTTTCATTGTTTGCCTCGCTTGGGCTCAGGGTCCGATGGATGCGCGCGATCGAAGATCAGCGAGCTGGGCTGCTCGTTGAGGGAGTGCACCAGCGGCTGCAGTTCGCGCATCAACTGATTGAGGGTCTGCACCGACTGACGCAGATCCTGATTGGTCTGCGATTGGGCGTCATAGGCCTGCAAGGTCTCCTGCAACTGCTTGAGGCTCTCGTTGAGCGAGGCCGGCAGCTGCTGGGTGGAATCCTTGGCAGTGAGCTTGTTCAGGTTGGCGCTGACTGCACTGATGTTCTTCAGGGTGCCATCCAGGGTGGTGAGTGACCCGTTGACCTTGGTCAGGGTGGTTGCCATGTCCATGTCGACAAACTTGTCGAGGATGAGGTTCACCTTGCGCTCGATCTGATCCAGCCCGCCCTGCACGGTAGGGAAGACCTGATAACCGGCCAGCTTGGCCTGTTCGAAACGTGGCGCGTCCGGATAGAAGTTGAGGTCGATGATCTTGCCGCCAGTCAGCAGGCTCGAGGTCTTGAGGCTGGCACGCAACCCCTCCTTGAACTGCTTGCCGAATAGGGCACGCCACTGATCCTTCTCCGCCTTGGCATAGCGGTGGGAGAGGCGCTGTACCTCGATGCGAGCCAGCACCGGGATCTGGCGGCTCTTGAAGATCTGCACGCCCTTGTCCTCGATGAGGTAGGGGGCGGAGATGACGGTACCGACCCGGATACCGCGATACTGCACCGCCGCACCCGGGTGCAGGCCACCCACGTTGTCATCGAACAGGAAGACGTAGTCGATGAACTGATCCAGACTACCGGCCAGCACGCTCGCCTCATCCTGGAACAGGGTGAACCCTTCCATCTGTTTGACCGGCTCGCCAGGGGCCCAGCCGGGTGGCAGACCCATGGTGATGCCGCCATCGATCAGGCTCTCCAGCGAATCCATCTTCACCTTCATCCCCTCGCTGCTCATGGAGACCTCGAAGCCCGGGGTCATCCAGAAGCGGGAGTTGCTGCTCACCAGAATGTCATAGGGGGCGTGGATGAAGATTTGATACTGCATCTCGCTCTTCTCGGGCAGGAACTTCGCCTCTTCTACCTGACCTATGGTGAAGCCCTGATAGTTGATGGGGGAGCCTTCCCCGAGCGCGCGAGTGTCGCGACTGCTGAGGGTGAGACGCAGCCCCTTGGCATCGAGGGAGGCGAGCGGCGGTTTGTCGAGCATGGCGTACTCGTCCCGCGCCCGACCTTTCTTGCCGGGGGCGAGCTCGATATAGGCGCCGGAGAGCAGGGTGCTCAGACCCGATACTCCTTCACGGCCCACTCTGGGCTTGACCACCCAGAACTGGCTGTCACCGCGCAGCATGCCGGAGGCGGCATTGGTCAGCCGTCCTTTCAGCACCGCATGGCTATAGTCATCGCTCAGCTCGACGGCCTCGATGCGGCCGACGTCCACTTCGCGGGAGCGGATCACCGTCTTGCCGGCGACTATGCCCTCGGCAGTGGCGACTGTCAGGGTGAAACTGGGGCCCTGGGAGTACCAGTGCTGGAACAGCATCCAGAGACCGATGAACAGCGCCAGCAGGGGCACCATCCAGATTGCGGCGGCAGAGCTCAGAAAGTCAGAGCCCGGTTTCCACCTTTTTTTACGCTCACTCACGTTCGCGTTCTCCTTGTTGTAAATCCCAGATCAGGCGGGAGTCGAAACTCATGGCGGCGACCATGGTGATCAGCACCACACCTGCAAATGCGACGGCCGCAGGGCCGGGGTAGATGGTCATCAGATTGTCGAGCCGGATCAGGCCCGCCAGAATGGCCACCACGAAGACGTCGATCATCGACCAGCGTCCGACAAATTCGGTCATGCGATAGAGTTTGAGCTTGCCGAGGGGGGAGGTGACATTGCCGCGCTGCACCATATAGCAAAGCCAGAATAGCGCCAGTATTTTCACCAGCGGCACCACCACGCTGGCGAAAAAGATCACCGCAGCTATGGGGTATGAGCCCATGGCCCAGAGCAGCACTACACCGCCGAGGATGGTGGAGGGGCTGTCATCACCGAGGAACACTGTATCCATGATGGGATAGACGTTGGCCGGAATGTAGAGAATGGCGGAGGTAAACAGCAGCGCCCAGGTACGGTTCAGGCCGCCCGGCTTGCGGGCATGCAGCTTGCCGCCGCAGCGGGAGCAGCTGTGGCTGCCCACCTCGCTCAGAGCGCCACAGATATGGCAGCCCACCAGGCCGGATTCCAGCGCGCCCGCTTCCGGGTCGATATCCCGCGCCTCGGACGGGCCGAACAGCCGCTGCCACAGCCACATCTGATCCAGTGAGGAGATCATCTTGATGAGTAGCACCGTGTAACCGACGAAAGCCCAGAATGACAGCCCCATCTTGATGTCGGCCATCCCCATCAGCTTGACCAGCGAGATGAGCACCCCCACCAGAAAGACATCCACCATCAGCCAGGGTTTGATCCGGCAGAGCAGACGGCCGAGGGAGCGCAGGGCATTGCTGTGCAGATCTTTATCGACCCGCCACAGCACCAGCATGATGGACCCCATATAAACCAGCGGCAGGCCGATCAGGGTCAGGCTCAGTACCGCGCCGAGAAACAGATAGCCCTCATCCACCAGGGTGGTGATGCTCTGCAAAAAGGTCATCTCCTGGCCCACCCCTTTGGCCGAGAAGGACATAAAGGTAAAGGCATTGGCGAGCACGAACATGATGAGTGCCGCGAACCCGTAGGAGATCGGCCGCAACTCCTGCTGTGGCAGGTGGCGACTCAGGGTGTGTCCGCAACGGGGGCAGCAGCTGGCCTGTCCCACCTCGAGCGGTGTGGCCGGTATCAGCAGGTCACACTCTTCGCAGGCAGTGGCATCATGGACATAGGTGGTGTGGTGTTGGTGTGAAACCGGATGCAAGATAAAACCCCAGATAAGGCCCGTGGTAGAGCCAGAGCTGGCGATTATCGCAGTTGTACCGGTCAGCGACCAGCCCCGAAGGCCGCTATTGCTGGCGGGAGTGAGAATGACTTTGACAAGCCAGTGCCCATTTAGCACAATCAAACGCCACTTTTTTTCCGCGGGACAATAATTTATGACAACTGAATCCCCCAGCTACTCCACGATTGAGCAAGCCTTCTCCCTCGGGAACGGGCAAGATTCTGCCCTCAACTGGTTGCGCAAGAACCGCAGTCAGGTCGCTATTTTTCTGGTGAGCGGCATCAAGCTGGAAGGCACCATCAGCGGGTTCGACCAGTACAGCGTGCTGCTGACCGATGCTCATGGTAACCAGCAGCTGGTCTACAAGGCCAAGATCTCCACCATCGCCATGCACACCGGCCGTCCGCAGGTGAATATCCAGCGTGCTCGCAAGCCACGTGTCTCCATGGCGCCGCGTCCCCACGGTGCGCCGGGTCGTTATGACGACAATCAGGGTGGCGGCAACAACGAGTAATCGTCTGCCCCGCACTCCCCGTTGATGCGCCCTGCGTCAGCGGCTGACGGAACCTGCTCTCATTTTCATTCATGTCCCGTATGAGAGCCGGTTCCGGTGATCGCCCCTTGCAGGGCGATATTTTTTTCCGCACTACGCCATTATGCCGACCGGTTGACCCTCTTTGACCATGCAGGTCTGCATACCCGCCGCTTCTCCGGCCTGTACCCCGATACCGGTATCTTCAAACACCAGACAGCCTGATGGCTCGACCCCCAGCTTGCTGGCGACCAGCAGGAAGGTGTCCGGATTGGGCTTGTGCAGCTCCACATCGTCTGCGGTGACCACCACGGAGAAGTAGCGATCCAGCCCGGTGTTGCGCAGCACCGCTTCGGCGTTGACGCGGGGCGAGCCGGTGCCGATCCCCATCGGGATGACGCCATGATAGCGCTCGACCAGCGCCTGCATGGCCGGAAAGACGGTCGCCTTGTGCAGGTTGGCCACATAGTGGGCGGTCTTGCAGCGGGTGACTTCGAGCGGATCGAGGGGGATCTGCTGCTCCTGTGCGACCAGCAGGGCTATCTTGCGGCTCGGCATGCCACCCAGCTCATAGAACCAGTCGGCATCGAAGTGAAAGCCAAACTCGCGGGCGGTATGTCCCCAAGCGGCGAGGTGCAGCGGCATGGAGTCGACCAGGGTGCCATCAAGGTCAAAGACCAGGCCTTGGAATCCGGAAAGCGTCATGGTGCGGGTCAGTCTCTGAAAAAAGGGAGCCCATTCTAGCCAGTGGCTCCCCGCCTCGCCATCACCTAGCTGGTGAGAAACGCTTGCCCCCACATTTGTGACTGAAAATAGACGGGGGTGAGCTGGGCCGGATCGAGTTGATATTTGGGGGCAAGCTGTTCCAGCAGGGCCCAGTTACCCTGTTCATAGGTGCTGACCAGCTGAAACAGATGAAAGAGTGGCCCTTCGTGCAGTTCGATGGCGCGCTGCACGCTCTTGGGCAGGTGGGCCATCAACGGCTCCGACAGCAGGGATCCATCGAACACCAGTCCCACCAGAAAGGCCCAGCTTGCCTCCGCTTTACCGAGGGCGGTGAGGGCAATCAACTCGCAGAAGCGGCCGCGGGCGATGGCCATGCGGGTGCAGGCCTCCGGCATGTGCTGGCTCACCCGGGCCAGACCGTTGATCAGCACGAACTTGCGGATCTCCTGCTCCCCCAGATAGGAGAGGGCGCGGGGCACCGAGGTGATGGGGGCGGCATGATCGAAGCCGGGGGCGTTGACGTAGGTGAGCAGCAGGCCGGGCAGCCAGGCATCCTGCTCCAGCAGGCGGGCTACCTGGGTGAAGGAGAACTCTTCGTGGCAGATGAGCTGGAGGATCTGCTGTACCAGCGCCATATCGGGCTGGTTGGCCCGCTGATTAACCAGCTCCGGACGGGCGAGAAAGCCGCCGGCAAAGAAGTCGACCCCAGCCTCCCGCAGCGGGAGAAAATCCGCCCAGGTTTCGATGTTCAGCGCCATCCGCTTGTGTTCGGTGGGCTGGCAGATCCCCTCTTCCCCCATCCAGTACACCAGCAGGCGGCTGGCGCCGAGCCAGCGTGGATCCCGGTTGGCGCCGTGCACCGCCAGTCTGCGCCGACTGTCGCGCCACTGCTCCAGCACCGGGAACGAGTTGGGCTGGCGTTCACTGGAGGCTTCAACCAGCGGGATCGCGTCCTGATCCAGCAGCAGGGGGCGCTGTTCATCGAGCTGTTCGTGGGTGAAGGGCACCAGATATTGACGCCCCTGCGCTAGCAGGCGGCAATGTTGCGCCAGTGAAGGCCATTCGGCCGGTGAGCTGAGCTGATAGTCGATGCCGTAGGCCACCAGAGCCAGGCGACGATTGAAGATAGGGTAGCGACGCAACAGCATGGGATCACCGATAGGCCAGAGTGCGGGCCCTCCCTTGTGACTTGGCGTGGTAGAGCGCCTGGTCAGCCTGTTCGGTCAGGGTCTGCCATGCTCCGTCCAGGGAGGGAACCAGATAGCTAAAGCCTATGCTAACCGTAATGAAATCAGCAACCCGCGAGGCGGGATGGGGCATTTTCAAGCGGGCAAGACCATCGTGGATCCGTCCGGCCAGCTGTTCGGCCTCACCGGGTTGCGGGGCGCAGAGCAGAATGACGAACTCCTCCCCGCCGTAACGGGCGACCAGATTGGTACAGCGCCGCTCTGCATCCCGCAGCACATGGGCCACTTGTTGCAGGCAGAGATCCCCTTTGGCATGGCCGAAGTGGTCGTTGTAGGCCTTGAACTCGTCGACGTCGATCATCAATACCGCCAGCAGGTTCTGGGTGCGTCGTGCCCACTCCCACTCCCGCTGCATGGTGATGTCCCACTGGCGCCGGTTGGCGATGCCGGTGAGGGGATCTTCCAGCGACAGCAGGGAGAGGCGGTGATTGGCCTCCTCCAGCGCACGGTTGGTCTCGGCCAGTTGCATGGTGCGCTCGGCGACCCGGGCTTCCAGCTGGCGGTTGAGGGTTTCCAGCTGCTCCTGGGTGCGCTGGCGGATCAGCAGTTGCGACAGGATGGCGGCGTACTGTTTGAAGATCTCGCTCTGATAGGCTTTGAGCGGACGGTGCCAGAGCAGGTTGTCGGCGGCGATCCAGCCGATGGGGGTGGTGCCATCCCACAGCGATACCATGGCGTTCCAGCCACGGCCCACCTGCTGCTTCTCGTAGTAGAGGGGGGTATCTTCCATCACCAGCACGTAGTCCTTGCGCCTGAGCGCCTCTTGCACCGTGGGGTGATCCGGAATGGGGCTGATGAAGTTGTGTTCATCCATCAGCTCGCCCTCTTCGCTGGTGCCCCAGGTGCCGCGCATGGTCTTGCCATCGGGTTCGATCAGGAAGATGGCAACCCGATCGAACTGCAGCTCCTTGCGGGCCAGCAGCACGGCATCCCGCAGCAGATCGTTCTCGCTGCGACTGCGGGAGAGGGTGACGCTGACCATGTGCAGCGCCTGCAACATGGTGAGGAAGGAGCCCTGCAGTGCCTGACTCTGTACCAGATCGGTCTGGGTATGGAGCCGCTGGTCCCGCTCCTGATTGACCTGGCTGGAGAGCAGGTGATTGCTGAGCTCGGCAGTCAGATAGTGGATAAGGAGCTGGATGCCCTGACGCTGGTGGGAGGAGAGGCGATCGATGCGGCGGCGGGTCTCCAGATAGATGACCCCTTCCAGTTTCATGTGACGCTTGAGAGGGAAACAGGCGCGTAACTGCGGCTGGGCGGGCTCCACATTTTCGCCGGGATCCGGCGGAGGTTGGAGTTGTTCGATCACCAGTTGTCCCTTCTCCATCGCCTTGTCGATCAGGTGGTGGGGCAGGGTCAGTTGACCGAGATGGGCGAGATCAAGCGTGGTCAGCCCCTGATCGAGCTGAAAGCTGTAGAGCTGCGGTTCGGGGGCTTTTAGCCAGAGGTAGAGGCGTTCGGCATCGGTCTTTTCACGGATGGTGGCGAGGCTCACTTCGCATAACTGAGCGAAGTTGGTGAAGTGTTCCGGGTCCCATTCCTGCATACCAATATCCCTTGGATTGTACCCAAGCGAGTATAGACATATTCCTCCTTGATTAATATGTCAGAAAGGAGAGGTGGCGCACATAATGGTTGCTTTCAGCCCTGCTGGTGGAGATATTCACTGCGTTCTTTGCCAATCGTGGCTAGAACTGTGTGCCATAACGGTATATATGGCAGCTTGTAGGGCGGGATGCCGGGCAAAAAAGAGCCCGCACGATGGCGGGCTCTCGGGCAGATCAGATGATTCTGCGCGGCTTATTCTGCCTTGGGGGCAGCCTCAGCGGGCGTTTCACTGCTATCGGCTGGCGCACTCTCGGCCGCCGGGGCTTCCGGTGCCGGGCCCGGCACCAGATCTACCGCCGGTTTGGCGATAAGGGAGCGGGTCTCTTCCACCGCTTCGGTCAGCTTCACCTCGATGATCTGGCCGAGCTCGTAGACCACTTCGGTCTTGTCCAGATAGACGCGGCCGTTGTCCCAGTTGCACTCCAGTCGATCCTTGTTGTCGAGGATATGGCGGGCAGGCAGGAAGACCACGGCGCCGTTCTCCTGCAAACGCAGCTTGAGACCAGCACGCATCACGTCGATGATCTCGGCGTTGAACACCTTGTCGGTGCCAGCATCGGCCTTGAGGTAGCGAACATAGAGCCAGTCGCCGATGTCGCGCTCCACCATGCGGTGCAGACGGCGGCAGGCGGTCAGGTGCTCGGTGAGCTCGGTGCTCGGGCGCTCGCCCGGGGTCTTGCCGGCGATGACGGCTTTGAGCAGACGATGGTTGACCATATCGCCGTATTTACGGATCGGGGAGGTCCAGGTGGCGTAAGCATCCAGACCCAGACCGTAATGGGCGCCCGGTTCGGAGGACATCAGCGCATAGCTCTGGAAGCGGCGGATCTTGCCATCCAGCCAGCGGGTGTCGAGGTTGTCGATCCAGCGGCGCAGGGCGCAGAAGCCGGAGAGGCTGGCGATCTCGTCGCGCTCGAACGGGGCTTCGGCACTCTTCAGCAGGTCGATGGCGCCGTCGAGGGACTCTTCGTCAAAGCCGGTGTGAACGTTGAAGATGCCGTAACCGACGCTCTTGCCCAGCACGCGACCGGCACAGATGTTGGCGGCGATCATCGACTCTTCCACCATGCGGTTGGCGATGCGGCGCGGCTCGACGTGGATGGCCAGCACTTCGCCATTCTCGCCCAGCTCGAAGTCGTAGTCGGGACGATCCGGGAATACCAGCGCATGCTCGGTGCGCCACGCGATGCGCGCCTCGGTCATCGCCTTCATCAGCGGCAGCTGGGCCAGTACGCCTGCGTGGATAGACAGCTCTTTGCCATGCTCGGCCCAGTCGGAGACGTCGTCATAGTTGAGACGGGCGTGGGAACAGATGCGGGCGGCGAAGAACTCGGTCTCCTCCAGCAGCAGACCATCTTCGGCGATCAGCAGACGGGCGCACAGAGTGTTGCGCTCCTCGCCCTCTTTCAGGGAGCAAAGCTCGTCGGAGAGGGTGCGCGGGATCATCGGCACGTTGCGGCCCGGCATATAGACGGTGAAGGCGCGCTGGGCCGCCTCTTTGTCCAGCTCGCTCCCTTCGGCCACATAGGCGGTCGGGTCTGCGATGGCAACCAGCAGCTCCCAGCCGTTGTCCAGCTTGGTGATGGCCAGCGCATCGTCCATATCCTTGGTCTTGGCACCGTCGATGGTAAAGAAGGGCACCTTTGTCAGGTCACGACGGGGCAGCTCCTCCTCTTCGATCACCTTCCACTCCGGCAAGTCAGCCGGCTCGACCTGGGCCAGATTGTGGCGCGCCAGCACCACCCACCAGGGCACATTGTGATCTTCCTGGGCGGCAATCTTCTGGATGATCTCGGCAGAGAAGTTGCCGTCGACCAGCGCATGGCGCTTGAGGGTGGCCACCACCCAGTCACCTTCCTTGAACTCTTTCTCATCCAGACCCTTCTTGACGCGGGCCTTGATGGCATCCTTGATCAGCGGATGGTCGGCCACCACGTTGAGGCGGTCGCGGAACATCTTGACCCGGGCCACGAAGCGGGTGACGGACTGCTCCAGCAGGGTATCCGGCTCGGCCACTTCCTTCTCTTTTTCGGTGCGGATCAGGGCGGTCACCCGGTCACCGTGCATCACCTTCTTCATGTAGGGAGGCGGCACGAAATAGCTGGTCTTCTCATCGACTTCCAGAAAGCCGAAGCCCCGGTCCGAGGCGCGGATCACACCCTCTTTCTTCGGGATGTTTTCGCGGATTTGTTGCTTGAGCTGGGCCAGCAGCGGATTGTCTTGGAACATAAGTGAGGAACCTGAAGTGAAAACCTGGGTGGAGACCTGATGAAGGATCGCCCAGCACTATACGTTTTTAGCCCTGCAAAGCCAAGGTGAATGGCCTGCTCAGCGTGGTTTCAACTGCGATCTGGCATGGTCGATAAGGCGTTGGGATAGCTGCTTGTGTACCCCTTTTTCCAGTACCCAGCGGTGCCAGTAGAGGCGTTCCGTCAGAACGTGGTCGGGACTGAGGTTGAGCAGTGACCTGCCTGCCAGCTGGCCTCTTATCTGCAATTCGGGGATGAGACAATAGGCCAACCCCTGTTCGGCCATGGCGACGAAGGCCTCTGACGAGTGGACCGTATGACAGGGATAACCGCCCGGCTCCAGCCCGAAGTGTTCTCTCATAAAGCTCACATGCATGTCATCGCGCTGATCGAACGCCACCGCCGGTGCCTTGGCCAGCGCCTCACGGGTCAGGCCGTGAGGGAAGTGGCGGGCTACGAAGGCGGGGCTGGCGGTAAGCAGATAGTTCATCTCACCGAGCTCGTCGACGCAGCAACCCGCCAGCGGCTGGGGATGCAGGCTGACTGCACCAAAGGCCTGACCCTCGCGGACCTTATCGAGGGTGCGGCTCTCGTCATCGACCAGCAGGTTGAGTTCGATGGGGTGCTGTTTCAACAAGGGGGCAATGGCGGGCAAAAACCAGGTGGCCAGGCTGTCGGCGTTGACGGCGATGCTGATCCGGATTGGTCCCTGCGGTTGGTCGGGGGTCAGCTCCCCCGCCAGTTCGAGCTCGAGCTGGTGTACCTGCCGATAGTGGGCCAGCAGCTTCTGGCCGAGTGGCGTGGCCTGCAGCGGTTGGCTGCGAATGAGCAGCGGCTCGGCAAATTGCTGCTCCAGCTGCTTGATCCGCTGGGAGATGGCCGACTGAGTGATATGGAGCGACTTGGCCGCCCGATCGAAGTTCTGCTCCTGCAGTACCGCATCCAGCGCCCGCAGCAGTTTGTAGTCCAGCTCTTTCATCTTCCCTCCCTTCCGTTGCCCAAGGGCTGACTCTACGTCACTCGGCAGGGGACAACAATGGGCGGCGGAAGGGGCGTTGCGCTGTGATTTTTGACAGTAGTGGTCAGGCCATTGAGGGAGGATACTCTCTGGTGCCGCATGGGGTAGCCCTGCGCAGATCGTAGCGACATCTTTATCCCGGGTCTGTTTTCCCGGGATTTTTTATGAGTGAACTGCCAACACCGGTGACGGTTGCCGCAGTGGATAATGGCTGGTTTGATAATGGCCCAGCAGAGGTTGGGAGACCGCCTGCGCGAAGCGCTCATCCAGATGGAAGCGGATGCCAACGCCCCTTACCGCACCCAGATCGACCGCCTGCCGATGACCGAGCCGCTCGATGGGCAGGCCAAGTCGGCGGAAGATGCGCTCCACCGGCAGGCTGACGACGGCGACCAGCTCCCGGATCCCGTGGGCATGGGCGAAGGCATAGACCTCGCGGAAGATGACGCAAGTGAGTTCGCTGACGCCATTGCTCATGCGCGGTGCGCGCTGGGCATCGATAGCCAGACGGGTGAGTTCCCAGACATCTGGGGTGCGTGGCGCGCTTTCACCGGCAAGGGCGGTGGGGAAGATGGTGGGCAGCATATAGGCATCGGCACAGTTGAGCAGACGAATACAGCCACACAGCCCTTGTTCGTCCTCGATCAGAACCCAATGGGTGTCTGGCGTGTCGAAGCTGTCACGCTCCAGGCCCCGATGAGACTCGACATCCCAGCCTAGCCGGTCGGAAAAGACGCGATTTCGAAAGCGATAGAGTTCATTCTCCACCTCGTTTCGTGGATGTTCTCTCAATTTTCCTTTAAAAACCAACATTATGGACCCTCTATCTTGCTATTCGCCGTTATAATCACATGTCTGGCCAAGGGGGCTTTCATATGAACAGAGACCAACTGCTTGAGTACCTCGAACATTTCACTTCGGTGACGGACGGCAATCGTCTGGCCGAACTGATCGGTCGCTTTACGCTCGGGATGGGCTATGACTACTATCGCTTCGCCCTGATCCTGCCGATGTCGATGCAAAGGCCCAAGGTGGTGCTGTTCAACCAGTGCCCCGATTCCTGGGTGCAGGCCTATACCGAAAACAACATGCTGGCGTGCGATCCGGTGATCCGGCTGGCACGCAAGCAGACGCTGCCCATTTACTGGAACCGCCTCGATGAGCGGGCCAGTTTTTTGCAGGAGGGAACCATGGACGTGATGGGGTTGGCAGCCGAGTTCGGGTTGCGTAACGGCATCTCCTTCCCTCTGCACGGTGCTGCCGGGGAGAACGGTATTCTCTCCTTCATCACCTCCGAGCGGGCCTCGAGCGACCTGCTGCTGGAGTCCTCGCCGATCCTCTCCTGGATGTCCAATTACATCTTCGAGGCGGCCATTCGGGTGGTGCGTTTCAGCATGATGGATAGTGCGGGTAAAGACCCCTTGACCGAGCGCGAGACCGAGTGCCTGTTCTGGGCCAGCGAAGGGAAGACCTCTAGCGAGATCGCCTGCATCCTCGGGATCACGGAGCGCACGGTCAATTACCATCTCAATCAGGTCACCCGCAAAACCGGCTCCATGAACCGCTATCAGGCCATTGCCAAAGGGGTTAGTACGGGGCTGTTGCTACCCAATCTGGAGCAAGTTGTGGTGACCAACTTCCCCAGATTGCTGCAGTAGGCTGAGCCCACAGGCGCAACAGATTCTCCTGCCGCACTCTGAGGGTCACAATTGTCAGATCCGGTAATTGACAAGGGCTGGAACAGCGGCTGGGTATGCCGGTCTTTATTAGCAAAATGAATCAATCAGTAAATCAATGAATTTCTAAGAAGGAACCACCATCGCTATAGTGCCGCTCATTCATCATTTCGAACGGTGCTCTCCATGATGCTCGCAACGACACTGCAAGGCTTCACCATCGGTCTGGCCATGATCATCCCCATCGGCGCCCAGAATGCCTTTGTGCTGAGCCGGGGCATCCATCGCAATCACCATCTGCTGACGGCCACGCTCTGCAGTTTCTGCGATCTCACCCTGATTGCTATCGGCGTATTTGGCGGGGCCAATGTGCTGGCCACCAGCCCCCTCGGCATGGCGCTACTCACCTGGGGTGGCGTGCTGTTTCTCGGCTGGTTTGGTGGCCGTTCTCTGTTCAGTGCCTGGCGCGGTAAGGGGGAGGGACTTGCCGATTCTGCTCAGCAGATGGGGGCCAAAAGCGTGCTGGCGATGACGCTGGGAGTTACGCTGCTTAATCCCCACGTCTATCTCGATACTTTGATGCTGCTCGGCTCCCTTGGCAGTCAGGTGAGCGAGTCCCTGCGTCCGGCCTTTGCTGCGGGGGCCATGCTGGCCTCGCTGGTGTGGTTCTACTCGCTGGCGCTGGGTGCTGCGGCACTGGCGCCCTGGTTGGCCCGCAGCCGGGTGCAGCAGGGGATCGACCTGCTGGTTGGCATCATCATGCTGAGCCTGGCTATTCAACTGGCCATAGGACGTTGAGGAAGTTAAGGCGGCAGGAATGAGCGACCGGTAACAAAAAGATGCCACTCATATGAGTGGCATCTTTGCTATTGAAAGGGGTCAGACCCTGAACTGGGAGAGCAGGCGCTGTTGCAGCAGGCTGGCCTGATGGAGCGAGGAGGCGAGTTGCAGACACTCCTGCGCCTCCTGTTCGCCGGTTCTGGCTTGCAGACTGATGCCGGAGACCTTGTCAGAGGAGTGGCTCAGGGTGTGTGACAGTTGACCTGTGGCTACTGCCACCTGTTGCACCATGTCGGCCAGCTGGTCGATGGCGCCTTCCACCTTGAACAGGATCTGCTTGGTGTTCTCGGAGTCCTGCATGCCAGACTCCACCGTCTTGAGGTTGCGCTGCATCATCAGATAGGCGGTCTCGGTCTGCTGCTGGATGCTGCTGATCACCTGGCTAATTTCGGCGCTTGATGTCGCCGTGCGATTGGCCAGGGTGCGCACCTCGTCCGCGACCACCGCAAAGCCACGTCCCATCTCCCCCGCGCGAGCCGCTTCGATGGCCGCATTGAGGGCCAGCAGGTTGGTCTGTTCCGAGATGCCGCTGATGGTGGAGATGATCTGGCCAATCTGACCCGCTTGCTCCTTGAGGGAGTTGATGGCGATGGCACACTCGCTCACCTCCTGTACCACCCGCTGCATGCCCGCGCTGGCGGAGGCGACATACTGGCTGCTCTCGGTGGTCAGCTGGCGCACCTCGTTGGCATTGTGGGCCGCCATGCTGCAGTTGTCCGAGATACCTGTGGCGACCTGCACCATCTGCTCACTGTCGTGGTGCAGGGCCAGCGCATGTTCGGCGGTCTGGCGGCTGCTCTGGCTGATTGCCTCCACCCGGTTGACCGAGGTGTGAACGTGTTCGCTGATGTGCTGGTTGTTGTCCATGGTGGAGCTGATCATCTTCTGCAGTTTCTCGATGAAACGATCCACGCTGTTGGCCAGCGAACCTATCTCGTCATCCCGTTGCAGGTTGATGCGGGCGTTGAGGTCTCCCTCTCCGGCGGCGATATCCTGCATTCGTTTGTCCACTTGCAGCAGCGGGGTCACCAGCTTGCGGGTCAGCCAGAAGCCGCAGAGGGTGACCATGACCAGGCTCAGCAACAGGCCACCCAGCAGCAGGGTTCGGATCTGGCTGATGATGCCGTTGAGCTGGGCCACCTGATCCTCGACAGTGGCATCGCCGCTCTCCTCGATGGCAACCAGCTGTTGTCGCAGCTCATCGGCACTGACCTCATAGGCGGACTGCTGGGCCTGATAGCTGCCGAGCGCATCGACCCACTGTCCCATCAGTTGCTGATGCCGGGCCAACAGGGCGCGATACTCTGCCGACAGTGTCTTGCCGGCAAATTCGCCGGTTCCCTCGATATCGAACAGCCCGGTGCCGAGCATGCTGTCGATTGCTTCGTGGTAGAACTCGGTCGCTTCTTTCAGCTCGGCCTTGATCGCCTCTGTGACTCCTTGTCTGCGCATCTTCTCCAGCGCATAGAGCTGGCGCAAAAAGCCTATGTTGGATTCCATCCCCCCGTCGGCCGCTTCCCAGCGAGTGGAGAGGCCGCTGTTCCAGCTGATGGTCTGGTCGGGGGATTGGGTCAGCGCCTCGACCGCCCCATCGCCAATCACCTCCAGCTGGGTCGAGAGGCGAGCCATCAGATCGGCGTTGTGATGCAGTGCCTGATCCACCTCGGTATAGGCGTGATAGAGCGCCAGCAGCTTCTCTTGTTGCTGTTGATAGTCCTGCTTGTGCTGTTCCATGGTGGCAAGGGCCGCACCATCAATGAGCTGCCCCTGGCTGACTCGGGCCAGCGCATCATCGGTCGCCGCCTTGGCAGCATCGAGTTCGGCGCGATTGAGCGGGGTTCCGTTTTGCATCTTCTGAATCTGTAGCTGTTGATTGCCCAGTTCTATGGAGCCCTCCATGGCACCGTCGGCGGTCTGCCAGGCGGCGCCCAGTACGTAGGAGAGCAGATTGGCTAGCCGCTGGCTGCCATACCAGCCAACGACCCCCATGCCCAGCGTACATCCGAGCAATATGGCAAGACCCAGATTGGAGGTGGTAACAATTTTCATGTGATGGCCTTCCTTGGTATCGACATTGGCACCAGTTTCGGTTCCGAACGGGTTTAGTGTAGTGGTTTATCCCCCGCTCGGGGGCCGGTGCGGCGCTGAAACATCCCGTGCACTGGCTGCACCCGATCAAGCATGGTGGAAAATTGGATAAAAAGCCTCTCTGACCATGCGGGTGTTGCTGCCCTATGCTGGATACTTATCCAGTTATTCTTTATGCTATGAGCCAATTTACGAATAGTTGTATTGGTGAGGAGAGAGCCGTGATTGGTCGCTTGAGAGGCATTGTCATTGAAAAGCAGCCCCCCGAGGTCCTGCTGGAAGTGGGCGGGGTTGGCTATGAGGTGCAGATGCCGATGAGCTGCTTCTATGATTTGCCGGAGATCGGCAAGGAAGCGACCATCCATACTCACTTCGTGGTGCGGGAAGATGCCCAGTTACTCTATGGTTTCAACCACAAACAGGAGCGGGCGCTGTTCCGCGAGCTGATCAAGACCAACGGAGTCGGCCCCAAGCTGGCGCTGGCTATTCTCTCCGGCATGACAGCTACCCAATTCGTGCTGAGTGTCGAACGTGAAGAGATAAGCTCTCTGGTCAAACTGCCGGGAGTCGGCAAGAAGACCGCCGAGCGTCTGGTGGTGGAGATGAAGGATCGCCTCAAGGGGTGGGTCAGTCACGACCTCTTCTCCCCGGCCATGGTCACCTTGCCAGCCAGTGAGCCCGAATTGCGGGCACCGGATGTGACCGAAGAGGCGGCCAGTGCGCTGGTGGCCCTAGGTTACAAGCCGCAGCAGGCGAGCCAGATTGTCAGCAAGATCGCCAAAGAGGGGATGTCGGTGGAAGATATCATCCGTGAATCCCTGCGTAGCCTGGTGTGAGGTAGTTGATGATTGAAGCAGATCGCCTCATCTCGGCCAGTGCCGCCCGTGAGGATGACATTATCGACCGGGCTATCCGCCCCAAGAAGCTGGCTGACTACACCGGTCAGGATACCGTCTGCGAACAGATGGAGATCTTTATCGAAGCGGCCCGTCAGCGGGGCGAAGCGCTCGATCACCTGCTGATCTTCGGCCCTCCGGGCTTGGGCAAGACCACCCTCGCCAACATCGTCGCCAACGAGATGGGGGTCAATATCAAGACCACCTCCGGCCCGGTGCTGGAGAAAGCGGGGGATCTGGCGGCTCTGCTCACCAACCTTGAACCGAACGATGTGTTGTTCATCGACGAGATCCACCGTCTCAGTCCGGTGGTGGAGGAGGTGCTCTATCCGGCGATGGAGGATTACCAGCTCGACATCATGATCGGGGAGGGACCCGCAGCTCGCTCCATCAAGCTGGATCTGCCTCCCTTCACCCTGATTGGCGCCACCACCCGGGCAGGTTCACTGACCAGCCCGCTGCGGGATCGCTTCGGTATCGTCCAGCGGCTGGAGTTCTACAACGTCAAGGATCTGACCGATATCGTCTCCCGCAGCGCCCGTTGTCTGGGGCTCGAGATGACGGAAGATGGTGCCATTGAGGTCGCCCGTCGCTCTCGCGGCACGCCGCGGATTGCTAACCGTTTGTTAAGGCGGGTGCGCGACTTTGCCCAGGTGAAATCCGATGGCCGGATCGACGGCCCCATTGCTGCTCGCGCCATGGACATGCTGGATGTCGATAATGAAGGCTTCGACTTCATGGACCGCAAGTTATTGTTGGCTGTGATAGACAAGTTTATGGGGGGCCCGGTGGGTCTCGATAATCTGGCCGCCGCGATCGGGGAAGAGAAAGATACTATCGAAGATGTGCTGGAGCCTTATCTGATCCAGCAAGGGTATCTGCAACGTACACCCAGAGGACGGATTGCGACCACACGAGCCTACGCTCATTTCGGTCTTCAGCGACCAGATGAGAAGTAAAAACAGTCGTTTGAACATGAAACCGCCGTCAAAGGCGGTTTTTTATTATCCGGGCAAAAAAAAGCCCACGGCGGATGCGGTGGGCAAAGACAATTCAGGATGGATGTTCACAGACAGTGAGTGCGTCTGGACACAGACCGGAAAATAAACAGGTGAGCCGTCGCGAGCTCTCAGAGTCGGTTCAGTTGATAGAGCTGAACAAAGGAAAGCTTGTAGTAACGGATGGTTTTAGCAACAAACTTTTTCATCTTCGATTCCAATAGACAGGTTCAAATTGATCGTCGAATACGTACCGTGAACCCGGATTAACCGGCCTGTATCCAAGGGTATGCCCTCACTGCGAGGCGCATTGTAGGAGTTCGAATCGACCCCGGCAAACAAGAAAAATTGCACTCTTCAAATTAGTTTATCTAATGTCTTTATTGATGAAATTGGTTCGCATGAGTATGCATTCTTTGCAATTTTAAATTGAGTTTTCGAATCAGATTGACTGACTCGGATAACATGGAAAAAGGCGCGTCATTCACGCTTTTCAAATTAAACCGAGTGGCGGGATGTTAAATTCTTAAATTGATTTAAATCAATGTTTTACGCTTTATCGTGTTTTGTGATCTGGCTCGCGTCAATAATCGTGAAATAGATTAAAAATGCCTTTCAAAGCCATGTATGGCGGGTCCTTTTACATTGATTTCAATCAAATAAAGGTGATATAAAAACCCGGTCATCATGGGCGAGAATAAATTTAGGCTGATTGTTTTGGAATTGTTAAACATTAGCTTTATTTGTGTTCTCGTATTGCCTTGTTGTTAATGCCAGTGGTTACTGAACGCGTTTTGTTGTGACACGTCCCAATAAGGCTCATTCGCTAACCTCCAACGGAAGCTTTGTGCTTAAAACTTAAAATAGCCGTGCCAATAATCGGTGAGGAAACATCATGATTGCTGAGCATGTGGTAGACCTATCGCGGTTCCAGTTCGCTGCGACGGCCCTTTATCACTTTTTGTTTGTACCCCTGACGCTGGGAATGGCCTTTCTCCTGGCGATCATGGAATCCGTCTATGTGATGACCAACAACACCATCTACCGGGACATGACCAAATTCTGGGGTAAGTTGTTTGGTATCAACTTTGCCTTGGGGGTCACCACAGGTCTGGCCATGGAGTTCCAGTTCGGGACGAACTGGGCTTACTACTCCCATTATGTCGGCGATATCTTCGGGGCCCCGCTGGCTATCGAAGGACTGATGGCCTTCTTCCTGGAGTCCACCTTCGTCGGTATGTTCTTCTTTGGTTGGGATCGTCTGAGCAAGCATCAGCACCTGGCTGCCACCTGGTTGATGGCGCTGGGTACCAACCTCTCCGCCCTCTGGATCCTGGTCGCCAACGGCTGGATGCAGAACCCGGTCGGTGCCGAGTTCAACTTCGAATCCATGCGGATGGAGATGATGAGCTTCGCTGACGTGGTGCTCAACCCGGTTGCTCAGGTCAAGTTCGTCCACACTGTGGCGGCTGGTTATACCTGTGGCGCCATGTTTGTGCTGGGTATCTCCTCCTACTACCTGCTGAAGAATCGTGATGTGGCCTTTGCCCGTCGCTCCTTCGCCATTGCCGCCGCGTTCGGTATGGCTTCCATCGTGTCCGTGCTGATCCTCGGTGACGAATCCGGTTACGAGACCGGTGAAGTGCAGAAGGTGAAACTGGCCGCTATCGAAGCCGAGTGGGAGACTGAACCTGCTCCGGCCGCCTTTACCCTGTTCGGTATTCCGAATCAGGAAGAGATGCGCACCGACTACGCCATCAAGATCCCCTATGCGCTGGGCATTATCGCGACCCGTTCTCTGGACGGTCAGGTAACCGGTCTGAAGGATCTGAAGAGCGAGCACGAACTGCGCGTTCGTAACGGTATGACCGCTTACGACCTGCTGACCAAGCTGCAATCCGGTGACAAGTCTGACGAGACCCGCGCTCGCTTCGACGAAGTGAAGCAGGATCTGGGCTACGGTCTGCTGCTCAAGCGCTACACCAGCAACGTGACCGATGCTACCGACGAGCAGATCAAGGCTGCTGTGGATGACTCCATCCCGCAGGTTCTGCCGCTGTTCTTCGCCTTCCGCATCATGGTTGCCGTCGGCATGCTGATGCTGGTGCTGATTGGTATGGCCTTCTATGACAGTGCCCGTCACCAGATCGGCAAGCGCAAGTGGCTGCTCAAGGGTCTGCTGTGGGGTATCCCGCTGCCGTGGATCGCTATCGAAGCTGGCTGGTTTGTCGCTGAATATGGTCGCCAACCGTGGACCATTGCAGAGGTGTTGCCGACTTCCCTCTCTGCATCCAATTTGCCTGCAGCCGAGATCTGGTTCTCTCTGATCGGTATCTGCCTGTTCTATACCGTACTTCTGGTTATCGAGATGTACCTGATGTTCAAGTATGCCCGTCTTGGCCCCAGCAGCCTGAAGACTGGCAAGTATCACTTTGAACAGATCAAGGCATAAGGAGAGCGACCATGTTTGATTACGAAACTCTGCGTGTCATCTGGTGGGCTCTGGTCGGCGTACTGCTGATCGGTTTTGCCATCACTGACGGCTTCGACATGGGGGTAGGCGCACTGCTCCCGTTCGTCGGCAAGAAAGATGTCGAGCGCCGCGTGATGCTCAACACCATGGGGCCGCACTGGGAAGGTAACCAGGTGTGGCTGGTCACTGCCGGTGGCGCCTTGTTCGCCGCCTGGCCGATGGTGTATGCCGCGACCTTCTCCGGCTTCTACATCGCGATGATCCTGACTCTGATGGCGCTGTTCCTGCGTCCGGTCGGTTTCAAGTACCGCTCGCTGCGTGCTGATGCCAAATGGCGCAGCAACTGGGACTGGGCCTTGTTCGCCGGTAGCGCCGTACCGCCCATCGTCTTTGGTGTGGCCTTTGGCAACCTGCTGCAAGGCGTTCCGTTCGAGTTTAACCAGTTCATGATGTTGACCTATCACGGCAACTTCTTTGGTCTGCTTAACCCGTTCGGCATTCTGGCTGGTCTGGTGAGTCTGTTCATGCTGCTCACCCAGGGCGCAACCTGGTTGATGATGAAGACCGACGGTGAAGTGCTGGCGCGTTCCCGCACTGCCGCCATGATCTGCTCACTGCTGACCCTGGTGCTGTTTGCTGCCGCAGGTTGGTGGGTAAGCGGTATGGAAGGGTATGTCATCGTCAAGGCTGCTGCGACTGACGCGGTATCCAACCCGATGAACAAGGAAGTTGTCCTGCAGGCGGGTGCCTGGATGAACAACTACACCCTCTATCCGTGGATGGTGGCTGCCCCTGTACTGGGCCTGGCCATGAGCCTGCTGACTGCGCTGTTTGCCCGCATGAACATCGGCTGGCTGGCGTTTACCAGCTCCTCGCTGGCGATTGCCGGGGTCATCCTCACTGCCGGTTTCTCCATGTTCCCGTTCGTGATGCCCTCAAGCCTTGAGCCGTCACTGAGCCTGACCATGTGGGATGCTACCGCCTCTTTCAACACCTTGCAGGTGATGACTGTGGCCGCAGCGATCTTCGTACCGATTGTGCTGGGTTACACCATCTGGACTTACATCAAGATGTTTGGCCGGGTAACCAACAAGCACATCGAAGATAACCAACAATCTCTCTATTAAGAGGTGCGCTGACAATGTGGTATTTCACCTGGATCCTGGGGCTGTTGCTGGCCTGTGCATTTGGCATCATCAATGCGCTGTGGCTGGAACACACCGAGAACATGGATCGTCAGATCGATGAAAACAAGTGATCGACTCGCCAGGCTGGCCGCTCCACTGGAGCGGCAGCCGTGGCAGGGGTTGATGTTACTCGCGGCGGCCCTGTTGGCCGTCGCTATTTTACAGGCCCCCAATCTGATCGCGGCCAATACCAGCGAGCATGGTCTCTGGCTTGCTCCCTGGCTGATGTGGGCCGTCTGTTGTGGCGTACTTAACGGGCTTGGCTTTCATCTGAAAAGCCTGCCCGGACGTGTGCTGTTCAACCCCTGGCTCGCCTGGCCCAGTTTGTTGTATGGCCTCTGGCTGACACATTCATATTTCCTTTCATAAAAAACGGGGGGAGGCAGGATTTCCCTGTCTCCCCCTGCTTCTTTCCTATTCAGCCCTGCGCTATGATAGCCCCCCATCTGACTGTCGAATGGATCACAGATTGTTATGGGGGAAGTCTTTGAGTTTCCGGTGCGTGTCTACTACGAAGACACCGACGCCGGGGGCATCGTCTACAACGCCAATTATCTCAAGTTTATGGAACGTGCTCGCACCGAGTTTCTTCGTGCCAAAGGGGTCGAACAGGACGTCTGGCTGCAGGAGGGATATGCCTTCGTGGTGAGCCGAACTGAGATCGATTTCCGCTCGGCGGCCCGTTTTAATGAACTATTGAATGTATTAACGCAAGTGATTGAAGTGAAACGCGCATCCCTGCGCTTTTCGCAGCAGATCCTGGCGGCTGATGGACGACTGATCACCCAGGCCATGGTACAGATAGCCTGTGTCAGTCATCCGCAAATGAAACCTGTAGCTATACCTGAAAAAATCAAGGGAGTGCTGTTAAGTGCACGCTGAAATTTCGTTTATTGGCCTGTTTTGGCAAGCCAGCCTGTTGGTAAAACTGGTCATGATGACCCTGATGAGCATGTCTATTGTCTCGTGGGCGCTGATTATCCAGCGTTCAAAGGCGATCAAGGCGGCCAATCTCGCATCGGAACAGTTTGAAGATCGCTTCTGGTCAGGGGTCGATCTCAATCGCCTCTATCAGGAGTCCTCTTCCCGCCGCGATGATATCGAAGGCATGGAAGATATCTTCTACTCCGGCTTCAAGGAGTATGCCCGCTTGCTCAAGGCCGGTGCCCGTGGTCAGGATGCGGTGATGGATGGTACCTACCGCGCCATGCGCGTCTCCCTCTCCCGCGCAGTGGATGATCTGGAATCCAATCTGCCGGTGCTGGCGACCATCGGCTCCATCAGCCCCTATATCGGTCTGTTCGGTACCGTATGGGGGATCATGAACGCCTTTATCGCCCTGGGTCAGGTTCAGCAGGCCACCCTGCAAATGGTGGCGCCGGGTATCGCGGAAGCGCTGATCGCCACCGCCATGGGTCTGTTTGCCGCTATCCCGGCGGTTATCTTCTACAACCGCTTCTCCAACAAGGTCGAGCGGCTGGAGAACGCCTACGCCAACTTCATGGACGAGTTCACTACCATTCTGAACCGTCAAATTGCACAGCAGCAGGGTGATCAGTAATGCAAACCTATCAGCGGATCCGGCGCAAGAAGGTGGCCGAGATCAACGTGGTTCCCTATATCGACGTCATGCTGGTGCTGCTTATCATCTTTATGGCGGTCACGCCGGTGATCACGCAAGGGGTCAAGGTGGATCTGCCACAGGCTGAGTCCGAGCAGTTGCCGGAAGATGCCAAGCCACCCTTCATCGTCAGCGTCAATACCGAAGGCGAATATGTCATCAAGGCTGGCGAAGCCGATGACGAGCCGGTGCCAAGCGGCACGCCAGAGGCGATGCAGCAATACATCACCGAAAAAGCCATGGGCTATCTGGCGATCAACCAGAATGCCCCCGTGGTGGTCGCGGGTGACAAGGCCGTGCGCTACGAAGAGGTGATCCTGTTGATGGTGGCCCTCAAGAATGCGGGTGTGCCTCAGGTTGGCCTGATGACAGATCCGGTGAACTAACGGAGATGGATGTGAAGCGTGGTATTTCCGGTTATCTCATCGCGTCGTTTCTGCTGCACCTGATCATCGGCATCATCCTGTTTGTCGGGCTCGATTTCAGCAAACCGAAACGACCCGAATCGAAGGGGCAGATCGTCAATGCCGTCATGCTCGATGAGAACTTCCTCAACGAACAGGCCAAGCAGATCCAGCAGCAGAAATCTCAGCCCAAGCCTCAAAAGGTAGAGAAAGAGAAGGATAAGGAAGACACGGATCTCGCCAAGCGCGAGCTGGCTCAGAAACAGGAGCAGCTTCGCATCGCCGAGACCAAGCGCAAGCAGGCCGAAGAGGCGACCCGCAAGGCCGAGGCCGAGAAGCAGAAGAAGGTTGCCGAGCAGAAGCAGGCGGAAGAGAAGGCCCAAAAAGCTGAGGAAGCCCGCAAGCTGGAAGAGCAGAAGGCCAAGAAAGCCGAAGCCGAGCGTAAAGCGGCGGAAGCCGAGAGCAAGGCGTTGGCGCTGAAGAAGAAAAAGGAACAAGAGAAGAAAGAGGCTGAAGAGAAGGCCAAGGCGGCAGAAGCCAAGGCCAAGAAAGCGGAAGCTGACAAGAAGGCCAAAGCCGAAGCCGAGAAGAAAGCTAAGGCAGAAGCAGAGAAAAAAACCAAAGCCGAGGCCGAGAAGAAGGCCAAGGAAGAGGCTGAGAAAAAGGCAAAAGCTGACGCAGAGAAGAAAGCCAAGGCAGAGGCCGAAAAGCAGGCCAAGATCGCGGCTGAGCGCAAGCGTAAAGCCGCCGAGCAGGCCAAGCTGCAAAAAGAGATGGAAGAGATGATGCAGCAGCAGCTGTCGGCTGAGGCCAATGCCCGCAGCCAGGCGGCATCGGCAGCAGCCCAGGGCGAAGTCGACAAATATGCAGCGCTCATCAAGGCCACTGTTGAGCGGTATATGATTTTGGATCCCACCATGCGGGGCAAAACATGTACTATCGGCGTACGTCTTGCGAGCAGTGGCTTTGTCATATCGGTAGATAACGGCCAGGGTGACCCGGCGGTCTGTCGTTCCGGTAAGGCGGCTGTTCTGAAAGCCAATCAACTGCCTGTGCCCAAGGATCCTGCGGCATTCGAGATGTTGAAGGAATTTAACCTGAAGTTAGAACCGAGTATCTAAGCGTGATAAAACGAGGTTGCTTGCCTCCGGTTGGCAACCTCTCGCCGAGAAAGGAATTTAACCTCTCATCTATATTGGAACCGAGTATTTAAGCCATGATCAGAAAAGTATTTTTTGCTTTGGTTGGCTGTTTGTTGCTGGGCCAGAGTGCCCAGGCGGCCCTGGACATCGTCATCACCGGCGGTATTGATAGCGCACGCCCCATCGCCGTTGCTCCCTTCAAGTGGGAAGGCAACGGACAGTTGCCGCAGGACATCGCGGAAGTGGTCTCCAACGACCTGATGCGTAGCGGCAAGTTCAAGCCGCTGGCCCGTGGCCAGATGCCGCAGACCCCGAGCAGCAGCAGCGAGATCAACTTCGCTCCTTGGGCCTCCCAAGGGGTTGAAGCCGTGGTGGTGGGTTCCATTTCGGCAGTCGGTGACGGCACTTACAAGGTCAACTTCGAGCTGGTCGATGTGCTGAAAGGCCAGCTGGCCAAGGCGCAAGGTGGCGAGAGCAACGGTTACATACTGGATAGCCGCATGGCGACCATCCCGGGTGCCCAGATGCGCCAGTTTGCCCACCGTATCTCCGACATCGTCTATGAGCGTCTGACTGGCGAACGCGGTGCCTTCCTGACCCGTCTGGCTTACGTCTCCGTACAGCAGGGTACCCAGTTCCCGTACCAGCTGCGTATTTCTGACTACGACGGTTACAACGAGAAGACCCTGCTGCGCTCCCGCGAGCCCTTGATGTCTCCGGCTTGGTCGCCGGATGGCAGCAAGCTGGCCTACGTGAGCTTCGAGAACCAGAAGTCCGAAATCTATGTGCAGGATATTTACACTCAGCAGCGCAGCCTGATCACCAGTTTCCGTGGTATCAACGGGGCGCCGGAGTGGTCTCCGGATGGTCGTCGTCTGGCTATCGTTCTCTCCAAAGATGGTTCACCAAACCTCTATGTGGTTGATGTCGCTAGCAAGCAGCTGACCCGCGTCACAACCAGCCGTGTGATCGACACTGAACCCTCCTGGATGCCGGATGGGCAAAATTTGTTGTTCACCTCTGAACGTGGTGGCAAACCCCAGATTTATAGCGTAAATTTGGCGACTGGTATGACTCGCCGGATGACTTGGGAAGGTGAATCCAACCAGGGTGCATCCATCACTCCTGATGGCAAAATCATGGTGATGGTGACCCGTGTTCAGGGACAGTATCGTATTGCCCGTCAGGACATGGAAAACAATGCCCTGTTGGTCCTTACCCAAAGTGCTCTGGATGAGTCGCCAAGTGTGGCTCCCAATGGCAGCATGATCATTTATGCCACCATCTATCAGGGTCGTAAGAGTCTCGCGTTGGTGTCGACTGATGGTCGCTTCAAGGCTGTGCTTCCGACCAGTAGCGGTGAAATTCGTGCACCAGCTTGGTCGCCCTTCTTGAATTGATAAAAATCCAATTGTTTTTTGTTTTGTTATAAAGGTTTAAGGAAATAGCATGCAACTCAATAAACTGCTCAAGGGTTTGGCCATCGCACTGCCACTGTTCACCCTGGCCGCTTGTAGTTCTTCTTCTGATTCCGACGCCGCTGGCGCTGAATCAGGTATGACCGACGGCATGGGCGGTGTACAAACCGGCGGCGCCAACGGCATGTTGTCCCCGGAAGAGCAGATGCGTCAGAAGTTCGAAGCACTGCAGCGTGACAATGTGATCTACTTCCCGTTCGACGGTTACGATATCCAGGGTCAGTACGCTGATCTGCTGGATGCCCACGCCAGCTACCTGCGCGAGCGCCCGAGCGTTAAAGTCCTGATCGAAGGTCACGCCGATGAGCGCGGTACTCCGGAGTACAACATCGCCCTGGGCGAGCGTCGTGCCAAGGCTGTTGCCAAGTATCTGCAAACCCTGGGTGTGCAGGCCGAGCAGCTCTCCATCGTCAGCTATGGCGAAGAGAAGCCGCTGGACATGTCCCACACCGAGGATGCCTTTGCCAAAAACCGCCGCGCGGTTCTGGTTTACTAAGGTTTAAACCGAACGAAGTTCGTTTATATGCAAGCGGCCATTTCGATGGCCGTTTTATTTGCACTAAACGCCAAGGTTTGATCCGAATGAAATCTGCATATGCGAGCGACGATGGCGCTGGCCGTTTTATCTGTACTAAACGCTAAGGTTTGATCCGAATGAAATCTGTGTACAAGCAAGCTGTCGTTGCGCTGGCCGTATTGGTTGCTCTGAATGCGCAAGCTGCGGCTCCTGTCAGCGATCTGGGCGGTGACTCAAGTGGTGGGGTTGTCCTTAGCGGCAACAACGGCGCCATCGTGCCCACCGGTAGCCTGGAAGATCGGGTTGCCCTGCTGGAGCGCACCCTCAATGCCCGTCTGCGACTGCAAGCTGAATTGCAGCAACAGGTCGACTCCCTGCAAGGGGAGGTCTCCGAGCTGCGTGGTCAGCTGGAGCAGCAGACCTACCAGATGGAACAGTCGCAAGAGCGCCAGCGCCAGCTCTACCAGGAGCTCGACAAGGTTGCCAGCAGCCAGCAAGCTGCTCCAGCCGCCCCGGCCACTGCTGCTGCCACACCGGCTGCTGCCGCCAATTACTCAACCAATCAGGATGAGAACCAGGCCTACGACGCAGCGGTCAACATGGTGCTCAAAGAGAAGAACTACGACAAAGCCATTCCGGCTTTCCAGGGCTTTATCAAGCAGTACCCCAATTCAGGCTATGTTCCCAATGCACACTACTGGCTCGGCCAGTTGCTGTTCAACAAGGGTGACAGAGCCGGTGCCTCGGCCCAGTTTTCGACCGTGGCCAACAAATACAGCAAATCCCCCAAGCGAGCCGATGCGCTGCTGAAGTTGGGTATGCTGGCGCAACTGGATGGCAAGAAGGCGGAAGCCAAATCCTTCTATGAGCAGGTGATCAAGGGCTATCCCAACACCTCGCCAGCCCAGTTGGCCAAACAGAGTCTGGCCAAGCTGTAACATTGCTGTATGTCACTGTTTTCGTAACGCTACTGTAAAAACAGCCTGCATTTGTACGCACAGTGAGCAAACGGATTTAAATTACGAATTTTCTGTTGCACCGGAAATTTAAATCCGTAATATAGGCCGCCGTCAGAGCCGAAGCAGTAATGCAGTCGGAACTGGTCGTGGTGAGGGTCGTTAGCTCAGTCGGTAGAGCAGTTGACTTTTAATCAATTGGTCGCTGGTTCGAATCCAGCACGACCCACCATTTTCTCCACTCGGTGGAGACAGAATTCCCAGGTCGTTTAGCTCAGCTGGGAGAGCACCTCCCTTACAAGGAGGGGGTCACTGGTTCGATCCCAGTAACGACCACCAGTTTGTAGAAAAAA